>JALONP010000004.1 GCA_025454875.1 Bacteroidia bacterium | reverse complement strand
TGTTTACCGCCATAGTAGCTTATGGGCGTTTTCATTTGTGTTTGTGTTGTCATATATTATAAATTTGAAGTGTCTCAAAACGAAAAGGTGAATGCACACCTGTCAAGGCAAGGTATTGCCTCTGTGGTTGGTGTGCATTCACCTTTTGTGTATAGTCGTGAGACAACTATATGACGCAGAGGCCATGCCTCTGACTTGATATTACAACGGAAGTATCACATTGAGGTTGTTGCTCAATGCATAGGAGTGATTATTCGAACCAGGACTGTCAAACACAATAGATACCAACCCACTAGTTTCAACAACAACTCTTGATCCATTCACTCTCGCTCCTGTGGTTAAGCTAATTGCATCAACCGTGTAACTCATTGACGGTCTGAATTGCTCAGGCAGCGTAAACACATTAATACTCAACTGGCTTGTGGCAACTTCAGCACAGGTAAATGAGCCGCGAATCATAAGCGTTCCGTCAATACCTTTTCGGTACTGTAGCGGATTTAGGTTCGACCTACAATCAGCGGTAAACCTATCTGCTTCAGTGGTTGAATTAGCTGGCACAATACGCCAATCAGTTCTATTAAACCTTCGTGCATTAAAATAATTGAAATTTCCACCTGAAACCACATTCGTAAGTACTGCGTTACGAATCTTGTATACATCTTTAACCGATGTGTCTTTATACACTACTTGTGGTGTGCCATTGGTTTGAAGAACACCAAAAGATTTTAGGGCCTGAAGCCCAGTAGTGAATGTTTCGCCAGCGAAGTAGCATATTTCGCCATTAATCACTACCCAACCTTCGCTCACAGTGGTATTACCACCTGCCTCGGTGATATTGCATCCCGTTAAAATAAAGTTAGAGCCAAGGCTATTGCCCAAGGCTTCCATGCATACTCGGAAAGCTGCTTGAACAAATTCTAAATCGCGCCAACTTGCACGGTGTCCGCCTGTAAAAAATTGTATTAAGTTCATATCTGTATAATGTTATAGTTGAGGCCCGCGGCCTTGTATTTATTGATTTCAAAAATTAGCTGAGGCAATTTTGCCGCAAAAACAGCAGCAGGAACGTATACTGTAAAATCATTGACTACCTGCTGCTCATCCCTGCCAAACTCGAACACCACATCATTAGCCGGAACGGTTTCTGATCGGCCATACAACCACTCAATCTCACCATCTTGTATTACTTCAGCGCGGCCATATATGTAAGTAGCATCTATTTGATCATCATTGGTGATTATATAAATGCGTTTCAAAATCGGGTCAAAAAGCTCATTGAGCTTCGCTTCAACACAAATCGTTTCAGAGGTGTATTTTAGGTCATAGTCAATTCGCTCGCGCTGCTGCAAAAACTTATCGTGCAGCTCCTTCATAGGCTCAAGGAACGAGTCATGCAATTCAATACGCTTAGGCTTGCGCATAATTGCAGGCAAGTATTGAGTTACAAAAGCTTTAAAATTTATCCCGTACTCCATTATACTGGTATATAAGTAATGGTTGTGTCAAGTGGCCAATCAGGGTCTACTGCGTAGTGGCCCGATACTGGATTATAATCTAAAGCAACATTAACTGAAGTACCGCCTGTAGGCTTAACCGATAATGAGCCAATTTGGGTCGAACCTTCCTCAAGCAATTCCACAGCCTCAATTGCGTCTCGCAAAAGGTTAATATTGAGCCTACGCCTTGGGTCAGTGAATTGCGCAATGTTTTTTAAATGATTGGTAATTGCCAATTCAACGGCTGCCTTTACATCATCCACAATTAAGGTACCTGCATATTGAACTGAAGCTACCAACTTAATCAAATCGGCCTGTTGGCTTATGTAAGCTGTTTTAATACCGGGTATTTTGCGTTTGTTCATGTAAGAAATAAACCTAGCCAACTCTTGGTTGGTTCCCGCTGTGAGTGGGACGTATTCACCGCCCACATCTTTAGCAACTTTTAGGATAACAAAATCTTCGCGCTCCTCAACGGCTACATACTTAACAAGCCTTTTGGTTGCATCAATAACAGCATATCCCGCAGCCCCATTGATAACTACAAGCGGGTCGCCATCTTGCCACTCCTCCGCAGTTAACATCTTAACCGATCCTGTGGTATCATTGCTGTACAAATCTTCTAAAGCCTCTGTTTTACCTGATCCAGCAGGGTTTGAAATACAAAACCACATACCTTCAGATTTGGCATCCTCAAATACGGTTTGCACAATCTTGTAATTGGTTGTGGTACGCACTACGTTCCAATTCACATCCCGGTAATTGAGAGCCTTAGCCACTTTAAGTTCAAGCTCAGGAGTAGCAGCACCACGGGTTACATCTACTAATTGCGGCACAGTTATTCCGCAACGGTCAGCTATTTGAAATACTGTGTGAAACCGCGTTTGGGCTTCAATGTGTCTTAAAAATGCATTCTTGTTCATAGTTGGTTGTTGGTTTGATTGATTAATAATTGTTTCGGATATCTTCATCCACTATCTCGTAGTTCTTAGGGGCTACAGGCGGTAATTCAATGCGTTGTTTTTTAGCTTTAACTGCCCTGGTCTCATTTCTTTGATCCTTGTGCTGTCCAGCACTGTTGGTTAGGACCATTTTCGTAAGGGTGTCGTTTAGTGCAGGATATTCGGCAAAGGTTTCATCGAGCAACTGCTGTGTATGCTGCATTCTATCCATCACACTAGCCTCTAATTGTTTGTTGAAAGACTTAACCTCTGCTAACTTCTCAGCATCACCATCTTGTCGATCATACAGGGCCATTGGTTGCACATACTTTTGCTCAAGTATGAATCTGTGCGTTCCGAGTATCTCAGTAACCTTGCGGTTACCATCACATTTAGCGTTCAGCACTAGTACTTTGCTTAAATCGGATGGGTCGAACTTAACGGCCCAATCCATGTAGCGCAATTCGCGGAACCGAGCATCGAACGTGTCAAATACCAGTGTCTCTCCAAGTAATGTTGGGGTAAATCCTTCACCTTGCAACCTATTGGTGTGCGTGTGTGTTTGACCGAATAGCATTAGGTATTCAGTGTCGCTCATTGGCAGCTTATCCTCTTCAGGTAGCATATTCCAGCGTTCCATATACTCTTCAACCTTAGCGTCACGCTCCATCTGTATCAGGCGTTCTATTTGTGCGCGGCAACCTGCTTCATCAGGCAAGCTGTGGCGGATCATTTGGGTATAATCAGCGTTGGGTTGGTTCTCTTTGCGAGCCGTTACCCCGAAACCACTCCAATTGTTTGGGAAGTATTTTTGACACTGCTTGTTAAGGTAGCTGAAGTAAGGCTCTATTACTTTTGCTTTAGCATTGTGTGCCTGAGCTGGTGTGTAGTATGCAGATACACCTTCATATACTGGAGCCATTTTCTTAATTCCGTACCTATCGCTTTGAAGCTGATGCACTTTGTGGCGTGATCCGAATAACTCAGCGGTATGGTTGGCTGCATTGCGAAGTGCCTCAGCTATCAATTCAGGAGTTTCGTGGGTTCCTATTGCATAACCGATTGGGTATTTTATACCTGCAACCGGATCAAGAACTATTACTACCGTTAGCCTATTGTGGTAAGTAGTAATTTCATGCCCATTTTTATTGGTTTCTTTGCGTTGGTAAAGCAACTCCGCATCCCAACCATCCACAGTCCAGTACACCATGCTAACTGATGGTGCGCTGCGCTTGTTCTGCATGCTTATGTTATTGCGGAAGTCCGTAGTACCGCTGTTACCACTTGTTACCCATAATCCAAGCTCTTTGCGGTAATTGGCAACTGTACTTGCATCAATGGCTTTCCAGCCCATTGTTTGAGCAGCTATATTATAAAACTCGGCAACCTGCTCGTTATTGTAGTTATTGTTTTTGCGAAGTAGGGCCTCAATGAACGCCTGTTGCTTATTGGTGGCAACCTTTGCCGCACTGGTATTTCGCTTACGCCCATCTACATAATACTCATAGCTTAGTTGGGCAAATCCCTTCAAATCCTCGCGTATCCTGCGTTCGCTGGTTGGCAATGTGTGGGTATTGCCTGAAAAACGCAGCTTTAATACCTCTCTAAAGCCATTCAAATCATTCATAAGGCCGGGCCATAATCCTCTGCTGCTGTTACCCATGCGCTTGTGCATGCTCTCACGTGCAGCTTTAAGTTTGGCAAATGCCTGAAGGGTTGATGCATTAATTACAGCTTGAAATTGCTCTTCGGGAGTCAAAAAACTTCCATCCTTTAGCGGGTAACCAAGGTAAAAAGCTGTGGCTTTCCCATCAATCGAAAAATGCTCCTCAAGCGGGTTATGCTCAACTTTTGGGTTACCAAACTTGGTTATTAATAACTCAGCCCATGTAGGCTCCCTTTGCTCTATATACTTCCAACTTATTAATACCTCATTACCCTTGCCTAATCCAGGTCTAAGTTTAAAACCTTCATGTTTTAGGCTTCTCCACTCGTAAGCTCTATATGTAAGAAGTTGTAAACTACTGTCATGTGGAGTAAACCTCGGCTTGTCAGAATCTTCTTTTGCTATAATAAAGCTGATTTTGACACCAATCGCGTTTTGATATGTTTCGTAGGGAGTAATCATAAGCCAGCCATAATTGAAATTTGCTCATGAAGCGACTTTTTGCCATCAATCAACATTTCAGCCGCCTTTAAAATCTTATCATTTATCCTTTCACCTCTCAAAACTTTTTTGACTGTCTCTACACTGTAACCAGTACTTTTAGCAATAAAAATCTGATCACCGTATCCCAACTCTTGTTTTATATGTTCCAATTGCATAACCTTTGTACCTTAAATCTTGTACAAACATACAAACGTGTTTGAATAATTCAAACGAGAATGAAACAAAATTCAACTTTCTTTGAAAGAATTATGCAAATAGCTGAATATTACGGCTATAAAAATGCAAACGAGTTTGCTTTAAATGGGCTTGGCTATACTTCGTCCCAAAAAATTCAGCGATTAAAGGACGAAAACAATAAACCTTCGATAGATATTTTGCTCGATATTTCAAACAAGTTTGAATCCATAAGTATCCATTGGCTGTTGACTGGCAATGGTTCTATGCTTAACTCTGATAGTTATCTAGTAGAAGAGGAGGCAACCGTTTATAACAAATCTAGCGTAATGAATGTGCCGATTGTATCTAGCTACGCATATGCTGGTTACTTATCAGGGTATTCTGATCCTGTTTTTTATGAACAGTTACCAACCATGCCGTTCTCTGTAGATAAAGAGTACAAGGGAAGGTATGTGGCATTCGAAGTGAGGGGAGATTCAATGAATGACGGTTCTATTAATAGTTATTTACCCGGTGATATTGTTTTGGGAAGAGAAGTTAGCAAGATTCATTGGCAAAATAAACTCCATTTAAACCGTTGGGATTTTGTAATTGTGCATAATACAGATGGCATTTTAATCAAAAAAATAACCCAACACAATCCGGTTACTGGTGATATTATCGCACATTCGCTTAATTCTCAATATGACGATATTCATATGAATCTCAAAGACGTTTGGCAGCTCTTTAACGTAGTTCGGGTAGAGCGAAACAAGTAACTTGTCCGTATTCATACAACATTTTTTCGCCACTTTTCGCCACAATACACCTGTAAGCCCTTGTGTTTTCTAGTGGCTTGTGTTTTCAAGGGTTGGGAATACCACCCCTCGAAACGGCTTTTAAAGCTATTTTTTACGCCTAAAAAAGGTAATTTATACTATTTAAAACTTGTTTTTTACATAAAAAAACTCGGTCTAATACTCGGTCTAATGCTCGGCCTAAATCAACTTGTCCGTCTATTTTTGTCTTTTATGGCACCCGGTTATTGGTGTTTTTAGAGCATAAAAAAAGCCCGTACAGGGCTGTTTTTATTTGGTTTTAGGTTATTTCACTTACTAACTGGCATAATTCAACTCAAATTCAACCAAAATTAAACTAACGGACATTTCGTACCAATATGCATTTAGGCCCTTTTTTTGGCCTCATTCCCTTTAAAATCGGGCTTTTTTAGGGCTTTTTATACTATCATCGTGTTGGACGGTTTGTTTTCCCCCCCGTAAAAGTAATTGCTGGCAATCTGATAATGCTAAGCACGAACATTTTATTTCATAATCAAATTCATGAAGTCATCTTGTGCAATATTCCATAAAGCAGGGCTATCTTTTTGGCGCCATGCTGATTCCATTCCACCATCAATAATGATGTTTTGGCCAATAATAAATTTGGCAGCATCACTTACCATAAATGTTACCAATCCAGTAATATCATTTGGTTTGGCAAATGAGCCCAAAGGTTGAGGAAGCTTTCGAATAAAAGGACCTTTATGTGGGTCGGCTAAATCTTTTTCCAATAGTGGGGTAAGCACAGCACCAGGTGATACTGCATTCATTGTAATTCCCGATCCTGCCCATTCATGCGTATGTGCTTTGTTTCGCATCCAACGTAATACTGCAAGTTTACTCACTTGGTATGCCATATGGTGTGCTTCGCCCAATGCTGCGATAGCAGCATCTATGTTGTTATTCAACAATTCGTTGGCAGGTAATTCGGGAATGCCAGGTGTAATCACTACAGAATTGGATGCAGTAATTACCACACGTGAATTACCATTGGCAGCAAGTACTTCTTGTAAGCCTTGTAACAATTCAATCACACCAAAATAGTTTAATTGAAACACCAAGGGGACATTGGTATTGTCTATTCCGGCATTGGCAATAATACCATCAAGTGAACCATTGCATTGTTCTTTAACCAAGCCAACCACATGCATTCTTTCATCATGCTGTGTTAAGTCGCCTTCTACTTCGGCTCCTTTTCCTGGCAGGTCAATGCCAATAACGGTATTTCCCAACTCTTCAAGCGAGTTTCGAAAAGCCAGGCCCATTCCAGATTGGCTTCCGGTAATAGCAATTGTTTTTTTATTCATAAGCTTAAGGTGTGTTTCGGTAATCGGATTTATTCTTTCGTGGTTAACTTGTTTAATGCTCGAGCCAGATAGCGCTATTTCTCACCCATACGAAGCGTGCCACCTTCTTGCCTTGGTGGAAAATCTATAAGTGATTTGTAATGTTCACGCAATACATCTTGTATTTGCCCTCCCCATGCTACACCGAGTTTCATGGCTATATCACGGGATTTCCATTCATCATGTCGTTCAAACGGATCTGTGCGCAGGTTAAAAATCAAAGCACTTGGTTTGTTGTAATCAAAAAAACCATCACGTTGCATCATATGCGATTTCCAGTTTCCAATACGCACAGCGGTCAGTTGTTTTTCGTTGTAATAAATGATAAAATTACGATTAGAAGGACTTTTGCCTGTCCAGTGATTGAGGTTGTTAATCCCATCAATATACACTTTGTGGCTTTGTTTTAATTTGTCGTGAATTTGGTCGGCACCAGCTGCGGCAGCGAGTGTTGTAAACAAATCTGTTTGGTCTTGAATTCCATTTGAAACACTTCCTGCTCTAATTTGTGCAGGCCAGCGAATAAGCAATGGTACACGTACGCCACCCTCCCAAGTTGTTGCTTTTTCACCTCTAAACGGAGAAGTTCCTCCATCAGGAAACCAATCAGACATAGGGCCGTTATCCGTTGTGAAAATAACAATGGTGTTTTCTGCAACCCCCAAATCATCAAGTTTTTTGAGCATGGCACCAACCAGCATATCCAATTCCATCATGCCACTTCCATACACATCAAACTCAGAAGAATAGGGTGTTGCAAGGTTTTTGCGTTCGGGTCTGAGGTGCGTGTAAATATGCATGCGCGTTGGGTTATGCCATACAAAAAAAGGTTCTCCGGCTTTTACTGCCTGTTCCATAAAATCCATCGCTCTAGCGTTAAATTCATCGTCTACCGTTTCCATGCGTTTGGGGTCTAGTGGTCCGGTATCTTTAATGGTTTGTTTTCCTACTTTACCAAAACGACCATCAATGGTTGGATCATCTTTGGTAGATGCTTTGCAATCGAGCACACCTCTGGGTTTGTATCGTTGGTTAAAACCTGAATCAGTAGGCCAAGCAGCAAGAAATGGTTCTTCTTCTGTATTTAAGTGGTATAAGTTTCCATAAAATTCGTCAAAGCCATGCACTGTTGGAAGGTGCTCATTGCGGTCGCCTAAATGGTTTTTTCCGAACTGTGCAGTGCGGTAACCCAATGGTTTAAGTACTTCGGCAAGTGTTGGGTCTTTTTGGCTTAAACCAACTGGAGAGCCTGCCATACCTACAGTGGTTAATCCGGTGCGAATGGGTAATTGTCCGGTTATAATCATAGCGCGTCCGGGAGTGCAGGTTGGAGCAGAATAATGGTCGGTGAACAACATGCCCTCTTTGGCAAGTCGGTCAATATTGGGAGTGGGCACCATCATTCCGTGGCTATAGGCGCCTACGTTCCACATTCCTACATCATCCGTGCAAATGAGGAGGATATTGGGTTTAGATGGTTTAGTGGTTTTGGTTTGAGCATTTGTTATTGCAAAGCAAAGCATCAATAAAAACAAAAATGGTTTGTGCATGGTAGGTTGTTTTGGTTGGTGGTGTTTGTTAAATAAAGCCTATACCAAATATAACAACTGTTGCTCAATAAATGTTGCAAGCAAAAAAATGACAATGTATCCTTTTTTTGGTTCTAGTGTAAGGATGTAAAAATGAAAAGTCCTGTCGTAACATAAGGATTAACGAACAGGACTTTCATGCAACACACAGGGGAATATGACATTGATAGTAGAGAGTTTCTTTTTTTAGCCACTTCAGAAATACGACACAAAACAATAAAATCCAAAAGAAGTTTGAAATTAAGCGAAGTTAAACGGATAAAATCGGATAGGAACAATACGTAAAGGTAAACGTGGCACTTGTGCCAGGGGTGGCAGCGGCATCCTCTTGCAGCGCGACAGAAAGAGCACCTTGCTTCGCTTAAGCTACGCGAAGGCAAGCCGTGCTCCACTTAAGTTCGGCAAAACAAGAACAGTTCGGTAACAGCATCGCTGGTGGGCGCCCAAAATAATTGAATCAACCTATGCTTGGATAACTGCGTTTTTTCCACTGAACGCGGATGGGGAGCAAAAAGAAAATTTGTGTTGCCAGTGATACCAATGCAGAGTAGTACTCGAAACCCAATAGGTAATCGATGTTTTTTTTAATTTGAAGTCGGTGTTGCAACCATACAATGGTGGCGGTTTGCAAACTAAGTTTAAACCCATAAATAATTGCTGCACCAACAGGATTGTAATAAGCCAATAGCAACAAAGCTGGCCAAAACAAACCGAACAAACCAAATACCAACCACCAATACCAGGGTAATTGTTTGGCTCCGGTAAGCCATCGTTTTCGCTGTTGTAATAATGTTGCAAAGGTGCATACGGCTGCCGACCGGTTAAGAGATGGAGCATTTAAAATATTGGCAGTTTGCCATTTGTGTTTGCGCACTTCTTTGTACAAGGTATAATCTTCGGTGATGGAAAATGGAAGGTGTTCGTACCCTCCAGTTTGCAAGTAGGCAGTTTTACGCACAGCCATATTATTTCCTACTGCTGTGCACTTGATGCCTAAGTTTGCAAACGCTTTAAGCATGCCCATAAAATACAGCCAGTCTACTTCTTGCATTCGGCCCATATACCCTTTGTCTTTAACCACGGTAGTGCCCGAAACCAATCCCATTGTTTTATCAGCGAAATAGGGAACAATAGACGAAATCCAATTGCGGTTAACGGTGATATCGGCATCAGTGATAAACAAAATTTCGCCTTGTGCTTGTGCAGCAAGTTGGGCCAAAACATTGGCTTTGCCCTTTGCGTTGCCAACATGCTGGGTAATGTTAAGCAAGTGCATATGTGGCTTATCTGCAATGAATTTTTGAATGATGTCGGCTGTTTTGTCTTCTGATGCATCATTTCCAATCCATACATCAAGTAGGTGCGTTGGGTAATACAATTGATGAATGGCTTTGAGGCTTTTGGCAATATTGCGCTCTTCGTTGCGTGCAGCAATTAGGATACTTACATGGGGCAATTCTTTTTCAGGAACGGGCTGGGTTTGGTCGGGGGTACTTAATACCAACGCAAGCAAGCAGCAGCATTGTATGGCAATGTAGGCAATAAGCAATATGGTGGTAATGGTACTAAGCATTGGGCAAAGGGGCAAATTGGTAGCCTTGTTGTGATAGATGTTGCAAAAACAGGGGTAACAATTGGTAAAGTTGGTTCTGTGCTTTTTCGCTGTCGTGAAAAACCACAACCGAACCAGGCTTAATATGCCGCATGCACTGGGTAAAGGTTTGTTGAATAGGTAGGTTCGCATCATAATCACGTGTGAGTATATCCCACATTATTATTTGGTATCCCATACGTTTAAGGTTGCGTATTTGGTTAAGTGTAATGCGTCCGTAAGGTGGCCTAAACAGATTGGAGGCAACCACTTTTTCGCATGCTTGAATATTTTGATAATAGTAATGGTTTGGTGTACTCCAACCACTCAGGTGGTTCATGGTGTGGTTACCCAAACGGTGCCCATTAGCAGTGATTGCCGAAAGAAGTTCGGGGTATTTTTGTGCATTTTCGCCAACACAAAAAAAAGTTGCTTTGGCTTGGTATCGTTTAAGTTGTTGCAAAACCCAGTGCGTAATTTGGGGGTGTGGGCCATCATCAAATGTTAAAAACACCGCTTGGTCCTGTGTTTTGACCCTCCATGTAAGCGTTGGAAACAGAACCCGAAGAAAGGTTGGGATTGTGTGTTTAAACATTACTTTTGTTTGCCTTTAACAGGGTTCAATTAACAGTACTTTTAGCAAACATGCAATGTAAATATCTGATTATTGCTTTGGCAAGCTTGATTACTTGGGGAGCAAGTGCGCAACAAACCTATTCGTTGCAGCAATGTATTGAAACTGCTTTTACAAACAATATTACTATAAAGCAGCGCGCGTTAAACCAGCAGAGCGCCAAAGCAGATGTGCTTCAAAGCAAGCTTAATTTATTGCCCAATTTAAATGGCCAGCTTACCAATAACTACAATATTGGTTTTGCCATTAATCCTGTTACCAATACCACCACCCGCGATGCTACATTTAGAAATAACACATTCGGTATTAACAGTTCGGTAGTGTTGTTTAATGGTTTTCAAAACATTAATACCATCAGGCAACAATCGTTTAATGCACAAGCTACGGAGGCTGATTTAGAAGCCACCAAAAACAACATCGCTTTATCGGTGTCGAATGCCTATTTGCAAGTATTGTTAAATACAGAAGTTTTGAGCTCGCGTGTGTTTCAATTAACTGGAACAGCAGAGCAAGTAAAACGCCAAGAAAAACTATTTGAATTGGGAGGGATTAACAAGGTGCGTTTTTTACAGCTTAAAGCACAAATGGCTACAGAGGAATCGCAGGTGATTGCCGCTAAAACACAATTGGACCAAGCCTATTTAAACTTGTGGCAATTGATGAATATCAACCCAGATACCAACAACAAAATTATCACACCTGATAGTGTATCGATGTTGCAATTAACAACCGATGCAACGGCTGCAAACCAAATTTACAATACTTTTAAATCGCAGAGTCCGGAAATACGCGCAGCGCAAAAGCGCAGGGAAGCAGCAGCAATTGGCCATACGGTAGCGGCTGGAGGCCGTAGTCCAAGGCTAACTTTAAGTGGTGGGCTCAACTCATTTTACACTACCCAAAACCAACAAGGCGTGGGAGACCCTAATATTACCTTACGCCCAGTAGGTATCGATGCATTTGGAAATCCTGCGCCCTATTTTATTCCCATAACCACTTATAGCCAATCGGAAGTGGTGCCTTTTAGTACACAGTTCAACCGCAATATTGGAAAGAACTTTGGCTTTACATTGAGTGTTCCCATTTTTAATGGATGGCAAGTAAACACCAATGTTCAAAAAGCAAAGATTAATGAAATAAGCAACGAGCTAAACCAAAAACAAGCCGAATTGGATGTGTTTAAAAACGTGAATCAGGCTTACCTTGATTACCAGTCAGCACAAAAACGGTACGAAGCTAATATGCGCAATTACGAAGCCAATGCCGAATCATTTGAGTTGGCACAAAACCAATTTACTTTAGGTGCTATTAATACAGCAGATTTTATCGTAACCAAAAACCAGTTTTTACAGGCGCAAACAACAATGCTGCAATCCAAGTATGAGTTAATGCTGCGTAAAAAAGTACTCGACTTTTATTTAGGGAAACCACTATACTAAAATCATGAAGGCAGTAAAATCAAAGAACCGTTTAATTTGGTATTTAGCAGGCGCTGTGCTGCTATTGTTTGTTATTGTAATAATAGGGAAAAAGAAAGGGGTGATTGGCAAAACTGAAGGCATTAAGGTAAGTATTGCAAAGGCTGAACGAAAAACCATTATCGAATCCGTTTCGGCCAATGGTAAAATTCAACCCGAAGTGGAGGTTAAGATGAGTAGTGACGTATCTGGAGAGATAACAGATTTGTATGTGAAAGAAGGCGACTCGGTTAGGGCTGGAACGTTATTAGCCCGCATTGATCCAGAGTTGTACCAATCTGCATTGGATCGTGCTGAGGCGGCACTAAACAATTCAAAAGCCAATTTGGCCAACGCCAAAGCGCGGTTGTTACAAGCCGAAGCAAAGTTTACCGAGGTGGAACAACAATACACCCGTAACCAAAAAATGCACCAACAGCAGTTAATATCAGATCAAGAGTTTCAAGCATCACAATCGGCATACCTCACTGCCAAGGCTGATGTTGAGGCTTCGAAACAAACGATTATCGGAGCCCAATACACTGTAAAAACACAGGAAGCGGGGTTAAAAGAAGCACGTAAAAACTTAACACGTACGGAAATATTTGCCCCTGTGAGCGGCATTGTTTCAAAACTGAATGTCGAAAAAGGGGAGCGTGTGGTAGGAACATCTCAAATGGCTGGTACCGAAATGATGCGTATTGCCAACTTAAACGATATGGAAGTTAGCGTTGATGTAAATGAGAACGATATTGTAAAGGTAAGTATTGGCGATACGTGCATGGTTGAAGTGGATGCTTATAATAACAGGAAGTTCACTGGTGTGGTTACTGAAATAGCCAACTCAGCTACTACTAGCAGTGCCACCACTTCTGATCAGGTAACCAATTTTGTGGTAAAGATTCGAATTTTGAGAAGCTCATATGAAGATTTAGCTAAACTTTTTGGAAGCAAACGTTCGGTTTTTAGGCCGGGCATGAGCGCATCAGTTGAGATTCAAACAGAGCGCAAAAACAATGTATTGGCGGTTCCGATTGAAGCAGTTACAACAAGAAGTTTGAAAGAGTTAGAACCGGACTCAGCCATAACGGGTCTAACTGAAGAAGTTGAAGTGGTATTTGTAGTTGATAGTGATAATAAATCGGCTATTCAAAGAGTTTCAACAGGTGTACAAGATGATAAGTATATTGAAATAAGTGGTGTAGAAGAAGGTGTCGAAATTGTATCAGGTCCATACAGCGCTGTTTCGCGTACACTTAAAAGCGGCCAAATACTTCAAAAGGTTAAGAAAGAAGAGCTGTTTGAAGCCAAAGAGGCGAAGACAGAGTAGGAAAGCTATTACAACGATTCGGAAACTCATCTAATACAATTTGAAGTGATAACAGATCTTTTTATCGCCTAAAGAACGTGTTGCCTAGCGAAATCTAATTGTGGTTGACAAGAGTTGTATTTTTAACGAAAGAGTTAGATAATGCAAAAAAATTAACCATATGAAAAACCTGTATCTAATCCTTTTATCATTAGTATTATTAAGTGCTTGTTCCGAAAAACGCTTTGCCTTTCGTAAAAAAGTACGCGTAGACAAAGAAGAACAATTGGCACAAGCCAGTAAGCCAACAAAATCCAAAGTTGCAAAGCAACAAAAGGAAGTTGCCACAGCCAGTGAAACACCAATACTCGATACGGCAACAGCAAGTGCAGATTACAATAACCCAAGTGCTGCATTACCTGCCGAACAGCTTTCGGCCGGGCCTTCTGCTCCCATTGAAAACGAACAAATATGGAAGGAGGAAGTAGCTAAACCGAAGCAAGAAAAGCAAGTTGAAAAGAAACAAAAGAAGTCTAAAACTCAAAGTCAGAATGGTTTCGCAATTGCAGGATTTATTTTTTCGCTTGTTGGGCTTTTCTTCTTCCCAATATTGTTTTGTACACTCGGAATTATTTTCAGTGCCATTGGAATTAAATCAGATTATCGAGGGTTGGCCATTGCAGGGGTTATTTTGGGTGTGGTTGGTTTGGTTTTATGGCTTGTATTAGTAGCCATGGTAATATAAGCCAAGCAAGGATATTTCTTGAAGAGCCTATTTCTTTTTTGGAATAGGCTTTTTTAGTGAAAATGCTATTTTTACCTCATGGATCAACCAATAAAAAAGATTGCAGTGTTGGGAGGAGGTAGCTGGGGTACAGCCCTTACCAAAATCGTAAGTGAACACAAGCGCAACCATCCTGAGGCAATAGAATCGTTGTTTTGGTGGGTGCGCGATGAAGAAACCGCTTCTTATATTCGTACACAAAAACACAACCCGCGTTATATCAGTTCTGTTGAAATTCATCCAGAGCTTGTAAAGGTAACGAGCAATATTCAGGATGCAGTTCTTCATGCCGACTTAATTGTATTAGCTATTCCATCCGCGTTTTTAAAAGAGGCATTATCACCTCTTAATGCTACTGCGTTGCAAGGCAAGTGGATTGTATCTGCAATTAAGGGATTATTACCGCACAGCAAACAAATTGTAGCTGATTACTTAATGAGTGATTTTGACATTCCTCATGAAAGGATGATGGTAATTAGTGGTCCTTGCCATGCAGAAGAAGTAGCAGCCGAGAAGTTGTCATATTTAACTATTGCTTCGTTAACAGAGCAAGCAGCGGTTGCCTTTGCAGCTATGTTGCAATGCAGGTTTATCAAAACAATCATTTCAAATGATATTACTGGAACGGAGTATGGTGCTGTACTTAAAAATATTTATGCAGTAGCAAGTGGAATTTGCCATGGCATTGGTTATGGCGATAATTTTCAAGCGGTTTTAATCAGTAATTCCATTCGCGAGATGGAAGCCTTTTTGTACAAGGTACACGCACATCCACGCGAAATTAACCACTCAGCTTATTTAGGAGATTTATTGGTTACAGCTTATTCGCAACATTCACGTAACCGCACTTTTGGAAACATGCTTGGTAAAGGCTATTCCGTGAAGTCGGCACAATTGGAAATGAACATGGTGGCTGAAGGGTTTTATGCTACCAAAAGTATGTATGAACTCAACCAAGAACAATTACACGTAGACATGCCAATTGCTGAGGCTGTTTACAATATCATTTACAAAGGCGAGCCTGTAAAAAAGGCGATTCAGCAACTTTGCGAAAAACTGGTTTAAATGTATATTTGATTATGCAGTCAAATCAATTAAAAGTAAAACTTGCTCAACAGGTTTTAAGTTCAAAAAATAAGACTCTTCTAAAAAGAGTCGAAGCAATATTATCTGCTTCGGAAGAGGATTTTTGGGATGAGCTTACAGATGAACAACGAGAAAGTGCTTTAAAAGGGCGAAGCGACATAAAAGCAGGTAAAATTAAAACTACTAAACAAGTAATGGCTAAATATAAAAAATGGCTTACCAAATAATTTGGTCTTCTGAGTCAGCTCGTGTTTATGATAAGATTATTGAGTACCTAAATGATAATTGGTATGAGTCAGATATTTTTAACTTTCTTGAAAAAACCAATGAGATTCTCTCTCTACTTGAAAGGTCTCCATATTTATTTCGCTTTTCTAAAAAACAAAATGTGTTTGAGGTTATAATATCCAAGCACAATCTTTTGATTTATGAGATAAATGAATCATTAAAGCAAGTTTATCTGCTTACATTTATTGACACACGTAGCAATCCTAAATTGAAAAAAGTAAAAATTAAAAAGGCAAGAAATGACTGATTTGGTAACCGAATTTAACGACTACCGGAGTCGCATGAACGATAAAATGATGGCTGCCGACAACCTAGTATTAAAAAGATTGTTTAACCTTGATACCAATACTTACGAAGAAGGAGCGCTTTCTGCTCAAACAAAAGAAATGCTTGGCTTGGTTGCGAGCATGGTTTTACGTTGCGATGATTGCGTAAAATATCATTTAGGAAAATGCCACGAATTAGGCGTAACCACACCACAACTGTTTGAAATATTTGCTGTTGCCAATATCGTTGGCGGAACCATTGTAATTCCGCACACACGCAGGGCGGTTGAATATTGGGAGGCATTGAATGCTTAAGAGATAAATTTATTTGACCGAAGAAATAACATAAAATGCACCTGTTATCTCCATATTCCTAATCAACTTAATCGAATCCGCGGAATATGTATTTATTGCTTTTGTGTAAGGAATTTCTTTTTCAACAAGTTTCACATTAAAAGACCTCATCCATCCTGGATGAAGGATGCATTTTCCTTCTTGTGCTTTAATAAGAACAAGATCATCATTAAGGTCGTGTGTTTTTTTAAAATGAGTAATAAAGTTCTGCTGCATTACAAGGCCAATATTTATAAGCATTCCAATTAGTATAACTAATGAAAGCTTTTTTGATGGTTTACTTACATATAAAAACAAAGCAAGTAGAATAATAAGCAGCCATAGTTGAGGAACATAACGGGCATACCAAAATGAGGGGTTGATTATTATTGAAATTATAAGTGTAAAGAAAAATATAATAAACGGAACGGTAAATGCTTTTCTATTTATCACTAACAGCATAATTAGTCCAAATAATACAACTAAAATAACTTCAGCAAACAATGGCCCAAATCCGCTCATTTCTGCATCTGCACGTCTAAACTCATCATATTCTTTTATGCCATTAAAAGTGAATAAGGCTTTAGGCCTGCTTTCTAAGGGTGCTCTCGACCAAACTGGCTTTGCAAAAGTTGCCAAATTAAATTGCTGAAATCGATTCACATCAATAAAATTGGCTGGTAAGGGAACATTTTGAATTTCTTTTCCAAGATTCTTCTCACCCATAATAGGGTAAAATGGATGGCCTTTTTCAATGGTGTTTCGTAAATAAGTTGAGTAACCAAATGCGAGAGTTCCCAGTATAAAAGTAAGTGCTATGCCACCAGCTATTCTAAGCCATATAGAACGATTAAAAATATATGTGTAAATTAAAAAGCCAGTAGCAAATACACCAAGATATATTATTGTGGTAAACTTAATATTGATGCAAAAAATGGAAGTAACAATAATGCAGAAAGCGAAAAGCCTTGTGGTAATTAGCCCTTTAATCCAAAGTAAAGTAAGCAGAATAATACAAGCCAATACATTGGCAACAATGCCGTCAACATAAAATGAAAATAGTTGGCACACTACTACAGGATTAAGCGTAATAATTAGCGCGATAAAAATTGATAGAAACCAATTAGCTTGTAAAAAATGTTTGATGGCAATAACTGATAAACAAAAAGTAGCATACATAATAAACCAGTTAACCACCTTTGCCGATTCTAATAGGTTAGTTACCGCATAGAAGCAAGCTTGCGATATCCAAACCGCTTTAGGGTAGTGATTGACAAAAAGCGCACTTCTTGCGGTTTCGTTTTCTGATAAAATATGTTGAGCAGGATTCCAACCTTTAGCCAAAAGAAAAACAGCATCTTGATGATACCACATGCCATCATACGAAAAATCATAGACAGAAATACATAACCAGGTTGATAGAAAAACAATAACTACAATAGACGTAAGCCATAAGAAAATATAAGAATATTTTATTTTCCAAATTATAAAATTACCAATAGCAAAAATACCTAATCCAAAACAAACAGCAGGTAGAGTATACTTTGTGACGCCAACTTGAATAAAAAAAAGAAGCGATTGAACAATAAAAGGCATTATGCATAAAAGCAAAAAAATTAGCCCGGTCGCCATTATAATTCGAGTTATTGATTCATCTTTTTCATTCATGGTTTATTATACCTTCGCTTATATTTGTGAAAAGTAAACATGCGAAGTAAATATTTTAAACTCATACGTATTACCAATTGGATAAAAAATGTATTTATTCTTTTGCCACTTGTTTTTTCTACCCAACTACAAGATTCAACCTATTGGCTTCGTATTTTTTTAACCATTTTGGCATTTAGTTTCGCTAGTTCATTTATTTATATTATCAACGATATAGTTGATAAAAATAAAGATGCGCTACACCCTGTAAAGAAGCTTCGCCCAATCGCATCTGGCGAAATTGGTATTACAAGAGCTCTTTTGATTGGCCTTTTTCTTTTGAGTGTTTCATTATTAATAATGAGTTATTTATCAATATCGCTTTTACAACTTCTCGGGTGTTATCTTGTTCTTAATATTGCTTATTCTTTTTATCTTAAAAAAATAAGCATAGTGGATTGTATAAGCATTTCAATGGGCTTTGTGCTTAGGGTATTAGTTGGTTGCGCTGCAATACATGTAACACCTTCCGATTGGATTTTAGCAACAACTTTTTTTCTTGCTTTGTATTTAGCGTTCTCAAAACGAAAATCCGAACTGGTTGTACTTAAAGACCAATCAGGCATGCATAGAAGCGTTTTAAATGGATATTCGATAAAAATGTTAGATACCTATATGATAATTTGTGCCGTTACATGTTTAACTGCGTATTTGTTTTACAGTTTTGACTTTCGGGTGGTAAATACTTTTCATAATGATAACTTGAAGTATTCCGTTGTTTTTGTTGTAACTGGATTTTTTAGGTATTTTCAAATTCAGGAAAGCAATGTTTATAAGGATGAAGGCGACCCGACAGCCTTAGTATTAAAAGATAAACCATTACAAATAGTTATTTTATTATGGCTATCCTATACTATTTGGGTTATTTATGGATAATAAATACATCATACTTGATTTTGATAAAACACTCTATACTCGAGACTCTTTGATACACTTTTATTTGTTTTGTGTTTCAAAAAATCCATTATTACTTTTTTTCTTTCCTATGCAGTTGTTGGGAGCTGTTCTTTATGCATTTGGTATTATTTCCACCAAACAATTTAAAAATCTTTACCTACTTTTTTTGAGTTTTAAATCTGAATCAGCAATTGAAGAGTCAGCAACTCTATTCTGGGAAAATCAGTACCCAAAACATTTTAATAAAGAATTGGTAAACCTCATTCATCGAACAGAACACCAAATTGTGATTATTACGGCATCTCCTATTTTATACCTGAAGCCTATAGTTAAGAAGTTTAAAAATGTAAAACTTATTGGAACTATTTTAACACAAAGAAATGGCATTTACTTTATAGAAGGAGAAAATTGTAAAGGGCAACAAAAGGTGATTGAGTTTAAAAAAATTGTAAATAGCAATGCAGAGGTTATTGCAGCTTATTCGGATAGTGATAGCGATAAACCAATCTTACACCTTGCTCAAAAATCATACAAAGTAAAGGGACAATCGGTTGTGTCTTATGCTTAAGGCCTTTTACACACAATTAGGTAATGCGGATACCAGAGCATTCTAGTGTAATCGCTATATTCAATAACAAAGCCAATTTTTTGCAAATAAGTACTCATTTTTTGCAACGAAATTTCATTCCCAATTTCGCCTGCAGCGGCTAGGTCGTGCAGTTTATTAAACCAAATCCAAGGTTTTTTACTCGCATCAATATCTTTAAGTATGAAAACTGTTCCAGAGTCCATTTGTGTAAATAGTTGTTGTAAAAAATCAACTTGTTGTAATGCTGGAACATGATGATACACATCCGTTAATGTCACATGAGAGTATCCTTTTAAAGCAGGCACTATCTTCCCATCAAATTTTTTTATATCGCTACTTGCAAATGGAGCAACTTCTTGAAGGAGTTTATTTGCGTTATCTACCAATTGTTGCGCTATTTCAATACCGCCAAGTTTGTGCACTTTATTAAAATGAGCCGTTAACGCTAAAAAACTGCCATTACCACAGCCAATATCAAACAATGCAGCATTTGGTGGGATATACAATAAAATATCATTTAGCGGGCATATGTAAGGCCTGTAAATTATTTTGATTCTATTTAAACCGCCAATTGTTTTAGGTGTAATGCGCTTTAAAAATGCAACCAATTGTTTTGATTTGTACCTATTCATAAGGAACAAATAAACTAAAATTGGACTAAAAGATAAGACCACTTTGATTTTCAAAATAGGTCAATGCGCTTGTCTCGTTAGTTATCGGGATTAGATGGTGTTTTCCAGGTAGCTATCGGGAGCCACAAAAAATTCTGGACTATGTGTTCTCTTTAAGCGGTATAAGTTTTACACAAATTAGTTTCCTCCTGCAACTGATTATTATATTTGATTTCTTTTCCAAATTACTAAATGACTCGCAAAAAACTTTTTTTATTAGATGGTATGGCTTTGGTTTATAGGGCATATTTTGCCTTTAGCCAAAATCCACGCATTACATCTTATGGCTTTAATACCTCAGCAATTTTTGGATACACCAATACGGTTTTAGATATTTTAAAAAAGGAAAAACCAACGCATATCGGTGTTTCGTTTGATACGGCTGCACCAACTGCACGTCATGAAGAATACGAACATTACAAAGCTCACCGCGAAGAACAACCGGAAGATATTACCAAAGCGCTTCCATACATTATGCGGGTAACCGAAGCTTTGCGCATTCCAATACTTACACTTGATGGATACGAAGCCGATGATATTATTGGCACACTGGCCAAAAAAGCGGAAAAACAAAACTTTGATGTGTACATGATGACACCCGATAAAGATTTTGGGCAACTGGTGAGCGAACATATCTTTATCTACAAACCTGCACGTATGGGCAACGATTATGAAATAATGGGAGTGCCTGAAGTGTTAAAAAAATGGGAGATTACCGATGTAAAACAAGTAATTGATATTTTGGGAATGTGGGGCGATGCTGTTGACAATATCCCGGGAATACCCGGTATTGGTGAAAAAACTGCAAAGCTCTTGGTGCAGAAGTATGGGAGCATGGAAGGGTTATACGAGCACACACATGAGCTTAAAGGAAAACAAAAAGAGAATGTAGAAAACAATCGCGAGCAGGCTTTTTTAAGCAAACGCTTAGCTACTATCGATATTCAGGTACCCATTGAACTCGAAGAAGACAAACTCATATTAGAACCAGCAGATAAAGACGCATGCGAAAAGCTGTTTGCAGAACTTGAATTTAAAACAATGGCCAAACGCCTATTTGGCGAAGAGCCCGGCCAATCTGTTATTGAAAGCAAAACAGCTGGAAGTAATTCAGGAGCATTTGATTTGTTTAACCAAGGAAGTGTAGCAACTAAAGCAGAGGTTGCAACCGAAGAAGAACCAAGTATTCCTAAAAACACCATTGAAAACACCCCGCATTCGTATCATTTAATTGATACTTTGGAAAAGCGAAAAAGCCTTCTCGAGCAATTACTGCAACAAACGGCCATTTGTTTTGATAGTGAAACCACGAGCCTAGATGAACTAACAGCCGAAGTGGTTGGGTTGTCTTTTTCATACAAAACAGGAGAAGCTTATTATGTGCCATTTCCTGAAAATAGAGATGAAGCACAAGCCATGATGAATGAGTTTAAAGTGGTATTTGAAAATGACAGCATCATCAAAATTGGTCAGAACATTAAATATGATTTAAGCATTCTTAAAAACTACGGAGTTGAGCTCAGGGGAAAATGGTTTGATACCATGTTGGCACATTATTTAATTGATGCGGATTTACGCCATGGAATGGATTTTTTAGCCACCAATTATTTAAACTACGAACCAGTTTCGATAGAAACACTTATTGGTAAAAAGGGCAAGAACCAATTGAGCATGCGCAATGTAGAACTCGAAAAGATAAAAGAATATGCAGCCGAAGATGCCGACATTACCTTGCAACTTCACAATTTATTCGCACCACAACTGGAGCAACGCAACGCAAAAAAATTATTTGAAGAAGTAGAAATTCCACTAATCAATGTGTTGAATGAAATGGAGCGTGAAGGCATTCGCGTGAATGCGCAA
Source organism: Bacteroidia bacterium (assembly GCA_025454875.1). Taxonomy (GTDB): domain Bacteria; phylum Bacteroidota; class Bacteroidia; order UKL13-3; family UKL13-3; genus UKL13-3. The sequence continues at coordinate 118,886 of JALONP010000004.1, read as the reverse complement.
TTTTTAAATGAATATTCGGTTGAGTTGGCAAAAGAAATTGGAACACTTGAAAAACGCATTCATGAATTGGCAGGAGTGAATTTTAACATTGCATCGCCAAAGCAACTGGGCGAGGTATTGTTTGATCATTTAAAGCTTGATCCTAAGGCGAAAAAAACCAAAACGGGTCAATACCAAACGGGTGAAGATATTTTGCAAGGATTAAGTGAGCATGAAATTGCCCGATGCATTTTAGATGTAAGGCAATTGCAAAAATTAAAATCAACCTATGTGGACGCCTTGCCCGCATTAATACATCCTAAAACAGGGCGTGTGCATACGTCATTTAACCAAGCGGTGGCAGCTACCGGAAGGCTTTCATCAACCGATCCCAATTTGCAAAACATTCCAATTAAAACCGACAAAGGGCGCGAAATCAGAAAAGCATTTGTTCCTCGAAACGATGATTATATATTAATGAGTGTTGATTACTCACAAATAGAACTGCGTGTGATTGCTTCTATTGCCAAAGAAGAAAATATGATTGAATCATTTGTGAATGGCATTGATATTCATACCGCAACGGCCGCAAAAGTATATGGTAAAAGCATTGAAGAGGTAACCCCTACTGAGCGCAGAAATGCCAAGGCTGTAAACTTTGGAATTATTTATGGCCAATCAGCTTTTGGACTTTCCCAAGGCTTAGGCATCGGGCGCAAAGAAGCTGCCGCCATTATTGATGAGTACTTTAAACAGTATCCACGAATCAAAAATTACATGAGCGATATGGTGCATTTTGCACAGGAACATGGATATGTGGAAACAATTTTAGGAAGAAGACGGTACCTACGGGATATCAATTCGAAGAATTTTACCGTTAGAGGGTTTGCAGAGCGAAATGCCATCAATGCACCCATACAAGGCAGTGCAGCCGATATGATTAAAGTTGCGATGATAAAAGTGGATCAAGCAGTTCGGCATTCGGTATCAGGCATTCGGCATTCGAAATTAATACTTCAAGTGCATGATGAGTTGTTGTTTGATGTACATAAAAATGAGATTGAACCAATGAAACAATTGGTGAAACACGAAATGGAAAATGCGGTGAAGTTGGATGTGCCTATTGTGGCCGAGGTTGGTATTGGCGATAATTGGCTCGAAGCACATTAACGAATAATATGAGAACATACGTTGGCTTAATGATATTATTGCTAACTGCAATACAAGGGTTGGCTCAAAAGTTTATTGTTAGCGGATCATTGGGTCTTGCACATGGGAGCGTAAGCAATTCCATATACAACAGGGTTGGCGCTCCTCAATGGGATTTGTATTCTAAAATGTTTGATGATATTTCAAGTTTCCCTTATGCCATCGGAATTGATATGGCTTTTGAGTATAAAAAAATGCAGCTTCAAAGTGGGGTAAGGTATATTGGTACTAACCACATAGCATCTTATACAAGCTACAATGAACCAAGCGTGAGGGCTAGTTCCAAGGTAAATTACTTTATGAGCACTATTGAAATCCCATTATTGTTTTCATACAAAATATGGGAACCAAAGGCATTTAGATTGACGGCAAGCCTAGGCGCAAGCTTTAATTACAACAGCACAACCAGTTGGTCTACTAGCAGCAGTTTGGCAGTAATTGACTCGGGTGCGGTTGAGATTGGCTCTTTTATAGGAACAAACCAAGAGCCTTTTTTTTCAATAGGCACCATAGCCGGAATCCAGGTGCAACCGCGTAAATTTTTGAAACAGTTTTCAATAGGCTGTTATTACAACACCCAATGGCAAGGGGGAGCCAAGGCCAATATTGGAACATCTATATGGACCGGAAATGCAAGCAACCAAAGGGATTATAACTTGACATATGATATTCGCCCAAGCTATTTGGTCATGTATATAAAGTATGATTTGTTTGATTTTTCTTTACGGCAGTAAATAGCGTATTTCGCAATAAGTTAGTTATAAGCAAAATGAGCAAGCAAATAGGAATAATCATGGGCAGCGACTCCGATTTGGAGGTAATGCATGAGGCCGCAAAAGTACTAGAGGAGTTTGGTGTTGCATATGAAATCACAGTGGTTTCGGCACATCGCACACCTGAGCGCATGATGGATTATGCTACAACGGCAAAAGACCGAGGGCTAAAAGTAATTATTGCTGGTGCAGGTGGAGCTGCTCATTTACCAGGTATGGTTGCTTCTATAACAACCTTGCCCGTTATTGGTGTTCCAGTAAAACTGAAGGCATTAGATGGCATGGATTCGTTGCTTTCGATTGTGCAAATGCCAGGCGGTGTTCCTGTGGCAACTGTAGCAATTAACAATGCAAAAAATGCAGGTTTATTAGCTGTACAAATATTGGCAACGTCAAACGATACCTTGAGCAATCAAATGGCTGCTTACAAAGAAAAAATGAAAGTGGAAGTACTTGAAAAAGCGGCCAAAGTTGAACAAGGCCGAGGAGCTATTGGCTTTAAACACTAGGCAACAAACTTGTACCCCACACCTCTTACCGATTGAATATACTGAGGATTTCTTGGGTCACGCTCAAAATACTTGCGCAGGGCTAGGATAAAATTGTCAATGGTGCGGGTATTTGGAATTACGGTATAGTCCCAAACTACTTTTAATATATGCTCTCTGCTCACTACTTCGTTGGTATTTTCAATAAGCAACTTCATAAGCAAAATTTCTTTTTTGGTCAGTTCAATTTTACCTTTAACCCCCCAGGCTTCATAGCTATCAAAGTTTATCCTGTTTTCGCCAAACATAAATTCAACAGGCACTTTCATGCTATCAGATTTTGAGAGCTTATCCATTTTTTGAATAAGTTTCTGAATACGCAATAACAATTCTTCAAGTTCAAAAGGTTTGGTTAGGTAATCATCAGCACCTTTTCGCAACCCAGCAATACGATCACTAGGGGTATTTTTAGCAGATAAAAACAATACAGGTACGTCTGAATCATATAACCGGATATGCTCACAAACCATTAAGCCATCCATCTCGGGCAACATGATATCCAATACAACCAAATCAAACTTCTGTTCTCTAAATGCTTTGATAGCTGCGTTTCCATCACCAGCAATAATTACAGTGTAACCTTCCATTTCAAGGTTAAGTTTAATGGCATGTTGAAGGTTTTCTTCGTCTTCTACTAATAAAATTCTATGCATATTGAAACGATAACTCGAAAGTGGTACCTTTAGTTTGGTTGTTTCGCACTTTAATTTCTGCCCCCATTAAGTTTAACAGGTTTTTGACAATAAACAGACCAAGTCCGGTCCCTTTTGTTTTGCGTGTTTGCTCATCTCCTGATCGATAAAATTGGGAAAACACGAGCTCTTTCTCAGTATCTTTAATTCCTGCACCTTCATCACTAATACACAGTTTCACCAACGAATCTTGGGTAGTTAAAACAATATCAATCATTCCATTAGCTGGCGAATACTTAACCGCATTGGTAAGCAAGTTATTCAGAATAATTTCGAATGCTTGCACATCCGTATCCATAAAAACTTCTTGTTCTAGGTTAAGCCTGATGCGGTGGGCCAAATTTCGAGGTAAACTAAAACGTTCAACAATTTGTGTAACTAATTCGGTAATATTGGTCTCATAAAGTTGCAGCTCATACTTTTGGGTATCAAGCTGGGCAGCTGTTAAAATGTTTTCAACCAACTCCCTTAAGCGCATTACGTCTGCCTGTGAGTTTGTTAAGATGGTTTGCGTTTGTTCTTTACCCAATTCGCGTTTAAGCAAGGTGTCGAGGTACAATTTGAGTGAGGCCAACGGTGTTTTAAGTTCGTGGGTGATAGATAGTAAAAAATTACTCTGTTGCCTTTTGAGTTTGAGTTTGTTTTGTAGGTTGCGGTAAATCCAAATAAGTCCCCAAAAAAGGAGCCCCATCATTACTAGGCCTTCTAAGGCATACATGCGCACAGCCCCATTGTGTTTGCTCTCTAAATGCTCATAAGCATCTTTTTTAGGCCTGATTAAGAAGTTGTCCATTGGAGCAAGCGTTTGGTCATACACAATTTCCAGTTGTGGAAAATTGATTGCCAGAAACCGTTGCATATCGGTAGTGTCGTTAAACAACTCTTGGCTTGCAGCACCATTTACTTCAAGGGTAGCTTTGTAACACAAAAGTTCAAGCATGGCCTTTTGTTCTTGGTATAATTCATTACTAGATCGCACGTGAGCGTACGTCCACCAGCCAAAGGCAGCAACAATGTAAACCGTTACGATGGCAAAAACGATTTGGGTTTTAGTTAGCTTCAATTAATGGTTAATTACTACGATTTAATAATGCAAGAACTTACAAGTCCCAAGTGGTGCGGCCTATTCGAAGGTACTTTTTAATATTTATCCAAAATGCCATCACCAGGTAAATGATGATAGGCGAGCCCATCGTGATAAAGGAAGTATAGATAAAATAAAGCCGAATTCGGGAAGTAGAAATCCCAAACTTTTCGCCCAAATAGGTGCAAACGCCATACACCTGTTTTTCTACAAAATATTTGAAAGTTTCCATTGTACACAAATGTATAGCATAAACACCAACGATTTCAAATCATTTTTTAGTTAATCACGAACAACAGTTACCTGCCATCCATCAGCCATGTAGTGTTTGATATTCTCGGGTAACACAATATGTTGAATGCCAAATACCGAAAACCCAATACCCATTGAGATGAAAAAGTCGGCTGTTGCGTTTAAGTTGGGGGTATTGTAAACGGATTGCAATAACAATACTGAGCCAACCAATAGACCTATATTTACTGCACTTTTAGCCAATTGCCTTCCAATGGTGATGCGCCTAAAGCCTATAATATCGGCAATGCGGATGGTTTTGTGTGCGGCCCTCAATTTTTTTCCTAATTGCCGTTGATTTTTATGTGATAACCCATGGTCAAATCCGAGGGTAATGGTTGAGTCGTTAATATCAGTTACAAGTTGGTTAAACACTTCTATTTGGCCTTGGTAACCCTTGTATAACAATGTTGCCTTTTGCCCAACTTGCAATAAAATGCTATCTGAAGTGTTGGGCTTTGTAAACAGCAAGGCACGCTGTGCCATACTTGTGTTGCAAATACATAAACAGAGAATAAGCCAAAATTTATACATAGAGCAAGGTTTGGTGTCCGATTGCGCAATGCAAGCAACGCAACGAATTGCAATATGCATTTTTTAATTGAATTAACGCTTGGGCCTCACCTGCGTGTTGAGGAATAAGTTGAATTGTTTTAAACTGGCGCGTGATGGCGTTTTTCTCTGGAGGAAATTCAGTATACCATTGAAGTGCTTTATCCATGAGTTCCGGTTGGTGCTGGTGTTTACCATAGGCAAATACAAAAGGCAATACTGCATTTACCAATAGTAAACGTACAGACTCACGTCCCATAGAATGTGTTATTTGGGCAGGCAAAGTAAATAATTGCTCAAGTTGTTTTGTGTTTGAGCATGCTAATACATTGGGCAAATGAAATGCGCCATATTGAAAGAGTAATGAAAATTGAAACAACCGAGCGGTTGGAAAATTTCCTGGTCGGGTTTGAGAGAATTTCCAAATGCTGCTTTCCATAGGTTCCAAGTTGTATTTATGCGCATAGTGCTTAAATAAAGAGATTAGTTCTGCTTTATGTGAGTGCTCAAATTTGTTCCACAAACTGGAAACGCCAATGACCAACGCCAATAACAGTTCTGGTTGTTGTTGGTGCTTCGTCAAAATATTAAGTGGAAGTTTTGCAGCCAACAAGGCCATTGGCTGCGCATTGATTTTCATACCAAGATAGTACATAAGAAAGCGGTAATAGGATTCTTCCCAATGTGATTGTGTTTGGTCAAGCAAATATTGTATTTGTTCAAAACGCGTTTCAATTCGCTCAACAAGCAACCGATCATACCAAAACAATTGCTTTTGTAAGTCGGGTTTTACCGCTATCGCTTCACATGGAATATGGTGTTTGGCGTATTTTTCTAAATGAGCATATTTAGCAAGTAATGTTCCTGGAATATACTGCCTCAACTCCAGTGTTTCCAATTCTCTTCCTTCTTGGGTATAAGCAGGTTTGTCATGGTAATACACTACGTGCAAAATCACATTATTGTATGCCAAATCGTTTTGGTGTTTATGCAATTCCCAATCAGAAGAGCGTACATGAATTTCGATATTACCAGCCCATAATGTGCCGGTTAGTTCAATTTTGGCATTTGTAAAGTCAGGTCCAGCATCACGGTTTGGCTTTCCTAGCTGCCTTATGTGGATACGATCGCCTGCAATAGTGGTTAACGGTTTTCCCAACAATAATTTACTCTGCCAAATGAAATGAAGCAACTCTTCTTTCATGGTAGTTTAAATGAGTAGGTGAAGGTAAACATTTACCAAGTATGGGTAAACCCAAAAAAGTGTCATACCAAAACAGTAAATTCGTTTATGGCCCAATCATTTAAAAAAACGTATACGGCAATACAGGCTTCTTTTAACAAGTTTGATCAAGAATCGTTAGCGCTCAAAAGCCAAGCATTACGCTCAATCACCAAGAACTTAAAAGGGAAAGCCAGCCAAATGGAACAACTTTTACATTGGGTTCTTTTTATTGCTGCACATGCTTCCTCTGAAACAGAACAAAAGCAAGCAGAAAAAGCGCTCACTTATTTAGCGGCTAACCTTAAACAGCAAAAGCAAACCAAGAGTTTTGCAAATACAGGCTTGCCATTTACAGCCATTCAAAGTACGTTCTCGTTTATATGCAATCAATGGCTGATAAAGCATAAAGGTATCTCTATTAAAGGAGTTGAGTTAACAAACGAATACAGTTTAAACAATGTACTTAAACATACACTACCTGCGCTTGAAGTCATTCACACAACAGCAGGTTATACCAATTTACAGTTGCTTGAGGCGTTAGGGGTGTCTCCTCAAAACAACCTGAATTTTTTAATGGAACAAATCCAAAAGTTGGGGCATCTTCCATTTTTGGCTGATCAACTTTGGGACCAAATAGGTTTGCAAACCAAGCTACAAGTTACCAATACTCAGTCAAGCATTCTGTTTAACCGTTATTCGTTGGGGGCTTATTTTTTTCACAAACACTTAGAAAAGAAAACGGAACTAACAACGAACGTAAATATGCCCGTTAGTCCATATTTGTTGAATGTTGATGAGCGTAGTCGCTTAGCAAATACAATCAAACAATCATTGGTATTAATGGCAAGGGAGACAGATCCCGCCACGTATATGGACGAGCAGTCATTAACGTATTTTAAACTTGATCGGGGGATTGGAATAGCCCTTTATACTATGCAACCGGAAAGGCAATTACCACTTGAGTCTTATATTGGATACACGCTATTTAAAAATGGTTATCCGGCAGCTTATGGCGGTGCTTGGGTGTTTGGTAAACGCGCACTTTTTGGAATCAATATTTCGCCTTGGTTTAGAGGTGGAGAATCAACCAATATGATTGTTCAACTCTTGAGGGTATACCATCAATATATGGAAGTGAGTTATATTGAAGTTGAACCTTATCAATATGGTTTAGATAATCCAGAAGGAATTACAACGGGTGCATTTTGGTTTTATTACCGATTGGGATTTAGGCCAACTGATAAAAACTTGCAGAAATTAGCGGCTGCAGAGTTCGAAAAAATGAGGGTGAATCCTGCTTATCGTTCTTCAAAGCGTACGTTGATGCAATTTACCCACAGCAATATTGCTTTGCAATTGAAAGAGCAGAAAGTTCCAATGAGTGTGTATGATTTGAGTATAAAGGTTCAGAAAAAATTAAACTCAATCGCTAAAGACAATCGCACAAAGGCTGTAAAGTGGTTAGTTAATAATTGGATGGAACAAGAGGTAATACGAAGCACCAATAAGTCAATGCTTCAAACAATTGAAGACCTAGTTTTAATGGCTTCTGTTTTACCAAAAAGAGCTATAACACAATCAGAAATTATTGATTTGGCAAAAAGAAAACAAACAGATTGGCACGCATACCAACATGCTTTGTTGAAGGTATTAGCCCGCGTAGAGGCTTAACAACGAAGCCATTTCTTGTGCCATAGTTTTTGCTTCAAGTGCTGCTTTTTCGGCAAAGTCAATTCCGCTACTTGCGTAAATAATGCTACGCGAAGCATTAATCAACAAGCCACAATCAGCATTCATTCCATATTTGGCAACATCTTCTAAACTTCCTCCTTGTGCACCAACTCCCGGAACGAGTAAAAAATGATTGGGAATAACTGTTCTAATTTGAGCTAATTCAGTTGCTTTGGTTGCGCCAATCACGAACATTGCATTTTCTGGAGTAGTAAATGATGCGGTTGTTTGAATTACATGTTCGAATAGCGGTTTGTTGTCAAGCGTACGTTGCTCATAATCGGCACTGCCAGGGTTAGAGGTAAGAGCAAGTACAATACCCCATTTACCGGGATATTCGAAAAAGGGAGCAATTGAGTCTTTGCCCATGTAAGGAGCTAACGTAACAGCATCAAACGATAAAGTTTCGAAAAAGGCTTTTGCGTACATATTGCTTGTATTGCCTATGTCTCCACGTTTAGCATCAGCAATGGTGAAGTGCGTTTTGGGAATATAGTTAAGGGTTTCTTCCATTATTTTCCAACCATCAGCACCTAATGCTTCATAAAACGCGGTATTGATTTTATAGGATACACAATAAGGATGGGTTGCATCAATAATTGCCTTGTTAAAGCGCAATATCGGATTCGGGTCATTTCTTAAATGGTCGGGGATTTTGGTTAAATCACTATCTAGCCCAACACATAAAAAGTTTCCTTTTTGTTTAATCGTATGTACAAGATCGATGCGTTTCACAATTAAAATAACAAGTTAAGTTCAAGTATTGCCTGGTGAATACTTCCCGGTTGAAGTGCAGGCTGAAGTTGAGGCAATAATCCGTTATTTAAATCAATAAAACCATATTTAGCTAAAATTTGAACACCTACAAAGGGTGTTTGAAAGTGGGTTCCTGCTATCAAAAGTAAATCGTTTTTTTGAAGGGCGGGTGTAGAAGGTTCAGGAACAGCTGATGAATACAAATAAAGTGATGCACTAAGCTGCCTCGAGTATTGCAATCCAAATACAACGTTGCGGGTATTTTGTTCGGTCCAACCCCAAAAAAGCAAAACTGGAAAGTCGAGGGTGTATAATTTTACTTGCCTGTAATCGCCCGACTCTTTAAGGTTAAAACTGCTTCCACGTGAAGAAACATTCATTTCTGGTTGGATACTCCAATGTTTTTTAAATCGATACCGCACGTATAACCCTCCTGATAACAGAATATGTGGAACAGGTTTTTGCATAGCGCCACCCGTGAACATACACATGCCGCTTCCTAACTTTATTCCAATTTTTGTTTGTTCATTTACAGGTGGGATAACAAATTGTGCTGGTGCGTCTGATTCGTCTTCAGTTGATGAAGTTGAGTCTGTTTGGCCAAACAAACCGGTGACAGTTAAAAATAAAATGATAAAGAGTCCAACTTTCATGGTTGTTCAAATCTAACGCATTTTTTGAATGAATGTTGCATCCCGCTAAAATGACTGCGGCCGCATAAAGCGGCCGCAGTGTATCAATCCAAACAGGCATTACGAGTGAGCTCCTGATTTTAGTTGGTCGTAGCGAGCACCTTGTTCATCGCCTAATGCTTCTTTGCAACGAGCACGTAAAGCATAAGCGCTTCTGAATTCTGAGTCAAATCCGATGGCTTTATTAAGGTCATTTAATGCTACTTGTGTTTTGCCCATGCGGTATAGTAAACGCGCTCTTTTGTAATACAAAACAGGTTCAAATGGATCACAAACAATTGCACGGTTAATGCAAGCGTATGCAGTTGCGATATCATTAAGTTTAGTGTAAATATTGCAAGCCAGTGCATACCATTCTGATTTGAGTGTAGTATGGCATTTAAATGCTTCTTCAATATATTGTTTTGCAAGTTGGTAATCTGCAAGCATCCAGTATGCTTCTGCCATGGCTGCATAGGCCTCTGGTTTTCCGTTGGCATGCATCATAATTTCTGAAAAATCATCCAATGCCGCATGTACCATTCCTGCATGCATTTTACAAATGCCTCTATTCAATAACGATTCGATATGTTGTGGATGAAGCAATAGCAGGATATCAAAATTCTTTTGTGCAGCACTGTATTTTTTACGCTCCATTAACGCTATTCCTTTTGAAAAAATTTGTGCTTCTGTTCTAACAATGTTTTCGGTGTTGTGAATGGTTTTCATGGTTTGTGTTTATTTGATGATTCAAAATTTGAGCAGTAGTCCGCAGCCTATTTGCGGGCAAGTTTATTTTTTATAAATGCTTGATTATAAATCACATAATTTGTTGCAAATACATTGCCATTTGTCAAAGGGTAATTCTCATTTGACCAAAAACAGACCAATTATTGTATATTGCTCAATGCCCAAAAACAAACAAGCCTACATACGCTACCGTATTATTGATGCAAGTCTTCGCAATAAGCAAAAGCCATTTCCAACCAAAGAAGAACTTATCAAAGCCTGTGAGGTAATTGGAACCATTTCGTTGCGCACCATTGAGCAAGATTTGTACGATATGCAACACGATGAAGAGCTGGGATATTTTGCACCTATTAAGTATAATAAAAAAGAAAAGGGGTACCATTATGAGGACCCGGATTATTCTATTAGCAATATTCCACTTAAAGAAAATGATTTGTATGCGTTGGAGTTTGCGGTTGCATTGTTAAAGCAATTTGAAGGAATTGACACTGTAGCTCAATTTGGTGAGGCCGTAAATAAGATTGAAGATTATGTAAATGTGCGGTCTTTGATGGGTGAGCAGGATATGGAACAGATTATTCAGCTTGAACAAAGCACAAGCAGAACCGGGCAGCAATACTTGAATTTATTGTTACGTGCAATTAAAGAGCGTAAGAGGGTGATTTGTATTTACAAGCGTTTTGATGCGGCTATTGAGAAGCAATACCAATTTGATCCTTATGTTCTCAAGGAGTACCGAAATCGCTGGTATGTAACAGGTAAAACAACCACAAGCGAGCACCCAATCACATTCGGATTAGACCGAATGCTCGCTGTTAAGGAAACAGGTGATTCTTTTATAATGGACCCACACTTTAATGCCTCGGATTATTTTAAATATTCGTTCGGTATTTCGGTGCGTAACGAACTGCAGCCTGAAATCATCGTATTACAATTCGATAAAACCCAAGCTGAGTATATAAAGTCACAACCATTGCATCATACACAACAAGCTGTTTCTACCACCGAAAATTACAGTATATTTAGTATCGAAGTAATTCCTTCATTTGAGTTAAAAGCTCAGTTGTTGAGTTATGGTAAAGGTGTAAAAGTACTTACACCTGAATGGCTCCAAAAAGAAATGGCAAATGAACACCAAGAGGCATTGGCCCAGTACCATTAATCATCAATATTTGATTCGTCAATAAGGTAATCGGGTCTTTGCAGCACATTGTTCATAATTCGGCTAATGTATTCGCCAATAATTCCCATACAAAAGAGTTGTGTTCCACCAATAAGGGTAAATAAAATAAACATCGATGTCCAACCTTTTACTGTTTCGCCAGCAATAAACTTTGAATATAAAGCGTATGCAATTGCGATGCTCGATAGAAAGGCCATACTTAAGCCAATATACGTTACAAGTCGGATTGGGAAATGAGAGAAAGCGGTTATTCCATCAATGGCGAAATTGATCATTTTTTTAAGTGTATAACCTGTTTCTCCATAAATTCTCGGGTCACGTTCATACTCTACATAGGTTTGTTTAAAGCCAATCCATGAAATTTGACCTCGTAAGAATTTATTTTTTTCGGGCATCGAAGTCACAATTTTACAAACCCGTTGGGTCATGATTCTAAAGTCGCCCGTATCTAGTGGAATATTGATGCTGGTAACCGCACGCATTAACCTGTAAAACCATTTTGCAGTAATACGTTTAAAAAAACTTTCCCCTTTCCGATTAAGTCGTTTTGCATAAACCACATCGTATCCTTCTTTAGCTTTTGCTAACATATCATGAATCAATTCGGGTGGATCCTGTAAATCGGCATCGATAATCACAACATAATTTCCTTTGGCTTTTTGCAATCCGGCAAATACTGCTAGCTGATGTCCGAAGTTACGCGAAAACGATAAGTATTTTATTTGCGCGTGATTTGAAGCTAGCTTCTTGATTTCTATTAGCGATTGATCTGCGCTTCCATCATTTACAAAAATGACTTCGTAGTTTTGATTTTGAAGCACCTGATGAAGCCTGTTAAATAAAAGTTCTATATTCGCTTCTTCGTTAAAGACGGGAGCCACAATGCTGAGTTCTCGAATCATATGCTTATGAAAAATAAGGTTCTACAACAAGTTGGTATTGTTCTCATCGGTTTTTTATGCATCCAACTATTAGCAATAATACTGTATTATATTAGGGTAGGCAATATGCCTTACTTATTCAATGCATTTTGTGGTTGGGATTGCGGGTGGTATCAATCTATAAAAGAGAGCGGATACGTTTTTAATCCAAATGCAGAAAGCAATCCTGCTTTTTTTCCATTATTTCCTTATGTATGGCGGTTGTTGGATTTAGGAGTTGTTGGTATAAGTTTAGTGAATCTTGGGTTCTTCTTGCTGTCTATGCTGCTGCTGCTCTATCAATTGAAATTATCAACTCCCCTGCTTCTCTCTTTTTTTTGTTTTGGATTGGTAACCTTTTTCATGGTCCCGTATTCAGAAAGTTTGTTTTTTTTAGGGAGTAGTTTGTTTATCGTTGGGTTTCACAAACAAAGTCATCTTCTTATTTGGGTTGGTTTTCTGATTGCTGTGCTGGCAAGGTCAGCCGCAATTTTATTTGTTGCTGCGAGCATCATATTGTTTGTATACAGCGTAGTGCACAAAAGGGGCCAATGGGTTAACTTACTCATGAGCGCATTGGCAGCCACGGTAGTAGCAACGGTTAGTGTATTTTATATTCAGTACCTTCAAACGGGCAATTTCTTCGCTTTTTTTGATGCGCAGGCTTTTTGGGATCACCACTTACGTTTTCCTTCTTTTCCATTTACATCTTGGCATTGGCCAACTCATATCAGCGATTCTTCAGCACTCATTATTGGTTTTTTTTGCATGTTGGCTTGTATGCAACTTTGTTTGTCAATGCTCACATCAGTGCAATTATCAAAGTGGCAAATCGTGGTTTTAGCAGCCGATCTGAAATTATTTGAGTTGTTTTCATTGTTTTATTTGGCAGGTACAACTGCAACCATTTTGTTGTTTCAGGGAGGTAATTTACACAGCTTGAATAGGTATGTTTTCTCCACACCTTTTTTCTTGGTTTTGTTAAATCTAATTTACACAAATGCTTTTAGGCTCAATTGGAAGTTTGGTTTTTATGTCCTGTTCTGTGTTGCAATAGGTGTGATTATGCCTCGCCAAACTTACATAGAACATTACCTACTGGTAACGTCATTTATTATTATTATACCAGGTGCTATATTGTATTTGCCAAACTTGGTTAACCGTAAATGGTTGTGGTATGTTGCCCTTTTTGTTGGGCTGCTTTCACAGGTTTTTTTGTTAACTAATTATTGGATGGGTAAATGGATGGGTTAATCAATGGTGAGCCACAATAGGTTTACCGATGTACTCTTTTTCAAATTCCTCAATACTTATTAATCCAATATACCGTTCACGGTCCTTTTCAAATTTTCGAAAAGCATAAAACGGATTGTCGTTTTCAATTTTTGCTCCTTGGGTAGTTGGCCTGATTACACCAATACCATAATCTGTATTTACTACAACACATGAATATTTGGTTGCTTCATCTGAGGCTCTAAAGTCGACTATTGCTTTCCACACTGTTCCATTCCAATATACGGTTGCAGGAGTATTGAAGTCATAATAATCTTCGCGTGCATGATGCAAATCTGGTGGATTACAATCGTGCAATACGATTGTTCCATTCGGAGTAATGGCGTTGAGCGCATTTGCAATGTCTCGTTTTACTTGTTCGTCAACATGCAATCCATCAATAAAAATCAGATCATATTTTCGATTGTTTTGCGCAAAAAAAGCATCTGAGGTCATGTTAAAATCAACAGGAAAGTCGGCTTCAACACCAGGATCAACGCCATATTTTTCTTTGCAATTAATAAATGCAAAGCATTCGTTTGGATTTCTTACACCAATTTCTACATAACTGTTGTATCCATGCTTTTCAATTAATGCATTGATGATATCAAAACGTTTGATGCGCGGATTTCGATTAACTGTATCGATAGTGGCTTGGGTAATAGGCTCTGGCGCAACTTCGGGTTTGTTGATTCCAAATGCTTTTTTAAGAATGCTTTTAATCATTAAACAAAAGTATATAAATATATTGATTTACGTGAGTGAACAATTCAATCAAATGTTTCTGCCAACTCTCTGCTTAAATTATATTGCCATAGTGAAGAAATGTTTTTGGCTTTCGGTTGTTTACGTAACTTGTATTATTATTGCAATGCCTCCATGAAACTAGATATTGTTACGATATTATATAACTCAGAAAAATGGCTCTCTGGATATCTAGATGCGCTCGAAAGGAGTGAATACCCGCTTGAACAGGTACACTTAATTTTTATTGATAATAATCCTAAGCAATCCTATACTTTAGAATTGAATTCCCATTCTGTGTTTACCAAGTTGGGACGATTTTCATTTATAGAAAACGCGGACAACGTAGGGTTTGGTAAAGCCAATAATCAAGGTGTTGCAATAGGGGACTCTGAATATGTCTTGTTTTTAAATATTGATACCGCACTTACTTCCTCAGCAATGATTGAGCTCAAAGAGGCTATTGAAAAGGCTTCAACAAATGTAGGTGCATGGGAAATGAGGCAGTTCCCATATGAGCACCCCAAAATTTACGATCCTGTTTCACAACAGGTATCTTGGGCGAGTGCAGCGGCTTTGTGTGTGAAACGCACTGTTTTTGAAGAAGTGCATGGGTTTGATGAAAAGATATTTATGTACGGTGAAGATGTTGATTTGAGTTGGGCAATACGGAGTGCGGGTTATTCAATCCAATATTGCCCTAAAAGCGTTGTGTACCATTACAGCTATAGCGAGGCTGAGGAGGTTAAGCCAACCCAGTTTTATTATAGCATTTACAATAACCTCATGTTGCGCTACAAGTATGGCTCATATTGGGATATTTTGAAAGGATACAGTTTGGTTAGGCAGGTGATGAACAGTGTAAATCCTCAGTTTGCTGATCAACGTGTTACACTCAAAAAAATGCTTAAGGGATCTTTAAAGGCGGGACTTGCATTCAGGAAAAACCGACTGCCCATTTCTGCTTCATCTGATTTTAAGCCCCTTTTTATGGGCTTTGACTATGAAACTGTTCGGAAGGGAGCGTTTTTTGTTAATAAGCTGTGGCAAGAATTTACTTATAAACCTCTTGTTTCAATCATTGTGCGTACCTACAAACGCCCATTGGTGATGGAATGTGCACTCAAAAGTTTATTAAACCAAACCTATCCAAATATTGAAATTGTTGTGATTGAAGATGGTGAACCTACAGCTCAATCAATCATTAACAAATATCAACATGATAAAAGAGTTGTATACCAAGCAACTGGTGTGAATAAAGGTAGAAGTCACGCTGGCAATATGGGAATGCAATTAGCATCAGGAGATTATTTATGCTTTTTAGATGATGATGATTTAGTTTATGCAGACCATATACAAACGTTGGTGAGTGGATTGCAAACCGTTAAACACAATATGGTACATGTTCCTGCTTTTTGTGTTACAACCCATACATACAGCACTGAACCTTATCGTTTTTCTGAAACAATGTATGAAACCAAACATGATTATCCTGCCGATAAAGAAGAACTGTTAAACAACAACCTGTTTCCTATTCAGGCAGTTTTGTTCGAGAAAAAATTGTTTACAGAATTAGGTGGTTTTGACGAAAGCATTGATTACTTAGAGGACTGGGCGCTTTGGCTTAAATATGCTTATAACTCTTCGATAGAATACATTGATAAAGTTACAAGTTTGTACCGAGTTCCCGCAAACATTAAGCAGTTTAAAACAAGAATGAACCAATTATTCTCAACAAGGGAGTATGTTCTATCGCATTACGCACATAATTATGTGCAAGAAAAGCATGAGTTGGAGGCGGCTATTGATCATTTTAAAGAGTTGAAATCGATGCCTGCTGGCAAACTCAAAAGGCATATTGATTTGATATTGTATGGAATTAATTGTATCGCTATTTTTGGGTGGGCTGTTATTGATAAGAAGGAAAATGTTGACAGGGTATACCTGAAAGTTCAGCTTGGAAACAGAACGCAGTATTACAAACTCTCATTCCAGAACAGAAGAGATATTCAACGAAAATTTCAATCAACAAATACAAAATTGGGTTTTAAGGGAGATTTACAAGTATTGGGCATAAACGGATTTACAGCTCTAACATTCCTTTTTGTGAAAGACAATGCTGTTGAAGAATTGCATGTAAACCGGTATACATTTTTGAAAATTACATACATGGCTAGGCTAAGGCGATTTATCCACCCGCTTTTTTAATTCATCGTGCCATTTGGTGGAGAAAAGTTCTTGTTCATTACTATAACGTGCATGGTTTTTTGGGTCAGAAAAAGGATGCCTGCGTGAAGCTGACTCATGATGGAAAAGCACGCAGTTTGGAACATATACATTATGGTATCCACTAACTAGCACTTTCAAGCAAAAGTCGAGGTCATTAAACTCAACTTTAAATGCCTCATCAAACCCATTCACTTGATCAAATATTTTTTTCGAAAACAACATGGCTGCAGCAGTAACAGCGCCATAATTGCGCACGCTATTTACCAATGGGTCGTGCTCTTGTAATCCTACGTGCACATGTCCTGCTGTTCCATCTTCAAAAATAGCGATACCAGCATGTTGTATGGTGCGATTCGAATACAGCAATTTGCAACCCACAACGCCTGCCTTATCATGTTGAGCATAGGTTAAGAGGAACTCTATCCAATCCGGACTAATTACTTCTGTATCGTTATTTAACAAAATAATATACTCGCCAGAAGCGTGCGCTACGCCTAGATTCACCAAACGCGAGAAGTTAAATTCAATGGGAGCGTCAATGGTTAAAAAATTCGGGTTCAACTTTTTTGTTTCAGCAAGCCAATCAAGCATTGCTTCGTCAGTGCTTTGGTTGTTCACAACAAGAATTTCGTAATGGGTATATGTTGATTTTTGAATAATGGAATCAATGCAGGCTTTTACTAACGCAAATTTATTTTTGGTTGGGATGATTATGCTAACAATTGCATTACCTGAATAGATTGGTTGGTTAGCGCCAAGGTCAGTAAAAACCTGCTCAATGGCAATTGCTTTGGCTGTAGGAAATAAGCCAAGTTTTTGAAACAACTTTTTAGGCAAATTAATTGCCCATAGGTAATAGGCAATTCGTTTTATGGAGTCTAACAACCCCGCATCGTCACCTGTAATGGTAATTAACCTATTGCGAATAGAAGCCACCTAGTGTAAGAAAGATTGAGTATAATATTCTCCAACTTCATCAATAGGCCCGATTTTAGCAATTTGGCCATTTTCAAGACATGCTCCTCTTGTACAAATGCGCTTAAGTTCGGTGAGGCTGTGCGACACATAAATAATTGTTGTTCCTGCGGCTTTCATTTCATTGATACGGTCGGCACATTTAACTTGAAATCCCTGGTCGCCTACTGAAAGTGCTTCATCTACAATTAAAATATCGGGTATTCGGCAAACTGATATGCTAAATGCCAACCGCGCCATCATTCCAGCCGAGTACCGTTTGATTTGCATATTGAGATCGGTAT
Source organism: Bacteroidia bacterium (assembly GCA_025454875.1). Classification (GTDB taxonomy): domain Bacteria; phylum Bacteroidota; class Bacteroidia; order UKL13-3; family UKL13-3; genus UKL13-3. The sequence continues at coordinate 101,018 of JALONP010000004.1, read as the reverse complement.
CCGAAAGCTCTGAAAAGTCTTTAATGGTTTGTACTGCTGCTTTAAGTTCAGCACCACGCAGTCCGATGAGGGTGCCTACAATCTTGATGTTTTCATAGCCAGATAACTCATATTCTAAGCCTGCACCAATGGTAAGGAGCGGAGCAACACTTCCTTTTATTTCAATTGCGCCACTTTCGGGAGTTATAATTCCGGCTAACGTTCGCAATAACGTACTTTTGCCAGACCCGTTTTTGCCCATCAGCGCAAAACATTCCCCTCTCTTAATCTCTAGGTTTAACCCCTTCAATACTTGTTTTTTTTCAAGAGCTTTTTGTTTTCCAATCGACATCACCACATCTTTAAATGAATTGATACCCGTGCCGCTGATCCAAAAGTTAACGTATAAATCTTTAACTGTAATTACACTTTCTGTTCCCATATTTACTACAAGTTAGATACGAATCCCCTTTTGTATCGGTTAAAAACAAACAATCCAAGCACAAACATCACTGTTGCTAAGCTACACGTAATGAACAGGGTATTTGCCGAAGGCATTTGGTTGTAGAATAAGATGTCTCTAAAGAGTACCATAAAGTGATATAGTGGGTTCAGCTTTACAAACACCAAGTATTTTTCAGGAATCAAGTTTGATAGATAGGCAATGGGTGTAAAATAGAACAGCGCTGGAGCCAACGTGTTCCACAAAATCCCCACATCTCTAAAAAACACATTAAACGTGGCCAAAAAAGTTCCGACTCCAAACGTGAATATGCCAAAAACAAGAATTGCTGGAATAATTAAAAGTGACACGGCACTTAGGTTCAGGCCAAAAAAGAGCATAAGGCCAACAAAAGGAATCAACGATAGCAGTAAGGTTACAAATTCTGCAAAAGCCGCGCTTAAAGGAAATAAGATATTTGGCAGCGCAATCGTTTTAATGATGCTTCCGTTGTTGATAATAGATTGAATAATTTGATTCATGGAATTATTGAAGTAGGTCCAAAACACTAACCCAATAAGGGCGTATAATGGATAACGCTCAATTGTTCCAAAGGCTTGGCTAAATACGAATACAAAAATAACTAGGTATGCCAATGGGTGCAGCATGCTCCACATGAACCCCAACACTGAATTTTTATATTTAACCTTGATGTTTTTAAGGCCAATAGTGTATACCAGTGTATATAAATTTTGCAGTTTAAACGCGATACTCATGGTTATTCAGTACAAACGTAATCATTTTTTAGCATTAGCTTACCTTAGCAGATGTGGATAAGCAACAAGTGTTTGGTGGTAATAAGGATCTGATATCGCAGGCTCGTATTGTTTCCATTTGTTTCGAAACTTAAGCAATTCTTCAGGCTTAAAACCTTTGCCTCGCGAAATCGATTCATAATGGTATAATACAACATGCGCATTAAACACATTGCGATAACCTTGTTGGTGTAATTTTAAACAAAAGTCTACATCATTATAATTAACAGGAAACGATTCATCCATTCCTTTTACTTCATTCCATTTTGTTCGGCTGATCATTAAACAAGCACCTGTTACTGCAAGGTAATTTTTGTAAGAGCACAATGCGTTAAAATATCCTTGGCCTATATTGGGTTGGTTATAGTATATATGTCCAGGCGCACCATCAATACAAATAATTCCAGCATGTTGAATGCGGTCTTGTTCCGTTATTAGTTTTGCCCCAACTGCTCCAATTGCTTGTTGTTGCGCAAAACCAAGCAGCCCTTCTATCCAATTGTTCGAAGCGATTTCTGTATCATCATTCAATAACAACAAATAGTCGCCTTTGCTCTCGGAGACTCCTTTATTCATTCTTTCTGAAAAATTGAACGGAGCATTCACATGAACAACTCGTACCTTGTTTGATTCACAGAATGCAATAATATCGGCATTCAAATCATTGCCATCCACAACAATAATTTCAATATTATGGTACGAACTCTTTTTGATGGAGTCAATACAGTTCATAAGCAAGCAAATTTCTTTTCCCTTAATCATTGCTCTTTTACCAGCGCTAGGAATAATGATACTAACAAGCGGATTTGCTTCTATGGTAAACGTTGTTTCATATACACCATAATAACTGGTATTGGAAACCTTGCCGACTAGCTGTAGTCGTTTCAAGTGTTCTTCAACTGCCTTTCGTCCTGCTTCATATGCATAAGTTTTTGCGAGCGGATTGGCTGCTGTTGATGTTGCAATGGTACGCCAATGGTATAATATTTTAGGGATATGATAGATAGCATTGGTTTTAGTAGCCACTCGTAAACACAAATCATAATCTTGGGCTCCATCAAATTCACTTCTAAAGCCACCTACCTCTATTATGAGTGATTTGCGGTATACAGAAAAGTGACAAACATACATATGGGAATATAAATACTCAGGCGACCAGTTAGGTTTAAACCAAGCATCAAAATGGTTGTTGTTTTCGTCTATTTTATCTTCATCACTATACAATAAATCTGCATCAGGATAATAGTTAATCCATTTTACAACCTCAAAGAGTGCATTTGGAGTGAGTTCATCATCATGATCCAAGAGTCCAACGTATTCACCTTGTGCCAAGCTCAATGCAGTATTGCTGGCAGCTGAAATATTACCACTTTGCTCTCGATAGGTGATTTTGATACGTGAATCCATCGAAGCGTATTTTTCCAGTACCGGTTTGATATGTGGTTTATTGCTTGCATCGTCAGCAATGCAGAGTTCCCAATTTTGGTATACTTGGTTTCGAACAGAATCAATTGCTTTAACTAACCATTTTTCATCAACATTGTATACAGGCATTAATATGGAAATTAACGGTTGAATGCTTAGCTTTCTAATTTCCAATTTTGCTTCTTCAATTTGCGCTTCAGTAAAAGCAGTTTGTTTTAAATAATTTTTATAATAACGTGCATTGTTCAGTCTTTTCTTCAATTTTCCCCATAAAAATTGCAACGCATACTTTGGCCCATGTTCTTTGATGATGGTAAGCACTTTTAGCAATTTAAAACGGATGATGGCAGTATTCATTAATTGCGAATATGGCAGTTTAATCTCTAAAATTCATTGTTCATATTACATTTGCATAAATTCAAGTTCATATTTGTCAATACCTGTATACATAAACGCGAGGTTTCTTACACAGCAAATTACGGGCGTTCAGCAATTTGCTCACGAAATTTGCCGTAACCTGCACAACGCTGAGGTTGAGTACATACTCTTGGCGCCAAAAGGTACACACTGTCCTGCTTATTTACAGCACCTTCATTTTAAAACCATTGGAGTGGGTAAGGGTTATTTTTGGGAACAAGTTGAATTGCCTTTTTTCTTGCAACAAAATGGAAATCCATTGCTTATTAATTTTTGTAATACTGCGCCTTTGTTTTACTCAAAACAATGGGTAACAATTCATGACCTAGCATTTATGCACCACCCAGAGTGGTTTTCAAAATCGTTTGCACAAGTATACCGTTTTATGATTCCCCGAATTGCGAAACGAAGCCAAAAAGTGATAACGGTTAGTCAGACCATTGCAGAACAAATTCAACAAACAATTGGGGTTCGTGCAGATGTGTTGTACAATGGTATTGCGCAATATTTGGTGACACAACGGGCAAGTAATACGGATACACCTAAAAAAATTATACTAACGGTATCATCTATCAATCCGCGTAAAAATTTAAGTGGACTGATAGCGGCCTTTGATCAAAGCGGGTTAACCAATTATGAATTAGTAGTAGTTGGAGCTAAACAATCAGTGTTTAAAAAGGAACAGCAAGCATACCACCAACGTGTAGTTTACGCAGGGTATTTAACAAATGAAGAATTGGTTCAATTGTATAAGCAAGCATCTCTTTTTGTTTCTTTATCATTTGACGAAGGTTTCGGAATTCCAGTTTGGGAGGCCTTATACAGTGGTTGTCCGGTGCTTTTGTCAGATATACCAGTATACAAAGAGTGTTTTGCAGAAGAGGCCTTGTTTTGTTCACCTATAAACACAAGTGAAGCCTCACAGGCATTGGCTCGTTCGGTAGCACAACCACGAAAAACCAGATTGCCTCAATGGATGCTTGACACCTACAACTATCCGCATACGGCAAAAAAATTAATGCAATGGGTAGATGATGCGGTGAAAAATCAGTAGGTTTGGAAAGCATGAAAGTAGCCTTGATACATGATTGGTATAATGTGAGTGCCGGAGGCGAGAAGGTGATGCGTGCTATCTTGAATAGTTTTACTGACAAAAGTTATCCTCACGAAAGCCCTTTCACAACGGATTGGGATAAAATAGAGGTAGATCAAATTGATGTATTTAGTTTAATTGATTTTTTACGTAAATCAGATCGCCAATATTTGTTAAATGGGCGCAAAGTAAAAACTACTTTTTTGCAGCATTTTCCATTAGCCAGAACTTACTACCGTAACTATCTGCCTTTTTTCAAGGCTGCTACCCAATCCATTGATTTAAGCGGCTATGATTTAATTATTAGCTCTTCAGCCGCAGTCAGTAAAAATGTGCGTAAACAACCCGGACAAATCCACATTTGTTATTGCCATACGCCAATCAGATATGCATGGGATTTGCAAGAGGCATATTTAAAAAACCTAAATCCAGCATTGAAGCCATTTACGTTTTTAATCAAGTGGGTACTGGGTTCGTTGCGTAAATGGGACTTAGCCAATACACCTAATGTTGATTATTTCTTAGCTAATTCCGCATTTGTAGCGGAGCGCATTAAGCGAATATACAATAGAGAAGCAGCCGTAGTATATCCTCCGGTTGATACCAACTCGTTTGCGTTAGCGGGGCTTCCTCGTAAGGATTTTTATGTTACTGCCGGGCGTTTGGTACCTTATAAAAATGTAGAACTGATTGCAGAAGCATTTAGTAAAATGCCCGATAAAAACCTTTACATTATTGGTGATGGACCTGATAAACACAAGGTGGCCAAGTATGCGGGTAAAAATGTGGTGCTGTTGGGGTACCAACCTAAAGACCGAATGGTGAAATACATACAACAAGCCAAAGCGTTTATTCTTGCAGCAGAAGAAGATTTTGGTATCACCACTGTTGAGGCTCAAAGTTGTGGTACGCCAATTATAGCCTATCAAAAAGGCGGATATTTGGAAACTGTTGTTAATGGTAAGACAGGGGTGTTTTTTGAAAAGCAATCAGCACAATCCATTAATGAGGCAGTACACCATTTTGAAAACCAACAGGCGCATTTTGTACCCGAACAGATTCGAGAAAATGCACTTCGTTTTTCTGAGCATATTTTTAATAAACATTTCGTATCACACGTAAAAAAAGTATTGTATGGTAGCCAAGTGGCTCAGGCAAGTCAATCATAACGCACTTTTTTTGCTTTGTGCTTTCCCAATATTACCAGTGCATTGGGTTTCGCTTTCAGCGGCTATACTAGGTCTTTCTGGCTTGGCTTTGCTCATTTTTTCAAGAGATTGGCGATTTAACAAAAGCTTTTTTTTGCTCATCTCTGGTATTGTGTGGGTGTACATGATTTGGTTGGTATTTTCAAATGATGTAACGGCTGGACTCCGCAGTGTGCAAGTGAAATTACTTTTAGTAATTGTCCCACTTGTTTTTTCATTCAGCCAACTGCGCTTATTTGCCAAACAACAACACCTTGCTTTTGCAATATTTTCAATCTCGGCAGCACTTTTGGTAGTTGCTACCAATTTGCAGATTGCCTTCAGAGGTTTTACCCATCCTATTGGGGTAAATGGTGCCGATTTTACGTTTTCTTACCGCATTGCGCTCGAGCAATACAGTTCCTTACATCCTACCTATTATTGTGCAATTGTATATACAGCCGCCATAATCTCGCTATATGCATTGTTTCATAAACAATTAAAGGAGCGCTGGCAATTGGTATTAGCAATTGGGATTGTTATACTCTGTAGTTTTGGTGGCGTAATGGCTGCTTCGCGAGCCACTTTTCTCGCTTATATCATTGTTGTAGTATGTATGATTGTTCAACAATTTTACTACCACCCAAAGCGCTGGTACATCCTTTCATTGGTTCTTATAGCAGGTATTTTGTTGTTTTTGACACCTACAGTTCAAAACAGGCTGAAGGAGATGAACACATCCAATATGGAAGCACCAAAAGGGAATAATGATAATGGAACCAACGTGCGATCAGGCATTATGGCTTGCGATATGGAATTGTTGAAACAATATTGGTTGGTAGGGGTAGGAACTGGAAATGTACAACAAGCATTAAATAATTGTTTGAGCCAATTTGATACGCATGTATACAAGCAATTTGACTATAATACCCATAACGAATATTTAAATGCGTGGATCACGTGTGGCCTGTTTGGTTTTATGATTTTTGTTGGGTGTTTGCTCGTCAGTTTTGTATTGGCATTGAAGCAGCGAAATTGGCCTCACCTCTATTTTCTATTGTTTATGGGCATTTGTTTCATGACAGAGAATTACCTAAACCGCCAAATGGGTGTTACCCTTTTTGCAGTGATGCAAACACTTTTCTTTTTCAAAACGTTAAGGCAATAATAAATCGTGTAGTTTTGCTTTATGTTTTCAGTACAAGATATTTCAACCATTGCCCTTACTTTATTTGCAGTTATTGATATTTTAGGAGCACTTCCTATTATCATCAATATCAAACAAAAGTCTACCCATATTGATTCAGGATGGGCTACCATTGCTGCCGGAGCATTAATGCTGGTGTTTTTGTTTTTAGGAGAAAAACTCTTGGGCCTTTTTGGTATTGATGTGGCATCGTTTGCACTCGCTGGTTCAATTGTTATCTTTATCATTGCCCTCGAGATGATTCTAGGTATTGATATCTTTAGGGCCGATCCTAATGACAAGGCTGGAAGTATTATTCCAATTGCATTTCCGATTATTGCGGGTTCAGGCACACTCACTACATTAATTTCACTTAAGGCGGTATACAGTTACCAAAATATTTTGGTAGGAGTAGTTATTAATTTGCTTGTGGTGTACATTGCCCTTAAATCCACAGGGAAAATTGAAAAATTATTAGGCAAAGCAGGCCTTTCATTGTTACGTAAGTTTTTTGGAATAGTGCTTTTAGCCATTGCGGTTAAATTGTTTAAAGCAAATATTTAATCTATTGTTTAACGTATTCATGAAACCCAACAAAGTTCAACTATCCATTGCTATTCTTGTTGTATTGTATGCGGTTGGTTTAATTGGAACCATAGCCTTTGACTCTTCCATTCTGAAACTCACGCCTATCAATTTATTGGTGAGTATATTTTTGGTTGGACTTAACCACAAAAAGTTTGACTCGAATTTACTTGTATTTTGTGCGGTTGTGTTTGTTGGCAGTTTTGCGTTTGAGGCATTGGGCGTTGCAACGGGGGCTATTTTTGGGCAATACTTTTATGGCGAAAATTTAGGATACAAGCTTTGGGATACACCGTTATTGATAGGAATTAATTGGTTGATGCTTTGTTATTGTAGTTCCGGTTTTGCATCACAAGTTACTGCACAAACTTCGGTGTTAAACAGTCGGTTTGCCAAAGCACTAATTGCAGCTTTAACTATGGTAGTATTAGACTTACTAATGGAGCAAGTTGCACCAATGGTTGATTTTTGGTATTTTAAAAACCAAGTTGCACCATTGCAAAACTACACTGCTTGGTTTGCATTTTCGTTTGCATTTAATTTCATGTTTCAACAATTGCAAATAGGAACAGATAACCGAGTGGCTTCATGGTTACTTGCGTTGCAATTCATTTTTTTCGGAAGTTTATGCGTAGCATTTTATCAATTTCCGTAGTACCAATGCACGCGCTTTTGCTACTTTTGTACACAAGCATTCAGCAATATTTTGAGGCCGGCTTAAACTTTTAGCCCTTTTAATTGGTTTATATTTTATGTTTTTGGTAAATACATTGATAGTCATCGCAACATTTTTTTTCATGGAGTTTATGGCTTGGTTCACCCATAAATATGTAATGCATGGTTTGTTATGGTATCTACATAAAGACCATCACCAAGTGGAGCCAGGGTTTTTTGAAAAAAACGATGCTTTCTTCCTCATTTTTGCCGTTCCGAGTGCCTATTGTTACATGTCGGGGTTAATGGCAGGGGGCGACTTCAGACTCTATATTGGTATAGGCATTTCGTTATATGGCTTGTGTTATTTTTTGGTTCACGATATCATTATTCACCAGCGCTTTAAAATATGGACCCACTGGAACAATCGTTATGTTCGTGCAATACGCAGGGCACATAAAATGCACCATAAACACTTAGGAAAAGAACAAGGAGAAAACTTCGGAATGTTGATTGTTCCGCTCAAGTATTGGAAAGATCCAAATACCACTAAATAACAGAAGATGTCGTTATATGCCATCATTTTATTAGCTGCCCTTGTTGGGCCTTTAGCCCTCAGTTTCGATAAGAAGGTAGCTTTTTACAAGCAGTGGCCAGCATTGGGTTTGGGTATCTTAGCAAATGGGATATTATTTATCATTTGGGATGGATGGTTTGCACGTACCGGAGTTTGGGGGTTTAATTCAAGCTATGTTTGGGATATTCGGTTAAATGATTTGCCAATAGAAGAATGGGCTTTTTTTGTTGTGATTCCTTATTGTAGTGTGTTTATTTATGCTTGCCTCAAAGCCTATTTTAAGTCTACTTTTTTGGATTCCATCCAACACCAACTTACTTTGTTTTTTTTGGTGGCAACCTTTACCATGGCATTGTTAAACAGCGATAAGGCATATACCTTTTACAATTGTCTTATCGCCTCAGTATTGTTGTTTATTCATTATTTATTCTTGAAAAAAAACTGGATGGGCTATTTTTGGCTAGCTTATTTTATTCATCTCGTTCCTTTTTTTGTGGTAAATGGAATCCTTACAGGGATAGCCACTCCAGAGCCTGTAGTTTGGTACAACAACCAAGAAAATTTGGGGGTTCGTTTATTTACCATACCCGTAGAAGATACCGTTTATGCACTAACGTGTCTTTTACTGCCAATAACTATTATGGAATGGGTGCAGGGCCGCAACAGCCAACAAAAAATCTAGGCAATTTGAAGATAGTTTTGGCGCTTTAGGTTAAATGGATATTTTCTGTATTTTAGTTTGTTCAAACAGCCATCACCTATGCAACAACATACTTGGAGCTTCTCAACAGTAGGAGGAGTTAAACGTGTAAACTTAGAATCAGGTTCTGATTTGTTGAATCTTGAACACCTTGACCAAAAACTTTGGACCGCCTTGAGTTGTCCGGTGAACAACCTCGAAATAGATCCGAAAACCTTAGCGTTAATCGACCTTGATCACGATGGACAAATTCGTGTTCCCGAAGTGTTGGCAGCTGTTAAATGGATATTGGGTATCTTAAACAATGCTGATGATTTATTGAAACAAGCGGATGTTTTTCCATTATCCGCAGTCAATACAGAAACCGAAACCGGACGTACCTTGCTAGCCTCAGCGAGGGTTATTTTAAAAAACCTTGGCAAAGGGGATGCGGATGCGTTAACGGTTGAAGAAACATCTGACACCACTAACATATTTGCAGCCTCGCGTTTTAATGGCGATGGTGTAATTACCGCTAAAACAGTTGAAACCGAAATGCTGCAAACCATTTTGGCAGATATAATCAACTGTGTGGGTTCTACGACCGACAGGAGCGGAGAACAAGGGTTGGATAGCGAAAAGCTAAACCTGTTTATAGAAGCTGCTACTGCCTATCAAAAATGGTATCACAAGGCCGAACAAGATCATTTGATTCTTCCATTTGGAGCGCGCACTGAAGAAGCCTATTTAAACTATACCGCCTTACAAGGTAAAATAGACGATTATTTTATCCGTTGTCGCTTGGCTGCTTTTGATGAGCAAACAACAGATGCATTAAACTTATCAGTGGAACGGGTATTGGCCATTAGCGCCAAAGATTTATCGGTTGCGCTTGATGAGATTGCGGCTTATCCCATTGCAAAAATTGCCGCAGGCAAACCGCTACCACTTCTGAAGGGAATCAACCCTGCATGGGAGTCGCAAATGCAGTTGTTTGAATCATTAATTGGGAAACAAGTATTTGCAGGAAAGCAAGAAATAACGGAAGCTGATTGGAAATCGTTGGTACAATTATTTGCGCCTTATGTGCAATGGAAAGCAGAAAAGGAAGGAGCTATTGTTGAAATTTTAGGGCCTGAGCGTGTAATCGAACTCTGCAATCCCAATATTCACCAAACATTATTTGATTTAATTGAACAGGATAAGGCACTTGAAACAGAGGCCAACAATATCATACTTGTAGATCAGTTGGTAAGATATTACCGTGATTTGTATACCCTTCTTAAGAACTTCGTTACTTTTTACGATTTTTATTCACCCCAACACAAAGCCATTTTCCAAGCGGGCACCTTGTATATTGATCAGCGCAGTTGCAACTTGTGTATCAAAGTAACCGATATGCCTAAGCATTCAACCATGGCCTCATACAGCGGCATGTTTTTAATGTACTGCGAGTGTACTTCGAGGGCTACTAATGAAAAGATGATGGTTGTAGCGGCTCTTACCAATGGTGATATCGACAATTTGGTTGTGGGCCGTAATGCTTTGTTTTATGACCGTAAAGGACATGATTGGGATGCCACAGTTGTAAAAATCATTGACAATCCAATTAGCATTAGGCAAGCATTTTGGTCGCCTTACCGCAAAGTTTCACGTTTTATTGAAACACAAGTAAACAAATTTGCTGCTGAGCAAGACTCAAAAGTTACTGCTGATGCAACCAAAAATATTGAAGATGCACAAGGTAAAATTACAGCAGCTCCAGTTAACGAACCACCGAAACCACCTGCACAACCTTTTGATGTAGGAAAATTTGTAGGAATTTTTGCGGCAATTAGCCTTGCCTTGGGAGCATTAGGTACTGCTGTAGCATCGGTTGTTTCTGGGTTTATGGCTTTGGCCTGGTGGAAAATGCCACTTGCTGTTGCAGGTATTATGTTGCTTATCAGCGGACCGGCAATGATTATGGCTTATCTTAAACTGCGAAAGCGAAATTTAGCACCCTTGCTTGATGCAAATGGATGGGCTATTAACGCTAGGGCAACAGTTAATATTCATTTCGGAAACTTGCTTACGCATTTGGCATCGTTGCCTGCAGGTGCTAAAATTAACCTGAACGATCCATTTACCAAAAAGAAGCGCCCACTTTGGCCAATTATGGTTGCTTTGGTGTTGTTGGTAATGGGATTGTATTATTTACTCTGGAAATTGGGTTATGTGCATCTTTAGTTACCTGCCATCTTTTTTATTGATAGGTCATGCTCAAGTTGCGTGCACCACTTAACTCAATATGCAATGTTGCTTTGTATGGATTGTTGTTTTCGAACGAAACCATTGTATTCGAACCGATTGTGTAAGTTTTTTTCTCACCACTTTCAAGTGTTCCTACTCGTTCGGGTTGCTTGCCTAGTAACGTTGTATAAATGCCAATGGAACCCTTACCCTTGTTTACTACAGTTGCTTTAAAGGAGCTGTGTTCGCCATCGCCAAGTTTAAATGTTTTGTATGGATCGATGAATGTTGTTGATGTTAACCAAGCATTTGCACAGATGGCAAAGGCCACCATCATGATTGTAAAGACTAGTGTTTTCATGTAATTGAACAAATTGTTGGAACAAAAATGAGGAAAGGCCAACAGCAAGCATCATTGAACCAAGTGAAATGAAACAAGAATGTGGTGAAGTGTTTTGTAATATGAGTCAGTTGTACAAACAACTACTTCATAAATGCTCAAGGTATTGTTTCAAAATAATTTGAAACCAAGTTGTGAATCGTTCAGGGTGCAAATGCACTTCGGCAATCAGGTTATCTAAGGTAATCCATTTGTAGTTAGCAACTTCTTCGGTATTAAGTTGAGGTATACCATCAAAGGTTCCGGTAAGCACAAAATCAAGTTCGTGTTCACATAAGCCATTATCAAAAGGAGTTCGGTATACAAAGCTAAATTTTTCGGTAAGTGCACAATCAAATCCCATTTCTTCTTGCAACCTACGATGCGCGGCACTCAGCGTTGTTTCACCCGAACGTGGGTGACTGCAACACGTATTGGTCCATAAACCTGCGCTGTGGTATTTATCCCAAGAGCGTTGTTGAAGCAATAACTCGCCTGCGCTGTTAAAGATGAATACAGAAAATGCACGGTGCAGCAATGCTTTTTGATGGGCTTCTTGTTTCTCCATCAATCCGATTTCGTTGTTGTATTCATCAACAAGTACTACAAATTCGGTTGTCATTGGTTTATGGTAAATTGCTGCGTTCTGCATGGGTAAGATAAGGAGAAGATTTTAAAAATTGAAGAATTCGGTTTTTTAAATCAGCATCTTTCACATATTTCAGTTCAACAAGCAATTGTTGTTTGTCGCTGCTGAGCTTGTTGTTGTATTGCAAAAACGAAGGTGCATTGCATTGAACCGTATGACGGATAAACACCAATTCTATATTGTCGGGATCTTTTGCAATAGCTGCTTCAAGTATTGTTTTGCCATTATTAAAGTAGCTTAATTTACTAATGGGATTCAGTTGGAATTTGGCAAGCATCATGGTTACAGCACCTCTGTACCCTTCCAATGTTGAGTTTTTCGATTTGTCTTTTTCTAATTCTGCCAATAAAGCCAATGCACGTTCTTCACTTGAAGAAGCTTGTTGATAAGCTACCCTTAATGCAACAAGGTTGATTGCTGAAGGATTGTATACAGTTAACATCAAACCTAAACAAATTGAAACGAATGTGCCCACAATTTACTAAAGTAGGTTAAAACTGTGACGCAAGTAGGAACCAAAAAACAGTGCATACTTTTCGTTATTTGGAATCCGAACCCGGTTTTGCATAATTTGTTGTGGAGGCATTTCCATAATTTTTCGTAGCAAGTTCGAATAGTAGATATAAGCTACATACACACCAAACCTTGCATCTTTTGGAAGTTTTTTGATTCCTTCATAACCCATGGCAAAGTCTTTTTCTATATCAGCTTCAATTTCTACTTTGGTTGCTTCATCCAGCTGACTGAATTGCAACTGTGGGAAATATACACGACCTAAATGTTCAGTATCTGCCTTGTAATCGCGTAAAAAATTAATTTTTTGAAAAGCTGATCCAAGCTTCATTGCGTATGGTTTAAGTTCTGCATAGCGGTCATGGTCCCCTTCTACAAAAACCTTTAAGCACATAAGCCCAACTACTTCTGCTGATCCTAAAATGTATTTCTCATACAATTGTTGGTCGTAGTTTCGGTCGTCTAAATCCATTTCCATGCTATACAAAAAAGTGTCAATTAATTCACGATCGATATTGTAATTACGCACTACTTCTTGAAATGCATTTAAAATAGGGTTTAAGCTTATACCCAAATCAATTGCTTTATAAGTATCACGTTTAAATTCTTCGAGCAGCTCTCTTTTGTTAAAGTCGTGAAATGTGTCTACAATTTCATCTGCAAAACGCACAAAGCCGTAGATTGCATAAATGGGGTTGTGAAATTTTTTAGCCAAAAAGCGAATGCCTAATGAAAAAGAAGTACTGTAGGCATTGGTAACCATTTTGCTGGTTTTACGCGATAGGTTGTCAAATAATGCTTTCATGTTTCAATATGGTTATGCTGGTTGTTCAGCGTGAATGTTGTTTATGTGAGTTATATTCAAAGCATGTTCTTTTGCAATCATTTTTGCAACCACATTTCCACTAATAATACTTGGTGGCAATCCTGGTCCGGGTACGGTAAGTTGACCGGCATAGTACATGTTGTTGAGTTTTTTGCTTTTAATGCGAGGCTTCAAAATGGCAGTTTGATCAAGGGTGTTTGCCAATCCATAAGCATTACCTTTAAACGAATGGTAGTCGCTTACAAACTCTCTTTTTGCATAGGAGCGTTTGTACACAATATGATCTTTAATTGACTGGTTAGTTAACCGCTCCAGTCGTTCTATTATCATGTTAAAATAATGCGCTCTAATTTCTTCAGAATCATCTGTGAGTTCAGTGCTCACTGGGATTAGCAAGAACAAGTTTTCGCTGCCTGTAGGAGCAACACTCGCATCCGTTATGGAAGGAACTGAAGCGTAAAACAGCGGCTTTTCTGGCCATTTAATATCTGTGTAAATTTCGTTAGCATGTTGGTTAAAGTCTTCGTCAAAAAATAAATTATGGTGACGTAGGTTCTTTAGTTTTTTATTTAACCCTACATAATACAATAAGCTCGAAGGGGCTAGCTTTCGTTTGTTCCAATACGACTCATCATACTGCCTGCATTTTTCCGGTAATAAATGTTGTTCAATATGATGGTAATCGCCTGCACCCACAACAATATCCGCTTCGTATGTTTTGGTTGAGGTAATTACAGCATTTACGTGGCCCTTGTTGGCAATGATTTTGGTAACCTCGGCATTGGTAACAATGGAAACACCATTTTGGACAGCTATTTTTTCGAACGCATCAATTATTTTTCGCATGCCACCCATCGGATACCAAGTGCCAAGACTCATGTCTGCGTAATTCATTAAACTGTACAAGGCAGGCGTATTTTGAGGTAAGGCTCCAAGGAATAAGATTGGAAATTCAAGAAGTTCTATCAGAAATGGGTGCGATACAAATTGGCGAATATGCTTTTTCATGCTGGTAAGCACATCCATTTTCAACATGCCATTTAACAAGCGCAAATCAGCAAATTCCAATAAACTCAAACTGGGTTTATACACCAAATCATTCATCCCCACTGTGTATTTGTAGGCGGCCTCTTTTAAAAACTGCCTTAATTTAGGGGCGCTTCCAGGCTCATATTGCTCAAATAAGTTCTCAAGTGCACCCATATCGGCTGGGATGTCAATACCAGTTTTTTCCTTCCAATAAACTTGGTAACTGGGATCTAAGCGCTTGAGTTCATAAAAATCAGATGTGGTATGCCCGAAATCGTTGTAGAACTTTTCAAACACATCTGGCATCCAATACCAACTTGGTCCCATATCAAACACAAATCCATCGGCTTCAAATTGTCGAGCACGGCCACCTGTTTGGTCATTTTTTTCCAAAACAGTAACAGCGTATCCTGCTTGGGCAAGGTAACAAGCGGCTGATAAACCAGATACTCCTGAACCAATGATGATTACGCGTTGAGTGGGCATGGGTTTGTTTAAGTATTTAGATAATAAAGTTAAACAAGGTTACAGCTTAAAGGTTTATAAACCGTGTCATTTTTTTTAAAACTCAACAATAAATCCAAATGTAGGTAGGAATGTATCGTTGAAATTTGGAATGATTATCGGTATTCCATTAGACCCGTCAATTCGAATTGGTTGCCCATCAGTTGTTGCCCACCCGGTATTGTCAGCATTGCGTTCGAAGTTGTAAGCGGGTATTGCATCACTTTTTATCCTCAAAATGTTCTGTACATCTAAAAACACATCAAGTGTTATGCGTTTGAAATTCCATTTTTTATCAACTCGGATATCGGTTTGGTTAAAAGGGCCCAACCGCAATGTGTTTAATTGTGCAAAGTCGAGTGTTCCGGTACCCGTTAGCAAATAGTTTTGCCGCGATGCGACTTCATTAAAAGGTGTATATGGAGAACCTCCTGCGAAGCGATGTTTGATACCAAGTTCCCATCCTTTTTTGAACTTGTATCCTGCAATAGCTGAAATCAGGTGGCGCGTGTCCCAAGCAGAGGCAACATACTGTGAATTGCTTCCGCTAAACTTGCTGTAAAAGAAGGTATACGATATCGTGGTGTAAAAATTTTTCGTTAGTTTTTGCTGAACAAACGCTTCAAAACCATAAGCCCGGCCTTTACCAACGCTATTTACTTGCTCATTGCCAATAGCACCAAACTCGGTTCCTTGATTGGCAAGCGAAATTCCATCACGGGCAGAAACCGCATAGTTAAAGTATTGCTTATAAAACCCTTCAAAAGTAATGCGTGTTGTTTTTGAAGGTAGCCACTCAACTCCAGCAACATAATGATCCACACCAATATACTCGTTGTTTTTATTCACCAAGTTTCCATTGGGATCTTTAAATCCGAGTACGGTGTAAATAGGCAAACGGTAATAACGCCCAATACTTGCATTTACATTAAAGTTGGCTAACAACGCATAACTTGATGAAAACCGTGGAGAGAAGGTTCGCCATATTTCATTTCCAGTGTTGGTAAAGGTATTTCCATCTGCGCGCAACCCAAATGTTAATGTGAGCCTGTCGCCTAAGAGTTTTCTACTCACATCACCAAAAAAGCCGTATCTAAAAAAGGCTATGGCCGTATTGAATTGAACCGTAGTGGCCGGAATTGAATCTTGTCCGCTGGTTCCCAATATAGGGTTGGTAATTTGTGAGAACCCATTGTTGTTAAACTTTACGTATTGCATCACACCACCATAACTGTATTTCCATTTACCAATGTATTTGTTTACATCAAGCCTCAATTTGTTTTCGATTTCCTGTGATACAATTTTCTGAGAGCGGAACGCTTCGTTGTTTGTTTGCCCATCTCTGAAACGATCGAGTCTGTTTTCGAACATGTTTCGGCTCACTGCAACATTGAACACGCCATTCGTTATCCTGCGTTTAAGCACAGCTCCAATTGTATAATTCCATTGGTTGATAATGGGATTTGCTCGGATAATGTATTCTGCTTCGGGAGTCGAATTTTTAGGCACAGCAAAACTAAACTCATCGATGGCTCCAACGCCTAAAGTGGTTAAGGTGGTTTTGTCGTTCAGTTTTGTGGTTGTTTTATATTGAAAGTCCCAATAGTTTGGTCTGATTGGTAAATCGAGTGCACTAAATAACAATTGAAGGTAACTTCTGCGGGCGGATGCTAAAAAGGTAGTGTTTTTAGTGAGCGGTCCATCAAGGGTTACTCCAAACTCTGATGCACTTAACCGCACGTTCCCTTGCAAACGTTCATTGTTTCCATCGCGTTGTTTAAAACTGAGTACAGAAGACAAGGCGTTATCTACATTGGCTTTGAAACTACTCGAACTAAGCGTCACATCTTCTATAAAGCTTACATTTAATATACCTTGCGGGCCACCACTTGCACCTTGTGTACTAAAATGGTTGATTACTGGAATCTCTATTCCGTCCAGGTAAAACACATTTTCATTTGGTCCGCCACCACGAATCACAATATCGTTTCTGAACGCGCCACCGCCTGTGTTTCCGCCAACACCAGGCAGTGCTTGTATTACCCTGCTGATATCAAAGTTCCCGCCAGGATTACTCTTGATTTCTTCAGCAGTTAAGCTTTGTACCGAAAGCGGTGTTTCTGTTTTTTTACCAAAACTCCTGCTTTGTACGACCACTTCACTCAAGTTTTTACCTTCGGGTTCCAGTTCAATCGAAAATGTTTGGATGTTTCCGGTTGTTGCCACAATATTAAAAACCGTTTTGGTGGCATACCCTAAATATTGCACCTTGAGGTTATATGATTTAGGCGGGATGCCCGCAATTCGGAAAGCACCATCAGCATCAGTTAAGGCTCCAAGTGTTGTGCCTTCGAGCATAACCGTGGCGCCAATCAGCGGTTCTTGGGTATTTTTGTCTTTAACAGATCCACTAATAATTGCCGTGTTTTGGGCAATGCTACTGTGTAAAAGCAATACGCTAAAACTTAGCAATAGGATAATGTGTTTATTCATATAAGTTGGTTTTTAACAATGTGAATGATTCCAGTAATAAGGTAGCCGATATTTTTAACCAGTAACCGAACAATTGCTGTTTGTGAATTCATAAGTTTGTACAATCTTGTATCATGTAAAAACAATTTGGTACAAAATTGTTTTATATTGTGAAACTATTTTGATAAGATAATGTCGAATACGAAGATTATAAGCGAGTTAATTATACAATTTGAAGCATATGAACAGGAGGTGAAGTTACCAACCTTAGCAGGTTTCGCAGCTTGGATTCACAAACAAACCAATCGTTCTGAAATAGAGCAGCGAATTCAAATAGGCAATGCTGACGCTGTTGCTGTGCAAAAAGTAAACGAGCTTGATAATGCAATTGGGATTTTGCTTGGAATGATGAATAAATATGCACGTTTATACAGTAAAATTGCAATGGACGGTTTACCCTTAAATACAGTAGAAGAGTTTGGTTACCTCGCACAATTATCGTCACATGAACAGCTAACCAAAACAGCATTAATTGCAAAAAGCATGGACGGAAAAACAACAGGTATGGACATTATTCGCAGGTTGGTTATGCAAGGGCTCGCAAGGGAAATAGACAACCCAGAAGACAAGCGCAGTAAGCTGTTGCGCATAACAGCGAAAGGAAAAAAAACTATAGGCATGTCATATGCTCGAATGAGTGCTGTATCAAAAGCGGTAGTCGGAAATTTAACCATAAATGAAAAGCAGCACTTGTTTGCAGCCTTAAACAAATTGGCTCAACACCACCAACAGCATGAGGCAGCAATTGGTGAAAATCTTCGTAAGTTATGATTATTTCCATCATTGGTTCCGGTATTGCAGGACTAGCTTCGGCTGTTCGTTTGGCTTGTGCCGGACATAAGGTGCAGGTATTTGAAGCGAACAGTTACCCTGGCGGAAAACTATCGGAAATCAACCAACAGGGATATCGTTTTGATGCAGGTCCTTCTTTGTTTACCTTGCCCAATTTGGTTGAAGAGCTATTTGTATTAGCTGGAAAAGATCCCAAAGATTGTTTTGAATACGTTCAGTTGGAAAAAGCGTGTAATTATTTTTATGAAGATGGAACACGTTTTACTGCATACCACAATAAAGAACGTTTCGAACAGGAGTTAAAGAACAAACTTGGTATCAACAATGCTAAACCCGTTTTTAAGCAGTTGGATCAAGCAGCATTCAGGTATAATTTAACAGCGCCTATTTTTATTGAATACAGTTTACACCGATTAAAAAATTATACCAACGTACAAACCTTAAAAGGCATTTTGAATGCATGGCGGTTAAATTTATTCAAAACCATGCATGATGAAAATGAAACAGCCTTAAATGATAACCGATTGGTTCAGTATTTTAACCGATTTGCTACATACAACGGCAGTAGCCCATACTCAGCGCCAGCATTGTTAAATATGATTCCGCACTTGGAACACAATATTGGAACTTTTTTTCCGGTAAAAGGCATGCACAGCATCACCCAAAGTATTTACCAATTGGCAAAAGAATTGGGAGTAGTATTTCATTTTGAGACACCGGTTGCTCAAATCGTAACACAACAAAAGCAAGTAAATGGAGTGAAAGCGAATGGTGTTTTTTATCCTTCTGACATAGTGGTAAGCAATGCGGATATTTATCCAACATTCACCAAATTGTTACCCAATGAAAAACAGCCTACGAAAATTCTTCAACAGGAAAAATCATCTTCCGCACTCATTTTTTATTGGGGAATATCAAGGCAATTTCCAGAGCTCGATTTGCACAATATTTTTTTCAGTGCCGATTACAAACAAGAGTTTGATTGTTTGTTTAAGCAAAAAACCATTTACCACGATCCTACCATATACATTAATATTACAAGTAAATATAAAACAGACGATGCGCCAACAGGTTGTGAAAACTGGTTTGTAATGGTAAATGTGCCCAATAACAGTGGACAGGATTGGGATCATTTGATTGCTGAAACACGGAAAAACTGCATCGAAAAATTGAGTCGATTGCTTCAAGTGCCAATAGCACCATTTATTAAAACAGAGTCGGTATTGGATCCACGAAGCATCGAAACCAAAACCTCTTCTTTTGCAGGAGCGCTTTACGGCAATGCCAGCAATAATCGGTTTGCAGCTTTTTTACGACATAAAAATTTTAGCAGCCAACTAAAAGGTTTGTATTTTTGTGGTGGGAGCGTTCATCCTGGTGGCGGAATCCCCTTGTGTTTAAACAGCGCAAAGATTGTAGCGAAGTTGTTGGCAGAAGATTTCATAAATAGCTAAGATGTTTAGGGTCAAGTTTTCCAAGTTTCTTTTTATATCTTAGTTTAATGATTTTTAAAACTATTTTAGAGGGACTAGAAGACTTTGAAGATACCTATGAGCCACAAACAGATAAGTCTTTGAATATTCATTTACTTGAAGAGGCTAAGACCATTATTGAGGTCACGTGGTTTAGTAAGTATTTAGCAGGGTTTGTAAGCATAATCCTTGAGATTTGCAGTTATTTACTTTTCGTTGGTTTGTTCATTACTGCAAGTTATCTGGTTTTTTGGATCAATGATTATTATAGCAAAATTTTGATGCTATCATCTTCGTTACCTTCTGAATGGCATGACCTAGTTGAACCTTTGAGAACTATTGCTTTTGGAATCTATATCATTAGCTTTTTACCATCGGTATTGATGTTGTTGATTGCAATTGGTTTTACGCGAAAACGGAATAGAGTAAAGAAGTTAATTACTGCCGACAAAAAAATCACTTCCGTAATCTTAAACTTAAAATACCAACAAGTTAAACATTGACTCAGCAAAACATTCATATAAACCTCACGCAGTTTGTATTGGTTATTGTTTCCTGTTTGTTGTTGGTTTCATGTTCTGGAAGCAAAAAACTAGCACGCAACCAAGATGCACAACAGCGTGAACAACTTTCAAAAGCTTTAGGGGTTCAGATAGGTACACAAAATAATTTGATTTTGTACAAAGCCATTCAAAAGTGGATTGGAACACCTCATGTGCTTGGGGGTTGCAAGCCTGAAGGAGTCGACTGTTCGTGCCTCGTAAAACAACTTTTTGCAGAAGTGTATCAATGCAATACCGCTCGCGATACTCAGAAATTGCTGCAATCAGCTTTGTTGGTTGAACGTGAATCGTTAGCAGAAGGAGATTTGGTTTTTTTTAGTGTTAAACAAAATGGCAAGGTTGACCATGTTGGCATTTATTTATCAAACCACCAGTTTGTGCATACTTCTGTAAAAAGGGGAGTTATGATTAGCAGTTTGCAGGAGCCTTATTTTGCAACACGTTTTAAGCAAGGAGGCCGCCTAGCCTGCAACTAGTTTTTAAACAAGATATCTTTAATGTTAAGCTGCAAATTAACATGGCCATTAAAGTGATTCTCTTCGATGGTATAGCAAATATCAAACGAAATGCCTTGTGCAACTTTGTCGTAATGTTCTCCCAAGCCAAATGCGATAGCCTTAAATATTCGGCCACCTTCTTCTTGAGTTAAACTCATTTTGAGGTGGTTGTTTCCTACAATGGTTACATCACCTACATCCCATACATGTTTACTCATAAACACTGGGTTGGGATTGCCTGGGCCAAATGGCGAAAACTGCTTAAGCACACTGAAAAACTTGGGTGTAATGGTTCGCAACGCAATGGATGCATCGTATTCAATTTCGGGTGTTAAACTACGTTCTTGAATGTTGCTAGCTACAACTTGTTCAAACTTTTCGGCAAAGGGTTTCACCTTATCTAACTTTAACGTAAGGCCTGCTGCATGTGTGTGTCCTCCATACTGCTCAAGTAAATCAGCACAAGCCTCAATAGCGTGGTACAAATCAAAACCATCTACAGAACGAGCTGATCCAGTAGCCATACCGTTAGATTCCGTTAGCACAATTGTGGGGCGGTAATATTTTTCAATTAAACGTGAAGCCACAATTCCGATTACTCCTTTATGCCACTCGTTGTGAAAAAGAACAGTTGATTTGCGTTGTGCGAACGAATCATCTTTTTCCACCATTTCGAAAGCTTGTTCAGTGATTGATAAATCAAAACCCCTGCGCTCAATATTGTGTTGGTTCACCAATTCGGCAATTTGTTTGGCTTTTGAATAATCATCAGCAATCATCAGCCGAACACTGTCTTTGGCGTCAGCAATGCGACCAGCCGCATTGATGCGTGGTCCAATAAAAAACACAATATCACTTACCGAAAACTCAGGTTTGGGAGCGTATGCTTCTAACAAGGCACGCAATCCAGGGTTGGGGTTGCTCTTGAGTTTTTTAAGCCCGTGGTGAACCAAAATTCTGTTTTCGTCAAGTATTGGAACCAAATCAGCGGCTACACTTACCGCAACCAAATCGAGGTATTGTTCGATTTCGGCAAATGCAATTCCATGTTTTAATGCATAAGCCTGAATCAATTTAAACCCAATACCACAGCCAGATAATTCCTTAAATGGATAAGGGCAATCGCCTTGTTTGGGATTTAAAATAGCAACTGCTTCTGGAACTTCATCACCAGGAAGGTGGTGGTCACATACAATAAAGTCTACTCCTTTGCCTTTTGCATATTTCACTTTATCTACTGCTTTGATTCCACAATCGAGTGCAATAATGAGTGAAAACCCATTATTTGAAGCCCAATCAATCGAAATAAAAGATACGCCATAACCTTCGGTGTACCGATCAGGAATATAAAAATCAATATTGGAGTACCGTTTGGTTAAAAAAGAGTAAACCACAGCTACCGAAGTTGTGCCATCCACATCATAATCACCATAAATCAATATTTTCTCACCCTTTGCAATTGCCAAATCAATTCGGATAATTGCTTCATTCATTCCTTTCATTACAAAGGGGTCGTGTAAATCAGTGAATTGTGGTCTGAAAAACTTTTTGGCAGATTCAAACTGGGTAATTCCCCGCTGGGCCAAAATGCCGGATAATGTTTTGTTTACATTAATCGCTGTCGATATGCTTTCGATGATGGAAGGATCAGAAGGTAGTTTATGTGTCCAGCGTTTTTGCATGATGAATGGGTGACGAATTTACAAATTTTTCGCATTGCTGTGAATGTTTTATGCAGATGCTTGATGCTTAACCCCCTTTGTTTA
The DNA here is from genome assembly GCA_025454875.1 of Bacteroidia bacterium. GTDB lineage: Bacteria > Bacteroidota > Bacteroidia > UKL13-3 > UKL13-3 > UKL13-3. The sequence continues at coordinate 78,225 of JALONP010000004.1, read as the reverse complement.
TTTTTGACCCATGCCGGTCATTTTGTGTTTAGAAACGTCAACACCCGTTTGCTCTGTTGCCATAGCTTCCGAAAGCGGATTGTTATCGCTAGTAGAAGATGTTACAGAAAACAGGCATGCATCACATCTAACCATTTATATCGAGCAAGCTTTGCAACAAGCTGGATTGAACTTGCAACAAGTGGATGCTATTGCTGTAAGTAAAGGACCAGGCAGTTACACTGGGTTGCGTGTGGGTGTATCAACAGCAAAGGGTTTTTGTTATGCATTAAAAATTCCATTATTGGGAGTAGGCACCTTGCAAGGGCTTGCTTTGCAAATGGCTCCATATGTGGCAAATGAACCGAAAGCCCTATTAATTCCAATGTTGGATGCGCGCAGAATGGAGGTATACAATCAGCTATTTAACGCATATGGAAACGCGTTAGGGAATGCGGAAGCAACGGTTGTGGATTCATATTCATTTTTAGAAATACTTGATGAACACACAGTTTATTTCGCAGGACCCGGGGCTCCCAAATGCAGCCCAGTAATCCAACATCCAAATGCTATTTTTTTACCTGATATTCGGTGTTCAGCCTCCTCTCTTTTTGCTCCTGCTCTTGCATTGTTAAACAACCAACAAGTAGAAGATGTTGCCTATATGGAACCCTTTTACTTAAAAGATTTTGTTGGTACCACTCCGAAAAAGCGCGTTTAACCGAAAATCAATTGCAATCCTGTAATTTATCTGCACTTTTGTATACGTTTATTTTTTAGAGTCATGTTTGTTCAACAACTTTATACCAATTGCCTTGCACAGGCAGCTTATTATATTGAGTCGGATGGAAAAGCCGCCATCATTGATCCTTTACGCGATTATGATGTGTATATTGAATTAGCCAAATCAAGAGGCGCGTCAATTGCTTATGTAATGGAAACGCATTTTCATGCAGACTTTGTGAGTGGCCATATTGATTTGGCAACTCAAACCGGAGCCACCATTGTTTATGGCCCAACTACCCAAACTTCGTATCCAATATATGTTGCTAAACAACACGAAGAATTAAAGCTAGGAAAGGTTACCATCAAGGTACTGCATACACCGGGTCACACACCTGAATCTACTTGTTATTTGTTGATAGATGAAAATGGCAAACCTCATTGCGTGTTTACTGGCGATACGTTATTTGTTGGTGATGTTGGCAGGCCAGATTTGTTAGATGGTGTGATGACAAAAGAAGCATTAGCTGGAATGATGTATGATTCGCTTCACAATGAGCTTATGCCACTGAATGACGAGGTAATTGTATACCCAGCGCATGGAGCAGGAAGTGCATGTGGTAAAAATATTGGTAAAGAAACGTTTAGCACAATTGGGGAGCAAAGGGCAAAAAATTACGCATTGCAACCCATGAGCAAAGAACAATTTATCGCAACAGTCACGGAAGGTATTGCTCCCGCACCAGCATACTTTTTTAAAGATGCAAAACTCAACAAACAAGGATATGCTCCAATTGAAAATGTTTTAAGCAAAGGGCTCACGCCCCTCAAAGTTGCAGATGTAGAACAACAACTTAAACAAGGCGCAACCATTATTGATACCCGTATTCCGGATGTGTTTGAACAAGGGTTTATTCCTGGAGCCATTAACTTTGGGCTAAACGGGCAGTATGCTATCTGGGCAGCTACCTTGCTTGATATCAGTAAACCGTTAATGATTGTTGCCGAACTAGGAAAAGAAAAAGAGAGCATTGAGCGACTTGCACGTGTGGGATTTGACCAAATAATCGGTTACCTAGATGGTGGATTTGAATCTTGGAAAAATGCCGACAAACGTTGGGATATGGTTATTTCTGTTGATGAAGAAGAATTTACACTTGATGCCAAGCATACAGATATTAAAATTTTAGACGTTCGCAAGCCAGGTGAATTTAATGATGGGCATTTGACTAAGGCGTTGCACTATTCACTTGATGCATTGCCTAAACAATATGAAACCTTAAACAAAGACGAAGAATACTTAGTTCACTGTGCAGGCGGTTACCGTAGCATGATTGCAGCTTCTTATTTAAAATCAAAAGGGTTTCAACGGGTTAAAAATGTATTGGGTGGGTTTGCCAAAATTAAAACCTTGCCGCTTGATATTACCTATAACCAAGAAAAAGCACAAGCAAATTAAATTCATCGATTGTGTGAATTAATGTTTAAGTTTGATATACATCTATCCTTAAACTTTAATTGACTCATCATTATGAAAAAGCATTACACGCTATTAATCACGAATCTTTTCCTTTTCGTTTTTTTAGCTCAAGGCCAAACCGCTTTAGAATCCTTATTCGCTAATAATGTTAACACTGCAGTTTACAATAGAGGCTCCATGTTTAGTGATGGGGATATGATATAAGGCTAAGCTTTGGGGGAAGTAGGAGTACAATTTATGCAGCAGGACAATGGATTGGTGGACTCAGCAATGGGCAATTGTACTTAGCGGCAGAAGCGTACCAACAAACTGGGAAAGATTTCCAACCGGGTCCAGTACTGGCAAATTATTCTTCTGCTTCGCGCGCATATTGGGATCGGATTTGGACAGTTAAGCAAAGTGATATTGACGAATTTCTTGAAAAAATTAAAAACGGAGAATCAGTGAATACATATACTGATATTATAGAGTGGCCAGCAAAAGGAAATATACAATTTGGAGATAGCTCTGCATCCTACGCCCCGTTTGTAGATTTAAATGGAAATGGGAGATATGAACCGCTGATAGGTGAATATCCACAAATAAAGGGTGATCAAGCATTGTTTACCATTATTAATGATGATTTGGTTCATACTGAATCGGGTGGACAAAAATTGCAAGTGGAAATTCACCGATTGTTATATGCATTCAATTTGCCCAACAATAAGGCTATTCACAATTCGGTCTTTGCCGACATTAAGATTATCAATAAATCAACAAGAAACTATGACTCATTGTTATTTACCTCTTGGGTTGATTTCGATCTTGGTAATTATGAAGATGATTATATAGGAACAGATACATCGAGAAAGATGGTATACGCTTACAATGGTTCTCCTACAGATGCGGGGCCATTAGGGTTTGGTGCAACACCTCCTGCTCAAGCTTGTGTTTTTTTAAATTACCCGTTATGGTCTACCATGTATTATAACAATTCGAACGATGCTGTATCGGGTAATCCAACATCACCGCTGCACCATTTTTATTATATGAATGGTTTGTGGAAAGATGGTTCATCTAAAGTTGCAACGGGCACTGGAATAGGTAGTAATGGAACAGCTACACGTTTTTCATTTAGTGGCAATCCATGTGCAAATACTGGATGGTGGGAAGGAGGCGAATCCATTACTCCAGGTGATAGACGTATTTTAGCAACGGCAGCTCCTCAAACATTGGGCATTGGCCAAGAGTTAAATTATACATTGGCTTATGTATACAGCAGAGCTGATACTGGAAATTAATTTGCTTCTGTATGTGCATTGCAAACAGCAGTTGATTCGGTTACCAATTGGTACCAACGACAAGGATTTTTCTATAGCAGTTTGAGTGAAAAAGGTCCGAAAGCAGCATCATTTAAGCTGCATCCTAATCCAAGTTCTGGCTTTGTAACCATTGAAACCGATATAGCAGAAGCAGCAGTGCTTACCATTTATGATGTATCTGGGCGTATCATGATACAACAACCAATCAAAGGCAACACATTATTAAATATTGGTGAGTATGCTAAGGGATTATACTTTGTAGAAGTGGCTCACACCAGTGCACGCAGTTTGCGCAAACTGGTAGTTGAGTAACGGAGCATTTTGCTTTTAAAAACAAACAATAACTTTCATTGAATACGTGGTGGCGGTTACCAAAACTGCCACCATTTTTTTGTGAGGCCAACGTACACACCATCGGATTTAACTTGGGTAGGATACCTGTTAATAAAATCACCTTGTTTCCCTTTCCCAGTTTGTAAATCATATTTGTAACGGTGCACTGGGCAAACCAGCATACCGTGCTCGCAATATCCGCCCATCCCAAAACGTGCTCCGGCATGCGGACATTTATCATCCAATGCATAATACCCATCAGCAGTGCGGGCTAGTGAAATTTTTTGCCCTTCAATTTCAATGGTACGAACGCTGTTAATGCGTTGTGGCTCATTGCCGTGTTTTGAAAAATCGTATACTCTATACCAACGTATCATTTACTCCGAAAAATTGTATGTGGTTTGAGAACATTTATACACCGCGTTGGTTTGAATCCACTGTACCGATACCTGATCGATGTAATAATACGCAGTTGGCCGAATGCTTTGCCTATTGGGTAAAAATAACCTTTTGGGACTGGTTGATTCTGAGCCAAAATAACCAATAACTAAATACTGTTCGTTCCCAGATGCTTTGTAGATTCCTTCAAGCAAGAGCCAGCTATCGGCATCTTGTTCATTTGGTTCTAGTTTGTTTACTACAGCAGGTTTTAATACAAGGTTGTGATTATGGTTTACAATTAAATGAGAAGCAGACAGATGAATGCCAAGGCCACTCATTCCATACTCACTGTTTGAGGCAAGCCTGTAATATAAAGAGATACAATAGAACGAATCTTTAACCAATGGAGTTGTTAAAACAGATTGTATGTACTCAGCATAATATGGCTCAGGTTGAACATGCAATGCTAACCCTACGTATCCGTTTCCTTCTTTTGCAAATGCATTTCCAGCAACATTATTAGGCACACTAACCAGGCCTTTGTTGCAAACATGGTAGCAATCCGGAGTTCCTATTGATGGACTTGACCAATGTTGTAAGTATTGGATTTTTGAATCCGTAACAGCGCCCACTGGACAAGTTAATAAGGTTTCAAATCCTCCGTCTGGAAGCAAGTTTTGAGCTTGTGTTGTACCAATCAACGAAACGAAAACAACAAGCCACCTCATTTTACTTCAATGGGTGTTAATATCAATTTCATTTGCAAGGTAGTTTGGTCCTGTTGGTAGAGCACAATTAAGGTATCGTCTTGAAGTTTTTCAATAGGGACCATTTTTTCTTTTTGACCTTCGCTGTGTTTGGAAATGAATCTAATGTTTTGGCCACTAAACTCCCACTCGCCTTCGGCTGATGCCGCGGCATTTGCTGTGATGTAGGTGCCATCTGTTTTAAATTCGTATACGTTTTTCATCATTACATCACGCAAGATGGTTTTGGTATGTTCTTGCAAATTGCCTTGCATGGTATCACTTTGCACCAATGCGTCACCTTCGTTTACAAATAATACATCACTCACTTGCCAGCGCTTGCATAACCATTGTTCACGTTGGTTATTGCAACTTACCAACCATAAACAGACACATGCAAGCAACTGCCATTTTGGGTTCATTGTATAGATAATTTTGCCTTAAATGTAGGAGAAAAAATTATTTTCGCCCACTATATCTACTTTATTCCGTATGAAAACTGTTGATTCTATTTCATTTGCTGGCCAAAAAGCGTTGGTTCGAGTTGATTTTAATGTGCCACTCGACAAGGCTACATTGGCGGTGACAGACGATGCCCGCATTCAGGCCGCAATACCTACCATTCAGAAGATACTTAATGATGGAGGGGCTGTTATTTTGATGTCGCATTTGGGCAGGCCACTCAAAAAATTAAAAGAGGATGGCACCGTAGACGTAGCCAAGCATACATTGCACAATGTTGTGAATACTGTAAGTGCAGCATTAGGCAAGCCGGTTCAATTTGCAAGCGACTGCATGGGTGAAGAAGCTGCAACAAAGGCAGCGGCATTAAAACCAGGGGAAGTATTGTTACTGGAAAACCTCCGTTTTTACAAAGAAGAAGAAAAGGGAGATACAGCGTTTGCACAGAAGCTGGCTTCATACGGAACCATTTATGTAAACGATGCTTTCGGAACAGCACACCGAGCCCATGCAAGCACAGCCGTAATTGCACAGTTTTTTCCTCAGGCCAAATGTTTTGGTTATGTAATGGCAAAAGAAGTTGCCAACGCCCAAAAATTAATGAACAATGCCGAGCGACCGTTTACTGCAATTACAGGCGGAGCTAAGGTTTCGGATAAGCTGCTCATTCTCGAAAACTTGATTAATACTGTTGACAACTTGATTATTGGCGGTGGAATGGCCTATACTTTTTTAAAAGCCATGGGTTACGAAATTGGTTCGTCATTATGTGAAGACGACAGACTTGAATTGTGCAAACAACTCATGCAAAAGGCGGAGTCAAAAGGAGTACAGTTGTTATTGCCTGTTGATTCAGTTGTAGCAGATGCATTTAGCAACGAAGCAAACCACAAGGTATGCGATAACAAACAAATTGAAAAGGGTTGGATGGGACTTGATATTGGTCCCGAGGCTACTGCTGCGTATGCCAAGGTAATTGCTGCATCAAAAACCATTTTATGGAATGGACCAATGGGCGTTTTTGAAATGACCAATTTTGAAAACGGAACAAAAGGTGTTGCAAATGCTGTGGTTGCAGCTACGCAGAATGGAGCCTTTAGTTTAATTGGCGGTGGAGACAGTGCGGCTGCTGTTGCACAATTTGGTTACCAAAACCAAGTAAGTTATGTATCTACCGGAGGAGGCGCATTGCTCGAATACTTTGAAGGAAAAGTGCTTCCTGGAATTGCTGCAATTGAAGCGTAATACCGTATGATGCCAAAGCAAAAAGCGTTAGGGTTTGCAATAGGCTGGGCCGGAATGATTTTGTTTGCAACCATTGCAAGCACGTCTACCCTTACTTCACTTTCGTTGCAAAGTTTGTTTGCTTACGATAAAGCAATACATGCGCTGTTGTTTGGAGTGCAAACCTGGCTGCTGGCAAAGGCTTATTTACTGTATCCTCAACGCAACTATTTAACTGTAATTTGGCTCAGTGCATTAGCTGCTTCGGCATATGGTATGCTTACCGAAGTATTGCAAGGCCAACTCACCACCACACGCACCTTTGACTATGCCGATTGGATTGCCGATACATTTGGTTGTATTGTTGCAGCCTTGGTATTGTTATCTTACCGAAAAAAAGATAGTGTATGATAAATCCTAGTTAACGGTACTTGCACTCTAAGTGTGGAGACATTCGAGTAAACTGGCACCTTTTTCCTTTATAACTATTAAAACGGCTAATCGCTGGGTATTGACTGACTCAACGATTAGCCGTCAGTTAAACAAGGCTACTTCGATACAACCACTTTTTGCCTGCTTATAATATTCTCACTAGATAAGAAAGTTATCAAGTATGTTCCATTTTCCCAATCAATTGGAAGCGTAATCTTAGACTCATATTTGTCTATCACAACAGCATGTACGATTCTTCCAATCATATCCGTAATTATGAGTTTGTTAATGTTTAACTCGGATGGCATTGCGATGGTAAGCTCCTGCGATGCTGGGTTAGGATGGAGCTTTATGGCTGAAACCAACGTTTTAGTAACTTCGGAACTTGATTTAACATTAGTAGTAGGTTTAATTGACTCATTTGCTGCCGTTTTTCCCATACCCTCTTCCCAAATTGGATCTTCGGGTCGATCCCCAAATGGTTCTATTTCGCCTTCATCCATATTCATATAAGTTCTGCAAAGTGTAGTACTTGCCAAGGCTGAAGCAGGGTTATATTGGTTGCTAAATAGCATCTCATTACTTATTAAACAATCATAATAGTTGATTAAGGCTGTCTGACTTTCGTTGATTGCAATACCATTTAATGCCATTACCTTTTCATGTGCCAACGGTAAATTGTGAATAAGGCGGTAAAGCAATGCGTGGTCAAGCGATAACTGAAATACTTTGTCTTGAGCTGTGTATGTTTCGGTTACATAACTTATTAATCCTTGTTGTGCATCTATTACCTCTTGAACTAATCCTGTTGGATTATCTGATTCATTGATAATACTTCCATTCGCTATGCCATTGCCTAGTGCTTCCATGGAGGTTCGGTAAGCAAGCTCAATTGCAGGAAACCACTTACTTAAATCACTTTGGTCATCAGGACTTGTTGAGGATGAGCTATAGGGTTCTGTTAAAATTGGCAATAAATCTTGAATAACTCCGGGGTAGTTCGGTGTTGTAGCGTACATCTTCATTAATCCATTTTTAAAACGAGTGTCTAAGAATGAACCATCTTGTAATATTCTTGTAGGTTTGTTTAGTAAAGCAGAAGGCTTATCCCCGTTATCCCAATTACCCCAACCGGTTTGTGAACTACCACAATTACCCGAAATATTGGTGGAAACAGTTAATGGATTTGATCCATTGATAAGTAAAGAAGCTTGTATATCACCAAAGGCCCAAAAGTAGTCCAAGTTATAATCAACCAAATTGATAGGGCTTGTTCCAGCACTGTTCCACCTATTATTATTTGCTTGCACCATTTGGCGCGGATTATTTAAATACCACCCTTGCATTTCACCGTTGAACGCCAATCCAGCAGAATTGGGTGTTGAATAATCGCAATAACCATTGTTAAGTTCGATGCCAGATGCCCCCACACATACAACCGCGTGTCCGTTATCGCTGGTGAGGGAACTTTTACCAGCATTTTTTGCACCAAAAGGTTCGGCATCTAAATAAGCAAACTCTCTGAGTAAAATATTAGCGCCATTTAAACCATTAGAACTTGGGTAATTGTTGTTAAACACACTGCATAAAGGCCTTATTTTACTATTTACAATAAAACCACCAACGGCACTGTTATTGCTAATATTTGATTTTTCAACTCTCACCACATCGGTACCTGAACCAACCACATCAATTGCTGAGCGATTACCCCAAGCATTAATATTACTTATTACACTTTCGGATTGGTTACCTGATAAGTAAATCCCCGTTTTATTTCCGAAATAACTGCCTCCGTTAATATTTGTTGATTTCCCATAGACCAACACGCCAATATCACAATTGTTAAAATTTGAATTGTAAATTGTGGATACTGTGGCGCTTCCTCTGGTTGCAAAAATACGAATACCAATTATTGCATCATCAATGGCACAACCACTAAGGTAGGCAGTGTTTTGCTGTCCGTATACAAAAATACCTCCATGCTTTTCACCTGGGTTAATTGATTTGATTTTGACTCCACCCAAGTACATTGGGCAGGCAATATCTGCAATGGTGTTGGAACCCATTAATACTGTTCCACCGATTAAAGAAAACTGACCTAGGTTTTCATCAATACTTATTGAACCGGAGGTAACTTCAATTGCTTTTCTGTTAAATCCAGAACCTGGCAATGCAGAAACCCTATGACGAAAAGATGCGCCATTACCGCCTGATGATGCAACTACACTTGAAGTGTAATTGCCATACGAAGTATTAAACTTTAGGTAGCCTGCACCCGTCCAAGTAAAAGTAGCATTATTGCCAATTACAATTTTGCCCCCGTCACGTATTTCAACTACCGATTCTAAATCTTGTAAATTAATATTAGCTCCTTGTTCAACTATAAGCGAACCTCCTTCAAGTATGAGCTTTGAGCCCCAGCGGATGTCGAGCGATCCTCCATTATTGATGCGAATTGATTTTCCTGTGCTTACAGTGACAATACCATATGTAGTTCCTCCACCAATTTGCAGCAAACCGCCTGAGTTTACATTTAATGTTGTTGCGCAATTATTCATAGTGGTTGAAAAAGTTGACGCTTGAATTGGTAAAGCACCAGAACCAAAGTTGCTTGCAACAGCCGCATTTATTCTTAAAATACCACCAGTATTAATGTTGGTATTAGGAATTTGCTTCATATAACTGTTGCTTGACATATTGTAAGTTTCATTGGTAATATTTAAGAAACTATTCTCCGCAGGATTATTTATAAAAATCTCAAGACCTATTTGTGTTCCCAAATTCGGAGGTAATATTAAATGGCTATAATTTATCATATTACTTGAAGAGTAGACTTCATCAAATGGAGATAAGCGTGTTGCTTCAATTGATTCAAAATTCTGATTAAAAATCAAGTTGTTTGTTTCAACACCATAGGCGCTCATTGATGGAACAATACAATGATGGTTTCTACCAAAAGTTGTACTTCCGTCTAAACTGTTTGAAACCTCTTCTTGTGTCAAAATATAACCACCTGGTGAATTATCATACTGCTTAATTGATTGGTAAGGAAATTGACTGTTAATAGGTGTCCAATCAAAGATGATGTCATTAATACCAATATTATTCATCCACTGAGGAAAGTTTGCAATCTCCTTGTGTATATTAACAAAGAGATTAAGGGTGTTTTGAGTGCTAGCGGTGTTTACTGCAAAAACATCCATATCAACAGTAACATCACCAGTTTTATGATAGCTTAATATTTGATCACCTTGATTAAAGGAGATACTACCAAATTGCGGTATATTATTAAAAGTATTACCATTGCTCCATGCTACATTGCGGCATCTTTGAGGCATGCCCAGATGGTTGAGTTCGTTATAAAAAGACGATGATGCCGGGGATTTTGTACCATTAGAATAAGAATAAATACTTAGCAGCTCTTGTGTAGATATTGCTGTTAATTGGTTGCTTGCACTTGCCAAATCAACTGATAACCCCAAACTTAAAGCGCTTGCATTTGCCGTAAGTATTTGCAAACCCAATGGAATATTAGCCCCAGTATGCGGAGCATCTATACTAAAGTATTTTTCTACATTATGATTTTCGCAATAATCATTTTCCATTTTAGCAAGCGTATATCGGGCAACTACACCACCCATGCTAATACCCCCTAACACCAATTGATTGGTGCCTTGTTTTTGTTGGTTTACCCAGTTGATAAGCCTGCGCAATACCTCCGCATTGGTGCGCATACTTTGCCCACCTGTGCGCCTAAAGTTGAGGATAATTACATCAAATCCATTGGCTATAAGCTGGTTGAGGGGAGCATTAGGATTATCTGGTTGCGCATTGTTTAATGCCAAGTATAAATCTCTAAAATTGTATTCATCTTGCACATCTTGCCCTTCTACAAATATAAGCGGCCTTTGCAAGTTGCTGCGCCCGTTAGCATATATAATATAGGCTTCGGCAGTGGTTATGGGGTTGCCTGTACCAAAATTTACATCGCTCCACAAAGCATCAAAACAAATGCCCGGGCAGTTTTTGCCAAAACTATTGTTGAAAGAAAATACGTTTTTTACTTCAAATGTGCTTTTGGCAAAATAGTTAACCCCGTTTTGGGTAAGTTTGAATACTAAATTTTTGGTGCCTGCCGTTGTATAATTAATGGTGATAGGTGTATTGACGTTAACTGTGTTGTATCCTGCACCATTACCAAAATCTACTTGTAGTGTAAATGCGCCTGTATTGTTCATTACCAAATTAGAGGGAACAATAAATGTTGCTCTGCCATCAGGCACGCTTTTGCGCAAGGGTGCAGCTACCAATAGCATTTTTTGTTCATAAGGGTTCTCGGTTCGGCCTGCTGCGTCTTGCAACTTATCGTTGCTCACTGTGAACCAAGCTTGGTTGCTAATGCTCCATCTTTTATTTGATGATAATTAGCAAACACAATACCAAGTGGTACTCTATCTTCGGCATTCTGAGTGTATATATCTGTAAATAAAGTTGCTTCTGAGGGTACAGCAAACGTTGTGTTGGTGCGGGCACCATCAATACGTTTGTATAAAGTATACCAATCATTAGTGCTGGCAATGGCACAAGCTGCGGTACCATTAAAATTAGTAGGCTCTACAATACCTGCAGATTTATCCATTAGTACACCCGTGGTGATAAGCGATTTGCTTATATCCGAAAAATAATAATTGAGTTTTGTTTGTACATTATTAGGTGTAATGTAATTTACTTGTTGGTTGGTTTGGGCAAAAAGCGTTCCTCCCCAGAGGAATAATACCCCGAGTGCTTTGTGGTTTTTCATATTTTTTGTTGTTATTTAGTTGGGTCAATAAGTGAGTTATTGCATGCATTTAATAATTGTCACTCATTAAGTTTTTTTATTTAGTATGTATAATTCATATCAAATCTTCCATCGGTAATACGAAGCGTATCATTTGTTTCTTTGTTCACACAATCAAAATAAAAGGTACCTGAAATAATTTGTTTTACGGTATCAAAATTTATAAGGGTAACTTCTCCACCGAGGATTGAATCGGTACGCCAAAATTTATTTTTATCCGTATCAATATAATTTGCAGATGGAACCGTATCCGTCAATATATTTAGTTTAAAGTTTGACTTATTAATTAAATAATAAAACTGAAGTCCAATAATGTGAAAAATTGATGGGTGTTTTAACATACTACCACTTATATTAATTAGTCTATTGTTTGACTTATCAACAGAAGCATAAGTTGGAGGCCAACCAGTTTTATTACTTTTAGCTACCCAAACTTTGCCATTAACTTTGCAGCCAAACGTACCTGCACCTGTTGTGGTAATGGGTGGTAATTGTTCCTCCTTTACATTTGGAGAAGGAGGAGCAGGTTGAGGGTCGGGATCCTTATCTTTGCAACTCCATAAACTAAAACTGCATACAGTTATCAAAATAAAAACGATTAGTTGGGTTGTTTTCATGACTCTCTAGTTTTTTAGTATAAAAAATTTCCATCAAATCTACCTTCGGTTATTTTGAGTATTTCGCCAGTTTCTTTGTTAATACAATCAAAATAAAATGTGCCCGAAATGATTTGTTTTAATGTGTCGTATCTCAAAAGTACTACCCCCCCAAGAAGTGAATCGGTTCTCCACTGGAGGTTCGCATCTACATATTGACCTACAGGTATCTCACTATTGTTGTACCCAATAATGTACTCCGTCTTACCAACATTTTTATATAACATGCTAATAATTTTAAAGGTATTATTACCATTTATAATCGAACCACTTACTTGTTTTTGATAGCCTATTGCCCTATTAACCGATGCATAAGTAGGAGGCCAACCTGTTTTATTGCTTTTAGCAACCCACGCGTTGCCGTTTACTTTGCAAACAAACGTGCCTGCGCTTGTTGTGGTACTGGGCGGTAATTGTTCATTAGGTGTTGGCGGTTTTGGTATATTCGAGCTTGAATCAGGTTTTTTACTGCAAAAAAGCTCCAAGCACAATAGCACAATGAATAAATAGGTTAACATGTTTTATTTCAATAAAATTTGCTATGTGAAGTTAAACATAACTTTCTAATTGTCAAGTAAAAAATGTAGTTGGGTATCAAAACCAATACTAGTTCACGCGGACGTGTCTTCGGTGTGCGAGGCAAGTTAATAACATCTTGTTAGTTCATATGAGCGGTAAACCTGTTATTGTATTTTCATCATTTACGCAAGTTGTATCCAATTATGCTTGGGTTATTGTTACAATAGTTAATTTAAGCCCTCGGATGGCATGTCTGCGTGAGCAGAATTAGCATTATCAAGGAAATTAACAAGGGATTGCCCCAAATTGATAACAATCGTAGATGATACTTGCACAATACCTCTTGCACACGTACTTTTGAGGTTTAACCATCAAACACGAAACCACATATGACATTACTAGCCGGAAAAACAGCCTTGGTTACGGGTGCTACCCGTGGAATTGGCAAAGGCATTGCCCTTACCTTGGCACAAGCAGGCGCCAATATTGCATTTACATTTGTTAGCTCTGTTGAAAAAGCAAAAGCGTTTGAGCAAGAGCTTACCAGCCTAGGCGTAAAGGCCATAGGTTACCAAAGCAATGCTGCCGAGTTTGCTGAAGGTGAAAAACTGATTGATATGGTTGTAAAGGAGTTTGGCGGCATTGATGTATTGGTGAACAATGCTGGTATTACCCGCGATAATTTAATGATGCGCATGACCGAACAAATGTGGGACGAAGTAATGGATACCAATTTGAAATCAGCATTTGCATTGATTAAGGCAGTACAACGCCCAATGATGAAAGCCCGCGCAGGGTCTATCATCAATATTACTTCTGTTGTTGGAATAACAGGCAATGCAGGTCAGGCAAATTATGCTGCTTCTAAAGCTGGTATGATTGGGTTAACCAAATCAGTAGCCAAAGAATTGGGCTCACGCAATATTAGGTGCAATGCCATTGCTCCCGGATTTATTGAAACCGAAATGACTGAAGCGCTTCCTGAAGAAACACGCAAAGAATGGTGCGAAGGTATTGCTCTTAAACGTGGCGGAAGTCCAACGGATGTTGCCAATGCAGTATTGTTTTTAGCAAGCGATATGAGCGCGTACATTAGCGGGCAAACGTTAAATGTGTGCGGGGGCATGGTAATGTAACCAACATTATTTAGAACAACACCTTTTTGTAACGTGAGTTTTACAACCGAATATTCGTTGTGGTATGTGGTAGTGTGTTTAGGCATTGCTGTTTTGGGTGCGTGGTTTTTATACCGCAACAATCCGCTTGAGCTTAAACCTACCTGGGCCAATTGGTTTTTGGCTATTGCAAGAGGGATTTTATTGTTTGTACTGGGAGTGTTGCTTTTGGGTCCGCTAATGCATTGGATACGCACCACCACGCAAAAGCCTATTTTAGTTTTGGCGCTTGATGCCTCTGAGTCGGCAGCCATGCATACCAAGCAACAACAAATACTTGAAACCAATTTGCAACAATTGAAAGAACAAGTTTCGGGTGATTTTGATATTGAGACACTTTATATTGGAGGTAAAGTAACCACACAAAAACCCGAGACTCCCGAAAAACAAACAAACCTTGAGGGTGTATTTGATTATATAGCATCAACATATGGGCGGCAAAATTTGGGAGCAGTTGTGCTTGCTTCGGATGGTTTGTACAATACAGGTGGAAGCCCATTGGCAAATGCACAACAATTGCAATCTGCTATTTATACCATTGCACTTGGTGATAGCAATGCACAAAAAGATGTACTTATTAAACAAGTTAAACACAACCAATTGGTGTATGCCGGAAATGCTTTTCCTTTAGCTATAGCTATAGCAGCCGATGGTTATGCAGGCAAACAAACAACCTGTACAGTAATGCATGATGGCCAAGTGTTGGTTAAACAACCAATAACAATTGCAAGCAATAATTTTTACACAACCTTACCGGTTACGATTACGGCCACCAAAACAGGACTTCAGCATTATACCATACGTGTTACAGGATTTGCCAATGAGGTAACCCAAGCTAACAATACGTACCATGTGTATATTAAAGTGCTTGATGGCAAGCAAAAAATTGCGTTGGTGTATGCTAGCGCACATCCTGATATTACAGCCTTAAAGCAAAGTATTGAACAAATGGAGAACCAAAGCGTGCAAACGTTTTCGGTTGCGGATTTTCCGTTATCCAATATAGGTGCATACAGTTTGCTTATTGCGCACCAACTACCAAGTATGAAAGGTGAAGGAGAAAGCATTATTAAACGTTCGCAACAATTGGGCATACCTATTTGGTATATTGTAGGAGGGCAAACCGCTTTGAACCGTTTATATGCTACCGAACCGGTATTGCAAGTAAATGGAAACAGAAACAATACCAATGAAGCTACTCCAAAGATTGAAGCAACCTTTTCATTGTTTACGTTAAATCCAAACAGCCTGGAGCATATTCGCAAGTATCCACCATTACTTGCACCCTACGGGCAATACAATGTAAAAACGGAGCATGATGTATTGCTCACCCAACAAATTGGTTCGGTAGCAACCACCTATCCTTTGTTATTTTTTACCAAAAACACATTACGTAAAACAGGATATTTGGTGGGTGAAGGTTTTTGGAAGTGGCGTTTGTATGATGCGGGATTAAGCAACCAACAAACCACCAATATGCTGGTTGGTAAATGCATTCAATACTTGGCGGCTAAAGGAAACAATAACCGCTTTCGGGTTTCATCGGCAAGCAACTTAAACGAAAACGAACCTGTGGTGTTTGAAGCTGAAGTATACAACGAATCGTATGAACTTTCGAATACGTATGAAGTGGGTTTGCAATTGGTAAATGAAAAAGGGAGGAAGTACGAGTACACATTTAGCAAAACAGCAACAGCTTACCAACTAGATGCTGGGGTATTGCCACCCGGTAGTTATGCGTATACTGCTACAGCTAAGGGTAGTGGGTTGCCACCAGTAAAAGGCAATATACAAGTGATGCCTTTGCAACTGGAGTTGTTGCAAACCAAGGCCAACCACCAATTACTGAACGAGCTTGCCGTGCAAAATAATGGTAAACGCCTTAACCCAAATAACCTTGATGAACTTGCACAGTTGTTGTTAGACAATGAAAACAACAAACCCGTATTGTACGAACAGCAAGAACAATTTACATGGATTGAGTTGAAGTGGATAGCCTTTGTATTAATTGGACTTATGGGTATTGAGTGGTTTGTGCGCAAGTGGAACGGCACAATTTGACGCCCTTTTTTAAACAAGAGGCAGGCATGTGGCTTGGGTAAATGGCTTAGCGGGTGCAGCAAGGTACCGTGTACCGCGGAACACGCGCAGCGAGTGCGTGCAGCTTTAGCAAGCGAACCTCGCTGAAGCCCCTATTCAATTTCGGTAATTTTAATAGCGTTGGTTCGGGCTCTTTCTTTAATGGGCATACTTGCGGTGTTAATCACCAAGTCCTTTGCTTTAACGAGTCCTTTTTCTTTGAGCAATTGGTTTACTTCTTGAATGCTTTGGTCGGTACTATCAAACCCTTTATAGTAAAATGCACGAACGCCCCAAACCAAACTTAAGGTATTAATAAGGCGCGTATTGCTTGTAAAAATATAAATATTGGCTTTTGGCCTAAAGGATGAAACTTTGTATGCGGTATAACCCGAGAAGGTCATTCCCACAATGGCTTCGGCTTTCACGTGGTCGGAGATGCGAACCGCTGTGAAACAAATTTCATCACTTAAAAACGTTGCAGATTTTTCATCGGGGCGTTTGCCTTTAAAAAAAGGAGCATTCGTTTTTTCGGCTTCGGCAACGGTTTGTTGCATATTGCGCACCGCCAATACCGGGTAAGCACCAACGGAAGTTTCGGCACTTAACATTACCGCATCGGCACCATCCATTACCGCGTTGGCAATATCATTTACTTCGGCACGTGTAGGCGAGGCGTTTGTAATCATGCTTTCCATCATTTGGGTTGCAATAATTACGGGTTTGCTGGCCTCGATGCATTTTTTTACAATGCGTTTTTGGATAACAGGTACTTGTGCCATTGGCATTTCAACTCCCAAATCGCCACGTGCTACCATTACTGCATCGGTTGCAGCAATAATTTCATCAATATTGTCCATTGCCTCAGGTTTTTCAATTTTGGCAATTACACGTGGTTTCCATTCGTGAGCATCAATAATTTGTTTGAGCTCAACAATGTCTTGTGCTTTGCGCACAAACGAAAGGCCAATCCAGTCCACTTTCATTTCGAGGCCAAAGTCCAAATCAGCCCTGTCTTTTTCGGTCATTGCTGGAATAGACAAGTTGGTATCGGGTAAGTTAAACCCTTTGCGCGAAGTGAGCACACCACCAAACTTAACCAAGCAGTTAATTTCGTCAACGCCATTCGACTTAACCACTTCAAGTTCCAGCTTTCCATCATCTAGTAAAATACGTTCGCCTGGCAATACATCCTTGGCCAATGTTGGAAACTTTACATATACTTTTTGGGCGGTGCTTACCATTTCGGTTGTTGTGACGGTAATGGTAGAGCCAGTAACAAGTTCTATTTTGCCATTTTCCATTTCACCTACACGCAATTTCGGTCCTTGCAGGTCGAGCAAAATGGCGGTAAATGATTGGGTATCTTCGTTTACTTTTCGAATATTTTCAACAACCTTTCGGTGGTCATCGTAACTGCCATGTGAAAAATTGAGTCGGCAAACATCAACTCCTTCGTCTATAATGGCTTTTAACATTTCGTAACTTGATGTTGCTGGACCAATGGTTGCTACTATTTTGGTACGGTTGTAATTGGTATTTCTCATATGGTGATTACTTCATGTATTTGATACACTAAGTATGCTGCTAAAATATTAAGTTTTGTTTCGATTTCAATTTTTGGTGATCAATTTCTGTAACCAACTGAATGGAGTCTACTGGTTTTAAGCTATTAATATACTCTTGTGGGTCTACAAAATCGAGGGCTCCTTTAAGTAATAGAAAATAATCTACGTTTCGCAATTCAGGTATCAGGTAGGTTCCGTTGTCTTTGTTTTCGATAATGTACAGTTGCAAATGGTTAATTTCATCTGCATAATGGTAGCGGGTAAAATGGTTTTTTGGTTTTTCTTCTTCAAAAAAAACGAGTTCACCATGATGGTAAAATTGCATACCCAAATGGTTGTTGAGCAGCCAGGCTAAGCGATGCGGCTTTTCTTGTGATACAATTCCCAGCAATGCAAAGTCATAATCGTAACCAATATCTAGGAATACTTTTTTCACTGTTGCAATATGGTTTAAACAAGTGTAAATTAGATGAATAAAATGTAAAATTTAAAATTTGCGCAATTGAGTAAAAATCCCTTTTATTTGCACATTCAAAACTAAATTATTACCACAATGTCTGACGTAGCAGCAAGAGTAAAAACCATCATCATCGATAAGCTTGGTGTTGAAGAAAGTGAAATTACAAACGAAGCAAATTTCACAAACGATTTAGGTGCCGATTCATTGGATACCGTAGAGTTGATTATGGAGTTCGAAAAGGAATTCAATATCGCTATTCCGGATGATCAAGCTGAGAAAATTGGCACGGTAGGTCAAGCTATCGCCTATATCGAGCAAAACGTAAAAGGCTAATTTGTAGCCAAAACAACGCTTACACTCTAAATCAACTTTTACATGACATCCCGAAGAGTAGTTGTTACAGGCCTTGGTGCGCTTACGCCCATTGGTAACAATGTTCAGGATTATTGGACTGGCTTGTCAAATGGAGTGAGTGGGGCCGCCCCAATCACTCAATTTGACACCACCAAGTTCAAAACCAAATTTGCCTGTGAAGTAAAAAACTTCCAGGCTGAGTCGTTTATTGACCGCAAGGAAGCCCGCAAAATGGATCGTTTTACCCAATTTGCGATGGTTACTTGCGAAGAAGCTATTAACGATTCAAAACTTAACCTTGATGCCATCGACAAATCGCGCGTGGGTGTGATTTGGGGATCAGGTATTGGCGGACTCACCAGTTTTTTTGCAGAATCGGTTGAGTATGCCCGTGGTGATGGAACCCCAAGGTTCTCACCATTCTTTATTACCAAAATGATTGCCGATATTGCCTCTGGTCTTATCAGCATTAAGTATGGCTTTGGCGGACCTAACTACACAACCGTTTCGGCTTGTGCCTCTTCAAACAACGCCATGATTGATGCATTTAACTATATTCGGTTAAACAAGTCAGATATTATTATTACCGGAGGTTCGGAAGCTTGTGTGAACGAGCCTGCTATGGGTGGTTTTAGCAATATGAAAGCTTTGTCGGAACGCAATGATGACCCAGCTACTGCTTCGCGTCCTTTTGATAAAGACCGTGATGGTTTTGTGTTAGGCGAGGGTAGCGGTGCGATTATTTTAGAAGAATACGAACACGCAAAAGCGCGTGGCGCCAAAATATATTGTGAAGTAGTAGGTGCAGGTATGAGTGCAGATGCATACCACATGACAGCACCTCATCCAGAAGGTTTGGGTGTAATTAATGTATTAAACTGGGCCTTACAAGACGCCAATATGAAGCCGGAAGATATTGATTATATCAATGTGCATGGAACTTCTACTCCGTTAGGTGATGTTGCCGAATTAAAAGCGATTTCGGCTGTATTTGGTGAACACG
Source organism: Bacteroidia bacterium (assembly GCA_025454875.1). Taxonomy (GTDB): domain Bacteria; phylum Bacteroidota; class Bacteroidia; order UKL13-3; family UKL13-3; genus UKL13-3. The sequence goes on along the minus strand of JALONP010000004.1, from coordinate 58,510 downwards.
CCTACAAATTGAATATCAGCTCAACCAAATCAATGACTGGCCACTTGTTGGGTGGCGCAGGTGCGGTTGAAGCAATTGCCACTATTTTGGCAATGCACCACGATACAGTTCCTCCAACCATTAACCATGTTACACCTGATGAGGCTATTGACCCGCGTTTAAACCTCACACTTAACAAAGCGCAATCTAGACCAATTCGTGCTGCGCTTAGCAATACATTTGGTTTTGGTGGCCACAACGCGACCGTTATCTTCCGCAAACTTTAATTGGAGTAGCAATTGATAGTAGCTTTTGTTTCAGGTATCTATTACAGCTACTTTTCGCCTCAGCGTGTTTTGTATACCAAAATGGTCAAAATTGCTGGTTTTTATCCAGTAAAGTTTAGTTGTTACACCCAAGCTTTACGCCATCACTCTATTAGTAATTCGATTCACCACTCGGGTGTGCGCGACAGCAACGAACGCTTGGAGTACTTAGGCGATTCGGTATTAAACACCATAGTGGCGGATTTACTGTTTGCCCGATTTCCATTTAAAGATGAAGGTTTTTTAACCGAAATGCGTTCCAAAATTGTGAGCCGAGAAAGCCTGAATGACCTTGCACAAAAAATAGGATTAAATGAGCTTGTTGCTTACGATAAGCGGGCAGTGGGCATGCATATTAAAGGAAGTATCTTTGGTAATGCGCTCGAAGCTTTTATTGGAGCCGTTTTTTTAGACAGGGGCTTTAAAGGAGCGCAACAATTTATCAAACACAAGTTGTTGCCTCATATCGATATTGATAAGCTTGAAGTGACTGAAAAAAATTTTAAGGGTAAGCTCATCGAGTGGACACAAAAAAACAACCACACCATTGATTTTGAAAGTGACGAAGAGATTTCGCGTAAACAAAAAATATTCAAGGTTCGCATTTTAGTAAATGGTGAATTGGTTGGAGCTGCCGAGCATATTTCTAAAAAGAAAGCCGAGCAATTGGCATCTGAAAAGGCGTGCGAATTATTAAACTTGGTTTTATAACCTAAACTTTACCTGCGAGTTTGGCTATTGTTTGCGTAATTTGAAAGCATGAATGCGCGCGCCCAACACCCTCTTTTGTTTCAATACCACAACTCAACCGTATCTTATTACCGTTTTGGTACTGGACCACAAGTGCTGGTGGCATTTCATGGATACAACCAAACAGCAGCCGAGTACTTGTATTTTGAAGAAGTATTAGGTAAAACATTTACTGTTATTGCCATCGATTTTTTTTGGCATGGGCAATCAGCTTGGCGCGAAACATATGATTTTTCGGAGCAAGATTTAAAGCATATTGTGAAGGGTATCCAACAACAAGAGCGTATTGTGCAAGCACGCTTTTCTGTTTGCTCGTTTAGCATGGGTGCTCGATTATCACGTGCATTGGTGCGCAGTTTTCCGCAACAAATTCAGTACCTTATTTGGCTCTCCCCACCTACTTTTGCATTCAACCGGTTTCTCAATTTTACCACAAACAACCCAATTGGTTTAGCAGTGTTTCGGTATTTTGTAAACAACAACCAAGCGCTTATGCGTTGGGTAAATTGGTTGCACCGCGCAGGTATACTTAACCGATCGGTTCATTTGTTTACATCTAAGTTTATTGGTAACAAACAACGCATGCAAAAAGTATTTCAAACATGGTATGCGCAACGAAAGTTAACGACTCATTTCGGGCGTTTTGCCAAGTTGCTCAACCAATACCAAATCACTACCATTTTAATTGTAGGGCAAAACGATGCCATCACACCGCCCCGAAAATTAATTGCGTTCGTATCTAAATTGAAGAACCACCAAATTTTTGTATTGCCTCAAAAGCACGAACTAGCTACCGCACAAACCAAAGCCATTTTTAAGCAGTTGTTTTCCGAACCCGAAGAAGGTACTTAATATAGAGCACTCAACGGTTATGATGTTGCCGAGCTGTTTTAGTTTTGCGAAACCTAATTAGAGCAAAGCTTGTTTTCGCGAAGCTTTAGCGGAGCAAGGCTCGCCTTCGCGAAGCTTCAGCGGAGCAAGGTGCTGTATCTTTTGTGTTGAAACAGGAGTTTGTTTCCTGCCATAGTGCCATTAATAATGGATTGCAAAGCAAGATCAGGTATTGAATTTTAGGGTTTGGTGAATGGTGTTGTTAGAGTAACCAATAAGAAAAATAGTTTAGGATATTGCTTTTGATGGTTAAGATTTTGATTTAATAGTAAGAACGCGGATACTATACTTTAGTATCTAGGATAGTTAAGATGCATAGAGTTGAAATACTGAATTCCAAAAAAACGCGCCCTTCGATGTAATCGAAGGGCGCGTTTGTGATCTAAATGAACTTTTATTGGATTACAAGTTTTTGCGTTTGAGTATTCTTGTCTGATGAAAGCCTAACAGTATAAATACCACTTGATAAATGGTTAGTAAACAAATGGCTACTACTCATCATTTGCTCTGAGTAAACTTCTTCTCCCAATAAGTTGAAGATTTGAATTGTAGCTGATTTTTTGAACTCAGGGAAGTCGATGGTAAATGTTCCATTATTTGGATTAGGCATCAGCACAAATGTTAACGAAGCACCTTTCGTTTGTTCATCAATCGATGCACAAACAATTGCATCAATTGCAATGGTATCAGTTCCAGCGCATCCATTTGCATCTGTTCCAACAACCGAATATGTTGTTAAGGCCGTTGGCGAAATGGTAATGGGGTTTGTAGCTGCTCCTGTACTCCAGGTATAATTAAGTGCACCTGCTGCAGTTAACGTGGTGCTTTGGCCAATACACACTACCGTGTCTGCTGCAGTAATAGATACGGTTGGCAATGCATTTACAATTACCGTTTTTGAGGCTGAATCCACGCTCTTACAACCATTTGCATCCACTCCGCTTACACTGTAGGTACGGGTGCTGTTTGGTGAAATTGAAATTGTTCGCGTGGTATCACCCGTGCTCCATGTGTAGTTTAATGAGCCATTTGCTGTTAGTGTTGTACCCTCTCCTCTACATAAAATAGTGTCAGCAGAAGATATCAGTAAAACAGATGGTACATTTACGTTTACTGTGCTTGCTGCAGGGTTCTGACTGATGCAACCAAACTCATCAGTACCTGTAATGAAATAAATGGTTGTATTAGCGGGAGACACCCTGAAACTCCCCCCTCCATCAATGGTGTAGCTAAATGCACCACTTGGAGTAATTTCAAATGTATCACCTTTGCAAATAGAGCCACTGTTTACCGTTACGATAACAGGATTTGCAACCGTTAATAGCAATCCTACTATACTATCGCAACCCGAAGCTGCGAGCAATGTATCAGTATATACTCCTGTTGTATTATACGTTACAGCGTTATATGTAAAAGTTTGGCCACTGCATATTGCTGTATCTACCACATTCATTACTGTACCAGTATTGAGGATAATTGCATTTGATGTTGTGGTTGGGGCGGGCAAACAAGCATTGGCACGACTTACTACACATGTAATCGAGCTTGATTTTGCAAAATTTTGTAATGATAGGGTATCGTTATTAGCACCCACATTTTTTCCATCTACCTTCCACTGATAATTTGCTGGTAACGATTGCTCATCAACAGTAGCTAGAAATAATTTGTTGTCACAATTATTAAAGACTGCATCAGTTAACAACTGCATCTCTGTAATGTAAACATAAGCACCGCTGCCAGTTTGCTCGTTGATGTTTTCTATAATATTAATTCTATACTTTTGGTAAGCGTTGGCATTCGTAAAGGTATAGGTTTGCCAAGTAGCATCTGGAAAACTCGCCAACGATTGTGAATCCAATACTATCCAATTTGCACCATCATATCCTTCAAACCGCCATCTTTTTGGGCTGTATCCATTACCCCAGCCACCTTCTTGAGTAGGGTTGCAATACAATTTGTAACTTGTTACTGTTTTAGCGTTACCAGTGCCAAAATCATAGTTTAATTGTGCGGGTAGATTAACACCAGCCCAACCTTTGATAACTAAATCTCCATCAAACGCTTCTTCAGGGTCGTTGTTAAAGTATTTATCGCTAGCGGTTGCAGTACCACCTATAGAAGCAATTGGGTTTATTGTAGAAATCTCTTGAATATTTACAATTGGTTCGGGTAAAACTTTTAATGCAACTTCTGTTGAGTCAGAAACGAACCTGCACCCCGCTGTTCCAACTGTTCTTAATTCAACAGCATATTTACCAGGCATGGCAAAAATAGTATCTGTTGTGGCGTTGGTACTCCATTTGTAGTTCGCCACTGGCACATCACGGCCAATTTCAACTGCATCAATAATGATATTGTAAAAGCTAATATAGTAAGCCTGAATCCTAACTTCTGAAACTGGAAACGTAGTTAATGGAAACTCAATATGAGACACAACATTTTGAGGTGCATTGTTATTAATTGAACTAGGACGAACTCTACCGTAAACAGGTTCCCACTGGTTGGTATTTGGGTTTTTTACAAAAACACTATCCAAGGTTCCAAAAGTCCCCAATTCATATATGTTTATAAAGTTGATTAGCATAGGCTGGCTAAATTTGACCTCAATAAAATGATTGGGTGAGCCTGTACTTGCAATACCATACCAAGGTTGTGTATTTATTGGCCCCGTGATGGCATCAGGGTTTAATCCATTATGTGAAATTACTGAACCAGCCCATTGTTTTTCTTGGGCAATGGCTGTTAAGGGTTTTGTATCATAGGCACAAATAGGTTCTGCTGAACTGATAATTTGTGCCACGCCAATTTTTTCTTCTAATACTAACGTATCAGTTGCGAAGCGGCAGCCAGAAGTATCCGTTAATATGGCTGCATAGCTGCCCACCGCTGCATTAATAATAGATGAAGTTGATCCTGTACTCCATAAATAATTTGTTGCTGGTATAGGCCTTCCAATTTCAACCGCATCAATAAGTGTCGTTTGAAAGTTAATTAATGTGGCATGTATTTTTACTTCTGAAACAGTGTAAGTTGTAAGTGGGAACACAATGCGGGTCGTAATTCCAAGTGGCTGCGTAAAGTCGAGTGTGGCTTTTTTGCTATACACAAGTTCCCATTGATTCGTATTTGGATTTTTAATTGAAACGCTGTCGATCATTCCAAATCTGCCTTTTTCATAAACAGCAACATAGTTTATTGGAATCGGATTACTAAAGCCTAAAACCATTTCAACCTCACTGGATGTTTGTAAAAACGAACTTGAATTGTTGGGTGAGCCAATGATATCGTTAATATTACCTACGAAACCTCTACTCGAAATTACAGATGACACAAACCTATTATCAGGAATGAAGGCCCCTAAAATCTTGGTTTGGTTTGCACAAAGTTGGGTATCAGATGTAACGATGGTTGCTTTTCCTAGTTTCTCAATTATTGTTAAAGTATCGGAATTGTATTTGCAACCTCCTGCTTCGGTAACAACAACAGAATATTTACCAGGGCCAACGGTTGGAGAAGCTAACGTGGAGCCATTGCTCCATAAGTAAGTTGGCGCATTAATACCCGTAACATCTACCGATAAGGTCGTTCTTTCTACAAAACATAAATTATTACTTACCGTTTGAACAGCGAGTGTTGGAAGTTGTTTCGCAACAACTTGCTTAACAGGAGATGGTTTAGATGAGCAACCATTAGGTGTTTTTAACACCACTGTGTAGTTACCTATACCTGCATTGATGGCAGCATTGGTATCACCATTGCTCCACATATAAGAAGTGATCGTTGGATTGCCAGGTAAGCTTGCCTGTAAAGTGGCTGTTTGTCCAACGCAAATAACGGTATCCGTAGTATTGGTAATGGCTGCAGTTGGCGCTAAGTTTTCAATTACAACAGGAAGCATAATGGTGGTACTACATGCATTTGTAATAGTACAAGTGTAATTTCCAGGAGCTAACCCACTTGCTGTTGCTGCAGTACCTCCGCTTGGCGACCAAGTAAATGTATTTGCACCCGAGCTCGAATCCACAACAATAGTCGCACTGCCATTTGCAATTTCTGGGCAGGTTGCTCCAGTATTGCTGGTTATGCGAACACATGCAGCCGTACTAATAAAAAAGCGGTGACCGTTGCTTCCATTTCCACTTTCAGTTGAGCCGCAAGCGCCATTCTGTGAAAATTGATGCAACCTTACTACCATATTGGTTGTAGGAACATACCTGATTGGAGACGTACCAAATGCCAACACATTGTTGTTGGTATCGGTTAAGGTTAGCTCTGTATTTGCATGCAGAAAGGATTGATTGAATATGAGATAAGCTCCCGAAAAGGTGTAAGAATTGCCAGCTTTTAGTGTAACCAAACTCCAGTTAGCTAAAAACTGAGTTCTATTATCCCAACTAACATCTGGAGCCCCAGGTTCTGGAGCTACAAAAGGTCCAAATTGTTGGCGAGTTCCAATACATTGAGCATTGGTATTGGTTGTACTCGAAAACAGTAAAAATAAGACAGCAAGAAATGGATAGGCTTTAGCTAAATTTCTTGTTAATGGAGTAGTAAGTGTTTGTTTCATATATCTGATTAAGTGATGGTTTGTGCTTTTTTATGGGTGTTTTCGCTTTATTAATAGGCAATTGTAGATAAAAATTAGGTGTGACAGGGGGCATTAGTGTAAATATGACACGTGTTTTATTTGAATGGAGTTTTTTCTAATGTAACCAATCGTTATTGGTACTAAGCGGAGTCGTTTTTAAACAGTTATTCTCCCAACATGTGTAATGCACTCGGTAGGGGGGCACTGAACGGTTATGATGTTGCCGAGCTGTTTTAGTTTTGCGAAGCTTCAGCAGAGCAAGGCTCGCCTTGGCGAAGCTTCAACGGAACAAGGCTCGCCTTCGCGAAGCTTCAGCGGAGCAAGGCTCGCCTTCGCGAAGCTTCAGCGGAACAAGGCTCGCCTTCGCGAAGCTTCAGCGGAACAAGGCTCGCCTTCGCGCAGCTTCAGCGGAGCAAGGTATTTGTTTCAGTGTGATAAGATGGCGTTTTAATAACTAGAGTCGGTAAATGCATGCTTAATAGTGAGGAGTGGGTGGTTGAACATTCTTGCTGCTACGTATTGTAACTTACTTTAGTTTGAACCTATATCTATAAGACAAGCCAACAAAGTAGTTCATTGAGCCAAAAACATTCTCATTTTCATCAATTAAAGATTGTGGGAAATTAGATTCAATTGGGTTGAACGTATGTATCCAACCCAACCCTAATACCATTGCTAATTCATTTTTTTGGGATAAAAACCTTCCCAACTCAAAATAACAATTATTCATCCAAGCGTTTTTATTCAGGAGCGGACCCCATGCGCCTGCATATTTCGAAATTGGATTATATACAAACCCTCCTCTTAACAGAGCAGTTTCAGCACCTACAGATAAACAAAAATTACTTTGTTTAAATTTTTTACTCATTTTATAACTGATACCAGACCCTATAATTCCTATTCCAAAGGGACTATTCATAAAAAAAACGGCTATGCTGTTATGCTTTTTACTAAGGCCAAAACTTAAGCGGTAAGATGGAAAGTATTTTACATTTAAAAATTTGTCTACCCTTAAGTCGGCACCTAAAGTTAAATAAGTGGCGGGCTTACTTCTTTTTGAAGTGCTTTGTGAATACAGATTTGAAAATGAAACCATTAAAGAAATCAATATGATTAATAAATTTTTCACCATAAAAACTGTAAGTCAAAAATCTTCAGCTAAATTTTATTATTCAGGCTTATATCCATTCCATCCACATTTAACAAAATTAACTCAATGGCGATGCTATGTCGGTTATATTATTTTATTAAACCAACCGTTGACGCACCACTTCATACAATGCAATGCCACAGGCTACCGATACATTTAAGGAAGATACCCCAGCATGCATGGGTATTTTGCCCATTAAGGTGCTTTTACGAAGCAACTCATTGGATATCCCATCTTCTTCTGATCCCATTACAATTGCTACAGGTCCGCTTAAATCCATAAACGGCAAATCTTTATTTGCTTTTTCGGTACAAGCAACGGTGGTTAACCCCGATTGGTTTAACAATTCCATGGCTGTTTTCATATTGCGTTCCCTACATACTGGAATGGTTAACAATGCTCCTGCTGATGTTTTAATCGCATCTTCCGTTATTTGTGCAGATCCTGCATCAGGTATCACAATGGCGTGTACACCTGCGCAAAACGCGGTGCGAGCAATGGCACCAAAATTACGCACATCAGTAATACGGTCTAATACCAAAACAAATGGATCTTTGCCACTCTCAAATATGCGGGGCAACAATTGATCTAACTGGTGATACGAAACCGGAGCAATAAATGCGAGAATACCTTGGTGATTTTTGCCTACAGGAAATAAGCTGTTTTCGCGGGGTACAAATTGAATTGGTACTTGTTGTGTTTTGGCCAGTTTAACGATGCGCTCACTTTCGTCACTTTTACTTAAACCCTTTTGAATAATAATTTTATTCAATTCTTTGCCTCCTTCCAATGCCTCAAGCACTGCATGCATTCCAAAAATAAGGTTTTTGGGCTCTTTGGGTTTCCGGTTGTCTGGTCTCATTGGGCAAACATACAAAAACAGAACGAACACGCTGTAAACAAAAACGGGCTTCAACAATGAAGCCCGTTTTAAAAAGAGGGTTTAATCCATCTAAGGATTTGCATTTGCAGGCATCATGGCCTGTATTTCTTTTGCAACTTGGTCTTGTTTATGGAAGGTAGCTACTTGTTGGCAATAACCCAATATTTGTGTTGCCTCTTCCACCTCACTTTGCACAGCGCCTCCTTTGCCCGCTTTGCGGAATTGGCTAAAGTAGTTGTACCTGTCTACATAAATTTGAGCTACTTGTTTAAGCAATGCATTTCCTTTTGCAGTAGCTCCTGCTACATAATATGCTTCCGACATGCGCACCATCATTACATCATAAGGCACATTATAGCTTGGCATTACTTGCAAACTTCTGTCTAATACTTCAATTGCTTTGGTGCTGTCGCCTTCTTCTGACAAGCGCATGGCAAGGCGGTAAAATAAATTACGCAGGTTGCGTGTTTGGCGCAAAATGGTTTCATCCAAATACACACCTTCTTTATCCATGCCACCCCACTTAAATTTCTTCATCAAGTTTTCATACATCACACTTGTGTTCAATCTACCCATGGTTCCGTCATTAGGCTGGTCGTTCACAATTGGAACCAATTGGTATACCAAGCCATTAATTTGGAAATATTTCTGCATGTTTAAGTACACATCGCTACCTGTTGTAATGGCAAAACAAATTGGGCGTGACCAATCAGTTGATGCAACAATATCAAGGGTAATTAAATCGGCTTTCATCAAATTATTTTGGGTAACTTCAATTTGAATCGAATCCACTATTTTTTCAAAATCACTTGGGTGAACAGCACCTGATTTTTTCACTTGTTCTTTATCAATTGGAATAAAGAACTTTTTGGTTGGATAATAATTGTAACTGTCTCCTGATTGTGATTGCACTTTGGCCATCGGATCGTTATCGTCATTAATAAAAGCAATAATGTTTTTTAGTGGGTAAAAATCCGTTTGGTTAATGCCATACTTGCTTTGCACTGCAGGATTGTTGTAGTACATAACAATATCACGTGTTCCTTGAATATACTTATCTGGAGTCATGCTAAAAGGTACAGGAGCACTTTCATAGGCCTGGCGTTTTAATCCATCAGCATACCAATCCGTATTTAATAAACTCAAATTTATTACACGCACATCAGAGCGTATGCCTTCAACATTTTGCGCATACCAAAGCGGGTATGTATCGTTATCACCGTTGGTAAATAAAATGGCATTTTTCGGACACGACTCTAAATAGTTAATAGCAAAGTCTAATGCAGTGCTGCGTTTCGAACGGTCATGATCATCCCAGTTTTGCGAAGCCATCAATACTGGAACACCAGCAACCGTTGCAATACCAGTAACCACTGTAGCAATAGAGAAATTGATTTTTTTCGATAACCAATCAATAATGGCCAATACACCGATACCAATCCAAATAATAAAGGTTTGGAATGAACCCACATACGCATAATCACGCTCACGAGGTTGGTGTGCAGGGAAGTTTAGATACAATACAATAAATGCTCCTGTAAATAGGAACAATGTTGTAATAACGATTGCATCTTCTTTTGCTTTTTTGTAGTGGTAATACAAACCAATTAAACCCAACAATAATGGCAAGAAGAAATAGGTATTGTTGGCTTTGTTTTTCATAGCATCGGGCAAATTTGATTGCGGACCTAAGCGGGCTTCATCAATGGGTTTGATGCCACTCATCCAGTTGCCTCGCGTGATATCACCAAATCCTTGGTCATCATTTTGACGACCTACAAAGTTCCACATAAAGTAGCGGCCATACATAAAGCCAAGTTGGTAATCAAACATAAAATGCATGTTTTTACCAAAGGTTGCTCGTTTGCCTTCGGGTATCTTTTCCCATTGGCGGTATGCTTGAATATAGTCAGGTCTGTCTGCCCACATACGTGGCAAAATGGTACAATCTTTTGGGTCGTACACACGCTTTAAATCGGTGCCCGCCTCTTCGTATGTGTTTTCAGCTTTGCGGTATTTGGTTGCTCCTTTCTCAACATCAATTACGCGTGCATAAAAATATTGACCATATACCAACGGGTTATCGCCATACTGTTCACGGTTAATATACGAAACAAGGTTAAATGGATTTTCAGGATTGTTCATGTCGATAACAGGCTCGGCTGCTGAACGAATCATAATCATTGCATACGATGAGTATCCAATAATAATATAGGCAACACTTAAGATAGCCGTATTTAACCACACACGTGCATTTTGGAGCACAAAAAATAAATAGTACAATACTCCTGAGATTACCGCAATAAGCACTAATGAAACAGCCGAAGCATTTAACGCAAGTGAACCAATTGCCAACAAGCCATAAGCTACAAATCCGCCTATCAGGCTTTTACGTGACCCAGTGTGGGTGAAGTGCAGGAACAAACCAATTGCCGCAGCAATAAGCAACAATAAAAAGTACACGCCAGTGTTAAAACCAATTCCTAATGTATTTACAAATACATAATCAAATTTGGCCATTAAACTTGGTACACCCGGAATGATTAAAAACTGCACAATTCCAATTGCCAAAACAGCAACTCCCGATGCCTTGATGAATCCTGCGCGGGTAAACGTATATTTTTTAAAATAGTAAACGTATACAATAGCAGGTATTACAAGCAAATTGAGCAAATGGACCCCAATAGCCAATCCGATAAGGTAAGCGATTAAGATAATCCAACGGTCGCTGTGTTTTTCGTTGGCAACGTTTTCCCATTTTAGAATGCACCAAAAAGTAAGGGCGGTAAAAAAGGACGAAGAAGCATACACCTCTGCCTCAACTGCTGAGAACCAAAAGGTATCGCTCCATGTAAGCGTAAGCGCACCCACCAATCCACTAATCATAATGGCTGCGGTATGAGCACCTGTTGGCTCAGCCTCCTTAGTTACCATCTTTTTGGCCAAATGGGTAATGGTCCAAAAAAAGAACACCACTGTTAGTGCACTTGTAACAGCCGATACCATGTTCACCCAAAACGCAACTTGGGTAATATCTGTTCCTGCCATTAATGAAAACAAACGGCCAATCATCAAAAAGAGCGGAGCTCCCGGTGGATGGCAAATTTGCAAACGGTATGAGGCAGAAATAAATTCTCCGCAATCCCAAAAACTTACTGTTGGCTCTAAAGTTAACGTGTAAGTGGCCAGCGCTATCAAAAAGGTTATCCAACCCAAGGCGCTATTCATTAAATTGTAACGACTCATTCTGTTCTGTTTTCGTTTGATTAAAGGTTAGCAAATATAGATGCTCAAGCTAATTAACCAAATGTATCTGCCGCCATTGCAAACGATACAACTTACAGAAGTGTTGTGTACTCGAATGCGATTCAGTATTTTTTAAGAAAATTCGAAAGTTTGCGTATTCAAGAGTTAGTATTATATTTGTCACCGATTTTATCGATTGCTTATAAGAGGGGACCGCAAGTCCCCTCTTTGTTTATACTATGGATATCATAACAACATTAACCAATTGGACCACTGCTGCATTGCCTGAACACCTATTTTTGGTGGGTGTTGAGCAAAAGGCGGGTAGTAAAAAGATAAGCGTGTTTATTGATGGAGACAAAGGAGTGTCGATTGAAGATTGCCGTCAACTAGCCAAATCGCTAAATGCCAAATTGGATGAAGCAGATTACGGCTCTGAAGCATACATGTTTGAGGTTTCTTCACCTGGTGTTGATCGGCCTCTTGTAAGCACTCGCCAATACCACCAGCATATTGGCCGTGAGTTGCTTGTTAAACTTACAGGTCAAAATGAGTTGTTAGGTAAATTGGAGCGCGTAGCCGAAGATGGGGTTGTATTGTTGTTAAAAGACAAGAAGAAAGGTTATAAAGAAGCAACGGAAAAAGCGGTTTCATTTACCGAAATTGTACAAGCCAATGTTCAAATAAGTTTTAAATAAATTAAGATAAAATAGATAAGAGTTATGCATAGCGTAGGTTTAATCGACTCATTTAGTGAGTTTAAAGAGTTCAAAAATATCGACCGTGCAACCATGCAACGGGTATTGGAAGATGTATTTCGCAGCATGTTGCGTAAAAAATACGGGACAGACGAAAACTTCTCGGTGATTATTAACGATAATAGTGGTGACCTTGAAATTTGGCAAAGCCAAACCATTGTGCACGATGGGGAAGTTGAGGAACCAAGAGCACAAATTTCATTGAGTGATGCACGTAAAATTGAACCCGATTTTGAGGTTGACGAAGAAGTTTCTACCGAAATTAAATTGGAGAGCTTTGGAAGAAGGGCAATTTTGGCTGCGCGCCAAACATTGATGAGCAAAGTGCTTGAACTTGAAAAAGACGAATTGTACAAAAAATACAAGGACCGTGTTGGCGAAATTGTGGTGGGTGAGGTATACCAAGTTTGGAAGAAAGAATTGATGGTATTAGACGATGAAGGAAATGAATTGTTGTTGCCTAAAAACGAAATGATTCCTGCTGATCATTACAAAAAAGGGGATAGCATTCGCGCAGTTGTGCTTAAAGTAGAAATGTACAATGGCTCACCTCGTATTATTCTATCGCGTACTTCGCCTATGTTCTTGGAACGTTTGTTTGAGCAAGAAGTTCCAGAGATTATTGATGGCCTTATTACTATTAAAAAAATAGTGCGTGAACCAGGTGAACGTGCCAAGGTGGCTGTTGAATCATATGATGATCGCATTGATCCGGTTGGAGCATGTGTGGGCATGAAAGGCTCACGTATACACGGTATTGTACGTGAGTTACGCAATGAAAACATTGACGTGATTAACAATACAGCCAATACACAACTTCTTATTCAACGCGCGTTGAGTCCAGCGAAAATTTCATCCGTTAAAATTGAAGCAGAAAGCAAACGTGCTGCTGTTTACCTTAAGCCTGATCAAGTTTCGTTGGCAATTGGTAAAGGTGGTCACAATATTAAACTTGCGGGCAAGTTGGTTGGTGTAGAAATTGACGTGTACCGCGAAAATGAAGAAGACGAAGGCGATATTGATTTGGAAGAATTTGCAGATGAAATTGATAGCTGGATTTTGGATGAGCTTAAAGCAATTGGTTGCGACACAGCTAAGAGCGTGCTTGCCATTTCCAACGAAGAATTGATTCGCAGAACAGAGTTGGAAGAAGAAACGGTAGTTGAAATCAGAAAGATTTTGCAAGCCGAATTTGAATAATCTGCTTTAAAATCAGGGCCTACATAACCATATACTCGTAAATTATAAGTAATATCGCAAACTGAATGAGCGAAAACACAGGAAATATTAGGATAAGCAAAGTTGTAAAAGAAATTGGCGTAGGTATTGGAACCATCGTTGAACACCTCTCTAAAAAAGGGTTTAAAGTGGACAATAACCCCAATGCCAAAATCACAGAGGAACAGTATGCTGTTTTGTTAAAGGATTTTCAAAGCGATAAGAAAACCAAAGACGAAGCTTTGCAAATGAGCAAGGCCAAATCAACAAAAAAGGAAGAGGTTGTGGTATCGGCACCAAAAGCCAAAGAACCTGTAGCCGATGAGGAAGAGGATGATGGTATTTTGATTAAATCAGGACTTGCTAAAGAAATCAGCGTTCCTAAGCCTGAAAAACAAGCCCCTAAACTGGAAGTAACCCCTCTTGAACCGGAAGTTGTTGTTCCGCCAACACCGCCTGCACCTGAAGAAGAAAAGCCACAACTTAAAGTAATAGGCAAAATCGATTTGGAGGCTGTTAAAAAGCCAAAAGGTAAAAAAGCAGCAGCCAAAGAAGAAGAAGCGTCTCCTGAAACCAAACCGGTAACAGAAACACCTAAAGCTAAAAAGACAAAAGTTGAAGAGGTAAAAGCTGAAGAACCAGTAGTAACAATACATGAACCAGTTGTTGAGCCAGAAGTGATGCCTCCACCTGCTGATCCTGAACCGCCAAAGGTAATGGACCCTAATTATGAAAAGCTTTCGGGCTTAAAGGTGATGGGTAAAATTGAGCTACCGGTTGAGCAACCTAAAAAACCAACACCCATTGCATCAAGTGATGGAAGTTTGGCTGGAAAGAAAAAAAGAAGAAGAAACAATTTTGTTGCTGGAAGTGACAATGTAGATTCGAAAAAATTTGAGTACAAGCCAGGTGAACGCCCAGTAGGAGGCCAAGGCAATAACCGCCCAAATACAGGAGCACCCAACCAAGGTGGCAACCGTTTTGGCAATAACCGCCCTGCCCAAGGCAATCGCCCTTATACCCCGAATCCAAATTACAAAGGTAAAAATGACCGGAATGCACCACCAGAGGTAAAAGAAGAAATTACCGAAAAACAAATTCAAGATAAATTAAAGGAAACACTCGCAAGGTTAAACCCAGGAAGTAAGCCACAAAATATTGGTGCAGTTCGCTCTAAAATCAGAAAACAAAAAAGAGATGCGGCTGCTGACAAGCGCGAGGAAGAAGCGCTTGAATTAGAAGGTCAGCGTAAAATTAAAGTAACAGAGTTTGTTACTGCAAATGAGTTGGCTCAGTTAATGGAAGTACCTGTTACCAATATTATTTCTGCGTGTATGTCTTTGGGATTGATGGTATCGATTAACCAACGTTTAGATGCCGAAACCATTGCAATTGTTGCGGAAGAATTTGGATTTGAAACAGAATTTGTAAGTGCCGATTTGCAAGAAGAGGTTGAAGAAGAAATTGATAGCGAAGAAGATTTGTTGCCTCGCGCACCAATTGTAACTGTGATGGGTCACGTTGACCACGGTAAAACATCATTACTTGATTATATACGTAAAGCCAATGTAATTGCGGGTGAAGCCGGTGGAATTACCCAGCATATTGGAGCGTACGAGGTTACACTTGCCAATGGTAAGCATGTAACATTCTTAGATACACCAGGTCACGAGGCCTTTACAGCAATGCGTGCACGTGGAGCAAAAATTACAGATATAGTAATCATTGTAATTGCAGCTGACGATAGTGTGATGCCACAAACCAAAGAAGCCATTAGCCACGCCCAAGCAGCTGGTGTTCCCATTGTATTTGCCATCAACAAAATTGACCGTGAAGGGGCTAACCCAGATAAAATTAGGGAGCAACTTGCTGCCATGAATATTTTGGTTGAAGAGTGGGGTGGTAAATACCAATGTCAAGAGATTTCGGCTAAAAAAGGATTAAACATTGATGCCTTGCTCGAAAAAGTATTGCTTGAAGCAGAAATTTTAAACCTAAAAGCCAACCCAAATAAACGTGCCGTTGGAAGTGTGATTGAATCAAGTTTAGATAAAGGCCGCGGATTAACCGTAACTTTGATGGTACAATCAGGTACAATGCGCGTTGGCGATCCAATTCTTGCTGGTATTCACAGTGGAAAGGTTCGTGCGATGTTTGACGAGCGCGGTAAGAAAATGATGGAGGCGGGTCCATCTGCTCCAGTTGTAATCCTTGGGTTTAACGGAGCGCCACAAGCAGGCGATAAATTTATTGTTACCAAAAACGATCAAGAAGCAAAAGAGATTTCGAACAAACGCACACAATTGCAACGTGAGCAAGGTATACGTACCCAAAAACACATTACCCTTGATGAGATTGGCAGACGTTTGGCTATTGGAAACTTTAAGGAGTTGAAGGTAATTGTAAAAGGAGATGTGGATGGATCAGTAGAAGCATTGAGCGATTCGTTAATTAAACTTTCGACCGAAGAGGTACAAGTAAGTGTAATTTACAAAGGTGTAGGTCAAATTTCGGAAAGTGATGTGTTATTGGCTTCGGCATCGGATGCAATTATGGTTGCATTTAACGTGAGACCTTCGCCACAGGCGCGTAAATTGGCCGAAACAGAATCGATTGATATTCGCATGTATTCAATCATCTATAATGCCATCAATGAAATTAAGGCGGCAATTGAAGGAATGTTGGCTCCAACCACCGAAGAAAAAATTACTGGTAATGTTGAAATACGTGAAGTGTTTAAAATTACCAAGGTTGGAACCATTGCTGGATGTTACGTTACTGATGGTAAGATTTTCCGCAACTCAAAAGTGCGCATTATCCGCTCAGGCGTGGTGATTCACGATGGAGAACTTGAATCCTTGAAGCGTTTTAAAGATGATGTAAAAGAAGTGGGTTATGGATTTGAGTGTGGATTGGGAATTAAAAACTTTAACGACTTGCAAGTGGGTGATTACGTAGAGGCATATGAAATTGTAGAAGTGAAACGCACACTTAAATAACGAATTCAACTAAATAAGATAATCTGCAATGAAAACTTCATTGCAGATTTTTTTTGCCCGTACCATTTCTGCTTGCTAAAATAATTTTGAAAAAACTTTGAATACCAACATATTAATATACCTTTGGTGCGTATTTATATTTTTACAATGAACATTTACATCGGAAATCTTGACTACGCAGTCAATGAACAACAACTTCAGGATTTATTCTCACAACATGGTGAGGTATCATCCGCAAAAATCATCACAGATAAATTTACTGGCCGTAGCAAAGGTTTCGGTTTCGTAGAAATGCCTAATGATGGTGATGCAACTAACGCAATCAATGCACTTAACGGTACTGCTATGAAAAACAGAAACATTACAGTTACAGAAGCGCGTCCTAAAGAGGAAGGTGCTGGTAACCGTGGTGGCGGTTTTAACCGTGGTGGTGATCGTGGTGGTTTTAACCGCGGTGGCGACAGAAGATTTAACAGAGACTAATCATTCAGATATTTCTCTTTACGGTAAAACCCGAAGCATATTGCTTCGGGTTTTTTATTTACCCTACAAACGTTTCAATCATTTGAACCACTTGAGCGGCATAGTTTCCATACACCATTGTGTGGTGATTTGCCGGTACGTATTCAACCGAAGCATTTTGCATATTGTTAACCGCTTTTTCGGCTAGGTATCCAGGTAAGATGGGTTCGTTCAAGTTATAATTCTCAGTAGCACACACCAACAACGCGGGCTGTTTCAGTCCTTTAAAATATTTACCGATAGGTGAAATACCTACATCCAACGCTACCTGTAAGATTTGTGCTAAATCTGGTCGTGGTTCTACGCTTCCATCTTCAAACACTTCAATATCTGCATCATAATATACTTCCATGTCTGCATCCCAAAACTCCATATAAGGAGCTTTTTTAAGCATGTCAAAATAGGCTTCTTTACTTGGATAACGTTTATCAAGTCGGCTAAATGCAGGTTGAAGCATTTCGCTTGTGCGCGGATTCATTTCGGGTGCAGCGTCTAGAAACACAACTTTCGAAAAATGTTGCGGATAATGGTAACATAAGTAAGATGATAACAATCCGCCATACGAGTGGCCAACCAAAACCACTTGCTCCAATTTGAGTTCCCTTAGTAACTCAACAATATCTTTGGCATGTGCTTTAATGGTATAGCCAAAAATGGGGTGAGTGCTCAAGCCGCGTCCACGTAAATCAACCGATACAATGCAGTATTGATTATGAAGTCCATGGCTAATAAGCCCCTCAAAAGCGCGGCAATTGGCGGTAAGTCCATGCAACAACAACAATGTTTGTTTGCCATGGTTTGGGTATTTAATATAATGCAACCGTATGCCATTCACGTTTGCAAAATGGCTATGTGGTAGTTTATGTTTTACTGCGCTGTCCATCCGCCCTCCACTGGTAATGCTATTCCGGTAATGGTTGTTGTTTCGTCAGCTGCCAAAAATGCAACCGAGTTGGCAATAAGCTCAATAGGAATAAAAGACTTAATGGCTTGTTTTGCCAACATTACTTTTTGAATCACTTCTTCTCTGCTTAGTTGATGTGCCTGCATTTGGTCAGCAATTTGGTTTTCAACAATGGGTGTATGAACATAACCTGGGCACACGGCATTTACCGTAATATTGTATGGAGCACCTTCAAGTGCAGTTGTTTTGGTAAATCCAATGATGCCGTGTTTGCTGGCTACATAAGCCGATTTGTATTCAGACGCAACCAAACCATGTGCGGATGCAATATTGATGATGCGGCCAAATGTTTGTTTTTTCATTGATGGCCATACAGCCTTTGTAAATAAGAAAGGTGCAGTAAGGTTAATACCAATAATTTGATTCCATTTTTCGAGCGGAAAATCTTGTACAGGTGATACATGTTGAATACCTGCATTGTTCACCAATACATCAATAGCACCAAAACGCTCCAGTGTTTGGTTCACAAAAGCTGTTATTTGTTCAGGGTCGAGCACATTGCATGGCGAAAACAGGTAGTCAATCCCATATGTTTCTGCAGTTTGTTTGGCAATTGCTTCCCCATTCGCCTCAAGGCCATTAAACGCAATATTGTATCCTTTTGCCGCCAATGTTTGTGCTATCGCGAGACCAATGCCACTGGTACTTCCAGTGATTAATGCCGTTCTTTTCATTGATTGAATTTAGTTTTATGTGGCCAATTATACGAAAAGAGAATCTTACTCAATACGCAATTTGTTCACGTTTAGGTTGTGGCTTTTTTGCTAATGGCCCACAACCCAGTAAACGTAAGCAAGCCATTTACAATTAACATTTCGATTCCGAACTGATATCCAGATAAAAGGTTTGCCGATTGTTGTTGAAACCAATAACAAATAATCGGTGAAGCCAAACAGATCCAAGGGGCAGCATCATCATTTAAGTGCCTTTTGGTAAGGATGCCAAAAGCAAACAAGCCTAGCAGAGGTCCATACGTATATCCTGCAATATCCAACAGGATGCCGATGATTGATTTATTGTCAAGCCACTTAAAATAAAGTACAAATAGCAAAAATACCACTGCAAAGGTAAGATGAACCCTCATTCGGATTTTGGATTGTTGGTTTTCGGAAAGGGTCTTGTTTCGTTGCAAACCTAAAATATCGATGCAAAATGAAGAGGTAAGTGCGGTGATTGCCCCATCAGCACTTGGAAACAATGCAGAAATGAGTCCGATGATAAAAATGAGCGAAATAGTGGGTGGCAAATATTGAAGAGCAATGGTTGGGAACAAGTCGTCTCCTTTTACCAACAACCCTTTGTTTGACGCATACAAATAAAGCAATCCACCTAATAACAAAAAGAGCAGGTTTACCAATACCATCACACTACTAAACGTGAGCATGTTTTTTTGTGAGTCGCCCAACTTTTTCACACTAATATTTTTTTGCATCATCTCTTGGTCGAGGCCTGTCATGCTAATGGTAATAAATGCACCACCAACAATTTGTTTGATAAAAAATCGCTTATCCCAAGCATCCGTAACAAGCATCGTTGAATAACCCGATTGCTGAAGTTGGTTGATGGTTTCTGAAACTGATAGCCCCAAATCGTTCATTATGTATCCAACACATACCACAAGAGCCAGCAACATAAAAAAAGTTTGAAGGGTGTCGGTCCATACAATTGTTTTAACACCACCTTTAAACGTATAAAGCAAAATCATAATAAGGATGAGCAAGGCAGTAGCTGCGAATGGAACTCCAAAGGCATCGAGAATAAAAAGTTGCATCACATTAATTACAAGATACAGCCTTAAGGTAGCACCCAGTGTGCGTGAAGCGATAAAAAACAAGGCTCCTGTTTTGTAACTTTTTATTCCAAAACGGTGTTGCAAATAGTGGTAAATAGAGGTGAGTTGTAAGCGATAATAAAGCGGAAGCAATACGTAAGCAACAACAAAATAGCCTATAAAATACCCTATTACTACTTGAAAATAGGTGAACTGGTTAAATCCCACAGTACCAGGAACCGACACGAAGGTTACACCACTTAATGAGGTGCCTATCATACCAAAAGCAACCAACATCCAATGGCTGTTTTTATTGCCGATAAAAAAAGTTTCGTTGTTACTGCCTCGGGCAGTGTACATTGCTACTCCCAACAGTATTAAAAAATAAAGGGCAATGCAGGTAAGTAAAATGATTGGTGACATTCAAAACAAAAGTAACTGCCCATACGTACCAAAATTAAAATAGTTTGCCACAATGATGTTTGTATTTTGTGAAATTAGACACTGGCAAAAAGTTACTTTTGTTGTGGTATGAATTATCCGTCAGTATTGATTGAAGAAGCAGTTAACGAACTTTCAAAGTTTCCAGGAGTTGGTAAAAAATCTGCTATGCGTATGGTATTGCATTTACTCAAGCAGAAGGAGCATGAGGGCATCAAGTTAGGAGAAGCAATCATCAAACTACGCACACAGATTCAATATTGTGAGCGTTGTGGGAATGTAAGCGATTCTAGTCGCTGTAATATTTGTGCAAATCCAAAAAGAGACCAGCAACTCATTTGTGTGGTTGAAGATTTGCGCGATGTAATTGCAATAGAAAATACAAACCAATTTACAGGAACGTACCATATTATTGGAGGTTTGATTTCGCCAATGAATGGCGTTGGTCCAGATACACTCAATATTGCTTCATTGTTGTTACGTGTTCAGCAAGAACAAACACAAGAAGTGATTATGGCCTTAAGCGCAACCATGGAAGGCGATACAACGGTGTTTTACATTTCAAAAAAGCTTAAAGATGCTGGAGTGAGGGTAAGCACCATTTCAAGGGGAATTGCCATAGGTGGCGAATTGGAATACGCTGATGAAATTACCCTTGGACGAAGCATTGCATTAAGGGTTCCGTACCAGCATAGCTAAGGCGCTGTGAATTGTTCGGTATTGCATTGTATATTCGGCACGTGAAACTTTCAGTTGTTATTGTTAATTATAATGTGAAGTACTTTTTGGAGCAAGCATTGCATAGCGTGCGAAAAGCTTCGAAAGGGATGGATGTAGAAGTTTTTGTGGTTGACAATAACTCTGTAGATGGAAGTGTGGAAATGGTAAGGCGTATTTTCCCAGAAGTTCATTTAATCGCTAATACTGGTAATGCTGGTTTTTCGAAAGCAAACAATCAAGCAATTCGGAAATCTACAGGTGAATATGTTTTACTCTTGAATCCCGATACGGTTGTTCCTGAAAATTGTTTTGCAAACATTTGTGCCTTTATGGATGCTACCTCAGATGCAGGAGCATTGGGAGTAAAAATGATTGATGGCAAGGGCAATTTTTTACCCGAATCAAAAAGAGGGTTACCAACACCTGCAGTTGCATTTTATAAGATGTTCGGATTGGCATCATTGTTTCCCACATCAACAAGGTTTGGCAAATACCATCTAGGATACTTAAACGCTTCGGAAATACACGAGGTCGAAGTTTTGGCGGGAGCCTTTATGCTAATTCGATCTAGCGTGCTTAACCAAATTGGCTTGCTCGATGAAGATTATTTTATGTACGGAGAGGATATCGATTTATCTTATCGGATAACGCAAGCTGGTTACAAAAATTACTATTTCCCGAATACAACCATTATCCA
This sequence comes from Bacteroidia bacterium, assembly GCA_025454875.1. Taxonomy (GTDB): domain Bacteria; phylum Bacteroidota; class Bacteroidia; order UKL13-3; family UKL13-3; genus UKL13-3. Next base: position 36,607 of record JALONP010000004.1, on the reverse strand, counting down.
TTACAAAGGAGAAAGCACTAAAAAAGCAACGGTAAATTATGTATTTGTGTTTTACAAAGCCATGATCATATTTGCCCAAAAGCATTACAGTGCAAAACATGCGCAGCTTTTTTCGTTACTCATTCACGCAGCAATTTATGCAAGAGCGGGTATTGCGATCGTATCAAGATTATTTGTTTCCACCTATTTGTGGGCGTTGGATATGCTTTTGCTTGCAGGCGTTGTATACCTTATTTCGCAAGGGTATGCTCAATACAAGTTTGATACAACTACTGCGTATGCGCCAATTACGGTGCAAGTAAATAGTGTTGTGTATGCCTTGTTATGGTCAGTAGGTTTGGCTATTGCTGGCGGTTATAAAAGGCGTATGAATGCCAATGTGGTATGGAAAGGGATTTTAGTTGGATCACTTGCCATCGCGGTATTTTATGCCTTTGCGAATGAGTCGTACAGGTTTTCTCGAGCCATTATTGTATTGGGTTCGTTGGCCGCAGTTTTTGTTGTGTATGCTATTCGCGCCATTCGGTATGCCATTACACATAACAGGTGGAGTTTTACATTGGATGAAAACACCAAAACGATTATTGTTGGAAACCAACCTGAGGTAAAGCGTGTACACTATTTACTTACACATTCAAAAGCAAAGAGTGAGTATATTGGCTATGTATCTGTAGGCGCCAACCAACAGCATGATGATCAATTTTTGGGAACCGAAAACCAACTTGCCGATATTATTGAGTTGTTTAAAATTGAAGAGGTTATTTTTTGCAGTAGAGACTTAAGTACAATGCAAATTATGAAGTGGATGCACGCAATTGCAAAGCCTGATGTTCATTTCAAAATTGTTCCTGAAGAAAGTATTTTCATTATTGGAAGCAACTCTAAGGATGAACCAGGCGACTTTTATACGCTTGAAATTAATCTGGATTTACACAAACCTATGCAGTTGCGTAAAAAGCGGTTTTTTGACATCACGCTTGCTCTTTCTTTCTTGGTTGCAATGCCAATTATGGTATTGGTTGTGAAACGAAAGGCGCAATTTCTGCTTAACCTTTTGCAAGTATTTTTAGGAGCTAAAACATGGGTAGGTTATGCACAAGCAAGCAATATTGAAGTATTGCCTGCATTGAAGCCAGCTGTATTACCAACTATTGATATACAAGCAAGCCAAACTCCAGCAGACACAGCCATTCAAAAAATCAATTTCTTGTATGCCAAAGATTACAGCATGGGCAACGATTTGGCTATTGTGTTTAAACAATTATCTAAGCTTGGTGGTTAAACCGCTTGGGCCAACCCAACACCATGTTTTTGAATCAAATCAGAAACAATTTTACCAGTTATATCTGGGTAATGAATATTAATTGGGAACGCAAAGGTGAGCCATGTACGCAGTTTCGACACAAATAAATCATCAATTTCTTTTACTACAGTGATGCCAAGTTCTTTCATTGCTTGTGCATTGCATTGCTGTTCGTATTGATTGCTCATTGGGATGCTTAGTACTTTTTTGCGCAGGTAAATGGCTTCGGCCGGACTTTCAAATCCACCTGCTGTGAGCAATCCGTCACCACTTGCCAAACTTTGAGTAAATGCATCGTTTAACACCGGTTTAATTGCTACATTTTGGATGCTGTAGGCTTGTTTGGTATGTTTAGAAAATACATCCCATTCCACTTCAGGCAACTGGGTTAGGTGCTTAATTAATACATCATCACCGTGAGCAGGCAAGTACACTGTGATATGGCCAAGCTGCCTTGGCTCAAGCTCGCGAACTTCTTTGCGGATAACAGGCGTGTAAATATGGCTATCGTATTTCTTAAAATGAAATCCATACGCAGCGCTGCAGGGAGCATAATGATGGAATACGTTTTCAGCAAATGCATCTTTTTTAGAAGGGCGAGGTGTTTTGGCTGATAAAAAGGCCGATTGATGGCTGAGTGCAATGCATGGTTTGTGTTTTAACTTACAGGCCCAAGCGGTAATGGGTTCAAAATCATTGATGATTAAATCGTACTCATGTACTGGAAACGAATGAATGTCTTTCCATAAATTAAATGGCCTAAACTGTTTAATACTATCAACGATATCGATACCTCCTTTTTTTCCAAAGGTGTAGCTCAGGCCTCTTTTTTTGTATTTTACCAAGTAAGGAAGCGACACATCTGCTTGGGTTCCGCTGATTAACAAATCAAGCTCTCCATATTGAAGCAAGTGTGGAATAATTTCACGCGCACGGCTGATATGCCCGTTTCCTGTGCCTTGTATGGCTAGTAATATTTTCATTTAATTGAAGTTGATGGCGTGTTAAAGGCAACTTGTGGCATTCGGATTATGGATTGGTATAGGGCATCCATATTGGGCAACGAAACCCTTAGTTCTTCTTCTTCGTTAGTGTCTTCATGGTTTTCAGGATGTTGGTACAACAACCACGATCCTTCGTGGTATTCGAGGGCAGTGAGGTTCTCAATCCAATCACCGCTGTTTAAATACAAGGTATTGCCTTTGGCTGTTTGCGATTGCCTGATTGAAGGCTGGTGAATATGACCGCATACCACGTAATCGTAACCATTTTCAATAGCAATATCAATTGCTGTTTGCTCAAAATCGTCAATAAAAGTAACGGCCGACTTTACACTGTTTTTAACCTTCTTACTCAAAGATACTTTTCCTTTTCGCAGTACATTTTCCGAAAACCAATTTACTAAGCTATTGATAAATATAAGAGTGTCGTATCCGATTGCACCAAGTTTGGCAAGCCATTTCGCATGCTTCATTGTAATATCAAACACATCACCATGAAATAACCACGCTTTTTTTCCGTCTAATTCAAGTACCAATTTATCCAAAATTTCAAGTTCGCCCATTTTGAAGTCGGTGAATTTGCGAAGCAATTCATCATGATTTCCTGTTAAATAATAAACCTTGGTTCCGTTGGCTAATAATTTAAATACGCGTTGCACAATTTTCATATGCGACTCAGGCCAATAACGTTTACTAAATTGCCAGATGTCAATAATGTCGCCATTGAGCACCAGTATTTCAGGATCAATTGATTTTAAGTACTGATTAAGTTCTTTTGCCCTGCAACCATAAGTGCCAAGGTGCACATCAGAAATGACCGCTACCTGAACTTTTCGTTTTGCCATAAGTTTGGTGGCCTTATTTTGCCAAACAAAAATGCTGTCTACATATGAAGGTTACGTAAAGCCTAGGTTGCGTAATTGTTACGGATCGCTAAAGCCGATTTGGGTTGCCAATTCTGTGATGCCATTTAGCGCCTATTGGCGATGTGTAAACATTGTTTTACATTTGGTGTTATTACTATATGCCAACTGCAATTACCAATGATATTAAAATAACAGTTGAAACGGCTTATCAGCAGCCGGGGTCAAGATTTGGTGGGCAAAATCACATGTTTGCGTATCGAATTCGCATTCAAAATAATGGAGAATACACGATTAAATTGTTGAGGAGGCATTGGTATATTACCGATGTGAACAACCAGCATTCGGAGGTTGAAGGGGAAGGGGTTGTGGGCTTACAGCCAGTTCTTGAGCCTGGAGAGTCGCACCAATATGTTTCGGGATGCGCTTTGGTAAGTGAGTTCGGCAAAATGCATGGAACTTATTTAATGGAGCGTCAAATTGATGGCAAGAAATTCGAAGTACGTATTCCCGAGTTTTTATTGATTGTTCCGCACCGATTGAATTAAATTTCGGACGCACCCTTATCGCAGCTTTTTGATAATAGACCAAGAAAAAAGAGGAATGCGAATATTTATCAATACTGGATGTAATAATTACTAAATGAACGCGGTGATCTGTTTAAAAGTTTGAGTAACCAAATCTCATTGTGAAGCCACTGGTAGTAAAACAAAAGTTGTTGGGCGTTTTGCTGTGTAAAAATGATAGGGAGAAAAATTATTTTAAGCTGCCTGCATCGCATAATACCGAAAGGACGTATCCTCATCTTTCATAACAGCAGTATGTGAGAACTTGAAAGCCATTGTAATTGTGGTAGAGTTGCTATTGCGCAAAAAATTAACAACTGAACGCGTAGTCGGTAGCAATGCTTTTTTAAGGTAGCTCATAGGATAAGTTCCAGAAGAGGCACAGATATTACCAATACTTCTTGTTTCAACGTCTAAACGAGCTGGCAGATTCTTAATTAAGCCGTATGCTATCATTAGGTAGATTTTTTTTTGCCATGGTAAACACAGGATATTTAAGACTTTTTAGCGAAAAAATGAATAACAAAAAAAAATTGACCTTGTTTTTTTTAAAATAACTTTTAATTTAGATTTAACTAATCTTTAACTAAAACACCATTTATGAAAACAAATCTACCCTTCAAACGTGCAACAAAATTGCTCTTTGTAACGGTCGCTTTTTCATTGTTTACATTCATAAACAATGCAATTGCGCAAGTCTCCAATTATACGTTTAGTACCACGGGTACCACGTATACCGCGCTCCCTATTTTGGCAGGTCCAGTTATTGCCTCTGGCGGAGTAGACGATGCATCCTTCACTAATTATCCAATTGGTTTTCCTTTTGTTTTTAATGGGACAACCTACACAACCTTCTCGGTTAATGCCAATGGTATTGTAGGATTGGGCAATTCAATAAATGCTTCATACAATGCAATTAGTGATCCTTGGAGTGGAAACAACAATTTGATCACACCAATGAGTGCTGATTTGCAAGGGCATCCAAACGGTGAAATTAGGTATGAATTGGTGGGAACAGCTCCTACTCGTAAGTTGATTGTTCAGTTCGCTAATTGGACCTTTTATTGGAATAATAACAATACAAGTGACACCTTAAATTTTCAGGTAATCTTAAATGAGACTACGAATAATGTAGATATCGTTTATGGTAATTGTGTAAAAGGTGGAACTACAAATTTTAATGTGGAAGTTGGGTTGAGGGGAACATCAAATTCTGATTATAACAATAGAACCACAGCAACAGATTGGTTAACCACAACCCAAGGTATAACAAACAATGCTACATGTTTATTGACCAATGTTGGCCCGGTTGTGCCAATATCTGGCCTAACTTATCGATTCGTTCCTCCTCCTAAAACTTATGACACCTCAGATGCCTTTTCTGCTTCTCTATTGCCTGCTGGCCCAGGTTCTGTGAACCAAGAGGTTGTTCGTTATGAAGTAAACGTAAGCGGATATGGATCTACATTAGCTGCTACTCAGTTACATGTAAATACGAACGGAACAACTAGCCCTGCTGACTTGTCAGCCATGAAGGTGTTTTTTACTGGAACTTCAAATGTTTACTCTACTGCAACCCAGTTTGGTTCTACAATAACCTCACCAAGTGGTTCCTATATTGTAACAGACTCCGTTCAATTAAGCCCGGGAGTAAATTATTTTTGGGTAGCCTATGATGTAGCTGCAGGTGCAACATTAGGAAACAGTATTGATGCAGAAGTAACGACCATTCAGGTAAATGGCGTAAATAAGGTTCCCGGTATAACTGCTCCTGCAGGTAACCGTATTATTACCTCGCCAATGAGTTATGTTTCATCAACCGTTTTTCAAAATATGATTCAAAAGGTTGGCAAAGGAGACCAAGACGAGCAAATTATAGGTGTGAGGGTAATCATGTCTAATACGGGTGCACCAGTGAATGCTACCCAATTTGCAATGAGTGCTGCTGGATCTACTGATAGCTTAGATATTGAAAACATTAGAGTGTGGTACACAGGTAATAGTGCCACTTTTGCAACTACTACCCAATTTGGTTCAACTTTAACCAGTTTAGGTGGTGCATTTCCGTTTACCATTTCTGGTAACCAAGCATTGGCAAATGATACAAACTATTTTTGGTTAACATATGGCATTAAATCATCAGCAACAGTTACCAATATAGTAGATGGTGAGTGTTCAAGCATAACCATAGCTGGTACCCCTCAAACACCAACTGTTACTTCACCAGTGGGTAGCCGTGAGATTCGAAACCCATATTGCGCTCCACAAATAAGCAATGCAACCAATGCTTGCAACTGGGGTTATTATATGACAGGTGTTTCAACAACTGGCGCCATTAACAATATCAATAACTTTACAGGATGTAATGGTAATCCCAATAACTGGATTTATTACCCAACGCAAACCTTAGTAGTGAACCAAGCACAATCATTTGATGTTAATTTATCTGGAGCAAGTTGGATGTCATATTCAATCTGGATAGATTACAATCAAGATGGAGTTTTCAGTGCAAGTGAATTGGCCTTCCAAACGCCAAATGATGTATGGACTGCTTCAGCCACGATTTCAATACCTTGTTCAGCATTACCAGGTCTAACAAGAATGCGTGTACGTCAAGGCCCTAATTGGTGGAATGGCACTCCTATAACCGACCCTTGTGCTGATTACGGCTATGGCGAAACAGAGGATTATGCTGTAAACATAATAGCCGCTCCAGTTACATTTGACGAGGCAGATGCTGTTCAAATGACAGGTATTGCAGCACCAGGGGTTACATCGCGAGTGATTTTGCAAATGCCAGTTACAAATGCAGGTTGCGGTACAGCCGTGGTAAATGAGTTTAGAATGTCAACAGCAGGATCTACAAATGCTGCAGACATTACAGCCGCTAAATTGTACTCAACAGGCGGCTCAAACGTATTTAATACAACGAACCTAAGGTCTACTGTGGCATCACCAAGTGGCGCATTTACATTTGCCATTTCTGATACTATTGAGCCAAATGGAACTACGCACTATTGGCTGGCTTATGATATAGCGAGTGGTGCTACCGTTGGTGATTTAATCGATGCAACTTTTGATAGTGTGTTGGTTCTTGGTGCCTACGAAGTTCCAAACAATTCAAATCCTTCAGGTAACATTACGGTAACGGCTCCAATGACTTACGTTTCTTCAACTACGGTTCAAGACAATCCTGCAAAGGTTGCCAAAGGATCTAAAAACAATGATATCATTGCTGTGAAAGTTGTAATGTCGCCTACAGGAGCGCCTGTTAGTGCTACACAATTAAACTTCTCAGCAAATGGAACAACAGATACCTCTGAGATTAGCAATATTAAAGTATGGTACACTGGCAATGGAAATGTATTCGACACCACCACTCAATTTGGTACTACATTAACCAATTTGCCTGGAGCACTTACTTTCAGTGTATCTGGTTTGCAACCACTTGAAAACGATACCAACTATTTTTGGTTAACGTATGATATATCAGATACGGCCACAGTAACCAACGTGGTTGATGGTGAATGTTTATCTATTGTTTTAGGTGCTACCCAAACGCCTACTGTTTCTGCTCCTGCAGGTAGCAGAGAAATCCGCGAAGAGTACTGCACTCCTCAAATTTCGTGGGCTAATAACTCTTGCAGTTGGGGTTATACCATCAATAACTTTACAACAAGCGGAGCTACTTCCAACATATCAAGTTTCACCGGTTGTGGAGATATCAATAATAATAACTATTCAAATACACCTGGTGTTTCAATGGTTACCCAACAAAATCAAACTTTTAGCTTTAGCATTGGTGGTGGTTGGATGTCTTACGCTATTTGGATTGACTACAACCAAGATGGTGTTTTTGACAATGCAACTGAACGGGTTTTCTATGATCCAACGGCTACTGGTAATTCCGCTCCTCCCTCGGGTTCAATCACCATACCTTGTAACGCTACAACGGGTTTAACTAGAATGCGTGTTCGTGCAGGTGATTATTGGTGGAATGGCGCTCCGGTAAGTGATCCATGTTCAGATTATGGTTATGGTGAATCGGAGGATTATACCATTAACATTTTACCAAACCCAGTTGCTTTTGGTAATGCTGAACCTGTTCAACAAATAGGAACTGCTGCACCTGGTGTATTAAGCCGTCAAGTATTGCAAATTCCAATTACCAATTCGGGATGTGGTAACGCTGTTTTAACAGAATTACGCTTATCAACTTCTGGTTCTACAAGCCCAGCAACCGATATCTTAAATGCTAAATTATACAGCACAGGTTCTTCGGCTACGTTTAATACTTCTGATTTGAGAGCTACGGTAGCAGCTCCAAGTGGACAGTTTGTATTTGGAGTAACTGATACAATCCAATCAAGTGGTACGACCTATTATTGGTTAACGTACGATATTGCCGGAGGTGCTACAATTGGCAATTTAGTTGATGCGCGTTTAGACAGCATTTTTGTTCTAGGACAATATCGCGTGCCTACAAATGGTGATCCTTCGGGCAATATTACAATCACCGCTCCGATGACTTATATTAGTTCAACAACTACTCAGGCTAATTTGTCAAAAGTTGCAAGGGGAACAAATGACAACGAAGTAATCGGTGTTCAAATTGTAACATCTTCAACAGGAGCTGCTATTAACTTAACAGAACTAAACTTTAATGCTAACGGAACAACAGATACAGCTGATATTACTGGTATTAAAGTATGGTACACTGGAAACAGCAATACGTTTGCAACAACAACCCAATTTGGAACTACGTTAACTAATTTTGGAGGTAGCTTAACATTCTCGGTAAATGGGTCACTGCCTTTACAAAATGATACCAATTATTTCTGGCTTACTTATGATATCTCTTCTGGTGCCGTTCTTGGTAACCTTATCGATGCTGAGTGTTCAGGTGTGAACACGGGTGTACTAAACGCTCCTACGACTACCGCTCCTGCTGGAACACGTGAAATTAGAGAGCAATATTGCATCCCACAATTGAGCCAAGCTCAATTTTCATGTGGATGGTATAATATAAGTGGGTTCCAAACTTCTGGAGGTATTACCAATATTAACAACAATTTTAATGGTTGCCCAGGAACAACGATTAGTAATAACTATACCTACTTTGCGGGACAAACCTTGACCGTAAACCAAGCGCAAACAGTGAATTTCGATTTGTATACTGCAGGAAGTTCAATGTATTACACCATTTGGATTGACTTAAACCAAGACGGTATATTTACTGCCAATGAAGTAATGGCCACCACGGGTTCTACTACTTTTACAAATTACAGCTCTAGCTTTACGATTCCATGCTCTGCCTTGCCTGGTTTAACCCGTATGCGCGTTCGTCAAACAGTTAGCTGGTGGGCTGGTTTGCTTACCAACCCATGTTCTGATTATGGATATGGAGAGTCAGAAGACTATGATGTAATGATCAATGCCGCTCCATTGGCATATGGTTCTTCTACAACTTCACAATCATCTTCTACAGGAGCTCCTTCGTCAACTGACAATATTGTGCTTCAAATTCCTGTTGCTACAAATGGATGCGGTGTAGGTACAATTACAGAGTTTAGGTTTAATACCAACGGCACAACTTCTGCGAGTGATATCGCTGCCGCTAAGGTATACCGTACAACAGTTCCAGCCTTCTCTACAGCAAACTTAATTGCAACAGTTGCGAGTCCTTCGGGATCGTTCACCGTTGCGGTAACTGATACGTTGGAAAGTAATGCTACTACCTACTATTGGTTAGCTTATGATATTGCAGCTGGTGCTGGTTTGGGTAATTTATTAGATGCTCAATTGGATAGTATCCAAGTTATAGGTAACTATTACATACCAACGGTTACATCGCCATCTGGTAACATTGTTGTTACTTCGCCAATGACATATGTTGGATCAACCACACACCACAGTGCTACCACCAAAGTGGCTAAAGGAACTGCGAACAATGAAATTTTGCAAATTCCAATTATCACTTCTTCAACTGGAGCTCCTATAAATTTAACGCAGTTTGATCTAACTGCTACTGGAACTACCGATACGGCTAATATTAGAAATATGAAAGTATGGTATACAGGTAACAGTTCGGTATTTGTGCCTACAACGCAGTTTGGCAATACAATGCCTTTCCTTCCAGGGGCTATGGCTTATACTATCACAGGTTTCCAACCCTTAGCAAATGACACCAATTATTTTTGGGTTACCTATGATGTAGACGCTTCTTCGGTTAGTGGTAATGTGATTGATGCCACTTGTACCTCATTTACATTGAGTGGTGCACCACATTCACCTGCGGTAACATCTCCTGCCGGTAACCGTGAAATACGCGATAACTATTGTATTCCGAGTATTAGTGGTACTCCATATATTACCAATATCACTTTGAATAGTATGAACTTTAATCCACCTACTAATACTGCACCTGGTTATTATATTAACTACCCAACTACAACAGCTACCGCGACTATAACCAAATTGAATACCGAATCCATTTCGATAACAACGGACAATAATGCGGTTATCAATATGTGGATTGACTTTAATGATGATGGAATTTTCTCACCAACAGAAATGACCAATATCAATATGTCTTCTACAAGTTTTGCTCCAAGCACGGTGAGCTTTACTGTTCCAGCAACAGCTGTGTTGGGACCTGTTAGAATGCGTATCATGACACGTTTTTCTGGTAACCCAAATACAGATCCTTGCCGAGTAGGTGGTTCTGGAGAGGCGCAAGATTATACCATTACCATTTTACCAACACCTCCAGCAACAACTTACACATGGAACCAAACAAGTGCAGCCGATTTCACCGTGGCATCTAATTGGACGCCAGCGCGCACAACACCAGTTGGTAATGACAGGTTGGTATTTAATGGTGGAGGTTCAGTTACCGTGAACAATGTACCTTCTCAAACAATCTCAAAGTTAACCATTGACAATAGCACGGTGGTTACATTTAATAGTGCTGGTACTGTTACCTTCTCAGTAAATGATACAATCGAAATGATATCGGGTAGGTTGAATAGTACAAACAACAACTTCACTTTATCTTTAGGGGTTGATACGTCAAATGTCGGATCTTTACTAGGTACTCCAATGTATGAAGGTATTTTGAGAAGATGGGTAAATGCAACAACTACAAACTACACTTTCCCATTGTATACGGGGGCTAACAATAACACAGCTAGCCTAACATTTACCACAGCTCCAGTAGGAGGTACGATTACAGCTAGGTTTATCAATACCGCTCCTGGAAACAATGGTTTGCCACTTACTGATGGGTTGCTATCTGTAACCAAGGCTTCACCTTTCGGATATTGGAGATTTACTACTGCTAATGGATTCTCTGGAGGAGATTATACAGTAAACTTTACTGCTGAAGGCGCAATTGGAGTAACCTCATTTGTAGACTTAAGAGTTATACGTAGAAATAACTTCATTGCTCCTTGGAGCTTGGTCGGCACTGCTGGTGTCAATACAGGAACCAATGCAGTTCCAGTAGTTGAGCGTACGGGTGTGAATGTAGTAGGTGAGTTTGGTATCGGTGCTGATTCGAGCGTAAATCCATTGCCTGTTACGTTAACACAATTTAAAGCTTCGGCAGTTCGCTCTGATGCACACCTCAATTGGGTTACTGTTTCAGAATTAAACAATGCTGGCTTTGAGGTAGAACGTTCAGTAGATGGTCGTACTTTCCGCAAGGTAGGATATGTTCAAGGAGCGGGAACAACCAACATCACCAAACGCTATGCATATATAGACCGCAACGCATTTACGAATGCAAACGCAACTGTACTTTATTACCGCTTACGTCAGGTTGACTTCAACGGACAATCGTATACCACACAAGCCGTAAGGGTAAGCAAAGCAACTAATGAAACAACTGGAATTGTAGCCTATCCAAATCCATTTAGCAATGTGGTTTCATTTGATGTGACTGCGGCCGAAGAAGGAACCTACACATATACTGTAATGGACGTGCAAGGCAAAGTATATGCAACTTCTAAAGTTGATGTGAAAGAAGGGTTAAATACAGTTACTGTTGCTGAAAGTGATAAACTTGCTCCAGGTATTTATTTCTTAACTGTTAGTGGCAAAGAGTCAACTACCATCAAAGTTGTGAAAACACAATAAGAATCTCTTAAACTAATCAACATGAAAGGGGCTTTGGAATTTTTCCAAGGCCCTTTTCTTTTTCCAGACAGACAATTTTGTATGAAAGTAAATTTCCAAATCCCAATTTCATTATATTCTGCTCATGGAACATAAGTTGCCAACTATTGAAACAGCTCGAATGCTTTTGAGACCAGTTTTACCTAAGGATTGCTATTCAGTTTATGAACTCAGAAGCAATCTTGAGTTGATGAAATATGTCCCAAGGCCAAGATGTTCTTCTTTATTAGAGGCTAGGGAACTCATTACAGATGGAAACAACAATCAAACAAAGTTAAACTGGAGTGCCACGTTAAAGGGTGACGATACATGTATTGGAATTATGGGGTTTTACCGACTTTATCTCGAACACTTCAGAGCTGAAGTGGGATACATGATGTTGGCTTCATATCATGGACGCGGATTAGTGACAGAGGCGCTGCAAGCTTTGATTGCCTACGGCTTTGATACCTTAACTTTACATACGATTGAAGCAGTAACCGATCCTGATAATTTTACAAGCCAACATATTTTGCTAAAAGCAGGATTTATAAAAGAGGCACACTTTAAAGAGAATCTATTTTTTGATGGGCGCTTTTTGGATTCTGTTCATTATACCTTGCATAAAAACAATTGGATTGCTGTTGGGTAACTTAGGGCTAAGAATTGGTTTTTTGAAGAAAGATATTGTAAAGTATAATTCGTGAACCCCTTTGAACTTTGGCTGTTAGGACTATACTTGATTCTGATGCAGAGATGATTTGGTAAGAAAATATCAAGTAGGGAACACCATAAATTTTTAAAGGAATATTTAGGATTCCATTTTTCTCTTCTTTAATCAGCTCTTTATTAATTGTTAATGAACTTGGTAAGTCATCGATTTTTTTAGGATAATTCCGATTCGCTTCGGTCCTATGGTATTCATAGATTCCCCTTACCTCATATTCGCCAGATTCAATTTGTTGAAGTGTGGGCTTGTTCGTTATGAGGACTTCTGCATATTGGGTTAAAATGGCTTTTTTTTCTGGAGCTAAAATAGGCATCAACCTAATATAATTTCCGCCAATCATGGCAGCTTGTATTTGGATGCTTTGCAATAAGAGTAAGGATGTTTTATCAGATTTACCGGTGGCTTGACCCATAACCAAGCCTAAACTTTGTGCATTTGCAAGCACGCTATCAGAAGAAATGATGCCTACGCTTTCCCAATTTTTGCAGCCTAAGATTTTAGGATCTGAGCTGGCTTTATTTGACCTTAAATTAAACCAAAAAGAAGAAGCATTAATTGGGAAGAAGACAATTACAAATGAAACAAAAAACAGCTTACTGAAGGTTTTCATATTTTAGTATTGAATATAAAATGCCCCAATAAGCTGTTTTGTTAGGTTTAGTTTCCGATACGGTAACCTACGTTAACACCAAAACGGAAGTCGAGTGAAGGTAAGTTTGAATTAATAGTAATCAAATTAGGATCCTTGTCTGGGTCGTAATTGTTTGTATAACTTTCATTATCAAATAAGTAATAACCCACGCCACTCCAAAGGGTGAAGTTTAATCCTACACGTGTTTGCCATAATTTACCAAAAACAATACCTAATGCTACACCGTTATTTTTAACATCATAATTTACTAATGAGCCATCAGCTAAAAAACCAGTATAGATGTCGCCTGAGGTACCTGCGTTTCGATACTTAAGGTAACCTCCAGCATAGAACTTATCATTTCCTTCATCAGGGTTGAAGTAATATCTAAACTCAGGTGCAAGGTAAAAACCAGTGTACTTGATTTCTCCGCCAGCAACTGTAGGATCATCAATGGTGATGTTTTGGTAACCAATAACAGAACCAACCGACATTTCATCGGTAAAATTGAACATGTAATTAACGCTGTAGTTTGAAAATACGATGGGAGCAATGTTCAAGCTCACATCATGGGTTTGTGCCTTAATGGCTTTGATTCCACAAAAGCCAAGGGCTAAGGCTAAAATAAGGTTTTTTTTCATTTGAGTTGGTTTTAAAAACTCAAAACTAAATAAAAATTACCAATAACAAAGAACTCATTGAAAAGTTTCTTAAGCATAGCTCTTTATTTTCCGTCAATTCTTATTTGATGTTAGTTTGAATGTAAAACAATGCAATAAATTACTATTTTGATAAAGACGAAGTCTCTTCTAATCCTAATTCTATTTCACCTATATCTTCTTGTTCTTTCAACTTCATTATTTGGTCCAATGCATCGGGTACTACATCGCTACAAATGGTCAGAAATGTTCCTTTGCGTGCATTTTTGATTGCAAAATCAATGGCATCGCGTTCTTTTTTAAAGAGGGTGATCTTTTTTGTTGGATCTATTTGTTTGATACCCGTTGTAATGAGTGCAATGATTTCATCTTCGGTGCGCCCGCGTAAATTTTTATCTTGCCTGATGATTATTTCATCAAACATTTTTGCTGCTTGTGCGCCCAAAGCAATTGTGTCTTCATCACGTCTATCGCCTACTCCAGCGATTATGCCAACATGCTTTGCTTCTATCTTACTCAACATGTCGCCAATTGCTTCAAACCCTGCAGTATTGTGAGCGTAATCAACCATTACCTCAAAATGTTTGAACCTAAAAATATTCATGCGTCCTGGAGTTTGAGCTGGTCCAGGGATAAAAGTTGCCAGTGCAACACGCATGTCTTCTACTTTAAAATTACGAATAAACCCAGCTAATAACGTTGGCAATACATTGGCAATATTGTATGCTGCCCTGCCTCCAAACGTGAGGGGTATGTTCACAGCTTTTTCTACCCTAATTTTCCATGTGCCTTTGCAAATGGTTACATAACCATTTTCATAAATGGCAGCCAATCCTCCTTTGTTAATATGTTCTTTGATGATCGGATTATTTTCGTCCATGCTAAAGTATGCAACCTTGCATGCAAGGCCTTTTGCCATGCCAGCAGTCCATTTGTTGTCAGCATTTAATATGGTATATCCACTGGGCAACACACTATCTGGCACTACGGCTTTAACTCGCGCCAATTGTTCAATGGTATCAATATCTTGTAAGCCTAAATGATCTTCGGCAATATTGGTCACAATGGCTATATCACAATTGTGAAAACCCAGTCCTGCTCTTAGTATTCCACCACGTGCACTCTCAAGCACAGCAAAATCTACTGTTGGGTCTTTAAGCACAAACTCTGCACTTACTGGTCCTGTACAATCACCCCGCATCATTAATTGGTTCTGAATATACACACCATCTGTAGTGGTGTAGCCGACTTTATGTCCCATGGTTTTAACCATATGCGCCATTAAGCGTGTTGTTGTGGTTTTGCCATTGGTTCCAGTTACTGCTATAATGGGAATACGGGCAGTGCTTCCCGGAGGGTACAACATATCAATAACAGGCTCTGCAATATTGCGCGGCAAACCTTCAGCAGGGTCAATGTGCATACGGAATCCAGGAGCGGCATTTACCTCTAATATTGCACCTCCTGTTTGCGATACAGGCTCTGTTAAATTTTCGGCCATAATATCGATACCACAGATATCCAATCCAATAATACGGGCAATGCGTTCGCACATAAAGATATTGTCTGGATGCACCATATCGGTAACATCTGTTGCAGTTCCTCCTGTGCTTAGGTTTGCAGTAGGCTTTAAAAAGAGTTCTTCCCCTTGCGGCAAGATGCTATCTAATGACAGGCCTTTCTTTGAAAGAATATCTAAGGTAAACTCATCAACCTTTATTTGGGTTAAGGTCTTTTCATGTCCGTATCCCCTTCTTGGGTCTTCGTTTACTTTATCTATTAATTGCTGAATACTACTGCTACCATCTCCCTTAACGGCAGCTGGTTTGCGTATTGCTGCCGCTACAAATTTGTAGTTGATGACCAATACTCGGTGGTCTTGACCTGTGATGAATTTTTCAACAATAACTCCCCTAGAATATTTTTTTGCCGCTTCTAGTCCACGCACGGCATCTTCCCAAGTTAAAATATTGGTGGTGGCTCCTTTGCCATGATTCCCATCTACAGGTTTTGTTACAATTGGGTATTTGATTCGGTCAATTGCTTCTTTCAGCCCCTCTTCACTATACACAATTCGTCCGCGAGGAACAGGAATTTCCGCTGCTTCCAATAGGTTTTTGGTCTCTTCTTTGTCGCATGCAATATCTACAGCAATACTCCCCGTAGTGCTTGCAATCGTTGCTCTGATTCTACGTTGATTGACACCATAACCTAACTGTACAAGTGAGTGCTTGTTTAACCGAATAAACGGAATTCCCCTCGCAACTGCTTCATCAACAATGCAACCTGTACTTGGACCTAATCGTTCTTCTTCTCTTATTTCGCGTAAATTTTGAATGTCTTCGGCCAAATCATAATCATTGCCTGCAATCAATGCTTCAGCAATACGAACAGCCGCTTTAGCTGTGTAAATGCCAGCCTTTTCTTCCATATAACTGAATACAACATTGTATACACCTTCTTTGCCTGTACTTCTTGTTCGGCCAAAACCACAAAACATTCCCGCAAGTGTTTGTAATTCCAAGGCAATATGCTCAATTACATGCCCCATCCAAGTGCCATCATCTACACGTTTAAAAAAACCACCAGGCGTACCTACTGAACACCGGTGCCCATACATCGTAGGAAACATTTTTTCCAATCGCTCCCTAAAACCTGGAATTTTATTTGTTGGTAATTGCTCCATCTCCTCCAAATCCAAACGCATTTGTATTAACTTATGCCTGCGAACGCTCCAGTAGTTGGGACCACGCATCACTTTAATGTCTAATATTTTCATAGTAATTTGATTTAAATGCCTTTTGCCAATGTTATCAAAATGCATTTTACATAAAATATTTAAAAAAACTAACAATTGTCATGTTTATTCCTGTTTCCCACATCAACCTTGGGAGTAAAATATGATGATAAGGTTTGGCACAATGCGAAGTGCTTTTATATTTGAAGCCGAAGAATTAATCAAAGAATAACATTGGAATTACCTAAAGGCAAACTGATTTCAGTTGGGGGGGCAGAAGACAAAGGCACAGACCTTGAACAAGGTTTTATTGAGCGTAACCGTTTAAACTTTTTTGAACTTGGAATTTTAAAACGTTTGGTTAACGAAGTTGGTGGTACCGATAAACGAATAGAGGTGATTACTACAGCGTCTTCGATTCCGGCTGAAGTTGGTGAAAACTACCTGAGCGCTTTTGGCAAAATTGGATGCACCAATGTGGGTGTAATTGATATTCGAAAGCGAGAAGATGTATTTATCGAAGACTATATAAGTCGAATTAAGGAAGCAGATGGCGTGATGTTTAGCGGAGGAGACCAGCTCAGGCTTACCAGTATATTTGGCGGGAGTGATATTTACAATATTCTACATGATAGGTACATGCATGAACAAGGATTTGTAATAGCTGGAACAAGTGCTGGCGCAATGGCCATGAGCAATACCATGATTTTTCAAGGTAAAAGTGAATTGGCGCACCTTAAGGGTGAAGTTAAAATTACCACAGGTCTCGCATTTATTGGCAATGTGATTATTGATTCTCATTTTGATAAAAGAGGCAGGTTTAACCGATTGGCACAAGCGGTTGCGAGCAACCCTCAATGCACGGGTATTGGCTTGGGTGAAGATACTGGAGTAATTGTAACTTCAGGAAATCACTTGGAAGTAGTAGGAAGTGGTGCAGTGGTTATTGTTGATGGAAAGGATATTCGCCATAGCAATATCACAGAAGTAAGCATGGGTGAGCCAATAGCCGTAGAAAACTTAAGAGTAAATATATTGGTTCGTGGCAATCAATACCTTCTCAAAGAAAGGCGTTTTATTGCGAGTGAGACGGTAGCTATTTAACCCTAATCTTCGTAAATCTTCACAACAGTTTCTTCGCCATTTTTTTTACAAGCGCGGTACATTCCTTCACTGTTAAAGGGAAGTTCAATATTCCCAAATTTATCAATTGCAATTAGCCCGCCTTCTCCTCCAAATTTTACCAACTTATCTTTTACCACATAATCACAAGCTTGTTTTAAGGTGTAGCCCTTGTATTCCATTAAACAACTGATATCATAAGCTACTACCGCACGTATAAAATACTCTCCATGTCCAGTGCAACTAATGGCGCAAGTTTGGTTATTGGCATATGTTCCAGCACCAATAACGGGTGAATCGCCAATTCGACCAAATCGTTTGTTTGTCATACCACCAGTTGAGGTTGCAGCAGCTAAATTTCCATACTGATCGATTGCAACAGCACCTACTGTTCCAAATTTTTTTCCCTCACCGTGTTGTCCACTATGATCAAGTTGGTATCCGTGCGAATCCTTGACTTCTTGCCACTGCTTAAAGCGGGTCTCTTCAAAAAAATAGGTTTCTGGTTCAAAGGCAAAGCCCATTTGTTGTGCAAACATTTCAGCGTCAGTTCCTGCTAAAAACACATGTCCGCTTTTGTCCATAATCACTCTGGCTAACGCTATTGGGTTTTTTATTTTACTGATTCCACTTACAGCGCCTGCTTCCAGCGTTTGCCCGTTCATTATACTTGCATCCATTTCGTGCGTACCTTTATTGGTAAACACAGCACCTTTACCTGCATTAAACAACGGAAAGTTTTCAAGAGCAATCACAGCAGCTTCAACAGCATCTAAGCTACTTTTTCCTTCAGATAACAATGCATTTCCTGCCTCAATGGCTTGTGTTAACCCTTGCTTGTAAAGCAATTCTTTTTCTGGTGTCATGGTAGATTTGAGGATGGTTCCTGCACCACCATGTACTGCTATTGCAAAAGGATTTTTCATTGATGAGTGATGGTTCTTTATGATGATATACTTGATTGTTTGTGGCTTTTACGCCTTAAAGAAACAGAGGTATCTTCATCAGGATGGTATGAGTTATAAATGTATAGAAACATTAAATGGCAAGCAACTGCTCCAAACAAGTGCCATAAAAAATGTGTGCCCATTTCGAGCCATTGATCCGCATCAACAATCCTAAAAAACAAAGCACATAAAAAAGAAAGTACCGCCCCAACAATCAATTTCCAATCCCTGAATTTCTTTTTACGCATAAACAAAAGCAAGGGAGCTAAAACTGCCACCGCCATCATTGCATAGTTAACATTGATATTGTAATGCCCTCTTTTGTTGCCAATATTCCAAACCACTATTTGTATAAGCACAATACCAAACATAATGGCCAGTGCATAGTTAAGTTTTTTAATCACATGGTATAAAAAGTAGGTAGAAGCCATTAGGCATAAAATGAGAATGGGCAACCAATCCATGTAAATAAAAAATGCAGAGTACCTAAATGCGTGGTAAATACTACCACCAATGGCACCCACCATAAGGATGATGGAGGCAATGTATAAAAAGGAACGCTCTTCGAATTTACCTTTTAATTTAGTGAGCCACCAAGCAGCAATGAATACAAAAACCATTGCTGATAATGCATTAAAGGGTTCTACAATTAAGTGAGCAGGATTTGTTTCACTGTACCAAAGACCTCCATCGGGTAGGTGATGGCCTGCATCAAAATTAATAACTTCCATTGCCAATCAACGATTGCGTATTGTTAACGTTAAACAAAGGGGTTAGCGATTGGTTTATGATTGAATCAAATTTATTTAAGCACACCATGTCCTGCAATGAATCCTGTAGTCCAAGCTGCTTGAAAATTAAACCCTCCAGTGATGCCATCAATATCCAGAACTTCGCCAGCAAAATGAAGTCCTTTGCAACGTTTGCTTTCCATAGTTTTAAAATCAACGTCATCTAAGTGTACACCACCACAAGTTACGAATTCTTCTTTAAAAGTAGTTTTTCCACTAACCTTATACGTATCATACAAGAGGTTGTCTTGTAAGGCTTGGATATGGTCTTTGCTTACTTCAGCCCAACGTGTTTCGGGCGAAACGCCTGATTTTTCTAATATAAATTCAAGCAAACGTTTTGGCAATACAACAGGCATCGAATTGCCAATTTGCTTGTGAGGGTTGGCTGCTTTGATATTAAACAACTCTTGCCTCAGCGCTTCTTCTTTTTTTTGATTCAACCAACTTACTTGGATGCTAAACTCGTAATTGCGCTCCGCTAAAAGACGCGCTCCGTAAGCCGATAATTTTAATACGGCTGGCCCACTTAATCCCCAATGTGTGATTAACGTTGGACCGGCAAACTCCAGTTTGCTATCTACAATTTTCACCTTTGCTGGATTGACAGCAATTCCTTGTAATTCAACAATTGGGTTGTTTGGAATATTAAAGGTGAACAATGAAGGAATGGGTTCAACAATTTGGTGTCCTAGTTTTTGAATCCAATCAAAGCCTTGCATTTTAGGACTGCCGCCTGTTGCCAAAATGATTTTATCACATTCGAGCACTTTGCCATTGGTCAATTCAACATCAAAACCACCGTCAAATTTTGTTTTAATAGCGCTTACCCCCGTTTCGGTTTGGATGGTGACTTTGGCTTTTTTGGCTTCTTTGAGCAAACAATCAATAATGGTTTCTGATTTGTCAGTTGAAGGAAACATGCGGCCATCCGCTTCTGTTTTCAACTTAACACCCTTTGATTCAAACCAAGCGATGGTATCTGTGGTGGTAAATCTGCTAAACGCACTTTTGAGTTGTTTTTCGCCTCTTGGGTAACTGGCGGTGAGGGTTTTATTATCAAAACAAGCATGGGTTACATTGCACCGGCCACCGCCCGATACGGCTACTTTACTTAATAACTTATTTGTTTTTTCAAGCAAGATAACTTCTGCATCCTTACTTGCTTGAGCGCAAGTAATGGCCGAAAAAAAACCGGCAGCACCTCCGCCAATAACAATCACTTTTCTTTTCACTGAGCCTTTAGTTGTTTAAAGGCGGCAAAGATAACATTTTAAGGCAATTTAGGTTGTTACCCAATCCAATGTGAATTTAATCATTCATCAACAGCTTAATGTAAAAGAGTGGGTTCCTCAGTTTTGAGCGCAGATCAAGGTCTTCGAACATGCAACTAATGGTTTCACGCAGGGCTTTATTTTTATGTGCTTTATTTACCACAAGGTTAAAGAGCCAAGGATATTTACAAAGGCGTTGCATGGTATGGCTTAACTTTAATTCGTCCCACTGCCGTTCGTAAAAGGCATGGTCGTATTGTTTCAAAAATTCCCCATCAAACCGTTGTTTGTTAATTGCTTTTACAATCCATTCGGCTGCCATCATTCCGCTGTACAGCGCATTGCCAATACCCTCACCGGTAAATGGATCAATTAAGGAACCGGCATCTCCAGTTAACAAAAACCCGTTTCCACTTAAGGGTCTTTTTTTACTTCCTAATGGCAAGCCCCATCCTTGTATTTTGCCTTCTAATTTTGCGTTTTTAAAACGCTCTTTGATATTAGGGTTGTTTTCAATGGCCTTGAGCATATCGGCTTTTAAATTGACCTTACGTTTACTCACCTCTTTGCTTAACATGCCAGCGCCAATATTGGCCATACCATTGGGTAATGGAAAGATCCAAAAATAACCAGGGAGTAATTCGGGTAAAAAGTGCAATTCAATAAAATGTTGTGGATGCATGCCTGTCACTCCTGAATAATAAGCGCGAATGCCAGCACAATAGTGTTCGTTTTCTTTCTGGATTTTACCGAGCTTTTTTGCAACAATACTTCGATCACCTTCGGCACCAATAACCAGTTTGGCTTGTATGGTTTGGGTTAACCCATTTTGTGAGTAAGAAACAATTGTACCATTCGGCAAACGTTCAATATCGGTTACTTCGGCCCCCTCAAGCACCTCGGCATAATTCCGATCCAATCGCTTAAACAACTCATGATCAAAATCGAACCTTTTGCTGATAAAGCCAGGTGGATATTGCTCTTTGCTCATATCTGACTTAAAGGGAATATCAATTGCCTTGCCATTCGGGGCAACAAATTTCACCCCCCAACTTTCGATAAACGTGTTTTTTTGAGAGTCAAATGCAGGGATGATTGTTGGGTCTAACTGGTTAAGTACATACACTGTTTTTCCACTCAACGCATCACCGCAAACTTTATCTCTGGGGAAAACAGCTCTCTCAATCACCGTATGGGGAATGTTGTTTTTAGCTAAAAAAAGGGATGTTGCACAGCCTGCTGGGCCTGCCCCTATAATCACAATATCAGTTTTATTCACAGTTACCAGATAAAGTGCAAGTATAACAAGAAGCATCCAATGTAACCGCATCATATCCTAAAACCGCAATGTTGGCAGGTTATCGGATAACTGTCTTTATTGGATTGGTTTTTGGTACCTTCGCAAGCATGAACCAATCACTTACAAACATGCCACCTGAGGCAAAGGTCTGGATATACGCGGCAAACCGAATATTGACTCTAACAGAAAAAGAAGTTATTGAGCAAGCGGGTCAGGCCTTTACAACAAGCTGGACAGCGCACCAACAGTTGTTATCTGCATCATTTGACATCCTACACAATTTGTTTTTGGTAATCGCGGTGAATGAAGAAGTAGCTGCTGTAAGTGGTTGTGGAATCGATAAATCTGTCCATTTTATTACTGAAATTAATAAACAATATAACCTCGACTTATTTAACCGGATGCAACTTGAGTTGTGGGAAAATGACCAAGTAGTTCCGCTGAGCAAACAAGAATTATCGGTTAGGTGGCAACAAGGAAATGTTAATCCTCAAACAATCGTGTTTAATAAAACGGTTCAAACCAAAAGCGATTTTGACAAAGAATTTAAGCAAACCCTCGATCAGTCTTGGGTTTACAAATCCCTTACCAACTTGGTAGCAGGATAATGTCAGTTTGTCTATAAAACTTTTTGTCCCTATTCTTGCTAATCTATATACAGTATAATAACAACGAAAGAATGTCAGATATTAAACCTCAAGATTTAAAACCGGGTGGAGATTCGAACCGC
Source organism: Bacteroidia bacterium (assembly GCA_025454875.1). Classification (GTDB taxonomy): domain Bacteria; phylum Bacteroidota; class Bacteroidia; order UKL13-3; family UKL13-3; genus UKL13-3. Next base: position 13,796 of record JALONP010000004.1, on the reverse strand, counting down.
AATCAAAAGCCTAAAATGCCCCCAGTTCCCAAATTTAACTTTTATTGGATTTACGGTGTTGTTGCCGTAGTGTTTTTGGCCACCTTATTTATGCCTCAAGATGTAGCTTTAAAAACAACTTGGTTCAAGGTACAAAACGATATGATTATGACCAATGATATCGAAAAAATTGTGGTTGTAAATAAAGAAAGGGCAGAGATTTACCTAAAGAAAGAAGCGGTTAAAAGCGATAAATACAAAGAGTTAAAAGACCGAGGTTTTTTTGGAGATGAAGTGGGTCCGCATTATTATTTCGAAATTGGAGATGTAAACCAGTTTTCAACTGATTTAAACAATGCAAGAGCGATTTATGAAAAAAACAATCCCGGACAAACCATTCAAGTTCCGGTTGAGTATGTTACCCAACGCAATTACCTAGGAGATATATTGGGATGGATTCTTCCTTTCGTCCTATTAATTGGCTTGTGGATGTTTGTGATGCGTAGAATGGGCGGAGGAGCAGGTGGAGCGGGAGGCCAAATTTTTAATATTGGCAAATCAAAAGCACAACTCTTTGACAAAGAGAATTTGGTGAAGGTTACCTTTAAGGATGTTGCCGGTTTGGATGAGGCGAAAGTAGAAATTATGGAAATTGTTGACTTCCTAAAAAACCCAAAGAAGTACACCAACCTTGGCGGAAAAATACCTAAGGGAGCCTTGCTAGTAGGTCCTCCAGGAACAGGTAAAACCTTGCTTGCAAAAGCGGTGGCAGGTGAAGCTGGGGTTCCATTTTTTTCATTATCTGGGTCTGATTTTGTTGAAATGTTTGTAGGTGTGGGCGCCAGCCGTGTGCGCGATTTGTTTAGACAAGCCAAAGAAAAAGCGCCATGTATTATATTCATTGACGAGATTGATGCCGTAGGTCGTGCGCGTGGTCGCAACGCAATCCAAGGTGGCAATGATGAACGCGAAAATACATTGAACCAATTGCTTACCGAAATGGATGGTTTTGCTACAGATTTGGGAGTTATCATTTTAGCAGCAACCAACCGCCCAGATATTTTGGATGCAGCATTGCTTCGTCCAGGACGATTTGATAGGCAAATATCAATTGATAAACCTGATTTGAATGGCCGTGAAGAAATATTCAAGGTGCACTTAAAACCACTCAAATTAGGAGAGGATGTTAATCCATCAAAGTTAGCAATGCAAACAGCCGGTTTTGCCGGTGCCGATATTGCAAACGTTTGTAACGAAGCCGCATTGATTGCCGCGCGCAGGAACAAAGAAAAAATTGAGATGCAAGATTTTCATGACGCGGTTGATCGCATTATTGGAGGCTTGGAAAAGAAAAACAAATTAATCAGCGCTGAAGAAAAACAAATCATCGCTTACCACGAGTCAGGCCACGCCATTATGGGCTGGTTTTTAGAAGGCCTAGACCCATTGGTTAAAGTATCGATTGTGCCGCGAGGTGTAGCAGCCTTGGGATATGCCCAATATCTACCTAAAGACCAATATTTGTATACTACTGAGCAAATGAAAAACATGATGATGATGACGTTGGGTGGAAGGGTTGCTGAAGATATTGTGTTTGGCAAAATTAGCACAGGTGCTCAAAACGACTTAGAGCGCATCACCAAGATGGCCTACGCGATGGTGAGCATTTATGGAATGAATCCTAAAGTGGGTAATGTAAGTTTCCATGACCCGCACAACGAATATGGATTTACCAAACCTTACAGTGATAAAACTGCTGAGATGATTGATATTGAGGTGCGCAATATGATAAATGAGTGTTATGCCCAAACCAAAACCTTGTTAACGGCAAAAAAAGGAATGCTCGAATCATTAGCAAAGTTGTTGTTGGAAAAAGAAATTTTATTCCCACATGATTTGGAACAAGTGCTCGGTCCTAGGCCTTTTGATGCCAAACCCGAGAGTGAAGCAATTGCCCAAGAACCAGTTTCAGAAACCAACCCAACAAGCTAATTGCACTTATGCATAAGGTCGGTTTTTGGCCGGCTTTATCTGGTGTACCATTGAAATTAACACGGATTTGAGTTCGTTTAAATTTTCTTTTTCGGAGGCTGAAATAAAAATAACGGGGCTGTTTTCTTTTGCAATCCACGTTTGTTTCAGGCGCTCTGCATAAGGAATCGGCTCTTGGTTATCGGTATCCGAAATGGTGAGTTGCTCGGGTTCTTTAAGCAAATCTATTTTATTAAAAACAAGCAACACGGGTTTGGTGTGTGCTCCTAAATCAGCAAGGGTTTTATTAACCACTTCAATTTGTTCTTCAAAATTGGGATGTGAAACATCTACAACATGTAGCAATACATCGGCCTCTCTTATTTCATCCAATGTTGATTTAAAACACTCAATTAAATGATGAGGTAACTTTCTAATGAATCCTACGGTATCTGTTACCAGAAAAGGAATATTGTCAATGACCACTTTACGAACGGTAGCATCTAAGGTTGCAAACAGTTTGTTTTCAGCAAGCACATCACTTTTACTCAGTACGTTTAATAAGGTGGATTTACCAACATTTGTGTAACCCACCAATGCAACACGCGCTTTATCATCTCTATTTTGCCTGCGAGTAGTGCTTTGTTTATCAATTGCCTCAAGGCGCTCTTTTAACTTTGCAATATTGTTTCGGAGGATACGTCTATCGGTTTCAATCTCGGTTTCACCGGGCCCTTTCATCCCGATTCCACCTTTTTGTTTACTTAAGTGAGTCCACATGCGTGTTAAGCGTGGAAGTAAGTATTGAGCTTGCGCTAATTCAACTTGGTACTTGGCTTGTGCAGTGCGTGCTCGTGTGGCGAAAATATCCAGTATTAAATTGCTTCGGTCTAATATCTTGCAATTGAGGGCTTGGGTTAGATTGCGTAATTGAGATGGACTCAGTTCATCGTCAAAAATAACCAAGTCTATTTCGTTGGTTTTAATAAACGCATCAATTTCTTCTACCTTACCTGAGCCAATATAGTATTTACGATCAGGCGTATGAAGGCGCTGCAAAAACCTTTTCACCACCCGAGCTCCTGCAGTTAAAGTTAAAAAAGCCAGTTCTTCAAGGTATTCTTCAGCCTGCTCGGTTTGCTGATTTTGGCTAATCACACCTACCAATATTGCTTTTTCTTGTTTCTTCTTCGTGTCAAATCCTGTTTGTCGTACCATTTGTAATAGGTGCTGCTGTTTGTTTATTGCGCTAATCGCTTTAATTTGTGGTGCAAAGTAAATGGGAAATCAAATAGCACGTACGTATATCTTCATCTTTTTGTCAACGATTACCTCGTTGCTCCAAGCGCAGCAAATTGATTGGAGCAATCAACAAAAAGTAAAAAACAAAACCAGTTACACCAAGGTGATTGGCGAAAACAGCACAGGTATTTTTGTAGCCCGATGTAAAAATGGTGATTTCTTAGCCGATATCACGCTTGAAAAATACAAAAGCAACTTGGCGCTTGATAATAGTATTGACTTGAAACAACCTTATGGTTCTGTTCTTGAGTCGCTGTTGTTACTGCCTGATGGCGTTTTGGTGGTGGCCTCTGCTCGTAATGACTCAGTACCCAAAATTGATGTTTTTTGTTGGAAGGTTGATGCTAGTTTAAAATCCGGACCCATCAATATGCTTACCCGTATTGATGCATCGTTGTTTAAAAGCAATACCGAAATGAACGTGCACCTTTCTGCCAACAAACAGTTTTTAACCATTGCTTATATTACTGCCGGGTCGACTAAAGAAACAGGTACTATTTGGATGAAAGGGTTTGATGCAAACTTGCAACCGCGGTTCGAAAAAATGGTGAATGTACAATATGCACCTGCTGATATTGTATTGTCTAATATGGAGGCCGACAACAAAGGCAATGCACATTTACTAATTGATTATCCAAGGGTGAACAGCCGCAAACGAAATGAGAAGGAACTGCGCGATTTTTTTATATACAGTTATTTTGCTGCAACAGATCGTGTACTCGAATTTTCGATAGGAACCGATTCTTTTTTTATTAATGATATTGGATTTACCGTGAACAATCAAGCCGGTATTTTAAATGTTGCTGGAACATATAGCTTAGAACAAAACAATGCGGTAATGGGCACCTTTATGTATGCAATTGACATGGAGTCGGCTTTGGTTAAAACGGCCTATTTTGAACCAATGGCCAAGTCATTTAGCTCCAAAGTATCTTCAACTATGTTAAACGAAACAGGCCCTTATTTAACTGATTTGTATATCCGAAAGGTAATTCCACGTAGTGATGGAGGATGTATATTGATTACCGAGAAATACAGTGAGGTTAGGCAAACCTATACTTATTATGCAGCAAATGGATTTCCACAAACAGCGTCTAGAACCGAGTTTAAGTATGACGAGATTGTTGTGATTTCGAAAAACGCTGAAGGCAAAACCCAGTTTCAGGAGTTTATCAAAAAAAACCAATCAAGTATAAATGATGGTGGATATTACTCCTCATTCGTATTGTTAAACACCCCTGAAAAGCTTCATTTTATTTACAGTAACGATGTTTCTAACGAAGGAGACATAATGGTGAGTTCCATGAATCCGTTAGGTCAAGTTGAAACTAAAATTTTAATCAAGGCAATCAGTTATTATGTATTATTGATGCCGAAAGAGTCGAAACAAATCGGGTACAATGCCTCATTGATTTGCACTCTAAAAGACAGGCGTTTCACATTGCTTAAACTAACTTATTAATTGATTTTACGTGGTTAATTTGTTCAGACAAAATACCGTTTTTGCAGCAGTTTTGTTAGTGGCGCTGCTTGCATTGCTTCGTTTGCCTGTATTGTTTAATCCGCAACCTTATATATTTATCCAAACTGCGCCATTATCCAATATTCTATTCAGTTGGGTAAAGTCATTGCCAGATCCCATACGGCTGAGTTATGTAATGGCTACCGTGCTGGTGCTAATGCAAGCCTTATTGGTTAACTATATCGTTGCCAAACACGGAATTTTATATAAAGATACTTTTTTGCCTGGGCTGTTTTTTGTTGTTCTCAATTCATTGTACCCTCAACAAACCGAGCTTACACCTCAACTTGTTTCCAATACGTTTATTATATTGATGTTTCAGCGGTTATGTTATTTGTACGAATCTGATCGTCCGCTGTTGATTGTAATTGATGCGGGCATGTATTTAGGATTCGCCTGGTTATTTAACTATGATGTTGCCATATTTCTACCATACATCTTGATTAGTGTGGTTATTTTTACTTCGTTTAATATTCGGTATTTGATCTTAACACTTATCGGAATAGCAATTCCGCTTTATTTTGCTGCTGCTTACTTTTACCTCACCAATCAGTTTTGGAGTGTGGCTGCATTTACGGTAAAAAGTTTTGAGCGTACCTTACAAGTAACGCAGTTTGGAGGTCTTGTATCGTTGATTCCATTATTGCTGTTAGTGCCTATTTTACTAATCGCTTCATTTAACCTTCAAGCAAATTTTTTCAGAAATGTGGTAAAAACAAGGAGGATTCTTCAAAGCATTGCCTTGTTGTTTTTTATTGGAATTTTAGGAGTGTTTATTGAGAACACACATTATATCTATGCATTATTCTATTTGAGTATTCCTTTAAGTGTGGTTGTTGCTTATTATTTTATCAGCACAAAAGGCCTCATTATAAAGGAAGTGTTGTTACTCTTGTTTATCGGACTTAGCATTTATTACCAACTCAAACCATTTTAACCAGCGTTTTTTATAACCAACAATAGTTGGTATTTTCGCCCCCGTTTATGGCGCTTGATCAACCTGATGATATTTTTGACGAAGAAAAGGAGATGTCCTTTTTTGATCATATTGATGCACTGCGTGGGCACTTATTCAGATCTGCAGCGGCTATTATGTTTTTTACGGTCGTTGCATTTGTAAACAAATACATTTTGTTCGACATCATTTTGTTTGGACCCATAAAACCTACATTTTGGACTTATACGATGTTGTGTGAACTTTCGTACACCTTAACACAATCGGATGCGTATTGTATTCGTGAAATGGGTTTTGTGTTATCCAATATCAGCATGTCGGGCCAATTTACCCAACATATTTTCATTGCATTTATTACAGGAATCATATTGGCGTTTCCATACTTATTATGGGAACTATGGCGTTTTATTAAACCAGCTTTAAGCACACGTGAAAAAAACTATGCAAAGGGACTTGTTTTTTTTAGTTCAATGCTTTTTTTCATTGGAATTTTGTTCGGTTACTTTTTACTAGCGCCTCTTTCTATTCAATTTTTGGGCTCTTACAAAGTAAGTGAGCTTGTAAGTAATGAAATTAACCTTGAGTCTTATATTTCTTTTATTGCAACGTTAACATTTGCAACAGGTATTATTTTCGAAATGCCTATTCTGATTTATTTTCTGGCAAAAATTGGTCTTGTTGGGAGCAGTTGGATGGGTAAAAATAGAAGATATGCGGTGGTGGTTATTTTGATATTATCAGGTATTCTTACGCCATCACCTGATGTAGCAAGTCAGGTATTGATGTTTGTTCCTCTTTATGGCCTCTACGAAATCAGTATTTTTGTGGCGAGAGCAGTAGAGCGAAACCAGCAACGTGCATAATCTGTTGGTTATTTCAATAGGCGGTTTCGCTACCTTTGTAACGCATTCATAATACATACAAAAATGAAAATAGCTATTGGCGGTGATCATGCAGGATTTGCATACAAACAACAATTGATTCACCTTTTAGAAGCTGCTGGTCATGAAGTAAAGGACTTTGGCCCATTTAGTGACGCTTCTGTTGATTATCCTGATTTTGCGCACCCACTTGCCGAATCTGTTCAAGGTGGTTTAAGTGAACTAGGTATATTGATTTGTGGCAGTGGAAATGGTGTTGCTATTACAGCCAACAAACATCAGCATATCCGTGCGGCATTATGCTGGACAATAGAGTTAGGCGCTTTGGCAAGGCAGCATAACAATGCAAATGTATTGTGTTTGCCGGCTCGGTTTATTTCATTAGAGTTAGCATCACAAATTACCGAAACGTTTATTGCAACTGCTTTTGAAGGCGGGCGTCACCAAAACAGGGTACAAAAAATTGCTTGTTCATAATGCACCAAATGGTATTGCCTAGCCAATTAGCACAATTCAATCCAAGGGCTTTGGCCAAAGCCATTAGTTTGGTTGAAAACGAAGGCCATGGTTACCAACAATTTCTACAAAATTTAACCATTCGAAAGGTTCCGGTAATAGGCATTACTGGTCCGCCAGGTGCAGGTAAGAGCACCCTCATCAGTGCATTGGCAAACTACCTGCTAGCCCAAAATCAAAAAATAGCAGTTATTGCTGTTGACCCAAGTTCTCCCTTTAACAAAGGTGCTTTAATGGGTGACCGCATTCGGATGACAGAACATTTTTTGCATCCGGGTATTTTTATCAGAAGCATGTCAAGCAGAGGCAGTTTAGGAGGGCTATCACCTAAGATTATAGAAGTAACCGATGTGCTTAGATCGGCTTGGTTCGATTATATTTTTATTGAAACAGTAGGTGTAGGCCAAAGTGAAGTAGAAATTGCAGGATTGGCTGATACCACCATTTTAACCTTGGTTCCTGAAGCTGGTGATGATATTCAAACCATTAAAAGTGGGGTGATGGAGATTGCGGACATCTATGTATTGAATAAATCAGATAGGGTAGGATCCGCAGCTTTTTATAAAAATTTAAAAGCACTTGCACATACGCATGCTACGGCTGAATGGGAGCAACCTGTGGTTAAAACAGTAGCAAGCCAGCAACAAGGAATCGCTGAGCTTGTAGAAGCTATTCAACAACACTCAAGTTTGTTTCACAAGCCCACGCATAAAGCCATATTGCTTGCTGAAAAGGCAATTACGCTTATTCAGGCGCAACGGACCAACGATATTTCGTTTGAAAAAATGGTTCGAGAAATTGAAGTTGCCCTTGGGCAGCAAAACTTTAACCTCTATCAATACGTTTCTAAATATACCCTTTGATTAGTTGAGGGTTTTAAGCATGAATATTTGTATCATTTCAGGCTCGGCTCGAGCCAATAACAACACATTGCGCGTAGGCAAAGCATTGCAACTGCGGATGAAAGAAGCGGGTTATAAAACCGCATTAATTGATTTCCAAGAATACGATTTGCCACTCATTAACCAAGGTCAGATAAGTCGTGAAACATTTACCCCGTTTCAAGCAAACCTGGCCCAACAAATGGAGCTAGCAAATATTGTGGTGTTAATCACACCTGAATACAATTGGAGCACTACTCCCGAAATTTTAAACTTTTTGCACCGAATGGGCGATTCAACATTTGCTCCTTTGTTTAACCATAAAGTATTTGCTACAGTAGGTGTTTCAACAGGTAAAGGAGGCAAAGCGCCCGCTATCCATTTGCACACCATTCTTAACAAAATCATCAGCTTTACTAATTTGGACTCAATGGTGTCTGCAAAAATTTTCGAATCTCATTTTACCAAAGAGGTGTTGGATGCTGATGGACAATCATTGCAAAACCAAGCATTTGATAAGGGGCTTGATGAGTTTATCGCATTTACCTTACGAATGGGCAAACGCTGGCACCAGCAATTGCCAAGGTGATTTCACCACTTTTTGAAAATAACAATTACTGCCAACACCATTAAGAGTAGGCCAATAAGGTGGTTCCATTGAAAATCTGTTTCTTTAAAAACCATGATATTGATAACGACAAAAACCCCTAAGGATACAGCCTCCTGTATGGTTTTGAGTTCGAAAATAGAAAAAGGACCACCGTTTTGGGCATAACCAAGTTTATTGGCTGGCACCTGAAAAATGTATTCAAACAAGGCAATAAACCAACTGATTAAAATAATCCCGATTAGCCCAGTGGCTTTAAGCCAACTTATTTTGGCAAATTGCAAATGACCATACCAAGCCAACGTCATAAATACGTTTGAAATAATCAATAAAATAATGGTAAGTGTTCCTTTTAACATAGTTAGTTATTTTAACAAATGTATTTTCAATAATGAACAAAAACAGTAGTTTCGTGCCGTATCTAAAAAAGAGCAATGAAAGCACAGATTGAGAAAATTAAAAAAACATTGGCGGCAGAGGGTGCCAGTGCAAATGTGGTAAACCAATTAAAGGAATTACGTGAATATGTTAAAGCGCAGTTAAATGAACCAGGTTACGTAAGAATGCTGCGTTTGGCATATGAAAACATCGAAGAAAATGGGGATTACACCTTCTTGTTTTTGCCAGATGATGATGGTAAAACCAATTTGGCTTATATGCTCGATTTGTTTGCAGATTACAACAACAAATACAACAGAGAAGAATTGCAAGAAGTGCGCAACCTCATGGAGGGTATCGAACCTGAAGAAGAAGAAGACGATGAAACAGCAGAAGCATAATGCTCCTCATACACTTGTAAATAGCCGGTATTACCGGCTATTTTTGTTAATGATGGTGCGCAAAGGCAAGTGCACCAATGCTTAATTGGGTTGTAGGATATTGAATAATACTTTTTCCGCAGGCTTCAAGTGTTGCTCCCGTTGTAATTACATCATCAATCAACAGTACATGTTTTCCGTTTAACAACGTGGCATCGGTAACTTCGAAAACCGTTTCTACATTTTGCCACCTGGCAAAGCGTCCTTTACGTGTTTGGGTTTCGGTTGCTTTTACCCGTGCAATCCAACTGCTCCAGTTTGGCTTTTGCATGGCTTCGCTCATTCCTTTTACAATCCATTCACTTTGGTTATATCCTCGCAAAGCCAATTTTTTTGGATGCAAGGGTACGGCCATAATCCCATCACAATTAAATCCAGACTGGCTAAGCATATTCCCATACAAATTACCCATGAACCAAGCCAGCTCTCGGTTGTTTCGATACTTGATTTCGTGCAATACGTGCTGCATGGTTCCTCCCTTAGTAAAGTAAACCATTGCAAATGCATGAATTAATGGCAATCGTCCCCAAAAGGTTTTGTCAAGCTCATTTTGAGCATGAATATGGTAGTCGGTATAAGGCAAATGGTACATACAATTGGTGCACAAATGCTGTTCATTTTGCAATAAATGGCCGTTACATCCCACACATATCCGAGGGAAAAAAAGATGCAATAATGGGGTTAACATTGGTTTTTTACTTTTTCATCACCTTGCAATTGCCATACTGGCTGGTTGATTGAATGTTCAATAAATAAACTCCTGAAGCACCTAGTTGGGTTGGCTCAATGGTATACCGTTGCAAGCCTGCGGGCAATACATCCCATTCTTTTACCCAAACCACTTCACCTAACAAATTGGTAATGGTAATGCGCACGGGTTCGGCTTGTGCAAGGGTGAATGAAAGGTTGAGTTGTGTTTCAACTGGATTCGGATAAGCTGTTAATCCGATGGTATTTGAGAGTTCGTTAAGTGAGGTAGGATAAAGTGGCACTTCGCTTTCTAAGGTATCGGTGCAACCATTATTGCTAAATGCAATAAGTGAATAGGCTACAGTTCCTGTGCCTGTTAAGGTAACAACTGGGTTAGCGGCCGAGCTGGTTGTATTGGTTCCAAATTTCCATAAGTAGTAATCGGCATTGCTCGAGGTATTGGTAAAGCGCAAGCGGTTTCCTTCTCTGGTAACGGTAAATCCTGCTGTAGGGCCTAATAAAACAGGTAACTCCATGCTAGTTGAGTCAACCGCAATGTTGGCTGAGTCGTACACTACCAAGGTAACATTATACAAACCCGGAGTGGTGTATACATGTGATGGATTGGTTTCTGTTGAGGTGTTTCCGTCACCAAAGTTCCATCTGTAACTTACCCCAAATGTAGAACTGTTTACAAACGAAACACTAGATGGTGAGCATGCATTTACCCTATTTTGCCCAAACATGGCCAACGCCTTACCTCCTAAATCAAACGTAATAATGCTGTCAGGGCGTTGGGTTATATTGGTAATAAAAACATTCGAAGGTTTTCGCGTTCCATTTTCCAATAAATGCAAGTTTGAGCTTGGGTTAGAGGTAGGAGTAAATGCGCGGTTATTGGTGCTTCCCGGAAACAAATCACCATTGTTGCCTCGGTTAATATCACGCTCCAATTCACGTAACCCATCTGCTTGTTCAATACCCACTCCATACATTGCAGTATCAGTATTTACATCATTGGATCCAAACATGGAGTAATTATCTGCTTTGTTGGTGTTGATATGCCAAATAGCCATTCCTCGTCCCGGTAAAAAGCGATCCCAACCTTTTTGTTGGCGGTTTTCAAGCAAAAAATATTCACTGTTTTCAGGCGTATTTACCCTAAAAGCAATATTGCTGTCGAGGCTATGTTTTAACTGGTAATTTCCTTTAGCAGTTAGTGTTGTTGGTGTTAACCAACCCAACTCCGATTTACACCATGCATTCATTTGGCAAGGCGTACGTTCGCTGTTCATCCAAGGTCCGCCCGCCATTAAGCACCAATTTCCGGCACCTTCCGATGTTTGTTCAGTATCGTACAAATCAGGTAATCCAAGGATATGTCCAAATTCGTGGGTGGCCACTCCAACCCGCACTTGCGTAACGCCTTGTCCAAAATCGCGTTTGGCAGGGTTGATACAATAGTTGTTAATATTTACACCATCATAAGTGCGGTTACCACTCCATAATGACCAGCGGTGCGACCATATATACCCATTTCTTCCTTGCTCAGCGCCATAGCCCGAATGAAACAACATCAATCCATCCAACTCACCATCCTTGTTGTTGTCATAATCCGCAAAGTCAATTCCCATGCTCTCTGCCGAATCCACAGCTTGCCTTACCAATTCATGCACATTCACAGCATAATTTGGATTGTCAGCACCAGAGGCATCGGTACGTCCATAAGCAACTCGGTTGCGGGCTGCCGTATACCAACCAATAACGGTAATGTCGAGGTTGAGTTGGTTAAAGGAATTGTCTTCGTAAAATTCTTTAAAACTACCGGTTCCTCCGTTTACATTGTATCCTTCTTGCGTGAGCAAATCAATAAATTGTTGTTTGCTATACAATGCAGGTTCATCTGGAAACTGCATGAGTACCACTAATAATTTATTCGTTCCTGTTGATGGAAAATCCCCATTTGCTGCCTTACCCATACGTTTCATATCGTTTTTGTAAAACGTTTCACGAGCAGCATTTATTTGATTATTGCTAAAGGTAAGCCCCTTGGCCACTAACTGTTTGTTCACTATACCATCGGCAGTTGTTTGTGCCGCAATGCCACCCGGTACCAAGTCGCCATCAATATTCAATACAGCATATTCATATTGTCCGCCCGCTGCGGGGTTCTGAAGCACAGTATAACCATCAACTGATTCGTACCTGTGCAACATTTCGTTTCCTTTAATATAAGCGCTAAAGGTATTCCCATTAGGCTGGGTAAGGGTAATTAAGTCAGGGTAAGCTGCGCAATTTGAGCGTTGAGCTATTGCTGAAAACGCGAACAATAGGCATCCAAATAAAAACAAAGTATATTTAACCATATCTGTTAGACAAACAATTGGGTGTTTGGTTGCAAGCTAAATAAATATTGCTGAATATCAAGGCAATTGCTTAAGTTTGATTTACCCATAATACTTAGGCATGAAGCAACAATTTTATGATGCCGAAATCATTCACATATTGGATGAGTCGGAAATGGTGAAACGCTTTTTTTTCAGAGTGAGCCATACAGAACAATTTCATTTTAAACCCGGGCAGTTTGTAATGGTAAACTTGCCTATTGCTTCTAAAATATCATACCGAAGTTACTCTATTGCTTCTGCCCCCGGAGGCGATAATGTGTTTGAACTCATTATTGTGCTAAACCCACCAGGGATGGGCACACCGTATATGTGGGAGCATTATAAAGTGGGCATGAAAGTTCCAGTTGCTGGTCCACTCGGAAAATTTACCTTGCCCGATACCATCCAACACGATTTGTGTTTCTTGGCCACTGGAACAGGCATTGCACCCTTGCGCAGCATGTTGCACCATGTAATCAATAACGACCTCGAACGTAAAAATATCTACATGATTTTTGGCAACCGAAAGCAACAAGATATTTTGTATAAAAAAGAAATGGAGCTTCTCGAAGAAAAGTACTCGGAGTTTAGGTTTATACCAGTACTATCGCGCGAAGATGCTAGCACTTGGAGCGGACGCACCGGTTATGTTCACTCTGTGTACGAAGAAATTTTTGCCGACAAGCGACCTGCATTGTTTTACCTATGTGGGTGGAAAAACATGATTATGGATGCACGTGATCGCCTCACAGCAATGGGTTACGGCAAAGAGCATATCAAGTTTGAATTGTACGATTAGTTGTTGGTTCAACCAACGCCTTACGGTTACGCGTTTTTTTATTAAGGGGCTTCAGCGAGGTTCGCTTTGCTCACTCGCTGCGCGTGTTCCGCGGTACACGGTACCTTGCTCCACCCGCTAAGCCAAATACGAATTGGGAAGTTTGAATGCTTAATAAAAAGTGTCAGACTGAGTTCACCGAAGGATGATGCACGGGGATAAATATTACAGGCAGGTTTTATTTTCAGGTTATGTATAATAATACAGAATATACAACTGTTTCGCGTACCTTAGCTGAGTGGAGGTTGGGTACAACTGATGTAATCGATTTATGTACCATGCAAAAAACAATGTCAACATCATTACAACAACAATATGCAACCGAACAAGGTTCAACGGTGTCTATTTACCCAAACCCTGCCCAACACCAGTTTTATGTAAGAGGCAACTTGCCGGCCAATAGCAGCATTACCCTAACTGATATTACCGGGGCTGTGGTATTAAAACAA
>JALONP010000019.1 GCA_025454875.1 Bacteroidia bacterium | reverse complement strand
GTTTCTGTGAATTTTGAATGCTTCATAATTGTCATTTAAAGTTAATCATTATTTATTTAATCAACTTTTAAATGGCTAACTTTCGGGGAAGCTTACATATTCATATTCTTTTATTTGTATTCACTTCCTATTATTTTGGCAAATGACTCTAAAAAGTTGGATAGTTTAATTAATCTCATTAAGCACCATGAGGATTCTAATACACTTAAACAAATATACACGCTTGGTAAGTCTGGATGGAATACCAAAGATATTCTGCTTTTAAAGAGGTCAGGATCAATTCTAGAAGAGTATGCCAATACCACGAATAATAAGATACTTAAGGCGAAAGCGTACCTATGTTATGGGATGGCCTTTAGTTTAAATCATCAATATGAAAAGGCATTTTTTTATTTGTTTTCCTCATTACGCATGTGTGAGCAATTGCATCTATTTGATGTGGCTGTTTCGGTGAACAACATTATAGCGTACAATTATTTTAATACTAAAAACTACAAGAAATCGATTGTATATGCTCAAAATACCATTAAGTTTTTAGATCAAAGCCAACTAGGTAGATCATTATATTATGTTGATAGTTACAGAATAATAGGGGAGGCATATTTACAACTAAATAACCTCGATTTAGGTAAAGAGTATTATTTTAAATCACTTGATTATGCTATTAAGGACAAGGATAGCCAAGGCATTCAATTCATTTACTACTCTATTTCAAGTTTGTTTTTAGATAAGACCCAAATTGATTCCGCAAAATATTATATAAATAAGGCATTGTTTTTAACCCAAGCTACTACTGACTCTTCATTTTACCAGTATGTATACTTACGGTTAGCTTCTATTTTTTTAAAAGAAAAAAAATACAAAGATTGTTTGCGATTTATAACAAAAGCCTTTCAAACCAATAAACGTTTCAATGATTTAGCTCTAAAAATTGACATTATGAATCTCTTGACTTTATACTATAAAGACAAGAAAGATTATTACAATGCATTTATTCATAGTGAGATTGCTAATAGGTTAGTAGATTCATTGCACTCAATTGAAGTTGATAAAAAAGTAATAGAGATAGAGGCTTTATTCGAAACAACCAAAGCCCACGCTAAAATTACAGAACTCAACACGCTAAATCAAATAAATTCTTTTAAGCTAAAGTCAGAGCAAAGGGAGAAAAATGCGTTGATAATAGTTCTATATATTTCTTTTATTGCAATCTTTGTTATTGGTTTTATCTACATTCAAAAGAATAACTTAGCTAACAAGTTAAAGAGAATAAATCATGAAAAGACAGAGATGATGGGTATATTATCACATGATTTAAGATCTCCATTAACTAAAATTCATGCATTGAATTCGATTCTCATTCAGGATAATGAACTCAAAACACATCAAGAAACATTTAATCGGATAAACGAAATCATTAAAGAGGCAACTGTTTTAATACAAAATTTATTAGATGTATCTACCCTTGAAACTACAGCTGATAATCTTCGAATAGAGCCAGTTGATTTGATTGACGAGCTACTTCTATTGAAATTGGAGTATTCTAGAATAGCGGCACGCAAAGGTGTAGAAGTTCATTTGGAAATAGATAGCACAGAACTTATTATTAATACGGATCGATTAAAATTGAAACGAATTTTTGATAATTTGTTGTCAAATGCGATAAAATACTCACCAATTAAAGGTACAGTTACCATAAAGGTAATGGACTATAATCACCAAATTGAGTTTTCATTTATCGATTCAGGTATAGGTTTGACAGAAAGTGAACAAAGTGTAGTTTTTAATAAATTTGCGCGTTTATCTGTAAAACCAACAATGGGAGAATCAGCAACAGGTTTGGGTTTATTTATAACCCATAAACTGGTTAATATGATTAAAGGTGAAATTCGCGTTATTAGTAAAAAGTTTGAAGGTTCAGTTTTTTCAGTAACACTTCCTAAAAGTTATGAGTAGTGAGCTTAAAACCAGTGCCATGCACGTTTTCAATCAATACACTTGGCTCATCTTTGAGTATTTTCCGAAGTCTATTAACATATACATCTAATAAATTAGAAGCGTGAGGGTCTGTCCTGCCCCAAATATTGATTAATAAATCCCGTCTTTTAGTTACTGTATTTGGTCTCTCTACCAACATGGTTAATACCTCACATTCCTTACTGCTTAATTTTACTTCTATACCATTTACATTTACTATTCTTTGCTTGTCTGCCTTAAACACAAGTTTTCCTAATTCATACGTTGCATTACTACTAGAAATAAAAGGGTTCACTCTTTTGTAGAGTGCAAATAGCCTCATAATTAATTCTTCGGGATGAAATGGTTTAACAAGAAAATCATCCCCACCAGCATTAAATGCCCTACTTTTGACTTCTAACTCATGTTGATTACTAATAAAAAGGATTCCAATTTTTTCATCATACAATCTGATTGCCTTAGATGCCTCAATCCCATTAATATCTGGCATCATAATATCCAAAATAACGATATCATATGGCTCTGATTTCAGAAGTGCTAATCCAAGTTCTACAGAGTTCCGACTTGTAAGTTCAATATTTTCAAATTGACCAAGTGCAATTTGAACGTATTTGCTTACCTCTATATCATCATCTATCAATATTACTTTTATCATAGTTGTTCATCGAATCTATGCAATACAGTTCTTACGGAAAAACTGAATTAAACTTAATTGCTTTATGCTCTGTGCAGACGTGTGAATTATGCATTATTCTTGATACGGATAGTAAGTATTTTAAGTATTCGATTATAAAATGGTTTATTTTTTACGAATTTGATATAATTATTCAAATTAGAAGTAATCTCAATTCGACTACTTATAAATTTGATGATCATTCTGATATAAACCATTACATTCGAATAAATTTTAAAAACAGTGAAACAGTTTATTTACCTAAGCCTCTTGGTTTTTGTTGTTGCATCTACTACCTTCAATGCAATCACATTTTCAAACTCAGCCCCACCCACGGGTTATAGCAATGCACCTGGTGAAGCCAATTGTACTTCGTGCCATGGAGGCAGTGGTTTAGTTACTTCAGGTACACTTACAAATGCACTCACGCTTACTTCAAGTGTACCCATTAATCAAATCAACCCCAACCAAACCTGTACGCTTTCGTTAAGTTTTACCCATCCTACAAGTACTAAGTTTGGTTTTCAATTGGTTGCGTTACCTAATGGTGCAGTATCAAGCACTGCGAGTATTGGTACATTTACTTCAATAGGTGCCGAAACAGAAGTGAATACATCAGGTAATAGAGAGTATGCAAGTCACTCTGCAACCGGAACGGCAGCACCCTCAAGTTCTACAACTTGGGATATTGAGTGGACCGCACCTACTGTGTACACTGGCGGTGTTACATTTTATGCAGTTGTCAATGCTTCAAATAACAATGGCTCTTCGAGCGGTGACGAAATCATTGCCAAAACATTTTCGGCAACTGTATTGCCTGTCAAATGGCTTTCGTTTAGCGCAAAATCACAGCCAAACCAAAACGTATTAACTTGGCGAACAGCATCTGAAACCAACAATCATTTTTACACCATTCAACAATCGATTGATGCTCAAAAATGGACCAGTATTGGAACCGTACAAGGTAGGGGAACTGTACTTTCAACATCATCATATTCATTTACCCACAACAATCCACTCCCAATTACCCACTACCGAATTCAACAAACGGATTTTGATGGGCGTACTTCATTTAGCAATACCATTACCGTTAAACAATACACTGATGCAGTAACTCAGATTCGATACAATGCAACACAACAGTTAATAATTGTAGATAACAATGCAATGTTTGGAGTTTACAATGCAAGAGGTGTTCAAGTTGCCCAAAGCCAATACCAAGTTTCAACGCTTAATTGGCCTTCTGGATTATATTATGTGGTTACCGAATCTAAAGAAGTGCACAAACTCTTTATTTTTTAACAATACCAGGCCTTATATTTGGCCAATATGATTATTGCCACCATCATGAGCGCACCGCCTTTTTGGCTGGTTACGCCTTTTGTATTGTTGTTATTGCTTATCGCCACTGGGCCTCTGTTTTTCGAAACGTTTTGGCACCATTATTATAAAGCCATTGCGGTTGCGTTAGGCGTAGCAGTGGGTTTGTATTATATCTTAGTTTACCACCAAACTATGCTCGTTGCAGAAACCTTAGCAGAGTATATATCCTTTATCAGTTTGCTGTTGGCTTTGTTTATTGCATCTGGTGGCATTTACGTTTTTGCCGATCTTGAGTCGAAATCAAGTACCAATATTGCATTTTTGCTTATTGGAGCTGCACTAACCAATATCATTGGTACAACAGGAGCATCTGTATTGCTTATTCGTCCGTTTATGCGCATTAACAGGTACAGGTTACAGCCATACCATATCGTGTTCTTCATTTTTTTTATTTCTAATTTGGGAGGTTTGCTTACACCAATTGGCGATCCACCTTTGTTTATGGGTTTTTTAAAGGGAATTCCATTTTTCTGGACCTTTAATCATTTGTTTACCGAATGGATTTTGGCCATGGTTTTACTCGCACTCGCATTTTATTATTTCGAACGTAAAAACACCCAATTTGATGAGGTGGATATTAGCACCCATTACACCAATAAAATCATCATTGATGGTAAACGCAATTTTGTTTGGCTTGTATTAATTGTTTGCAGTGTATTTATTGATCCCAATACAATTGAAGGACTTCCAGCAATTGAAATTCATGGAAAGAAGGTTTCATACATACGTGAGTGTATTCAGCTTGTTTTGGCACTTGGTTGCTATCGTTTTGCAAGCAAACAAGCATTACAAAAAAATGCATTTAATTTTGAACCTATTAAGGAAGTAGGTTACTTGTTTGTAGGAATCTTTTTAACCATGATACCTGCATTGCAATTGCTTACAGCAGCGGGTTCTTCTGGCGATTTACAATTATCACAGAGCTTTTTATATTGGGCTACTGGAGCGTTCTCAAGTATACTCGACAATGCGCCTACTTATGTTAATTTTTTCACCTTAACGTTAACGGTATTTGGTTTTGATCCGGCATCGGTTAGCAGTGTGCAGCACTTTATTGCATCCGAAAATGCACATTACATCATGGCCATTTCAACTGGCGCTGTTTTTTTTGGTGCAATGACTTATATTGGAAACGGGCCCAACTTTATGGTGAAAGCATTGGCAGAACAAAACGGAGTTAAAATGCCTGGGTTTTTCCAATACATTTTTAAATATAGTGTTCCCATTTTGTTGCCAATTTTAGTTATTATTTGGTTGGTCTTTTATTTATAAAACGATGTTACACAACAAAAAAGTAGTAGTGGTAATGCCTGCCTACAATGCAGCCCTCACCATCGAAAAAACCTATCGTGAAATTCCATTCAACATTGTTGACGAAGTGATTTTGGTTGATGACCACGGAAAAGACAATACTGTTGAAGTCGCCAAACGTCTCGGAATTCAACATGTTATCAGGCACCAAACCAATAAAGGTTACGGGGGAAATCAAAAGACATGTTACGATAAAGCCAAAGAAATAGGAGCAGATATTGTGGTGATGTTGCATCCCGATTATCAGTACACACCTAAGTTAATCACTGCAATGGCAAGCATTATTGCCGAAGATTTGTATCCGGTTGTATTTGGCTCACGCATTTTGGGAATGGGCGCGCTCAAAGGTGGAATGCCATTGTATAAATTTGTTTTCAACCGCTGCTTAACCCTGTTTCAAAACATCCTCATGCACCAAAAATTATCAGAGTACCACACAGGTTACCGAGCATTTAGCCGCAAGGTGCTCGACACTGTTCCGTACCACCAATGCTCTGACGATTTTGTGTTCGACAACCAAATGATTGCCCAAATTTTTTATGCCGGATTCGATATTGCTGAAGTCACTTGCCCAACAAAATATTTCCCCGAAGCATCATCCATTAATTTCAAACGCAGCAGCATTTATGGATTAGGTGTACTGCAAACATCCATTGCATATCGCTTGCAAAAATGGGGCTTGGGTTCGTTTCGTATTTTTAAATAGGGCGTTGCCTGCTGCGCAGGCCGCGCTGTGCGCTGTATCCGCGAGCTTGCTCGCGGGATGCCGCTTCCATCGCTAACGCATCAATACCTTTTACTAAAAAAATAAGTATACTTGTATGAGCCATCTTCGTACATGAAACACTTAAAGCGCGCTTTCTCCACTTCCTTCTCCACTATCAATAATGATTTACCCGCTGGTATTGCTGTATTTTTTGTAGCGGTTCCTTTGTGTTTAGGAATTGCACATGCTTCGGGTGCACCGCTTATCTCAGGTTTAATTACGGGTGTCATTGGCGGAGTCATTACAGGCTTTATTAGCAAATCGGCTTTGAGTGTAAGTGGTCCGGCAGCGGGGCTAACAGCTATTGCCATTTCGAGCATTGCCACGTTGGGTTCGTTCGAAGCATTTTTACTCGCAATATTTATTGCAGGTGCGATGCAAATAGTATTCGCTGCTGCCAAGGCAGGTAGTATTGCGACCTATATTCCCAATACGGTAATTAAAGGCATGTTATCTGCAATCGGACTCATTCTCATAATTAAGCAATTTCCACATTTAATCGGATACGATATTGAGGTAATGGGTGTAGAGGAGTTCACCTCAACTCCACAAGATATGAATGATGGTGTGCAAAAATCAACCAATACATTCTCAACTTTAGCAGAAGGCTTGTTGAATTTGAACAATTCGGTCTTAACGATTGGCTTGTTAAGTTTGGTGTTTTTAATTGTATGGGATAAGTTTTTTCAACCCAAATATAAAACAATACCCGGTGCACTGTTGGTAGTAGTTTTAGGAGTTGCATTGCATGCTTGCATCCAATTTTTTATTCCTACTGCCCAATTGGATACAACTCACTTGGTAACCATTCCACAAATTGCAAGCATTACCGATTTTAGGTACCAAACCAGTTTTCCCAATTGGTCTCAGTTGTCCAATTTTGCGGTGTATACTTCTGCTTTTACTATTGCTGTGGTTGCATCAATCGAAACATTGCTATCAACGGAAGCTATCGACAAATTGGATCCCGAAAAGCGGAAAACACCCGCCAACCGAGAGTTGTTGGCACAAGGTATTGGCAATATGCTTGCTGGTTTGTTTGGTGGGTTACCTATGACAGCCGTTATTGTTCGTGGTTCAGTGAATGTTTCTGCAGGTGCACGTACAAAATTATCCACTATTTTTCATGGTGTATTTATTGTAATCGCAGTTGTGTTTCTAACCCGCTTTATCAATTTGATTCCATTAGCTAGTTTGGCTGCAGTGCTCATTTACACTGGATACAAGCTATTGTCACCCGAGATAATTATACAGCAGTTTAAAAAAGGTTGGCTACAGTTTATTCCCTTTGCCATCACATTGGCTGCGATTGTGCTCACCGATTTGTTAACGGGGGTTACCATAGGTTTGGTTGTTTCGCTTTTATTTATCGTATACGAAAATTACAAAGGAACGGTACTCAAGTTAAATGATATGGGTATTCGCAAACGAATTGTATTAGGGGAAGACATTACCTTTTTGCATAAATCAAAAATAGTAAGTTTGCTAGAATCTGTTCCCGAAGGAGCTGTATTGGAAATTGACGGCTCACGAACCCATTACATCGATAAAGACATTTTAGAAATCATACAAGAATACAAGGTTACAGCTCGCAAACGCAATATCGAACTCATTATTGGAGGACTCAAACAAATGGAAAACGAAGATTTAAAAGAATTGATGCGTCAATCATACGATCGTTTATTTACAAACAACGAAAAATGGGTAAACGCAAAATTGATGGAAGATCCAGCTTATTTTCAAAAACTAAGTAAAGGGCAAACACCGCAATATTTGTTTATTGGATGCAGTGATAGCCGAGTGCCTGCAAATGAAATTACAGGAACAGATCCGGGCGAAATGTTTGTGCACCGCAATATTGCCAATATGGTGGTCAATACGGATATCAATATGTTATCTGTGGTGCAGTACTCAGTTGAAGTGCTGAATGTGAAACATATTATTGTTTGTGGTCATTATGGTTGCGGAGGAGTGAAGGCAGCAGTTGAACACAAGTCGAATGGCATTATTGATAAGTGGTTACGCAATATTAAGGATGTATACCGGTTGCATAAAGACGAACTTGATTCAATTGCTGACCCGGAACTAAGACACCGCAGGCTGGTAGAAGTGAACGTAAAAGAACAAGTGATGAATCTGATGAAAACATCATTTATCCAACGTAACCGTACACAGTATGGGTTCCCAGAAGTACATGGTTGGGTTTACGATATTAGCAATGGAAGACTCATTGATTTGAATGTTGATATTGATAAAGAGTTTCCAGACTACCATGATATTTATGAAATCAATATTGAATAAACCAACCACTGGTTTCCTTTAAAAGTTCTCTGCCATTATGATAGAATTGTTTAGATCTTACTGAACCTTAACTCGAACCAACAGTTATAGTATTAATAAATTAGTAATTGATTCATCCCAAATAGCTACTAAATGGATTCAATATTGAGTTTGAAAAAATTACTCATCAAAACTTAAATTTTGTGGGCCACCAAATTTTCGGCCTGTAGTGGGAACCGAATCGGGTACAATTTCAAATTGAATTTCATCAAACCAAACTTTCCCAGTTCCACCAAGCAATACCCCAAATGCTATTGATGAAGTTGCTTCAGGAACATCAAGCACAATAAAATAGTTTTTCCAATCTGTATTTCCCGTAATACGCCTGTTTTCCATGTTATCAAATGCGAGCATTTGTTTTTTATTTTCGCCATCGCAACGCATCCATAAACCACACCAATTTTGCACATTTTGTGTTTTAACATAACCTGTCATGCGCACCCGTTTACCCAAATATTTTTCAGCCGACATTACCTGCATCAAGGTACCAAATCCTTCAATGATTTTTTCTTTTGATTGAATGGTTGCACAGTTTTTCCCATCTCTTCCTTCACCAACAGCTGTTCCCATGTTGTAACTAGTAGGCTTGCTTCCGGCAATAATCCAACCTTTAGGGACTTCAAATGCGCATACCAACACGCTTACCAATGTAATTAAGATTAGTTTTTTCATTTTTTCATTTTTTTGACCGAACCAATCGATTCGTAGATTGAACAGTTGAATCAACTTCAGTTAACGTTATTTCATCAAACCATATTTGACCTGTACCTGATAACAGTGCTCCATAAGCCAAATTATCTGCTTCCTTAGGAACATCTAATACAAGCTCATATTTAGTCCATTCTGTAGTTCCTTTAATTAACCTGTTCCACATATTATCAAAACCTAGCATGTTTATTTTACCTGTTTCATCTTTATGATCAACTCTAAACCACAATGCAGCTCCTTTTTTTACATCTTTGGTTTTAACCCAACCTGAAAGTTTTACCCTTTTACCCAAATATTGTGCAGGATTGGCATTTTGCATCAAGGTTCCAAATCCCTTAATTTTAGGCTCAATTGATTGAATGGTCGCGCAGTTTTTCCCATCTTTTCCTTCGCCTTTGGCCAAGCCCATTTCGTAACTTTTGGGTTTGCTTCCGGCAACAAACCAGCCATCCGGAATATCAAACGAAAATAAAGTTGTAAGGCATATTGCCATTAAGAGCGTCTTTGAGTGTTTCATATCGTTAAGTTATTAATGAGAAGTTATATTTTCATAGTCTGCAATATCGATGAGAGGGGATGCAATATTATTATAATCTGCTAGGTCAACCATTAGTTCAGTTGCAGGTTTTATTAAAGCATTATCCATTTTAAGTACAACTGATTGGGGCTGCTCGTGATTTGTTTTAATCATTGCAGATTTTGCAACAGAACTTTGGCTAATACTCGGCTTGAGTTGTGTTTGGTCGAATGCGGTTGTCGCAGTTGAGGGTTTGTGTTTAGTTTTCGGATTATTTAACAACTGCATTAGAAAAACGCCACCTCCAAGTAACAGCAATGCAAATAGTGCAATTGCATATTTGCCATTTCGAGCCCGCGAACTTTGAGCAGTCTTTCTTGAAATGTAAGATTCAATCTCTTGCATTTCAATGCCAACTTCATCTTGATGCACATGTTTTTTTAACCTATCTAGATAATCTTCTTCCACTTTCATCATTTATACGATTACTGATTTTAATTGGCCAAACGGTACCTCATCATTTGCTAAGTAGTGGCGAAGTTTGGTTTTGGCTTGGAATATTCTTGTTTTAACTGCCGATAAACTGCAATTTTCAATTGTACAAATCTCATTGTAGCTAAATCCAAATACTTCGAACAAAAGCAAGGCCCTGCGTTGTTTAAATGGAACCTGGTCTAATGCTTTTCGAAGCTCTGATTGTGTAAGTGTTTGTTCAGAGTGTTGCCAAGCTTCTTGGTTATCGGCCTTTACCCAGTCGAAGAGCGCTTTTACTTTTTGCAGTTTGTACCTGCGTTTAGCTAAGTTTCCTGCTATGGAAAAAACATAACTCATGAACTTCTCTTTGTCTTTAATCTGATCAAACCGTTCAAAGGCTTGGAGCGCTGTTTCATTCACAATATCTTTTGCATCTTCTTTATCCCAAATCATACTGTGTACAAACTTGCACAAACGATTGTGTAATGGTTTATAAAGCACCATAAAGTCATGCTGTTTTTGTACACTATCTTGATTTTGCTCCATTGTTTGTTATTCGTTTGTTACATTCAAGCCACAAAAGTTGTTTGAACATACAGAATAAAATGCAACTTGCTGACAATTAAACAAAAAAAATCAATACGGGTGCTAGCGCTAAACTAAAACCACTTAGCAGTTTACAAAATCAGACCGAGCCCAAAGCAACAGCTCTTGATTAACTAGTAAGAGTTAGGATGAAGGCCATCAATAGTTCCGCAATGTTATATGTAGTGCGCAACTAGTGATTGTGCATCTAGGAATGACAGTAGTTTATTTTTTGTCTACAGCTACAGGATTCAAATCAATTGCTCCACTCACTTTCTCTTCAAGCAAAGCAATATCAATTACTTCCAACATATTGTTTACAAAATGAAACCGTAAATCTTTAATATAATCAGCATGTATATCGGCCACGTCTTTTCGGTTTGCTTCGCACAATATAATGTCTTCAATACCGGCACGTTTTGCAGCCAATATTTTCTCTTTTACACCTCCAATTGGCAATACTTTGCCACGTAAGGTAATCTCTCCAGTCATGGCAAGTTTGGCTCTTACCTTTCGTTGGGTAAATACCGATGCCAATGAGGTGAGCATGGTAATTCCAGCCGAAGGTCCATCTTTAGGAACAGCACCCGCAGGCACATGTATATGTAAATCCCATTTGTCAAATATGGTTGGTTCAATTCCAAGATAGGTTGAATGAGCTTTCAAAAAAGTAAGTGCAGTAATTGCCGATTCCTTCATCACATCACCCAAATGACCCGTAAGTGTAAGTTTACCGGTTCCTTTGGTTAATGAGCTTTCGATAAATAAAATCTCGCCCCCTACACTTGTCCAAGCCAAACCCGTTACCACGCCTGCAGTATCATTGTTTTGGTAGCTTTCTTTTTCTACGCGTTCTATACCCAAAATACCCACAACAGCTGCAGGATCCATTTTCTTCTTTACTTTTTTTGACATTACTTTTTGCTTTGCCACATTGCGTGCGATGGCTGCAATTTGTTTTTCTAAGTTTCGAACACCACTTTCACGGGTATAACTTTCAATTACTTTCTCGAGTGCTGTATCCGTTAACTCAAAGTCATTTTTTTTGAGTCCATGGTTTTCTTGTTGCTTTGGAATTAAATAGGTTTTCGCAATTTGAATTTTTTCTTCAAGGGTATATCCGTTAACCTCAATAATCTCCATTCGGTCAAGCAAGGCTGGTTGTATGGTGTCAAGTGAATTAGCGGTTGCAATGAACATTACATTCGATAAATCATAATCAATCTCAATATAGTTGTCATAAAACGAATGGTTTTGTTCGGGATCTAAAACCTCAAGTAGGGCAGAAGAGGGGTCGCCACGAAAACTGTTTCCTATTTTGTCAATTTCATCAAGTACAAAAACAGGATTGGATGAGTTCACTTTTTTTAGGTTTTGAATAATTCTTCCTGGCATTGCGCCAATATAAGTTCTGCGGTGTCCACGAATTTCACTTTCGTCATGTAGTCCTCCCAATGCAATGCGCGCATATTTACGATTGAGTGATTTAGCAATTGATTTACCTAACGAAGTTTTACCAACACCCGGAGGACCAACCAAGCACAAAATAGGGCTTTTCATATTGCCCTTTAATTTTAACACGGCCAAATACTCTAAAATACGTTCTTTGATTTTTTCCAGACCAAAATGGTCTTCATTTAAAATGCGTTCAGCTCGTTTTAAATCAAAATCATCTTGTGTAAAATCGTTCCAAGGTAAATCCAATAAGGTTTGGAGATAGCTTGTTTGCATAGAGTAATCTGGCGCCATAGGGTTCATTCGCCTTAATTTTTCAACCTCCTTTTTAAAGGCTTGGTGCACTGATTCGCTCCACTTTTTGGCTTCAGCACTTTTCAGCATGTTTTCAATTTCACGCTCTGGGCTGTCTTGCCCAAGCTCTTCTTGAAGTGCCCTTATTTGTTGTTGCAAAAAGAACTCGCGTTGCTGCTTATCCATATCTCCGCGAACCTTGCTCTGAATTTCATTCTTTAACTGGAGTTGTTGCAGTTCTTTGGTAAGGTTTTCCAATACTTTTTCGCCCCTTGTTTTAAAGGCTTCGATTTCAAGAATGGCTTGTTTGCCGGCTACATCCAAATTCATATTGGATGAAATGAAATTGATTAGAAATTTTGGACTTTCAATATTTCGAATGGCAATACTTGCTTCAGAAGGAATGTAGGGAGATACTTCTATAATTTGAAGTGCTAAATCTTTGATTGAAGAAACCAACGCAGTCAGCTCTTTGTCCATTTCGAGCTTAGCTTCTGGCATAGCTGTAATCGTAGCAGTAATGTATGGATCCGTACTTAAGCATTGGTTTAGCTTAAACCTTCGCTTACCTTGAATAATAACAGTTGTGTTTCCATCAGGCATGCGAAGCATTTTCATGATATGTGCCACCGTTCCTGTTTGGTACAAATCTCCAAACTCTGGATCTTCTACTTGCGCATTCAACTGGGTTACTACCCCAATCGACTGTTTGTTTTTGTAAGCCTCTTTGATTAAGGTAATCGATTTATCGCGCCCAACTGTAATCGGAATGACAACACCCGGAAACAATACTGTATTGCGAAGCGGCAATATTGGCAGGCTTTCGGGCAAAATTTCCTTATTCATTTCATCTTCTTCTTCCTGCGATAACAAGGAAATAAAATCTTGTCCGTCTTGTTCGTCACTTATAAATCGTTGTATTCCAAAGGTGTCGTGCTCGTTTATCATCTTGTATCTTTTTCGTTAAGCGGTTAAGCTACTTACCTTTTCAATTCATATGCCAATCAATTCTTTGCTGCACCTGAAAACCTTTAAAGAAGGAGTTAACTCGATTTTACACGCCTTGAATCCACCTGACGAGCTTTACCACTATACTCCGTGGTGTAAGTCGAACAGAATTGGCCATTAGGTAATTTTGCATTCCATGAATGGCTACCGCTTTTCCTTTCATCATAGCTTTATAGCCATACTCGGCAACCTCTTTTGATGTTGGCAGTTTTTTGCCTTTAACCAATTTGGTTTCTTCAATAGATGCTACTGCTTGGAAGCCACTTTCGGTTGGTCCTGGACATAATGCGGTTACGCTAATGCCAAATGGAGCAAGCTCGTTCTGTATAGCTTCGCTAAAATGAAGCACATACGCTTTGGTCGCATAATACACAGCCATGGTAGGCCCGGGCTGAAAAGCCGCTGTTGACGCCACGTTTAATATCCTACCTGATTTGTGTTGAACCATTTGAGCACTGTACACCCTGCATAAATGGGTTAGGGTAGTTATATTCACCGCAATCATTTGTTCTTGCTTGTTCCAATCCAATTCATGAAACAACCCAAAATCGCCAAAGCCAGCATTGTTTACCAACCATTCAATATGCAGTTGGTTTTGTTGGGTAAATGCAAACAATGTTTCTGCCGCCTCTGGTTTGCCCAAATCAAGGGCTAATGTATATACCTCTACGCCATACTTACTTGTTAAAGTGGTTTGCAACTCTTGAAGTTTAGCCTCGTTGCGGGCAACAAGCACCATTGAGTGGCCGTTGCGTGCAAAAGTAAATGCGAGTTCGAGCCCAATTCCATTTGAGGCTCCTGTAATTAATACGAATGGTTTGTTCATGTTGTTATCTCCTTAATGCGTCCCATGTCATTGCAAAACAATCGTTGAGTTGCACTGCGGTAAGCGTTTGTTGTTGTTTGGTTAAAAATTTAATGGTTTCAGTAATGGCGCCTTGCATTTGGGCTTTGATCAATTCAATATCCATTCGTTTAATCAATCCCTTTTGCTGCCCATATGTTAAAAACTGATTGAGTGGGATTAGCTTTGCCTCAGTTTGCGCGATCACTTCTTCTGCTATTAGGCCGCTATAAATGAACTGTTCTACAAACAACATTTTCTCAGGGTATTGCATGCAATACTGCATGTAAGCGGTCCACATGTTTTTAAACGTAAGAAAATAATCGGGATTGGCGTGCGCATTATCCAACAGTACATCAATTATTTCAAGTTTTGTGTTAAGGTAAACTGCATTGATAAGGGCCTCTTTGCTCTTGTAGTATACGTATAAGGTTCCAGTAGCAATTCCAGCTGCTTGCGCCACATCGGCCATTTTTAAAGCAGCAAAACCAGTTGTGTTTACTAGCCTCATCGTTTGTAAATGAATGGCAGCTAGTTTTTGTTCATCTTTTGGTTTAGGCATTGTTGTAAAATAATGTACAAATGTAAGTCGAATAATTATTCATTTACTATATTTAGTTGAATATTTATTCGTTTTATTTGTTTAAATGTTTGATTGTTAGTTATATAAATTTCATAAAATATCCATCAACTGCAAATAAGAGTGTGATTTAAAAGGCAAAATATATCGGAGGATACATGCAAAATTGTAAACCTTTTTATTGAAATTCGCTGCCCAAATATGGAAGAAAAAGTTCTGATTGTTGATTTTGGTTCACAATACACACAATTAATTGCTCGCAGGCTCCGCGAACTCAATGTTTATTCTGAAATTCACCCCTGTACCCATTTGCCTGAAATTGGCAGTGATACCAAGGCTGTTATTTTATCAGGAAGTCCTTACTCGGTAAATGATGGTATTTTACCTGATATAGATTTATCAGGGATTAGAGGCAAATTGCCATTACTAGGTGTATGTTATGGAGCCCAATTGTTGGCAAAACAAAATGGAGGGATTGTAGCTCCATCAAAAACGCGTGAATATGGAAGGGCCATTTTAACAACTGTTAATGATGATTTGTTGTTAAAAGGAATTGAAGCTCAATCACAAGTTTGGATGAGCCATGGAGACACCATTCAGCAAATACCTGCTGGCTTCGATGTGATTGCAAGTACTGCTGATGTAAAAGTGGCTGCTTTTAAAATAGCAAACGAGCCAACATATGCAATTCAGTTTCACCCTGAAGTTACTCATAGCCTTGACGGAAAAAAGTTGCTCGAAAATTTTGTAAAGGAAGTGGCAGGGTTGAGCCAAAATTGGAACCCACAACATTTTATTGAAGTAACAACCGCTGAACTGCAATCAAAGTTAGGGTCTGATAAAGTAATCTTAGGTTTATCTGGAGGTGTTGATTCTTCTGTGGCTGCTGTATTGCTAGATAAGGCAATCGGTAAAAACTTAACAGGAATCTTTATTGATAACGGTTTGTTACGCAAAAACGAGTTTGAAAGTGTATTGAAAGCTTACAAACACATGAACTTAAATGTAATTGGCGTGGACGCACGCCACCGCTTTTGGGATGCACTTAAAGGCAAAACCGACCCTGAAGAAAAACGTAAAACAATTGGCCGGGTATTTATTGAAGTTTTTGAAGAAGAAGCAAAAAAAATTGAAGGCGCTACTTGGTTGGCACAAGGAACCATTTACCCAGATGTAATAGAGTCGGTGAGCGTAAAAGGTCCTTCGGCAACCATTAAATCTCATCACAATGTTGGTGGTTTGCCCGAAAAAATGAACCTCAAAATTGTGGAACCATTGCGCTCCCTTTTTAAAGATGAAGTTAGGGCAGTTGGTACTACACTTGGAATAGATCCGCTTATTTTGGGGCGCCACCCATTTCCTGGTCCAGGTCTTGCTATTCGTATTTTAGGAGAAATTACCGAAGAAAAAGTTTCGATACTACAAGAGGCCGATGCCATTTTTATTGATAGTTTAAAAGAGCATAGCCTATACAATCAAGTATGGCAAGCTGGAGCCATATTCTTACCTGTACAGTCAGTTGGTGTAATGGGTGATGAACGCACTTACCAGCATGTTATTTGCTTAAGAGCAGTGACTTCAGTTGATGGAATGACAGCAGATTGGTGCCATTTACCATATAATTTTTTGGCAGAGGTGTCGAATAAAATCATCAATAAAGTAAAAGGGATCAACCGTGTGGTATATGATATCAGTTCAAAGCCACCAGCTACCATCGAATGGGAATAAATAGTATCTTCGGTATATGATAAGGTTGATTTTATTGCTTTTGATGGTATTGCCAATAGGTGCAATTGCTCAGTCTGATCCTAACAAAGTGGTTATGTTAATGCCATTTTGCAGCAATCAACTTTTAGAAAACCCGAACCACCCAAATGAGCAGTTAGGCACATTGTGCCGCGAGTATTATCAAGGCGCGTTGCTTGCGCTGGATACATTAGATAAAATCAATATTCGTGTAAAACTAACCGTACTTGATACCGAAAACGATAGTCTTGCATTAACACGACAGCTAAAATTGCCGGCTGCCAAAGAAGCCCAATTGATTCTTGGACCTGTTTTGCAAGGGGGCAACAAGGTGATGAGTTCATTTTTGAAGGGCAAGGAAGTAGTTCAAGTTTCGCCTCTAATGACGTTTTCTAAAACCAAAATTAATGAACCCAATTGGGTTTCGGCCAATCCGGGTTTGGCCAGATATGGAAGTTTCATGGCCCAATATTTTAACCAGAACCATGCAGACTCTGGTTTATTGGTGGTGGTAAACGACCAATCGTTAATGGACAAAACGATAACAGAAGCTATCCAAAAAAATATTTCCAAATTGGTGAAAGTTAAATTCGTTGATGCAAATAAGCCCACCGACTTGGTACCATATTTAAAACACAAAGGTTCAGTTCATATTGTGATTCCGACTGCAACTGAAAAAACAGTTAATAAAATACTTCAGCAACTGAGTGATACCAGTTTATTGCACCATGTTTCGGTATATGGTTTTCCACAATGGCTTGATTTTAAGAACAGTAGTTACTTGCTTTGGGAACAGTGCCATGTTCATTTGGTTACAGGTTACTATGTTGATTATGCGAACGAGGCAGTTAAAGCATTCATCAGCGCATACCGC
The DNA here is from genome assembly GCA_025454875.1 of Bacteroidia bacterium. Taxonomy (GTDB): domain Bacteria; phylum Bacteroidota; class Bacteroidia; order UKL13-3; family UKL13-3; genus UKL13-3. The sequence goes on along the minus strand of JALONP010000019.1, from coordinate 36,268 downwards.
GAACGTTTTTTTACCGAACCAACGGAAGCAGCATTTAAAGGTTACGACCAAGCCTTATTCTTTATCAGTAAGTTAAATGCGTATGGCTCCAAAAAAATGTTGCCGAAGCTAGAGTCAGAGCAAGTACCAGCTTTGCATACTGTTTTTTCTATTCGTCAAATTGATGAAAAGGGTGGATATCAAAACGAGTATGTACACTTATTGCGTTTAAAAGATTTTAAATGGGAACAACTTAAAAAATAAAACCGCAACCAGTTTCCCAGTTGCGGTTATCAACCCTGTAAGAGATTGTTTATTTTACTTCTTCAAAATCTACATCTTGCACTTTTGGCTCATTAGCAGCGCTACTTGAGTTGTTGTCTCCAGCCGAAGCAGTTTGTGCCTCTTGGGTAGCTTTATACAAATCTTCGCTTGCTGCTGTCCATGCTGTATTTAACACTTCCATTGCAGCATCAATAGCAGCAATATCTTTGCTCTCATGTGCTTTTTTCAACTCCGCAACAGCTTTTTCAATGGCTTCTTTTTTATCTGCTGGCAACTTATCACCATATTCTTTAAGTTGTTTTTCAGTTTGGAAAACCAAGCTGTCTGCAGCATTAATTTTATCGGCTTCTTCTTTGATTTTGCGATCCGCTTCTGCATTGGCTTCCGCTTCTGCTTTCATGCGTTTAATTTCTTCATCGCTCAAACCACTACTTGCTTCAATGCGAATTTTTTGTTCTTTACCTGTGCCTTTATCTTTTGCACTCACATGCAAAATACCGTTGGCATCAATATCGAACGACACCTCAATTTGAGGTACACCCCTTGGTGCAGGAGGAATGCTATCTAAGTGAAAACGGCCTAAGGTACGGTTATCGCGAGCCATTGAGCGTTCGCCTTGCAAAATGTGAATTTCTACACTTGGCTGGTTATCGGCTGCTGTACTAAATGTTTCGCTGCGTTTGGTTGGAATTGTTGTGTTGGCATCAATTAGTTTTGTCATTACACCACCCATGGTTTCAATTCCCAATGAAAGTGGAGTTACGTCTAGTAGCAATACATCTTTTACCTCACCGGTCATTACACCACCTTGTATAGCAGCTCCCAAGGCAACAACCTCATCGGGATTAACCCCTTTTGATGGAGTTTTACCAAAAAACGACTCAACTGCACTTTGAATAGCTGGGATACGGGTAGAGCCTCCAACTAAAATTACTTCATCAATATCGCTTGTTTGCAATCCTGCATTTTTTAGAGCGGTTTTGCAAGGTTCAATTGTGCGTTTAATCAATGAATCGGCCAACTGTTCAAATTTTGCGCGGCTCAAGGTTTTAACCAAATGTTTCGGAATTCCATCAACAGGAATAATATAAGGCAAGTTGATTTCTGTTTGGGTTGAACTTGAAAGTTCAATTTTGGCTTTTTCTGCAGCTTCTTTTAAACGTTGCAAAGCCATTGGGTCTTTGCGTAAGTCGATGCCTTCATCATTTTTAAATTCGTCTGCTAACCAGTCGATGATTACTTGGTCAAAATCATCACCACCTAAGTGTGTATCTCCATCGGTTGACTTAACTTCAAAAACGCCATCGCCCAATTCAAGTACTGATACGTCATGTGTTCCTCCTCCGCAGTCAAATACCACAATTTTTTGGTCTTTGCCTTTTTTATCTAAACCATACGCAAGTGCTGCTGCAGTAGGCTCGTTGATGATTCGTTTTACAGATAAGCCCGCAATTTCGCCAGCTTCCTTGGTTGCTTGTCGTTGTGCATCATTAAAGTACGCGGGTACTGTAATTACAGCTTCTTTAACTTCTTGTCCTAAATAATCCTCGGCAGTTTTTTTCATTTTTTGTAAAATGATGGCTGATATTTCTTGAGGTGTGTACATTCTGCCATCAATATTTACACGTGGGGTATTGTTATCGCCTTTATCTACTGCGTAAGGAACACGTTGAAGCTCAGAAGCTACTTCACTGTACGTATGACCCATAAAACGTTTAATCGAATAAATGGTGTTTTTAGGGTTGGTTACGGCCTGACGCTTGGCGGGATCACCAATTTTACGTTCACCATCTTTTAAAAAGGCTACAATCGAAGGGGTTGTTCTGCGACCTTCGCTGTTTGCAATTACAACTGGCTCATTTCCTTCCATTACGGCAACGCAGGAGTTGGTTGTTCCCAAGTCAATTCCGATTATTTTACTCATAGTATTGTTGTGATAATTAGTTATTGGCTTCTATTTATCAATGACAGTGCCAAGCACTATTATGGCAGTTTAGCTTGAAACAATGACATTTACTCACCTCACAGCAGTGTATAAGGTGGGAAAAAATGTCAGTTTTGGGGCTTAATAAATAAAGTTAGGCAGGTCTTGTACGAGGTAAATAACGCTCGAGTCACGCATGCCGGGTGTGGTATTGCGCAATTCGGCAAAGCGAATTTGTTCAAATTTGCTGCTAAAAATGCCAAGGGCACCACTGATATTGCTGTAATCAGTTCGTTTTTGTACAATCGAAGTACTGGGGATGCTGGTTTGGTAAGCATTATACAATTCGCGAGATGCACCTACAACCACATAGGCCAATGTATCAAATTCACGAGTGGTATTTGGAGCAAATGTGAGTTGTGTTTTTAAGTACCCAATCCAAGCATTAGACGTTACCGTGCTTGTTTTGGCTTGATTCGTATTCACTAACCAAGCGTATTCATAAGGGTAGTCTACATATTTTTGTTTTACATCTGCAGGGTTTGATGTTGGGTACTCTTTATAATAGAAACGGAGCAAAATATCATATGCTGTAACTGCAGTATTAGGTTGAAACCTATGTCTGATAAGGTTTTGGATATTGTAAGGACGAACCAGAATAGGACTAGCTTCAACATTAGACGAACCCAATATTGGCCTTTGTGGCTCGGATCCATATACTTTACCGGTTTTACGGCTGGTTAATACAAGTCGGTAGGTAAATGCAGCATTGGGTTTAAAGATACACCGGTACAAGAAATGTCCTTTTGATGCAAAAAAACCAATTGACTTTGCTGCTGAAACGGTATCGCATCTAAACCTTTCGTTAGCACTTGATAGTACTTCAACCACCATATTGGTATCAAAATAAATAGAGTCAAATTGTTGTGCGGCTTCTGATACGCTGGTGTTTACATCGTTTTGATACACTTTCTGAATTCTAAAATATTGGGTATCTAATGAGGCATCCATTAATGCATAAACCACTGGAATTTCGTCCCATTTGGCATTGATATCAACCTCATTATCACATGACGAAAACAAGAGGGTTGCTGAAAGAATGTATAGGTATAAAAAGAGATTGTTTTTCATGCGGTTGCGAATATAGAAGAATAATTAGCAGTTTGTGTATCCTTATGCAAGTTCGTATTTGCGGCAAAAGGGTTGCATTTGGTTAAGCGTTTGCTTTGGCTACTTTTGTGATACCAATTTTACCATATGAGTACCTACAAAGAGGTGAAAAAAATCACCACCCATATTGTTCAAGAAATGAAATTAAGGGGCGAAAAGATATCGATGCTTACCGCCTACGATTATTCGATGGCCCGTATTTTTGATGACGCTAAAATTGATATTTTATTGGTTGGGGATTCGGCCAGTAATGTAATGCATGGTTACGAAACCACCCTGCCGATAACGCTCGACCATATGATTGCACATGCTGCTTCTGTAATCAGGGCGGTAAAACGAGCGTTGGTTGTAGTTGATTTGCCATTTGGTTCTTACCAAGGCAATTCGAAAGAAGCTCTGAACTCGGCCATTCGAATAATGAAAGAAGCTGAAGCTCATGCCATCAAGTTAGAAGGTGGTGAAGAGGTGGTTGAATCAATTAAGCGTATTTTAACTGCAGGAATTCCGGTAATGGGACATTTGGGTTTAACTCCCCAAAGTATTTACAAATTTGGAACATATGAAGTGCGTGCAAAAGAGGAGGAAGAAGCAACCAAATTGATGCACGATGCTAGGTTGCTTGAAGAGGCAGGGTGCTTTGCTATTGTGCTCGAAAAAATTCCATCATCATTAGCAACACGTGTTGCTCAATCAGTTAAAATACCAATTATTGGCATTGGTGCTGGCTCTGGTGTAGATGGGCAAGTGCTTGTAAGCCACGATATGCTTGGTATTAACAAAGAATTTTCTCCTAAATTTTTACGCAGGTACTTGAGCTTATATGATGAAATTAAAGATGCAGTTGAGCGCTATGTTTCGGATGTAAAGTCGGTCGATTTTCCGAACGAAAAAGAACAATATTAACAGCATTGTAAAATACCCAATTGGGGTCTTTAGGTAAAGTAAGTCATTCGCACGCAATAAAAAATACGCTTTTGGTAACAATCCTATTTGAAGACAATCATTTAATTGCTGTTGCGAAGAAGGCTGGACAACCCGTGCAGCCCGAAGAGGGTAAGCCAACAGCACTAGAAGACTTGGTGAAGGCGTATATCAAAGAATCGAAACAAAAACCTGGAGCTGTTTTTTTAGGTGTGATTCACCGATTGGATATGCCGGTTACTGGAGTTGTACTTTTTGCCAAAACGAGCAAGGCATTGGTTCGCATGAACAAGTTGTTTCAAGAAAGAGGAGTCGACAAACGATACACTGCTTTGGTGCATGGTACCCCCCAACAAAAAAATGCAAAACTTACGCATTACTTGGTACGTGATGACTCTAAACGCATTTCGAAAGCTTATGTAAAGGAAGTGCCACATAGTCAAAAGGCTGAATTGGAGTATACCATTTTGGAAAAGCAAGGGGCAAATACCAAACTCGAAATAAAATTATTAACGGGAAGAAAACACCAAATAAGGGCGCAACTCTCGGCAATTGGGCATCCAATTGTGGGTGATGTTAAATACAAATCAACGGTTGTTTTAGCCAATCAGGCTATTTTGTTGTGTGCAACGTACCTTTCGTTTAAGCACCCTGTAACTTCGGAACAAATTCAGGTTGCTTATGCGCCAAGTTTTTAAGGATTCTTTTGCGCTATAGTAAAATGAAGTATTTGAACTATTTGTAAATATCCTTAAGTTCAACAGGTTTATCGCTCGATTTTTTCTTCATTTTCATGTTCAGCACTTCTACACCAACTGAAAATGCCATTGCAAAATATACGTAACCTTTAGGTACGTGGTATCCAATGGCTTCGGCACCAAGCAACATCCCAATCATTAACAAAAATGCCAAGGCAAGTAGTTTAATACTTGGGTGTTTGTCGATAAATGAAGAAATAGCTTGAGCGAAAAAAAGCATGATTAGCATCGATATGACAACGGCCAAAACCATGATCGGTAAATCTTTGGCTAGTCCAACTGCTGTAATAATCGAGTCGAATGAAAATACAATATCAATGATAATAACCTGCATTACCACGTTCCAAAACGTAGCTTTCAATTTAGAACTTTTTTCGTGTGTGTCTGCTTCTAACAGTTCAAAAATCTCAAGTGTACTTTTGTATAATAAAAATAAACCACCCGCCATTAAAATGATATCGCGCCAACTAACTGGGTGTTCTAATATGGTAAAAAGCGGGAAGGTTAGTTCATTTACAATATAACTAATGAACCCAAGCAATACCACGCGAATGAACAAGGCAAGGAAAATTCCAAGTCTGCGTGCTTTCTGTTGGTCAGATTTGGGAAGTTTATTGGTTACGAGTGAAATAAAAATCACATTATCAATTCCCAGAACAATTTCCATTACAGTTAGGGTGATAAGTGATAGCCAGGCTTCAGGTTTTAAAAATAATTCGAGCATTGAACGCAGATATGAGCCGCAAATATAGCTGTTTGTAAATATTTGCCATAACACAACTTTTATGCATTTGCATATCACTTTGGCGATTTGGGAGGCTTAAAAAAAATTGATGATTACTTAACAGAGTTTTCCTAACATTGCAACTCTTTTTACTTTTTTAGTTTTCATCATTTAGCTCAAGCAATACGTGTCGTTACCGGTTAAAAACAAGTACATCGATTTAATTAACCAAACCTTTTATTTTCCAAGGCATGGTTTTGAAGTTCGAAACAATCAATTGTATTTTCATGATGTTGATTTAATGGCCCTGATTAAGCAATTTGGGACGCCTTTAAAATTCACCTATCTTCCTAAAATCGGTTCGCAAATAAACAAATCACGCACATTGTTTAACCAGGCCATTGAGCGTTATGGTTATAAAGGAAGTTATTACTATTGCTATTGCACCAAAAGTTCGCATTTCTCATTCGTGTTGGATGCAGTGCTGAAAGAGGATGCCGACATCGAAACTTCATCTGCTTTTGATTTGGATTTGCTGCAGCGCATGCACCAAAAGGGAAAGTTTCCAAAATCTAAGTACATTATTTGCAATGGGTACAAAACCGATGCTTATGCACGGAACATGAATCAGATGGTTGCTGATGGATTTGAAAACTTGTTTTGTGTACTCGATAATCCAGAAGAATTGGATGTAATCAAGCGCCATGCTTCACAGCCAATTAAACTAGGAATCCGTATTGCCACCGAAGAGGAGCCAGGTTTTTTAGTTTACACTTCAAGGCTGGGAATGAGCAGCAAAACGGTGAAGGACTTTTACCTTCAGCAAATTCAAAACAACCCGTTGTTTAAACTAAAAATGGTTCACTTTTTTGTGAATTCAGGGATTAAGGACACAACCTATTATTGGAGTGAACTTACCCGATTGGTGAATGTGTATTGCGATTTGAAAGAGGTATGTCCTGATCTTGATACCTTGGATATAGGAGGGGGAATGCCAATTTATACTTCGTTGGGAGTTGAGCATGATTACCCGTACATGATTGATCAAATTGTGTATTATATTAAAACCATTTGTGATTCGAGAGGTGTTCCAGAGCCTAATATTTTTACGGAGTTTGGTTCATTTACTGTAGGTGAGAGCGGAGGCAGTTTGTATTCAATCATTGGTCAAAAACAGCAAAATGATAAGGAGTTTTGGTACATGATTGACAGTTCTTTTATCACCACATTGCCAGATACGTGGGGAATAGGTCAGAAATTTATTTTATTGGCCATTAATCAATGGGACAAAGAATTTCAGCGCATTAATTTAGGAGGATTAACCTGCGATAGCCAAGATTTTTATAATTCTGATACCCATACCAACCAAGTATTTATGCCAAAACTGCAAGACACAGAACCATTGTACATGGGCTTTTTCCATACTGGTGCTTACCAAGAGTCATTGGGTGGTTATGGCGGAATTCAACATTGTTTGGTACCTGCTCCAAAGCATATTGTAATTGACCAAAATGCTGATGGAAGTTTTGATTACCAGGTTTTTGCAGAAGAACAAAATGCTGAATCCATGATGAAAATTTTGGGTTATTAATCAAAATGTTTTGCATAAATCAATATAATACCTATTTTCGCTGCCCTTAAAAATTGATAAGTCATGGCATTTACACGTTTAAAAAGAAAAGACAGAAGAAATAAAAATGCTTCAATGGATCGCAAACAAGCCATTAAGCTCAATACCAAGTTGGTGAACGTTAAGTCGCCAAACGTAGACAAAATTGTAATCATCGAAGATTAATTCGAATAGTATTGATATAACCGCAGCCCGACTTTATGCTTAAAGCCGGGCTGTTTTGTTGGTAATTTTAAATGTAAATTCATGAAGTTTTACAACCTGCTTATCAAGTACCGCTTTTGGTTAGGATTGGCTTTAATTGTGTTGGGAGTTGTTGCCCAGTATACTGTTGATATTTGGACGGCAGTAATTTGCTACACTGTAGCCTTTATTGCCTTGCTTTCTCACTTTATCATTGGCCCTTTGCGCTTGGTGCAAAAGCCCATGGAAGAAGGTAATATTGAAGAGGTGCAAAAAATAATTGATTCAATTTGGTTTCCGGGATTATTAATTAAGCCAATAAGAAGCAGTTATTATACCCTAAAGGGAAATATGGACATGGCGCGTCAGGATTTTACTTCGGCTGAAGCGAACCTAAAAAAAAGTGCCTCATTATCGAGTAGTTTAAATGATACAGAAGGAGCTACCCGTTTGCAGTTAGGCATGATGGCGCTCCAACGCAGCGATTTTAAAGAAGGGGAGAAGTTAGTAAAAGCGGCAATACGTTCAGGTTTACCTGATAAAGAAAGTGAAGCAATGGCATACTTAGCCATGGTTCAGATTTACTTAAACCGCAGGGAAAACAAAGCAGCTAAAATGTACTTTTCGAAAGCAAAAGCCCTTAAGCCTAAAACCGAACAAGTGGTGAAACAAATAAAGGAAATGGACAAGTATATTGGCCGTATGCCAGGTTAATTGTTTACACGTTCTATTAATTGAGTTGCCTGATAACCCAAGCGCTCTCTTCCAAAATTAAGTCAACACCTTCTTTGTTGTTTTTTTTCCGTTGCTGTTCACGAGCTTTTTTCGCATCCGCTTCTTGGTTGGTTTCTGTTTGCAGTTTGCCTTCATTTAACGTAACATACTGTTCGTTATCTGCTTTTTCAAACAAAGCAATATCTTCAAGCAAATAGCCATACTCTGCGCTAGCTTGCATACGTTGCTTGTGTTTCACTTTAAGTTGGTTTAGTAAATTGCTCGAAACATTAAGGCTGGTTGCATAGGTAGCCGATGGAATAGAATCCCAAGGGAGGGCATATTTACTCGCATCTTCACCAAATTTATCTGCAGCATAAATGCTTGGGAATTCAATATCAGGAGTTACTCCTTTGTGTTGTGTACTGCCTCCTGTTATGCGGTAGAACTTAGCAATGGTTAGTTTTACCTGGCCCAATTTTTTGCCGTTGTATTGGATAAATTCATTCAAGTCAACCATGTTTTGAACAGTTCCTTTTCCAAATGTACGCTCTCCAAGAACCACACCACGCCCATAATCTTGAATGGCCGCAGCGAATATCTCGGATGCAGAAGCGCTAAAGCGATTGACCAATACGGTTAAAGGACCATTGTAAAATATATCTTTATCATAATCATTTTTTACACTCACAGTTCCATCGGCATTGCGAACTTGTACAACAGGTCCCGTTGACATAAACAATCCTGTTAGTTCAATTGCTTCTTGCAATGATCCGCCACCATTGTTTCGTAAATCGATTACAATCCCATCCACTTTGCTTGATTTAAGTTCTTCAATCAGTTTTTTTACATCACGTGTAGTGCTTTTGTAGTTTCGGTCCCCTCTTTGTTGCGCTGCAAAGTCGATGTAAAACGTAGGAAGTGTAATGACGCCCAAGGTTACTTTTTTACCATCAACATCAATTGTTTTAACAGCACTTTTTGCCGACTGGTCTTCGAGCATAATTTTATCTCTCACCAAATCAATATACTTAGTGGTGTTGGGTTCGCTTGCCGGAATAATTTGCAGCCGCACCGAAGTGCCTTTTTTACCTCTGATTAAACTCACTACATCATCAATGCGCCAGTCTACTACATTCACTACATCGCTGTCTTTACCTTGCGCAACCCCAATAATTTTATCACCTGCAAACAATTTTTTACTTTTATCAGCAGGTCCACCTTTGATTATTTCCCTAATTTTTGTGTATTCATTTTCTGTTTGCAATTGAGCACCAATTCCTTCTAATGAAAGGCTCATGCTTTGGTTAAAGTCTTCGGCTGTGCGTGGTGAAAAATAGTTGGTATGAGGATCTGTTGTTTCTAAAATGGCATTCATGTATAGTTGAAACACATCTTCGCTTTTGGTTTTACCAGCAAATTTTAGCAAGTTGAGGTAGCGCTTTTTAATGGTTTCAGTGCTATTGGTATCTTTACCATTTACCTTTAACAAAAGGCATTCGTAGGTTAGCTTTTGCTCCCAAAGTGCATTTAATTCATTTACGTTTCTACACCATTGAGCACGCTCTCGGTCTACTTGAAAGGAGTCGGTTCGGTTAAACGCGATTCCTTTGTTTAAGTATGCTAAACTGTATTGGATACGGTCATTCAACCGTTGTTGGTACGTATTAAAAATGGTAAATGCAGGTTCCACATTTCCATTAAAAACATAATCATCGATTTGGTAACGGTATTGTTCAAAATTGCGCAAATCACTGTCTAAAAAATACACCCTTGAAGGGTCAAGGTTTTGGATGTATTCATCAAAAGCCCTGGTTGAAAAACTATCATTAATTGTGGGTTTGGCGTAATGGTAGCTGGCTACAAATTGTAGGCTTGTTTGAAAAGCAATTTGATGATGTTCTTCGGGCTGTAATGGCTTAAGTTTTACCTGCGTTGTGTCGCTGGCGCATGCTGTTGTGAAACTAACAATGGCAATAGCAGTAGATAAATACAGTTTATGCATGAATAAGAAATCGTATGTTATGGTTGAACAATGCATTTACGGGTATCGAGTAGCGCTCCATTTACCATAACCGTGTATAAGTAAACGCCAGCATTAAGGCCTTGTACCGAAAATGTTTCGTGGTGTAAGCCTGCAGAAACCGATGCTGATTTGCGCATGATTTCTTTTCCGGTGATATCTGATATGACCCAGGTAATTTGGCTCGCATTGAGTACTTGTACTGGAATGGTAATGCTTTGGTTAGCTGGATTTGGATATGCTCCAAATAGGTGATTTTTGGCTTGTACCAGTTCATTCACATTGGTTGGATAACCTTTGAACTGCATGGTATAATATCCTTGTGGAGCTGTAATAGGTTTTGTTACTGTTTTGCCATTTTGTGTGGTAGCAGTAATGTAGTAGTCAATGGTATCGGTTTCAGTTAAATTGCCAGGGACAATATCAGCTGTGAAAAGATTGTTTGCACCTGCAGTTAAATTAACCGTATTCCACATGGTTGAGCCTCTCAATTTCCATTTACATTGTGCAACCGCAATGCCACTTGCATTGGTGATGCGTGCTTCTATGCGGTAAGAAGGTTGAATGGCTTGGTAACCATCAATAGACGGATGCCAAATTAATACTGGGTTTGACGCTGGAATTTGCATTGTAATGCAATGAATAGAACCTCCACCGGGCGATACTGCTCTTGCGTCAATTGGAATTACTTTATAACCCGACATGTATTTTTCGAAACGTTGGGTGGCCTCAATTGTTTGGTTCTTGTTTCCATCAATTGAATCAGAGTAAGAGGGGTAGATAAACGTTTTATTCAATGTTATCCCATTTAAAAAAGTGCGTGCATCATTGTTAATCTGGAAACAAGATCTACGGGTATACGTTCCATTATCGCTGGTTGGCATTGGGAAACGGATAATTCTAAATGGTCTGTTATAAGTAGTTCGCAAAGTGGTCATGTATTGGTAATTGTCTTCAATAATCCGCCTGTCTTGGGCAGTTACTACATTTGGATACTCCATTACAAACAATGTTTGTTCATCGGCAAGTTTCGTATATAAATCAATATGCCCAGTTCCGCCATCACACTCTAAGGCTTTTAAAATGATGTTTTGTGTACCGCCAAAAAGCGCTGTTACGGTATCCATGGTGGCAGTGCTATCCCATCCAAGTATTTGTTCATTTGCGTCTGTTAGCACATCACTAAAAAATACTTTACCAAAACCATCGCTCATAAAATTACCACCTTCGGCATTGAGCTGGGTTGGAAAGTTTCGGATGTTTAAGAAATTGGCAACTGTTTGCGGGAACAAGTTGTCCAAATCACGGCCATCATAGTATTTAAAATCAATAAATGCGAGGCTATCTTGCGTTCCCCAATACACACCATTTGGACCGTAATCACGCATCCACCAATCGTCACCTGATGTAACGAAAAAACGGTAGTTTTGCGTAAGTGGCCATCCCAGCGAATTCATTTTGGCGAGAATGGCGATGCTATCGGCCGCTTTCGGAATGCGTATCCAAACGGGTAACTCATCCGAAATGTATTTTGTGAGTTGAGCCGAAACCCAACCAAATTCACTAGTGGTGTCTACACCAACCATATTACCAAAGTTGTCATAATCGCCCGACCAAGAAATACATACCGCTTGCGATTCTTCAAACTCACCCGGATATCTAATTGGCCCAGGAATTGGGTTGGTTGTTTTTCCAAATTGCGATTGTTGCTGTCTACCATTGCGGAGTGTTTGTTCCCACTCTGTAGCTGTGCGAGCGGCAGGTAAACGTTGGGCCAAAGCAACAACAGTTTGCATTGCTAAAATGGCAACTAAAATTGAACGCGTTTTTTTCATATAATAAAGATAGTAGGTTGGGTAAAAGGTTGCTTCAAATTGTGATGGGCGGTAAAGAAATGGATTATTTTTTCAAACCAATCTCGGCTAATCGTTCATTTAGGTATTCGCCAGCACTAATTGGAGCATACTTTATTGGATTGCTAGTTGTGATGCAATTAGGCAAACAATCGAGGCGCATTTCACTACGTGGATGAAGGAAAAAAGGAATTGAATAACGCGATGTTCCCCATTTTTCCTTGGGAGGATTTACAACCCGATGCGTGGTGGATTTTAGTTTATTATTGGTTAGGCGTTGCAGCATGTCGCCAACATTTACAACCAATTGGTCGGGTAGGGCAGTTACCGAAATCCATTCGCCTTGCTTGTTTAGCACCTGAAGACCATCAGCTGAAGCACCCATTAAGAGGGTAATCAAGTTAATGTCTTCATGTTCAGCAGCTCTTACTGCACTTTTAGGTTCATGTGTGATGGGAGGATAATGGATTGGGCGTAAAATGCTGTTTCCGTGGTGTATGTTGGCATCAAAGTACAATTCATCTAATTCTAAATACAAGGCAATTGCCCTGAGCATATATTTTCCTGTTTGTTCCAATGTTTGGTATACTTGCTTGCCAACACCTGCAAAATGAGGTAGCTCGGTTACATCAATATTAGCAGGATACTCTTTTGCAATAGGGTCATCGGCCGACACATATTGGCCGAAATGCCAAAACTCTTTCAAATCGCCTTCGCTTCTTCCTTTGGCATGCTCTTTCCCAAATGAAGTATATCCGCGTTGCCCAGCAAGGCCAGGTATTTCATATTTTTTCTTTACTTCTTCTGGCAGCGTAAAAAAGGCCTGCACTTGTTCGTATAATTGAGTGGAAAGGTCATCGGTTAAGGTGTGGTTTTTTACTGCAACAAACCCTACTTCCTCGTACGCGTTGCCTAATTGTGTAACAAATTGTTGTTTGCGGATTGAATCTCCCGATAAAAAATCAGCTAAGTCTACTGATGGGATCCCTATCTGGTTCGTCATTTTTAGGTGTTTGTTTAAAAATCGAAAGTACAAAATCAATTCGAATTATTAGCCGGTAATGGAATTTCTGTTTTGGTTTTTTGAAAAATATCAACAAATCGATCAAACTCCTTACGGTAGTACAAACCAACTCCTTGCGTTGTAATGTTTTTATTGTAAATAGGATTGGTATTGGACGTTCTGTTATAGCCTCTAATTTTGATACTACCATCGTTGGTGAGCGAATACTGCCCCATGATATTATTATTGCTGGCGGCATCCATGGCATCAAAACTTCCTTTTATTTCGAGTCGCTCATTGAAAAATCGTTTAGAAGCTGTGATTACCGCTTGCGATCTGCTGCTTGCACTTCCCGTTTGAAAATCGGCACTTACATCAAAACCGGGTATGATTCGCGAAATAATATTTCCGGCTTGGGCAGAAATAAGTTCACTTAAACTGTTATTAAGGCTATTGTTAAATCCTTGGGCATTGGCAGATTGAGCAATATTTTGAGGCGAAAATTTGCCAAAAAGCAATAAGCTTACCACTTGTTCTTGCATTAATTCGGGCTCGCTTCTGAGTCTACGAACGCTGTTTTCGAGTGCCCTAAAATTGTTAGACCCTATATTGCTGCTTGCATCTGGAAAGTTTAAGTCAAAATCAATTGTCGGATTTAACAAGTTACCAGTTAGGTTCAAAATACAATCAACTGGCGTGCGTTGTAACCTCGCTTGTTCCAACTCAGCTGGCGTAACTGAGGTTAGAATATCTGCTACCGAGGTGTTTCGCACTCGGTATACACCTTGAATGTTCATGCGGGCTTGCAGTGGGTCACCTGTCCATGAAATGGTGCTGCCTTTGCGTAATATAAATTTGCGTGTAAAAATATCTACTGCTGTAAATCGGTATTCTCCATCATCAATATTGAGATCCCCAAACATGCTAAAAGTCCCATTTTTATTTAGTTCCATTTTTAATGTACCGCGTCCATTTCCTTTAATTTTATCGTCCTTGGCTTCACTAAAAACAAGTTCTATATCGGCATCGGGTGTAATGGTAACCAGCATGTTCATGCTGAACCCAATTAAAGATGATTTACCTTTTATATCAATCGATTTTTCGAGGGTATCTTTGTTTACAAAGTTTAACAATTGATCACCATCAGGATCATCACTATCCGATAATGGGATACTAAATTTGGTGCCTTTTGCACTCTTTAGAACAGCATCGAGTACAAGGTTGCTTGTGGAGCCTTTAATAGCCAGTTGCCCCGAAGCATAAGCGGTACCGTAGTACAATGAGTTATCACGTGAAGTTGTGTTTAAAACTTGGAAACCATTTAATTCCGTAAGTTGAATATTAAGTTTAATATCTGATAAAGATTGGTGTGTAATATTACCTTGTACCAAGGCCTGTTTGCCATTTACATCTGTTAGTTTAAATGGTTGCAACGTTGCTGTATTCTGATCGAAGGTGATTTTGCTATTGAACCCGTAGGTGGTTTTTAAATACTCTACTCGAGCCAAAACTTGCATTAAATTCAAATTTCCGTTTACCTCTAAGTCGTTCACGTTACCCGTAATCTTGCATTTAGCCGATACTTTACCGTAATAAATAGTGAGTTCATCTTTTACAAATGCCTGAAAACTTTTTAAATCAGACTCGGCAAAGTATACCGAAAGGTTAACTGGGTAAGGACTTGAGCTTAAATCTATATAACCTCCACATTCAAGTTCCTTGAGTTTGCCCAGCGTAGATTTTGCGTATACTAAAATTCGCTGTTGTGTTTCATCATAATTGGAGGTGAAACTAAAGTTACCAATGGTGTCATTATCGATAGTTAACGTACCTAAGGTTAAATAGGAGTTTAGGTATGTGTTTTTTCCGCTGGTTTTAATAGTGATTGATCCATTTACATTGCCATCTATTTTTGTTTTTAAATCGCTTAAAACCGTATTTACAATTGAAAGTTGAAATTGGCTTGCTTCAGCCTTTATATTTACTCCATCTGTTACACTGTAAAAACCATTTATTGTTAACTTTTCTTTTAAGTGATACAACGTCACATTCTCAATTTCCCATTTTTTTGTTGTTTGTACATACTCAATTAAAGCATGTGGTTGTATGCTAAATGCTTTCTGTTTATAATGGATACTTGTAGAGTCGAAGTCATTTGCAATCCGGTTAGATTCAAACAAACTGTTTAATGAAATATAGCCCCAAGCCAAGCTATTGGTGTCTTTAATTGAGAATTGGGTTTGGATATTGTTTTGTTGGTATGCTTGAATGAGTTCAATTGTTTTGAGTTTTGCGGTATCATTTACCAAAAAAGTTTCGCAAGTAACCACAGCACCGCCATTTGATTTTTCGAGTTGTTGTTTGATTGCTACTTCTTGAAACCCATATTTTTCATACACAAATTGTTCCAAGTTGGCACTTACTGAAATGCCTGAGTCGCCAGTGTTAAAAGAGATTTTACCATTGGATCCTTGGGCATAAAAAGGTAAAAAACCAATATCATACAAAAGTTTGCTATCCTCAATGATAAATGATAGTGTTAATACTTGCGTTGGGATATTGCTTTTGGGCGCAGCCACAAAGTTGGGAAACAAAGTATGCGCTAATTGGGTAAAGGCTGAGGGTAACTGAGCGATTGAGAAAGTGCCATTTACATTTGCGTTCCCAAAGTCAGAGGCAAGGTTTAAGGTTCTTTGGTTTCCTTGTTGCGAAGATTTAAGCACCACAGCGTTTATTGGATAATCTACGCCATTGCGTATGCATAACGTATTGTCAAGTTTAATTTGCCCTTTGTTTTCATCCAGATCTTTAATGGCAAAATCAATATCCACTTGCGTGCTTAGAACCAAATGAGCAGTGTCGAGTTGCAATGCTTTTAAATCAGCATAAGCGAGATTGGCTTTGAATTTATAAAGGGGAATTTGTTGGTTAAGATCAACTGTTCCGGCAAAATGCAATTCTGCATTAGGGTCCAGCATATCCAAGTTTCCTGTAAACATTTTGTGAATGATGTTTCCTTTAAGTTCAATATTGTGATACGGGTAATTATTAATCACCCAATAGTTAATTTTACCATCAACGGCACTTTCCAAATCGTTTAATGAAAACCCTTTTCCATTAATTGAGGCTGTTAGTGATGTGCGGCCAATCGTTTTGCTGTTCACCAATCCTCCCATCCAAAAATCAATTAAGTTGATATTGCCAGAGTAGGAGGGTAAAGTAGTTGAGTCGCCCAGTTTCATGTTGATATCCGACTTTACCTTTCCGAGAGCAGTTTCAAATGCACCGTAGGCAACAAAGTCGTTGTAAAATCCTGTTAGGGCACCCGCAAACTGCATATCACCAAGGGTATTCATTTCAACTGGTAAATCGAGTAGTAAAATACGTTCAAGGTCAACGCGGTTGGTTACAACTTTATTGGCCCTAATGTCTAAAAACGTTTCAGCTGTTTCCGGAAGTCCTTTAATAGAGCCAGATCCTTTGAATAAACTCGATCCAAATTGAACTGCAATGTCTTTAAAGCGAATATTATCTGTTGTTCCGTTTCCTTTTCCTGTGATGGTAAATTGTTGGGTTGCTCCTTTTAAAAAGGGTGCAAAATATACGATGTCTTGCATGCCCAATTTCGCTTCTTTCAAATCAGCATACATATGTGCTTTGCTTATATAGTCAGCCAAATCATCCCATGTGGGATAACTTATGTAAAAGCTGTTTTTAAGTTGGCTGTAGGGTGTTAAAACCAATAAGCTATCAAACAACATACCTGTAGAACTGATGGATGCCGTGCTTTTAATATCGTTTATGGTAAATCCACTGCGTTCTTTTGCAGAAAGTCGTTTGAGTTCAAAATGCAACGAATCGTTGATAATCCAGAAATGCTTAGCGAGTAAGTTGACATTAAAAAAGTCTTCATTAAAACCATCAAAACCTTCAGGTTCAAAAACCTCAGTTGAATCAATTAGCCTAAAGCGAGAATTGTTGCAAGCAATCCTGTTAAAATACAATTTAAAATGGTTTGTGTCTGTTGAAGGAAGTGTATCTGCTGGATCTAGAATATTAAATAAAACATCAATATTAAAGGTACTGTCCGGGTATGTAATCATTTTACAATAACCACCTTCAACTTTCACATCGTTTAAAGTGAGCTTTTGTTGGCGCTGGTTAAACCCTCCAAAATTAAACTTCAACTGTTCTACATAAAAGAGGGTATCCTTTTTTTGGTCGCCCCAATAAATTTTGTTTAGTTCAAAGCCAGTAAATGGGTAATATTGAATACTGCCAATGCGAATTTCCGTTTTAAAAGCGGTGCTTAAGTAATTGGTCACGTAACCAGTAAGCCAACGTTGAAAAGGTGTGCTGTTAAACAAAATAAATACAAGCAATACAGAGGACACAAGGAGCCCCAGTAAACCATAAAATGTGTATTTAATTGATTTTTTTAGCACAGGCAGATTTCAAATATAAACTGTATTCGCGACATTTGCCTCGAATTACAAGGAGTGTGCCAATCAATATGGGAGCTGTTCATCTTTTAGCAATTGAATCATCGTGCGATGATACTGCAGCAGCAGTGATGATTGATGGCCAAATCAAGAGTAATATTGTTGCGGGTCAGAATGTGCATGAGTTGTACGGTGGAGTGGTTCCAGAGTTGGCCTCAAGGGCTCATCAGCAACACATCGTACCTGTAGTAGACCGCGCTTTAAAAGAGGCTGGTATCAATGCCCAACAACTCAATGCCATTGCCACAACCGCAGGACCTGGTTTAATTGGTTCCTTGATGGTAGGTGTGTCTTTTGCAAAATCATTTGCAATGGCATTGGGTATTCCAGTTATTGAGGTAAACCATATGCAAGCGCATATATTGGCACATTTTATTGACGAACCAAAGCCGGCCTTTCCATTCATTTGCCTTACCGTTTCAGGCGGCCATACCCTAATCACAGTGATGCATGATTACTTCAAATCGGAAGTAATCGGACAAACCATTGATGATGCTGCAGGAGAAGCCTTTGATAAGGCTGCAAAATTGTTAAACTTGCCTTATCCTGGTGGGCCTTTGGTAGATAAATATGCTCAATCAGGCAATCCAAAGGCGTTTGCATTTCCCAAGCCAACCATTCCTGAGCTCGACTATAGTTTCAGCGGGATTAAAACATCTATACTGTATTTTTTAGAAAAACAACAACGCCAAGACTCAGCTTTTATAGAGCGCGAGCTTGTTCATATTTGTGCATCAATTCAGCATACCATTGTTGCGCATTTAATGGATAAACTTACGAAAGCTGTGGAACAAACAGGAATTCAACGGGTTGCTCTTGCGGGAGGAGTATCTGCTAACTCTGCTTTAAGGGCCGCGTTACATGAAAATGGTAAGCAACGCGGTTGGGAGGTTTTTGTTCCAGACTTCGCTTATTGCACCGATAACGCAGCCATGATTGCGCAAGCTGGCTTGTTGAAATGGCAAGCAGGGATGGTTGCCCAGCCTGATTTGGCTCCGTATGCCCGTAATTAGGTTATTATTAACATTTGATTTGTGTAAATGGTTTTATGGCTAAATAACTAACCACTATTTACAACAAACGTCTTGATTTTGAATAGCCCATTTGGATTAATAGGTAAAATTCTTATACTTTTGTCCCTTATCCAATATGCGATTGTATAACCATAAACGCTATTTAAAACTATTAACCATTGCAACTATGTGCTGTTTGTTGTGTGTATCTGCACACCCGGCATTTGGGCAAAGGGTATTAATCCCAGCTGATTTAGAGGTAATGTCGGCAATCGATAGCCATACGGTTAGGCTTGCTGCAAAGGTAAGTCCACAAATACCACAAGGTGATTTGAATATTTATGGATTTGATTTAGAAGATATTCCTATTTATGCAGACTCGGTGTACGCATACAGGTTGTCGCTACTCGAATCGGAGATCCCGCTTGAGTACAATGAATATGTGAGGCCTTATATTGATTTGTATACCATTCGTAGACGCAAGCTGTCTTCTAAAATACTGGCCTGGTCTGCATATTATTTCCCTCAATTTGAACAAGCGCTCGATCGCGAAAAAATGCCAATGGAGCTAAAGTACCTAGCCGTAATTGAATCAGCTTTAAACCCAGCGGCCACTTCTCCTGTTGGGGCAGCCGGTATGTGGCAGTTTATGGCTCCAACGGGCAGAATGTACGGGTTAAAAACAACCGCTGCTTATGACGAACGGAGAGATGTTCAAAAATCAACTGATGCGGCCATCAAATACCTTCGCAATTCGTATCGGATTTATGGTGATTGGTTATTGGTGATTGCCTCGTACAATTGTGGGCCAGGTAATGTAAATAAAGCAATACGTAAGGCTGGAGGTGTTAAGAATTTTTGGGCTATCCAACAATATTTGCCACGCGAAACCAGAGGTTATGTGCCCGCATTTATTGCAGCCACTTACATGATGAATTATGCGTCAGAACACAATCTGTACCCATCTGAAGAGGTAACAGTATATGGTTTAACAGATACAATTTTGGTAGATAATTCATTATCATTGACACAGGTTGCAAACCTAAGTGGTGTTGATATTGAAACGCTCAAACAACTCAATCCCTCATTGCGCCACGGTGTTATTCCATTTACCAACCAGCCTATTGTGCTTACAGTTCCTTACAACCATTCGATGCAATTTACCCAACAATTGGCGAATAAAGGCAATAATAGTCAGTCAGAAACAGCCTATTTAGCCGTTGCCCCAGCGCCACTTCCCACGCTAAATCCGAAACCCTCTTCACCTTCACAACTAACCTATACCGTGCGGAAAGGAGATCATTTGGGGGCTATTGCGAATAAACATGGCGTATCTGTAGCGGAGCTAAAAAAATGGAATCGCTTAAGGTCGAACCGTATCCAGACCGGACAAAAATTGAAGGTTTCAACCAAGGCTTAACGGGCATCTTCCCACCAACGTTGTTTTGGCCAATTGCCGTTTATATGAACCTCTTCCCCAATTAAGGGAGTTGTAACAGATAGTGTTTTGGGGTCAGCGACTGCCATAAGCCGTGTAATGGGTTCTTTCCACGAATGCATAGATAAGGCAAATTTCGCCCAATGAACGGGAAGCAGTACGCGCGCGTTTAAGTCAGTTGCTGCAGTGTACACTTGTTCAGGTGTCATGTGAATTAGTGGCCAATCTTTGCCGTATTGTCCGCACTCTAAAATTGCTAAATCAAATTGCCCAAATCGTTTTCCTATTTCTTTAAAATGGGAATCATAACCACTGTCTCCACCAGCATATATTGTTAGCCCTTGCCATTGTAAAACATATGATGCCCAAAGTGTTTTGGCCCTTACAAATCCACGTCCAGAAAAATGACGAGCAGGTGCAGCTGTAACGGATAACGCAAAAGGCAATGTTGTTGTTTCCCACCAATCCAATTCGATAATGGAAGCTGAATTAACGCCCCATGATTCCAAGTCAGCACCAACACCAAGCGGAGTTACAAAAGTGTGCACTTTGTGCTTAAGTTTTTGAATGGTATTTTTATCAAGGTGATCGTAATGGTTGTGGGTAATAATGCAAACATCAATGGCAGGCATTTGGTCAACACCATAAGTATTACTTCCTTTAAAGGCATTTACCATAAATGAAAAAGGAGCAGCATATCCACTAAAAACAGGGTCGACTAAAATGGTTTTACCTTGGTGTTTAATCAAATAAGAAGAATGGCCAAACCAAACTAGTGTGGGCAAAGAATCATGCAGTTGATTCAAATTGGTTTCGATATGAGGCAGTGCTGCTGCAGGTTCAATATCGGTTGGTTTATTAAAATAGGCTTTAGTGAGTTCCCAATATGAAACATCAGGGCGCATTACTTCTGTAGGACTCTGGTTGTGAAATTTGCCATCGTGGTAGTTTGGCGATTTTTTAATTCGTTCAAGTCTTTCACCCGTTGGATTTTTACCAAAAACAGGTTGGTTTAAAAAATAATAGGTTGCAATAAGCGCGAAAAAAACAATAAGCAGCGAATAAACAGGTAATCCTGGGAGTGATTGGTTCATGTTTACAAACATATGCCAATGATGTTTTTATCATTGGCATATGTAGGCTATTGAACGAAGTTTAAGGTAAAGGTTAATATCCAATCGGTTAACCAACACTTATTCTAAATGGAGTTTGCCGTATCCAATCTGGCCATTGGCATACCTTATTTGGTAAGTGTACATTCCGGCTGATAATGCTGATCTATCGAGTTGAATTTGTTTGTTTTCTGAATGACTCGAGAATACAAGTTTACCCATTATAGAATACAGGTTAAAATCAAATGCACCAACTGTTGAATGAGTCAATTCTATTGACGATGACGCAGGGTTTGGAAAAACGGCTACATCAATCATTGAATTAGACGATGCTTGTTTTAAGCTGTTAACCAGAGTGAAATTACTGTATGCTGTTTTGTAATTGTTTTCGTACACACCTTCATTGTATACTTGTTCGATGTCTTCAATTTTTACATCGTCTTGGTTGTAGGTAATAAGGTATTTGCTTGCGTCTTCGATAACCCAAGCTGAATCCAAGTAAGCTTCATATACGTCTTCAATAAGTTCTCCTTTTGTGTCGTATGAGCTTATGTTTCTTAAAGAAAGCACCCATGTATCACCATCCCATTCACTGCCTTTAAGTTCACTGATTAAAGATGTTTGAAGGTCGCCATTCCATAAATACCATTCAAAATCAAAGTATTTTTCTTCGTTTATAAAAACATTTTCTAATGTATCCCAGCTTTGGTAGGTGGCAGTTTTTAATGTATCGTTTTCATAGGTGTACAAGGTTTGTGACACGTTTCTGTAGGCGTTTAAATGTTCTACCCAATCTAATGACCTTTCTGATAAAAGCTTTTGTTGGTTGTATTCGTAAACTGTTAAGTAAGCACCACTTCTTATCCAATTGTCATTTTGCTTAAAATAACTTACTGATTCTACGCTATCCTGGTTAGGGCTTGTGTATGTTTCTGTTTTGGAACCTTCTTGCCATGTGCTTGTTCCTTGATTCCAATTGTACCTTATCGATAGGGTTTCAAGGCCTCTATTATCATAAGTGTATTCTGTTTTGGATCTAAAAGAACCAAATGGAGAGCTTGATACCCAGATTTCGGTGAGGGCATTACCTAGTGCATCGTAGGTTTTAAATGTAGAGTCACCATCTGTTTCCCAATTATCGACTGGGCTGTCCCAATTCCAACTTACGTATAGTTGTGGTACCAGTACGCCAGATTTTTGGAACTGTTTGGTTTTTGCTTTTGCTTTCGCTTTCGCAAAATGGGTTGTTTGAGGACGTTGGGCCAATGCATTTACGCATAAAGAAACTCCAACTAAAAGTAGGATTAGGTTTTTCATGATAACGTGGTTATTAAATTGTTAATTGATTAAGTGTTGCGAATGTATCATATAGGTTGCAAAAAAAGCGCACTATCGAAAATATCAATACTGGAAATTGATTCTATTCTATTCATTTGTAAAACCTAAATCTTAAAAACAATGACACGAATTACGGTAGCAAAAGGGGACGGAATTGGTCCCGAAATTATGGATGCCACACTTGCAATTTTAAAAGCTGCAGGAGCGGAGATAGAGATTGATGAAATAGAAGTTGGTGAAAAAGTTTATTTAGCTGGAAACACTTCTGGTATTGCCAAAGAGTCGTGGGATGTGATTCGTAAAAACAAGGTGTTTTTAAAAGCGCCCATTACCACACCACAAGGAGGAGGTTATAAAAGTTTAAACGTAACCACCCGTAAGTTTTTGGGGTTGTACTCAAACGTTCGCCCTTGTATGAGCTTGCACCCATTTGTAAGCACCAAGCATCCGGTAATGGATGTTGTGATTGTGCGTGAGAATGAGGAAGACTTGTATGCAGGTATTGAGCATCAGCAAACGGATGAAGTTATTCAATGCTTGAAGTTAATTAGCAGACCAGGTTGCGAAAAAATTGTTAGATACGCATTTGAGTATGCCAAGCAATACGGACGTAAAAAAGTGACTTGTTTTACCAAAGACAATATCATGAAACAAACAGATGGGTTGTTTCACCAGGTATTTGACGAAATTGCTGTTGAATACCCAGAGATTGAAAATGAGCATTGGATTATTGATATTGGAGCAGCAAAACTTGCTGATACGCCAGAAGCATTTGATGTAATTGTGATGCCAAACTTATACGGTGATGTGCTGTCGGATATTGCTGCGCAAATTGCAGGTTCAGTTGGTTTAGCTGGCTCAGCCAATATTGGTGAAACGTGTGCAATGTTTGAGGCCATTCATGGGTCAGCTCCGCGCAGGGCGGGGCAAAACATGGCCAACCCGTCTGGTTTATTGCAAGGTGCAATTATGATGCTCAACCATATTGGGCAAACGGCAGTGGCAGAAAAAGTTCAAAACGCTTGGCTTAAAACCATCGAATCAGGCATTCATACTTATGATATTTACAAAGAAGGGGTGAGTACCCAAAAAGTTGGTACAAAAGAATTTGCTGAGGCAGTTATTAGTCATTTGGGACAAGTGCCAACCCAATTAAAACCAGTGCAATATGCTAAAGGCAAAGCACTTCAATTGCCTAAATACCAACGTAAAGCACCAGCCGCTAAAACACTTGAGGGTGTTGACTTATTTGTGCATTGGTCGGGAACTGACGCAAATGCATTGGCGGCTAAAGTAAAAAAATTGGACGGCAACGGTGTGGCATTGAGCATGATTACAAATAGAGGGATTAAGGTTTGGCCTGATGGATTTGAAGAGACCTTTTGCACTGATCATTGGCGTTGCAGGTTTAAACCAACTGCTGGCTCAACGATTACCAAGTCGCATATTGTAAAATTATTAGAAAGTTCGGAAGCGTTAGAGATAGATGTGGTTAAAACAGAGAATTTATATGCGTTTAATGGAAAGTCGGCTTATTCATTAGGGCAAGGGCAATAAACCATATATTATGAAACCTATCAAATTGTTACAGGGATCGTTTTCGAAAGCTGACGCTTTGGATTTAATTGAAGCATTACTGCGTGTGAAGATTGCTTACCATGAGCAAAAAATTGGGAGCGATTCAAACGAAGAGGATATCAAAATGAGGGAGCAGCGGATTAAGCAATTGCAAGACGATTTGCAAGAAGCCCGCAAATCGATTGCCGCTTTAAATCAGCACATGGTAACCTTAAGTTCGGTTATTGAAATTGGGTAGCAGTTTCCGCGCGAAGGGCTATAGCCCTTCGCGCGGAAACGAATGCGACATCTTCTTATCCGCTTATCTTTTCATTTATCCAAATCATTTTCAAGTTGTATAATTTATCAGCAAATATGCTTTGGTGAATATACTTTAGACGAATGATTACCTCTACTGTACAATTCTTCCGAAGCAAAAAAGGCTACTTATTTTCTGTATTATTTTTAACAGTATGTGTAACCTTTGCACAACAAAAAGGTGAGTCGCCTGTAACCATCACGATGGATATGCAGCCTGTTTTGCAACTGAATACCACCTCAAGTAACCAAATTACCTTTGCGTTTGATCAAGTGAATGATTATTACGCAGGCGTAACCTTGTACGGAGCAACAGTGCTTAAAGTAAACGCAACTGTTAATTGGGATTTATATGCAATAGGAACTTCTACTGGCAACGTTGGTCCAGGGTTTTGGGATTTGCAATTTGGGTATGGAAATACGGGAACCAATGCAATCAATCGTATTCCTTTAAGTGCGTTGGAATTAAGGCAATCAACTCCTAATAATCATGCAACGGCAGCCGCAGGCGTATATGCCGATTACAGCTCCGCTTTTCCACCGGTGCAAAGTCCTTCAGGTTCCAACAGTATTTATGTAGATCCGGGAAATACAAATGCGCCACCCACCACATCACATAAATACATTGCTGGTCACGCAGGTGCAACTGGTTCAGGAAATGATGGGGTGTTTGGAGGAAGTTATCTATCTGCAGGAGGGATTTCTAGCGATTATTATTACGTAATTGATTACCGCATTGTTCCTGGCTTGCCTGCGGTTTTCCCGATGGCATTTGATGCCAATGGTGTAACACCTCAAAATTTGGAAGCAACAAATGGAAATGGTGCTTACGCGCAACCTGGAGTTTACACCATGAACGTATTATACTTTTTGGTTGAAGACCAATAGCTGTTTACCTAGCATAACTTGCTTTTAAAATCTATTTGCATGTAGGTTCCTGTATTAGAATCTTAATAGGGACTATTGAACTTGTAAATAATGAACCCATTTTTCTCACCAATCTTTGTTGAACTTCTGATGTAATTAACATTTACAGTATCACCTGTTGTAATCAGATAGTTCATTTTTTTTGATTGATTCGCCACAATCAATGAATCGCTCATTATCTTAGGCGAAAAAGTGATTCCTTTGACATTCATCAAATACAATGAAACATTAGGACTTACATCGTACATTGATACAACTTTATCGTTTCTTGTTATACCAATACTTCTCAAATATGCTTCCATGCCTTCCATTTGCTCAGGTTTAAAGAGGGTGCCAAATTGGTGAGCATACCTTTTATTTACAATAATTTTTGCAAAAAGTAAACTAGATAATGTAATGATGACCAGTGCCATGGCTAATACTTTTTGGTATCTTTTTACAAAGTTGTTTTGTGTTTTGTAAAAAACATCAACAAACGTTAGTAACAAAAAAAAGGCCGTGGGAAGGAGTGTGATGACGTAATAATCGTGGACTACGAATTGTTTCATCATTAAGATTATGAATAAGAAACTTCCAACTGCATACAAAAGCGTAATGGTTAGCAAAAGTTTATTGGTGCTTTTATATTGGCTCAAACAAAACAAAAGCATTAACATACCAATAAGCAGTGTAGGATATGAGTAATAATCGCTTCCCCATAAATAAATTAACCAATACAAGTCGGTAGGTAATTGACTTAAATTGTCTATTGGATTAAGATTAAGCATAAATACTTCTGAACCGTATTTTGTTTTTAACCAAGACGCATACATGTACCATATACAGGTAACAATCATGCTTACGATTGTAGTTACAGCGATATTAATGGCCGTATTCTTTTTTAAATTAAATAGCTTGGGTTTAAAAAGTGAAATAATACAAATCGTAATGATGGTAATCGATCCTATGAAAGATGTAATTTTGATTAACGAAGAAAGTGAAAGTGTGATGAAGAAAAGTACAATATTGGCACGCTTGGCTGTTTTAAGATAACTAAAGAAGAAGTACCATGCTGTGAGTGATAAACCTAGACTTCCTGCATCAGGGATGAAATTAGGAGTATAAAATACGAGTGCCGGAGAACTATACCATATCAATGCAATGCTGAGCGATAACCACTTGTTCTCGCCCAAAAGGCACAGTGCAATTTTAAAAGCAAACAATACACCCATTCCAACCAACAAAAGCATAGTTAACCGATACCATAGTTCATTAAATCCAAACAATTTGTAGAAGATTGCTACTGTATACTGAATAATAGGAAACTCTACACCAGTAATACCAGATTCATTCATACAGTTATGCACCCTTGGAAGAAAAAAATTCATGTCTTCGTCTGCATAGTTTCTTGCAATACTTGCTCTATCTGCTTGAGCCCATTGGTGCATGCATTGCGGACGTGTGCTTAGCTTTTCGATAAAGCCGAAAGTAATGCATACTATTGAGAAAAAAGCAATGAAAAATAAAAAGTTGTTTTTGCCCATTCAACTGTCAATATTTAATTTTATGGAATTGGAGGCTAAATTAGATTTTACTTTCCTAAAATGAATGGATTTTCTAAATAGGATTTACGCAGTTACAAACGGTTTTAATCTGAATTTATTGATTGGTTCTGCTTCTTTTTAATCGAATATCATTAATTTATTTAACCAAATCCTGGGTGTACGTTTGTTATGATACAACAATACACAACCTCACCAACTCAGTTAGAATCGAACCTATCCTTGTTTTGATAATGTTTTTATCTATTGCGGTTAACACGCACCTCGCCCAAGCATTAGGTTTGTTAATGCGGTTTAGGTTATAAAAGCCTCGCGATTGCTTTCGTGCACTCAAACTTGTTTCGCACAGCAGCTATCGGCAAACATATATCTTAGGGGGTAGGCACCTTAAAATAGTGGATAAAGGAATACACTCTTGAAACTAATATTGTATTTTAACTGCACACAAATTGCTTCGAGTATTGGGTGCGCAAGAAACAGGGCGATTTGAATTGAATGGTATAAGAGAAGTTTATAATACTCACGGGTTTGTACGTACCAATATGTTTTTAAGTTCGAAACATCGATTGATTACCGAAACTGTTCGTTCAACCAATTAAACAAAGCCTTATAAGATTGTTCCCGTGCTGGTTGTGTTGACAGCGCCATATCATGCATTGCATCATTTATGGTTAATACAGTTACATTCTTTCCTAAGCGCATTCCATACGTTTTAATATCTTGTACATCTAAAACAGCATCACCTCTTTTAAAGTCATTACTCCACTTTTTGCCATAAGTTGAATGGTCTGAACGCAGTATTAAGGTCGGTTTATCAACGCAGTTTCCCTTTTGCACTTCTTTATGCCCTTTATGAATGGCTCGTGTCCAGCCAAAATTAACCGCAGGTACTGTAATAGGTTTCCATGTGGTATCAAAGGTCCATTCGCCATAATAAGCCTTGTGAATAGCCCAGCCATAATAAGGACTTAACCCTCCCGATGCTTTGGCTCGTGGCATTATCTTTCCCAAAAATGAGCCGAACGGAACCACCACAGATTCGGTAAAACCACTTAAGTTCATATCGAGGAAAGGGCTGTTGAGGTAAACGGCATCAAATAACGAACTGTTTTGGTGGGTATTGGCATAACATGTTACAATTAATCCACCTGTAGAATGGCCGCTTAACAATACTCTATTGTAGTCTTTTTGCGCTATTAACTTTAAGGCAGTATCTACATCCGCATCATATTCATGTATGTTTCTAACGTCAAATAAGCGCTGGTGAGGTAAGTGGGAACGACCATATTTTCGTAGGTCAATAGCATAAAAGTCAAATCCGTTTTGAATAAATTGGTTAGCCATTTCCTCTTGAAAGAAGTAATCGCTAAATCCATGCACATACAGCACCGCTTTGGTGTTTCCAATTTGCGTTTTACGCACAATGGTGGTTATAACTTTGCCGTCATAATCACCTGGCTGAATAAGTGAAGTTTGTTCAAATCCGTTTAAAATATCGGGTTGATATTGTTGCGACCAACTCCATTGCCAAAACAATAGTGTCCATATTACCAATAGATTCTTCATGAGTGTAAGATACTGAAAAGCCTTGAATGAACAAAGAGTATGGTGTGAGTTGTTGTATCTTATGCAACAGGTTGTTTGCGTGAAACGAAGCTAATGTCCTAAATATACCTTACCTTAACTTCAACGGTATTTTTTGTGTTCGGCTTTACCTCAAACTTAAATTGATTAAAATGAGGTTTTGTAAGTCCAGTATGGTAATAGTTGGAAAACCCAAAGCCCTCTTTAGGAATACCAATAAATGAGTAGTCCATTTTGTTGTTTTTGTTTTCGTCATCCAACAATGCAATTCCATAAGTGCCTGCTTCAATAGTAAAAGTCACAGTTAACCTTCCATTTTTGGTTTGTGCTTTCGAAAACTTCTTGTTTATATATGATTGTTCATTTTGGAATCCATCATCATTCTGATAAATCCCAATCCCAATTTCACCATCAAAATTACGGAGATTAGATATGGTTAGCTCAACAGTGTATTTAGGAGATTTAAAGCTCTGTAACAATAGGGTGGAGCTAAAAGCAATTGCCAAGATTAGGTATTTCATTCAACTTGAGTTGTATGGGTAAGCTAATTATTTCTTTTAGTGTGCGAACAAGCAAATATAGACATTGCCAATATTCCTCTACTAATTTTCTCATTAGCGTCTGTAATTTTTCATTTCCATTCTGATTGTCGAGGTTTGTTATACTTAGGTTAACTCAATATGACAAACGCAAACTTCATTTAAGATGAAACAGCGGGTTGATGTTCAAGAAGAAGACAGATTAATCAGTATAGTGATTAAATACTAATAACGTGTTTGAACCTTGTGTTTTTACTAAAAATTGCTCACCATTTGTAATAAAAAACGCCTCCAAAGTTTGGAGGCGTTTAGCTATTCAAAAGGTACAACTTTAATGAGTGAACTATGGTACCGTGATTCTTTCCAAATATTATCTACCTTTTTCCAGATGATGGTTGCAATTACACTGAATCGCAATTTTTGGTCACCTGCAATAAAAATTTGGTCAAAATCTACTACGCCATATCCCATGTTTTCAGTTTCTACGGCTTCATAATGCGTAATCTCCGACCAGGTTTCGGCTTTCATTTCGGATAGTTTAACAAACAAACCTGAGAACCAGTTTTCCCAACCTTTTCGGTCGCGTATAATTTCTGATCCACCAGTAGTGTTGATGTCAATTATTCCAAAATCATCATCACATATTTGTGCAAGTCTATCGAAGTTGTGTTTGCTTACGCATTGAAACATTTCTTCTGTTAATTGATAAAACGGCTTGCTGCGCATTTCATCAGTTACCACCGATGCGTTTGTCATTATGCTGCTTTTGCTTTGCTGCCAATGGCAATTCCATACACTACCAAACCAAAGCCAATTTTGTTAATTGCATCGGCAATATTGTAAAAGAGGTCGATGTTTGATGAGCTCCATCCTAAACCTGTATTTAACCAGCCACCAGGCATACACATGTAGCCAATTGGGTAAATAGCCCAGCCAACCAATACAAACCATGCCAATGAACGAATACCTTTGATTACAACTGGATCGCCTGATTTTTCAGCTAATTTGGCAACCTCACCTAACCAAGCTGTATACAATACATACACATAACCGATGGTTGAAAGTGCACCCCAAGTGAAAGAATGGCTGGTTGAACCATCAGTGAACGCTTCTCCAATATAACCAGTAACCAACATCCATACTGAAGCAATGATGAGTTTCCACATTAAATCAATTTTAGCACCGGCAGCTTTTGTGAGTAGATAAAACTCAACACACATTAATGGAACAGTAAGTGTCCAGTCAATGTAACGAAGCGCTGTTGGGGTTTGACCGGTACTTAAATAGTAATCGCGCATGTAGTAGTAATGCACAGCTGCAATTCCAGTGATTAAAGCCGAAACCAAAAGTGATAATTTCCATTTGCCGTCTACACTTCCTCGCTCCACAAAAAAGAAAACTGAAGCAGCCAACATGGCCATGTAGCCTGTAAAAAAGGTAAATGCGATTGGGTCATCAACCGGAATGTTTACGATGTTTAATAATGTTGTTTTCATAGTTTGTTTAAGTTTTAGTTATGAAAGTTCAACATAGCATGTTTTCCATTGTTTCAAACCCAATTGTCATATTTTAAGAAATTGTTATTTAACAAGGGTTAGCAATTGTAAAACGTTGAAAGGCATAGTAAAACTGTGTTATTCATTGTAAGAAGCCAACAATATCCCAATAAAATAAAAGCCGTGACGGTGCATGTGTAAACTGAAATGATTTGGTGAACTCTTGATTAAAAAGGGATATCGCATGTTATATGGAAATGGCAAACTGAGTTTATCGAACTTTGGTATTGGTGAAGAAAGAGAAGTTGATTTATGAAGGTGTGGCACACGGACAGCATCCCGAGTACTAGGGGCGCTTGAAGAAAGAGGGCTTGCTTATTTTCAATTGCCAATTACGTATTCATTTACCTACAGATTATATACTCATTGTATTTTGAAGGCCAAAACAATATTATTGGACTTTAAATTAACATCCCATGAAAAAAATTTACCTTACCCTTTTTACACTCACTGGTGTATTCTGTATTGCGTCAGCGCAAATTCAACTCACCGCCAATTCTGCTTACAATGTAGGCGATTCTGCTAACACACAAGATATCGATCCTGTGCCTATTTTCCCCACAAGCAGTGGAGCCAATGTGCCCGCTAATTATAGCAACGTAACACCAACCGGAGGCTTAACTCCTTTGGTTTACATATCTCCAGTAGGAACGCCATATGCAACTCTTTTTAATAACGCTACCGTAGTAGTACCTGCTGTCTCATTGCAAGGAGTTTCAGGTTATTCTTACTACACTAAAACCAACACAGAAGTAAACTTGATTGGTGTTGGCTCACCAAGTTATATCATGAATTTTTCGAATCCACAATTGCTCTTAAAGTTTCCAATTGCCTATGGAGATAGCATTTTGGATGCGTTTAATGCGAGTTATGAAGTAAATGGAGCATTGGTTAAAAGAAGTGGCACTGTAACTAGCGCAGCAGATGCTTGGGGTGATATTACAACACCAAGAGGAACTGAACCTTATTTGCGCTTAAATACCACGCAAGAAATTGTTGATTCATTTTTTATTGAAGGCGAATTGTTTCAAAGAGGAGAAACATTTACACGTACCTATAACTATTTTGGGGTTAATATGGTTGCTCCTTTATTTAGTTATTCAACAGTTATATCCACTTTTGGCTCAACAGAATTTGCAAGTTATTTGGTTGACGTTACAACCAGTGTCAACAATCAGCCGTTTACAAATATTGAACAAGCGCTAGCTTATCCAAATCCTATCCAAAACAATACATTGTATTTAGATTTTGATTTGGTTAACGGAAGTAATTTGCAGATTTCGATAATCGATATCACAGGAAAGTCAACTGTTTTAATCCCTTCATTTGTATACCACTCAGGTAAACATCAATTGGCATTTGACATGTCATCAATGGCAAACGGTGTATACAATGTCCTAATCCAAAATAAAAATGGAGTAGGTAAATCACTTCGTGTAGTTAAACATTAAGTGAATGTTACGTAATATATTCTAAACAGAATTGAGCTGTAAAAAGTAAAAATGTGAATTCTTTGAAAATTCAGTTTGCTATTTACATATTTTATGTTTTGATTCGTAATTGTAATTTTAAAAATAACCATATGAAAAAAATGAACCTAGCCTTGGCAGTTGTATTTGCTGCTGCTATCACTTTCACGTCTTGCAAAAAAGACTACACTTGCACTTGTAAAATTAGTGGTGCTGAATCAAAAAGTGAATTGAAAGACGCGAAAAAAGGTGATGCTGAAGATGCATGTAAAGCTTTGGAAACAACCGGTAAATTGGTTGACCCAGCAGCTAAATGTACTTTAGATTAATCAGAATTATTTGAATTCAAAAAGAGTCGTCATTTTTGGCGACTTTTTTTATGCCATTACTTCTTCCAATGAAAAGATACCGTACCCATATTATATTGGCTGTTCGCATTTGCTTAGGCATACTTTTTATTTTTTCAAGTGTTTCCAAGTTGTTTCCTATTGAGTATTTTGAGTTGCTTCTGGTTAAACAACATATTGTTAACTGGTCTTTATCACCATTTGCTTCCAGGCTCTTTATTGGATTAGAGCTTGTGTTGGGCATTTTTTTAATTGCTGGTATCAGGTTAAAATGGACCTTATACACTGCGCTTGCACTGCTCGTTGTATTCACTTTTTACCTAACCAAGCTTTACCTTGTTGATGGCAATTCCGAAAACTGTGGCTGTTTTGGAACTTGGCTTATCATGTCGCCAATTCAAGCAATTTTAAAAAACGTACTCCTGATTGCAATTACATTATGGGTAATTAAATACAATGAATGGCAACGGTTAAATATACATGTTGTGTTGTATATACTGGGTATGTTGGTTGGCATGGGTTCCATTTTTGCAGTGAACCAAGTTACCGATGCAAGCCTTCAACTCAGAGATAAAGATTCTAAAAACTTTCCAATAAACCTTCTCTCTATTGCCGACTCTTCGAATATGAAAGAGATACAAGCGCTTAAGAGAGGGAAACAAATTGTAGGTTTTTTAACATTTGGTTGTAAGTATTGTCGCATTGCAGCTGCCAAAGCTCAAGTAATAAAGTCTAATAACCCGCAATTGCCTATCACGTTTGTTATGGCAGGTACTGTTGCTAAGAAGGAAGCATTTTTGCGCGAGTCCATGTTAACCACCATTCCGATTATACAAGTGATGGATGATCCTTTTGTGAAAATAACGGGAGGGGAGTTTCCTGTTTTTTATTTTTTAGAAAACGATACTTTAAGATACAGGCGTTACGGACAAGCAGAAATGAACCAAGCCGAAATGGAGCAATGGCTTTCTCAATAACGTAGAATAGCGTTTTCACAACCCTTTTATTCTTGTAAAAGTGTAGCAAATGTGTAGTTCAGGTATTGAATGAGCATCATGCTATTAACCCAATTGGGGATTGTTGACAGCGTTTTTGTGCTATCATCTTTATATTGATGGCATACAGCTAAAGTGGCACGAGTGCTCGTGTAAACGATGAGTTATGTATAAAACTGATTGGCTAATATTAAAATTATTGGTTACATTCGATTTGATTATTAACCTCGGAAAATTTTGAATCTTAACCTCATCGGATACTTACTCTATATCCCAATAACCTTTTACATTACTGTTATCGTAGGGAAAAAATTATTCAACTTCGGAGATGTATTCCTAATCGAAGTATTGGGTACGCAAAACAATATTGCAGCAGTTTGCAATAGGTTGCTCATTACCGGCTATTATTTGCTTAATCTTGGGTATGCCTCCGTTTCAGTAATCACTTGGGCTTCGATTAATAGTTTGTATGATTTGATTCACGAACTAAGTTTAAGACTTGGTTTGATTATTTTGGGATTAGCATTGATTCACTATTTTAACATGTTCGTATTTTTAAACTTCAGTTCAAAAATTAAAGCTTTATACTCTTAATAAAACAACTCATGGAAACAAACTATGTTCTTATTTTGTATTCGATTTACTTACCTGTTACGGTGGCACTAACGTATTATGTTGCCAAAACACTCTTTAAAAATGCAAAGGTATTTATGCTCGAGATTTTTCATGGCAAAGAGGATATTGCTTATGCAACAAACCATCTATTTCAGGTTGGTTTTTACCTTTTAAACCTAGGTTTTTCGTTGTTAATGCTTAAAACCTCTTATGATGTTTATAGCTCAACAAGGTTGTTTGAAATCACAAGCTTAAAGATTGGAGGCTTTTCTATTTACCTTGGAGTAATGTTGTTTTTAAATGTGTATTTGTTTTTTAGAGGTAAACGCAAATCCAAAGGAACAGACACTGTGCAGTAATGGTTAAATGAATACACTATTGATAACCGAGTAGATTTAATTTTTTAACGCATTGTTCTAAGTAATTTGGGAGGTAGCACCTGA
Source organism: Bacteroidia bacterium (assembly GCA_025454875.1). Classification (GTDB taxonomy): domain Bacteria; phylum Bacteroidota; class Bacteroidia; order UKL13-3; family UKL13-3; genus UKL13-3. The sequence goes on along the minus strand of JALONP010000019.1, from coordinate 1,807 downwards.
GGAATAACTTTGGCTACCACGCGATAGAATCGCACGGCAGCAAGGGGATAATATTTATCTATAAAATTAAAAATATGGAAAACAACCGCTTATATAAAACAAGCAAAATCCATTTGCAATCGATTGTAAGATCTGCAAAAGCATTCAACAACAACTCAGCAAATGCTGAAGATGTAAATTTTGTTGTTATTCCTTTTCCCTTTAAATCATTGGCAGAAAATGAAAGTTTAATTTTTGATGAATTTATAAAGTATCTTACAAATTTAAAGCCTAACATCAATATAGACAGTCTTTATGATGGAACTTATCTGGAAGCCTTTTTGATTCAATCTAACAATACTCAGTACTTACTTACAACAATTGCAATGGTTCCAAAACGTTGTATTGGAAAGATTAATAACCTATCCTATCCTCTTGAAGTTTATTCTTTTGGCGATATGGCTGAAATAACAGAGCAGAATTTCGAAATGTTAAAAAGATATGGATTGAGAATGCCGTATTTTAATAATTGAAAATAATATGAAACAACACATTGTTTACCCCATTTTATTTTTATTGTTTATTGTTAGTGCTAGATTTAACTCTCTTGAAGCCCAAGACTTAACTATCGCTGAACTCATTAAATTCAGAACAATGAGTGTTGATGATCTTAATGATATTTTGGTTAGTAAAGGATGGCAGTTTTATGGAAATGAATATGAAGTCAATAAATGGACATTTAGTAGGAGTCTTAATGGTGCAAATGCATGGTTAGCAAAAGGTAAAAATTGGGATAAGCGTTTATTTATACGATATGTTTTTTGTAACATTACTGGCATAACAAAGCTGAAAAATGAGTTATTAGCAGCAGGCTACGTAAAAATAAATTCAGAGTCTTTTGAGCAAACCATAACAACAAATTATTCTAATAAAGTTTATGAAATAAGTATTACATATTCTGCTGAAATAAAAGGAGATGAATGTGATTCTTATACGATTGAAATCTTGAAAGCTAAGACTCAAGCTGAACTCAAAAGGGAACAAGTCATTATCGATAGTATTCTTATAGCAGAGCAGAAAATTATGGATCAATGTAAGAAAAACAAAGAAAAGAGGGCAAACAGAAATAAGCAGTTCAAGAGTTTAATTGATTCACTTAATGCAGAATATTATTCTGGGCTGATTGATAACAAAAGATTAAGAAGACAAAGGCTATATGGTGATTTTGACAACCTACCCGAGGCACAGCGTAATACTATTATTCAAAAAGAATATAAAGATTCTATTGCGGCAGCAGAAAGAAAAGCCGACTCGCTTGCTGCAATGGAAGCTGCTATGTTTCCTTATAACGAAATAAAAGAATATGAGGGAATTCCATTTAGTCAATGTAGAGGTATCACTATAGTTTATTCGGAACCATATAAGTCTTCTGAAGTAATTTCGATACTTAACCCCAATGACCTTATTAAAATAAAAGACGAGTTCTCCGACTTTTATGCAATTTATTTTGACTATTGTCCATATGAATATACTTCTAGTATAGGTTTTATTAAAAAGGTGGATGTAATCTTGAAGTACTAAGAAGCGTATATAACCTCTCAATTTCAAATGACTTATTGTGCGTTCTGTCATAAATGTTTAATATGCTTTTATTTCTTGATTTCTTTTTAGGTAAGGTTGAGAATTACAGTAACAAATCTGAATTCACTTTTTTCTCAATGGATAATCCTGTAAGCTTCCCCGTTTTCTGGGCCAGTTAAAAGTATAATTTCAAACATACATATTTTCCAATAATTGAATTGGAGTTTTAAAACTTAAAGCTGCATGT
>JALONP010000018.1 GCA_025454875.1 Bacteroidia bacterium | reverse complement strand
TGCAGCTTTAAGTTTTAAAACTCCAATTCAATTATTGGAAAATATGTATGTTTGAAATTATACTTTTAACTGGCCCAGAAAACGGGGAAGCTTACAATTAAGTTAGAGTCGCACTCCAAAGATTTTCGGTAATATCTTTCAGCCAATTCAAGCCTATTAGTATTTTCAAAAACTACACCAGCTCCCATCCAAGCAAGACAATTAGTAGAATCAAGTAAAATTGCCCTTTCATGATTATAAAGAGCTTGTTCATAATTTTTTAAATGATAGTATGATGTTGCTTTAACTCTAAAATACTTTGATACATTAGAATCAAGTTGAATTGCTTTATTAGATAAGTCTAATGCTTTTGAGGAAAGACCTTTTGAAAGAGCACCGTAAGTGTTACTATTTAAAATTTTGAAGGCACTATCATAATACGCTTCTGCTGTTTTATTATTTTGCCCTAGACCCAATAAAGGAATGAGTATTAGGTTTAGGAGTATGATTTGTTTCATAATGATTTAAAAAAATACGTTACTCTCGAATATACTTACCCTATTCCCTTCCACCACTATCCCAATCGGTTTTGTTGCACAACCAAATGTATCAAACTGTTCTGCTATTTTCAAATATTCATCCACCGAATCAGGGGCCACGCTCACAAGCAATCCCCCGCTCGTTTGTGGGTCACATAAATACATAAACTCCAAGCTGTTTAAACCATCCGTATCATCTTTATAGGCATTGAAATTGGTTGTGGTTGCATCGGGATAACAAAACTGATCCATGTATTGTTGAATGCCTTCAATTAATGGAATATTTTTTAGATACAATTCAGCACCTACGTTTGATCCTTTGCATACTTCATGTAAATGACCTAACAGACCAAAACCTGTTATATCTGTTAAGGCATTCACTCCTTTTGTATTGCTTAATTTTTCACCCATCAAATTCAGTTGTGTTGCAACCGTTATCAATGCCTTATCATGCTCAGGCAAAATGATTCCTCGTTTATGCGCTGCCGCTAAAATACCAATGCCAATTGGCTTGGTTACAAAAAGATAATCGCCAACCTGTGCTCCCGTATTGCGTTTAATTGACAATGTGTTCACCAATCCATTAACCGATAAGCCAAACAGCGGCTCGGTGGTTTCGATGCTATGTCCGCCTGCAATGGGTATACCCGCTTGTGCGCAAATATGCTGTGCTCCTTCCAATACTTGCTGCGCAACTTCCAATGGCAATTTACCTACAGGCCAACCTAAAATAGCTGTAGCCATCATAGGTTTTCCGCCCATGGCATACACATCACTTAATGCATTGGCAGCAGCAATTTGGCCGAAGACAAATGCATCATTTACAATGGGCGTAAAAAAATCAACAGTGCTAATTAAGGAAGTTCCATTTTGCAAATCCCAAACAGCCGCATCATCGTTTGTGTGATTGCCAACTAACAACTGGTTAAATAAAGTTTCTGATTTAGTTGGGCGAATAATTTCGGCAAGTACTTTGGGTGAAAGTTTACATCCACAACCTGATCCTTTGCTATACTGTGTAAGTTGATTATCCATGTTGTTGTAAATGGGTTAAAATGGTGCGTGCAATTGTATGCGCATCAAAAGACTCGAACGAAAGGGTTTGAACTGTTCCTTCTTTTCGCTTGGTGTTCCCAAATTCATATGTTTTGTCATAATAAGCCAAAAGCAATGTTGCCCACTCATCCAACCTACTTTCGTTTAGCAATTGTAAGACTTCACGCAATCGTAAATCACCCAATCGCTTGGCAAGTTTGGCCGTGCAATTGGCTAATGCAGTTTTGTCAAATAAACCATATGCAGCCACAATATGTTGTACGCGTTCAGCAAATGGAATGTCAATTGCAAAGGTTGTTGCTTGTTTCATTGTTTCAAAAATGGGCAAAGGAATCACCACTGACCCGATGGTTCTGCTTTCGTTTTCGATAAATACAGGTTTACCCGAAACCAATTTGCTCCACTGCATGGCAAGCTTGTTTTCAAATTGTTCAACACTGGGTTGTGCCGGTTGACCTAACCCCCCAAATGCAGAACCTCTGTGATTAGCCAATTGTTCTAGATGAATGGTTTGTTCTCCCATCGCAGCCAAAGTTTCAATAACGGTTGTTTTGCCACAACCTGTTTTACCTCCTACCACCACCAATTGTTTGGGTGAGGTAAATTGTTCAGTAACCCAATTGCGGTATTGCTTGTATCCACCTTTTAACAAGTGTACCTTAAATCCTGCAGTATGAAGTACAAATGCCATGATATTGCTTCGCAAGCCTCCACGCCAGCAATACACTCCAACCTCTTTGTTTGGCGCCAGTTTTTTGGCTTCAATAATAAACTGTGCAAATCTTGACCCCACCAATTCATACCCTTTTAACACCGCGGCTTCATTTCCTTGTTGTTTGTAAACAGTGCCTACAACAGCTCGCTCCTGGTTGTTAAGCAAGGGAAATGCATAGGCTCCAGGTATATGTGCGTGAGCATGCTCAGCTTCACTGCGTACATCCAAAATGGCTAGCTCGCTCGTGCGCAATAACCAATCATTAATAAGTAGAGAATGGAACACCGTTTTGTATCAAAGTTGTGACGCAAACATACTGGCAATTTTTGGCCAATGGGCATTACCGTATCCACTGCCTAATCTTACCACAATTACTTTTTTTGCTTTATCTATAAAAATGTATTGACCTAAATGTCCCTGAGCGCAGTACTGATTTGTATCTTCATCATCTAACCACCATTGGTACTTATAATAACGAACCCCTCCATTTTGCGTATCTGCTACAGTACTTTTAGCTACCCAATCAGCAGGCACCAATTGTTGTCCGTTCCAGTTTCCATTGTTTAAATACAAACGTCCAAATTTAGCAAAATCCCTTGCGCGGGCGTTTAAACAACAAAATGCCTTTTCCATACCATCGCGTTCATCCAAACTCCAACTTGCATCAAATTCCATTTGCATGGGCTTCCACAGTTTGCGCTCAAAATACGCAGTAATTGTTTCTTGTTTTAAAGCGCGTTTTAATACCAAACCAAGCAATTGCGTACTTCCACTTGTGTATTCAAATTGGGTTCCCGGTTTCCATTTGAGTTTTAACTTCATGGTTTTTTTATCAAGATTTTTGCCATAATAAAATGCTGCAGCATGTCCAAATGGATTGTAATAACTTTCGTTAAAATCAATTCCTGAAGTCATTTGCAACAAATGCTCGATGCTCACAGCATCAAATCCATTCTTACTCATTTCTGGAATATATCGGGTAATGGGGTCATTTACGTTTTGAATCAATCCATCGTGTATGGCACAACCTATCAATGCAGATATATAAGACTTAGCCATTGAAAAAGAGGCAATAATAGATGCTGAATCATAACCACTGTAATACCTTTCAGTAACAATAGTGTCGTTACGCAACACCAAAAATGCCACAGTTTTATTTTTACGCATGAATTGGTCAAAATCAACTGCTTTTCCTGCATACCAAAACGAATCGATACGCAATTGTTTATTATGGTTTTTATAAAAAGTAAAGGGCTTTTCGGAAGCTGATAATTGACGCGAAGGAAAAATGCGGTAATCAGTGATGTTTGAAAAGTTATACCATACAAACCTTCCTAATTGGCACGCTGGCACAAGCAATCCAATTAACAATAGGAACAATAGAATCCGATATGCTTTCATCATACCAATATACAATTGATTTGTGATTTGTAGTATATTCTTTACACAATCAATTCAGATTTTGAGTTATTGTTGCATAGTTTAAAGTGTACAATCAATGAAACCTAAATACTTATTGACATTCCTTATTGGTATTCTCACATTCCAATCGTTAGTGGCAGCTACAGGCGATACCACACAAGTACGTGTATGGGATACATTCCACATGAACCGTTATGGTAACTTTGATAAATGGGCAACTTTGCCAGCCAAAAACACAAAGCATGAACGCATTTGGATGCGGTTTACCTTAGGGTGTTTATCAAACGGACAATGTGAGTGGGATTATACCTTAAGATTATTTGTGCGCCAACGTACTGGTGTAGTTGATAGTACACTCAAACAGGCTCCATTGTTTAGGGTAAATGGCAGTGCACCTGATTCGATTGCTTACAGCACGGATACTACTTGGGTAACGTTTTTTAATACTGCCACCAAACAAAACGACTCAGCCATTGCCGAACGCTTTACCATTGTAAGGTATACCAATACAGTAAATCCAACTCAACCTACCGATACACTTTATGGCTTTAAAGCCAACTATTGGCGTTTTACGTATGATACCACCGGAAGAAAAACAGATTCAGTTTGGGTGTCGTCAAACACTGTAATCACGCAGCAGTACACTCCGTATTACGAAAAATTTGAAAAAATCAACGATATTGAGTTAGGCAGGTTTATATCACCCTATGCTGTAAATTTTCCTAAAACATTCAAATATGATTATGTATATGATATAACAGATTACGCAGGTTTAATCAAAGACTCGGCTGAATTTAGAATCCAATACCAAGGATACTCGTACGGATTTACTGGCACATGGGATTTGATTTACATTGAAGGCGTTCCTTCGCGTGAAGTGATCTCGGTTACCAATGTATACAATGGCGGATTTAACTATGGCCAAAGCACAAGTATAGAGGCGAGTTTAAACGAACAATCATTTACTGTACCAGAGGGTACAAATGCAGTTAAGGCTCGTATTATCATCACCGGACATGGAGGCGAAAGCAACGAAAACTGTGCTGAGTTTTGTCCAAAAATGATGTACCTTAAACACAACGGAACACAAATTGCACAACAACTTGTTTGGAAAGATGATTGCGGAGCCAATGCGATTGCTGCGCAACCTGGCACTTGGGTTTACAATCGGGCAAATTGGTGCCCAGGTGAAAAAATTCGCAATTTTGATTATTGGTTAAACGCAGCTGCTGGCAGCAACAACACCATAGACCTGGATATGGAACCTTTTGTGGCAGCTGGCCCTGCAAGTTACAATATTGCTTTGCAGCTTATTTTTTATAAAGAAGCCAAGTATGAAGTAGATGCCCGAATTGAAGATGTATTGGCTCCAACAACCCAATTTTGGCATAATCGCTCCAACCCAATTTGCGACAACCCGAAAATACTACTCAAAAATTGGGGAACTGCTCCCTTAACCAGCGCATGGATTCATTACAAAATTGGCAATGCACAAGCCCAAGGGTGGCAATGGACTGGACAATTAAAAGAACATGAAGAAACTGTGGTAACACTGCCCGACTTAATATTAGCCGGTGATCTAGCTGATTCGGTATTTGCTGTATCCATTATATCAATTAACGGACAAGCAGTGGCAAGTAGAGAAAGTGCATTTAACTATGAGGCAAAAACCGTTTTTAGAGCCCCACCTACTTTCCCAAACAGCTTTGTAATTGAAACTCGAACCAATCAAAGACCCGAGCAAAACAACTTTACCATTCGTGACAATAAAGGAAATATTTTCTTCCAACGTAATTTTCCAACTGCAACTACCCTGTACCGCGATACCATTAATTTACCTTTTGGATGTTTTACATTTACCTTTAACGATTTAGGAAACAACGGCCTAGGTTGGTGGGCCGCACCTAGTGAAGGTAATGGAACACTCCGTATTGTAACCTTGCCACCAATCAGGGTGTTACGTACTTTTAATACCGACTTCGGTAGTTTTACCCAAGTTAATTTTAGGGTTCAGCATGCAGTTGGGGTTAATGAAAAAAGTATGATCAACTCAGCAATTGTAATTTACCCATTACCTGCGCAATCATACTTTACGGTAGAAGGAATAGAGTGGAACGCAGCTACCTTAAAAGACATAACAGGAAAAACAGTTCGTGCTTATACGCAATACACGCCAACATTATCAGTTACCGATATTGCAGAAGGTATCTATTTCATCGAACTACAAACCAAACAAGAAGGAATTGTGTCACGAAAAATTCAAGTTGTGCACTAAGGTATTCAAACTCCTGTTTTACACATAAAGCATGGAAATGTATTACAATATACATACCCATTTTAAGCCTAAGTTGCCAAATGAAATCGCCATTCGTAATGGCTTTCTAATGCTAACTGCCAACCAATACGAGCAGTTGCCGTATCCCATTGCTGTAGGGTTACATCCTTGGCTCCTTAATCACCTGTCGGTAAATGAAGCAACAGATGCCTTGCTCGAAAGAGCTACACTTTCTAACGTAAAAGCCATTGGTGAAATCGGCATAGATCGGGCTATTCAAACGCCAATTGACGTTCAAGTTGCTTATTTTGAAGCCCAATTAACTGTTGCACGCGCCCTTCAAAAACCCGTGATTATACATGCAGTAAGAAGTTACAGCGACTTCCTTCCTTATCTTAAAAAACACAACCTGCCAATGGTTTTTCATGGATTTAATGGCAATTTACAACAAGCCAAAGAACTTATTAAACATGGCGCTTATCTAAGTTTTGGTCGTCACTTACTTGAACCTAAACTTGCCGAATGGCTTAGCCAAATACCACTAACCTCCATATTCTTAGAAACCGATAATGCACCTCATTTAACCATTGCACAGGTATACCAAAAGGCTGCTACTCTTTTAAACTTGAGTGAAGCAGACCTTTGTGAAAAAATTGCACAGAACTGGAAACAACTTTTTGGCTGAAACAATTAATTGTATTTTGCGCGTTTACTAAAGCATAAACGGATCCGATGAAAGAGATTAAACCATGGATGGACCGCACCAAATTGTTACTGGGCGAAGCAAAACTCTCCAAATTAATCAACTCCAATGTACTGGTTGTAGGCCTTGGGGGAGTGGGTGGCATTGCTGCCGAAATGATTGTACGCGCTGGAGTAAGTAAAATGACCATTGTTGATGCTGATACCGTAGACCCAACCAATCGGAACAGGCAAATACCTGCGCTTAAAAGTACTGAAGGAAAAGTGAAAGCTGAGGTTTTAAAAGAGCGGTTATTAGACATCAACCCTGAATTGGAACTTACCGTTATTCCTGAATATTTTAGAGACGAACTTACACACCGGGTACTCGATGAAGGCCATTTCGATTATGCTCTTGATTGCATTGATACCTTAAGTCCAAAAGTGTTCTTCATTAAGGCTTGTATTGATCGAAATATTCCACTGGTAAGCAGCATGGGTGCTGGCAACAAAGTAGATCCAACACAAGTAAAGGTAGCCGACATATCGGAAAGCTACAATTGCAAACTTGCCAAATACACACGCAAATACTTGCATAAATTCGGCATTTATAAAGGCGTAACCGTGGTATTTAGTGCCGAAAAAGCTGCACCCGAATCAGGTGTAGTAACAGTAGGTGCACGAAATAAAAAAACAGCGCCTGGAACCATCAGTTACATCCCGACTGTATTTGGTTGTACTGTGGCAAGTGTAGCCATACGTGGGCTTTACAACCGCTGATAAAAATAAGGTTTTATGATGTAAAAAGACGAAGCGATAATCATTTCCTTTTACCATATTTGTTCGCTTCGAACTAAATAAATGTACAATGGCAAAAATTAAAGTAACAAATCCCGTAGTTGAACTTGACGGTGATGAAATGACAAGGATTATTTGGAAATTTATCAAAGATAAATTGATTACGCCATACCTTGATTTGCAGATTCACTACTACGATTTGGGAATGGAAAACAGAGATGCCACGAACGATCAAGTAACCGTTGATGCAGCCGAAGCCATTAAAAAGTACAATGTAGGAATTAAATGTGCAACCATTACACCTGACGAAGCCCGTGTTGCAGAGTTTAAACTTAAACAAATGTGGAAGTCGCCCAATGGTACAATCCGCAATATTTTAGATGGAACTGTTTTTCGTGAACCCATTGTTTGTAAAAATGTACCACGTTTAGTTCCAAATTGGACTGCTCCCATTTGCATCGGAAGACATGCATTTGGTGACCAATACCGTGCGACTGATTTTGTGACGAAAGGCAAAGGAAAACTTACCATTACTTTTGAGGGAGAAGACGGACAAACAACCACACATGAGGTATATAACTTTAAGGGCGATGGTGTAGCGCTGGCAATGTACAATACAGAAGAGAGTATTCGTGGGTTTGCTCACTCGTGTTTTAATACTGCTTTGCAAAAAAAATGGCCACTCTATTTATCAACCAAAAATACCATTCTAAAAAAATACGATGGCAGGTTTAAGGATATTTTTCAAGAAATTTACGAACAAGATTACAAAGCAAAATATGAGGCCGCTGGCATTACCTACGAGCACAGGTTAATTGACGATATGGTGGCAAGTGCACTTAAATGGAATGGCAACTTTGTTTGGGCTTGTAAAAATTATGATGGTGATGTGCAAAGCGATACAGTAGCCCAAGGATTTGGTTCTTTAGGCTTAATGACATCCACCCTGGTAACACCTGATGGCAAAACAATGGAAGCCGAAGCGGCACATGGAACAGTTACCCGTCACTACCGTGATTACCAAATGGGCAAACCAACTTCAACCAACCCAATTGCAAGCATTTTTGCTTGGACACGAGGATTAGCGTTCAGAGGACAACTTGATGAGAACAACGACCTTATTGCATTTTGCAACTTGCTCGAAAAAGTATGCATTGAAACAGTGGAAAGCGGCAAGATGACCAAAGACCTTGCTGTTTGCATACACGGCAATAAAGTGGAGCATGGAACTCATTATTTATACACTGAAGAGTTTTTAGATGCGGTAGATAAATTGTTGAACCAAAAAATGAATGCTCGGTAATGCAACGCTCTTGCTTATTAAATAGAAGTAAACGAGGTGAACGTACTGTAATTAAAGCATTGTTGGCTTGAGCATGTTGCATTAGGTAGGCACAACAATTATTCCCTTGCTAATGGCGTACGTAAGTAAACCAGCCGTATTTTTGGCTCCGATTTTTGAAAGAATAATACCTCGGTAATTTTCAATTGTTTTCGCACTCAAATTTAACTTTTGTGCAATTTGATTGGTGGTTAGCTCTTGGGCAATCAACCTGATGATTTCAAGTTCTTGTGGTTTAAATGGAATGACTTGGTTAACCGAAAAGAAAATAGACGGATGCTTCATTTCGATAAGCCTTTTAACGAGCTGCAATGAAGTGGCTTCACCAATATACGAACCTTGCTGATACGTTATCTGAATGGCGTTGACAATTTCTTCAATATCCGTTTCTTTTAATACGTAGCCACTTCCACCTGCTTCAAAAAAACTGCTGATGTAATGGTAGTGATCATACACGGATAACCCAATTACCTTAACAGTTGGCATATTGTTTCGAATCCACTGGCAAACACCAATCCCATCCATGTCGGGCATTTTCATATCACATAATACAATATCCGGTTTCGAGACTTGGATCGTCTCAATCAATTGTAAACCATTCTCTGCCTCACACACAATTTGAATATCGGTATATGGACGCAAGGATGCCTTTAATCCATTTCGAAAAATTGCTTGATCATCAGCAATGGCTAAGCGAAGCAATGGCTTTTCATTCATGTGCTAAAAATAACAATCTACTTGCATTTATTCGTAAAATACCTTGTGTAAGGTTCAAAAAATAATTGCGTTAGAGGGTTTTCCCTCTTATCAGCGTTAATACAGGTAAGTAAATTTGTTTATCAATATAGAAATAAACCCCAATTTAACTATGGAAAAACAATTATATACATACATGCAAACCGTACTCATTGATTTTGACAATGAAGTAGAGTTAAGAAAGTTGAGGGCTACGATTGACAAAATGCGTAAAAAGGAAGTTACCCGAACGAAAAAGAAGTAACCCTCCTCAACTCGGCTTTTGCCGAATGTACACCCCACATGTCCACTTGGCCTTGCATTCTTTGCAGGGCTTTAGTGTTTATACCCCCTCTCGTTTCACACGCTCCCATTGCACCGATTGACCTCCAGAAACAAACCTGAAAAAACCGAGGTACATGCACCAATTGGTCATAAAAAAATAGTATGGGATAAAAATAAACTTGATGTGAAGTTTTTGGTGCTCTAAAAACCATCCAATAATGGTGAAAATATAAAACACCAATTGCGCGTACCATGCCCAAGTGTAAACACCAGCAATTGATTGGTGTAAATAAAATGTAACCGGAATAAGCACAAGCAATGCCAATGGAGCCAAGGTCCACCTAAAAACTTTATGAGAAATGAATAAAAAAAATAACTGTGGATTCTTAAATGGATTAAACGCATTTCCAAGGCGTGTCATAGCTTGCCATGCTCCAGCACTGATACGTACTTTCCGTTTCAGTTCTTCCCTTACTGTTGCAGATGCCGTTTCTTGTGCATATGCATTAGGCTCATACACTACACGATAACCGGCCAAAGCAATACGCATCGTTTGCACAAAATCATCTAAAATCGTATCCGCCTCAAGAGGTGTAAAGAGTGACGAACGAAACGAAACCAATTCCCCTGCTCCTCCTACAACCGAATGAAAATTCGAGTCAAGTTTTTTTAAATAAGACTCATACTTCCAATAAAAGCCTTCACCTGCGGCCGGTGCCGACTCCCGTTGTTTGCTGATGATGCGTTTTTCGCCTGCCACTGCACCAATTTTTTCATCTTGGTAATGCTTTACAATTTCACGTATGGCTGCCTTATTTAAACGCGTATTCGCATCGCTAAACACTACAATGGGTGAATGCACATGTTTCATTGCGCGGTTTTCGGCCACCGATTTGCCAGCCCTTAAATCTTCGTGCAATACCATTACACCATGAGTGTTGGCTAATATTTGGTGGGTACCATCATCTGACCCATCTGTAATAAAAATAAGTTTGAGTTTGGATGCAGGGTAATCAAGTTCAAAACAATTCTGTAGCTTCTCTGCAATAATCTGCTCCTCGTTAAAACAAGGAACAACCAACGACACTTCCGGCTCAAATCCATCCAGGTAAATGGTTTGCTTCACCCATCCGGCTATTGATTTTAGTTTAACCATTACATACACAAGCATGGGATACCCCATGAACGTGTAAAAAATAATGGCAATACTGAACCAGAAAACAACTTCAACAAAGTTCATCTGCTTCAAACCTAACCGAAATTTTGAAACCTGCAAAAAAACTTGCAAAAAGGTTCAAAAATCAGACTGATGCATTAAAAGTCCAGTGAGCTTACTCCTGGTTTTCGTTGCGTTTCTTCTTGCGCACACTGGTAATGTATGCGATTAAAAAAACAACCAAAATACCACCAACTCCAATTGCTAAATCAAAAAGTCCATCTTCCATATTATGTGTGCTTTACTTACTCTAATTAAGCCTGAAATTCTGTAAATTAGCTTCAGAATTTGACGAATGGCAGCATTGTTACGTAACTTGCTTAAACTTCTTGTAAATTGCTACAAAACTCTAATTATGGCCCGTATCAAACTATCACTTCCAGCTCATTTCAATTTTTCGACACAAATTAAGATTCGAATCAGTGACCTTAACTATGGTAACCACCTAAGCAATGATGTATATTTAGCTTTTATGCATGAAGCACGTATGCAGTTTTTTAATTGGTTAGGCTACAGTGAAATGGATTTAGCAGGAACCAGCGTTATCATGGGAGATACTGCATTGGTTTACAAAGGCGAATGTTTTTATGGTGACGAGTTAAAAATAGAAGTTGCTGCTGCTGAGTTTGGTTCTAGGAGTTTTGATTTGTATTACCGAATGACCAAGATAGCAAACAATCAATTGGTTTGTGAAGCTAAAACGGGCATGGTATGTTTTGATTACCATACACGAAAAACCACCGAAGTGCCCGAGGCATTTATAAATAAAGCCTTAAACAAGTTTTAGATGCAAGCAAACCTTGGTTCCCAAACCTTGATTGCTCTGAATGATGAGTGAGCCTCCCATTTGCTCAATGTATTCACGACACAACCGCAAGCCGAGCCCAGTACCTTTTTCGTTGGCTGTACCATAAGTAGTAAAATGTGATTCGGGATGTTGCAACAAAACAAGCATATCAGGGTGAATCCCGATTCCATTATCCGCAATGCACACTTCCAACTGATTGCCTTCTATTGGTGAAACACTAATCATCACTTGTCCGCCTGTATTGGTAAATTTAATGGAATTATTAACTAGGTTTCGAAGGATTAAGTTCAGATGCGCTTTGTCGGCATCCACTTGCCAATCGCTGGTAAGCTGATGCATCAGTGTAATTCCCTTTTGTAAAGCAGCCAAACTATAGAGATTAACCACTTGTTCTATCTCCTGTAAAATAGAAACGGGTTGTTGTGAGGAAGCCACTCCATTAATTTGTGCTTGCGACCATTGCAGTAAATTTTCGAGTGTTAAATGAAGGTTATCTACGTTACGCTTAATTCCTTTAAAGTACGTGCGTAGTTCGCTCAACGTTTGCTCATCAGCATTCTCAGCCAATGTAAGTACTTGACTTAATGTTGCAATTGGCGCACGTAAATCATGTCCTATAATCGAAAATATTTTGTCTTTGATATCATTATAGCTCGCAAGCGCTTTTGTTTTTTGATCCAATTCTTGGGTTCTGTACTTGATAATGGCTTCTTGATTTTTATTGGCTGTTACCAATTCAGCAGATAAACCCTCAGCTTGTGTATATGCTTCTGCAAAACTTTTTGCCAATACCATCGCTTGGATAAATACATAAACAAAAATGGCAATCGACATTGAATAAAAAGTATTGATAACATTGGATGAATACAAGATATCGTTAATACCACAAATAAATACGACCAGATATCCCGCAGCCGCCCATCTGCCTAGTAATAGCTTATGTACAAATGCAGCACGGTACATAATCACCAACATAAACACCAATTGGAAAAATGCGTATACCCGAAACCATGGAACAATAAATGATGCGTAATATACCGGTGTTAAAACCACGTACAGAAATCCAATAGCAACAAGGCCGTTAAACACGTGCATAAGCCACCTGAAGCGATTTTCTTTAACGAGCTCAAATAAATACAAAGCACCAAATGCAGGCATTAACAGTACACTACCCAATTCAATTTTTACAATAGCTGCCCAACTAATTGGCAAATGTAATTGACGTAGAATCAAAATATCAGTTGACATAATTCGAAAAGAAGCAACAAAACATAGCAACGCAAAATAAAATGCGGAGCGTTCACGCTTGCGAATCACAAAAAAACCAATAAAATAAATAAACATGAGCAACAATGCACCACTGTAAAATGATGAAGTAATCAATAATTTATTAAACCAACTTTCTATTGGAGCTACCCAACCTATTTTTATTGGATAAGTTAGTCCACCCTCTCGGTAATAATAACTAGATAGCTCAAACGTGAGCACCAACGTATCAGAAGTAGATTTCAAACGCACAATTTGTGGCACGTAATCGGGTACGGTTGAGTCGGCCGATACGCCAAACTTGCCCGCACTACTAACAAACACTCCGTTTAGATATACATTATAAGCATTACATACACTTGGCACATATAAAGCCAATTCAGTATTTGCTGCTCCCTCTACAATCATCTTGCACTCAAATACTCCAAACCCTTTTGACGGATAACCTAGGTTTCGCCAATCGCCAGGAATGTACAAATGATCGGGCTTTACAAGACCCTTTTGATAGGTTGCTTGCGTAGCTCCCCAATACAAATGCCAATTATGCTCAAGTGTTTTAACCTGCTGCAGCTCATTCAACCTAAATCGGAGGTAAGTTGATTCCCCTTCATGTGCTCTTAATACAAACGTGGATAGTGCTACAATGAGCAAGGCAAAAATGAATTGTTTCATCAGGTTCATCAAACAAGTATAACATTTTGGTTAGTTAAAATCACAGTAACTTTCAACTTATACCAATGAGTGAATAACTATTGCTTTGCACCGCTACAATATAGTTATACATTTCACTACAAATAGTGTCATATGAGTGTACTCAATGAAAAAAAATTACGCAAACAAGTGGAGCAATTGTTTGCCACCAATCGATCTAAGGCCTTTAACTATAAACAAGTTGCTGCACACCTCGATATACCTGATGGAAAAAGCCGGGAAGCAATTATCAAGTTGTTAAAAATACTCGAAAAAGAAGGTGTTGTTGAAGAAGTAACTACCGGAAAATACGTAGCACTCTTTACGCCAGCATTCATTGAAGGCAAACTCGAAATGACACAAAGGGGCAGCGGTTTTGTGGTGCCTGCCGATGGAACAGCAGATATTTTTATTGGCGCAGAACACCTCAACAATGCCTTAAATGGAGATTGGGTGAAAGTAAATGTATTTAACAGAGGCAAAAATGCCGAGCGTGTATCGGGCGAAATTGTGGAAGTGGTGAAACGTCACAAATTAGATTTTGTTGGCGTAGTAAGCATTCTACAAAATCAGGCTTACCTGATTGCCGATGATCGTAAGATGAATATTGATTTATCTATTGCTCCGGGTAAATTAAATAAAGCCAAACATGGCGACAAAGCCATTGCCCGAATCATAGATTGGCCCATTGGTGAACGTAACCCAATAGCCGAAATTATTGAAGTATTAGGTAGGCCTGGTGATCATGAAACAGAAATGCACGCCATCATTGCCGAATTTGGTTTTGCCACACGTTTCCCTGATGAAGTTGAAAAAGAAGCAGCGAAACTCAACACAACTATTGGAGATAATGAAATTAAAAACCGTACTGATTTTAGAAATACGTTAACTTTCACCATCGACCCCGAGGACGCAAAAGATTTTGATGATGCCATTTCGTTTAAGCGATTGGCAGATGGCAATTACGAAATTGGGGTTCATATTGCCGATGTTTCACATTATGTATCACCAGGTACAAAACTGGATGAAGAAGCGTTGAGAAGAGCAACTTCGGTATACTTAGTGGACCGTACCATTCCAATGTTGCCCGAAAAATTATCAAATGGGGTTTGTTCGCTCCGACCCAATGAAGAAAAATTAACGTTTTCAGCAGTTTTTACCTTTACTCCAACTGGAGAAGTTTTATCACATTGGTTGGGAAAAACTGTTATATACAGTCGCAGGCGATTTACCTATGAAGAAGCACAAGAACGTTTGGAAACAGGACAAGGTGATCTTGCTTCTGAACTTACAATTATCAATGGGATTGCAAAAGTGTTAAAAGAGAAACGGTTTAAAAATGGAGCTGTTAATTTTGAAACAGAAGAAGTGAAATTTAAACTCGATGAAAACTTTAAACCTGTTGGCATTTACAAAAAAGTACGAAAAGATGCCCACAAACTCATCGAAGAACTGATGCTACTTGCCAACAGAACGGTAGCCGAAGACGTGTATAAAGGTATTGGAATGGGGAAACAACAAAAAGAACACAAAACGTTTGTATACCGCATTCATGAGCCACCAAGTGAGGATAAACTCAAAACATTCTCAAATTTTGCAAGCAAGTTCGGGTACCGTATTTTAACAACCTCGGCCAACAGCATTGCACGCTCATTTAATGATTTGTTAGCAGATGTTGAAGGAAAACCTGAACAAAACATCATTCAGCAAATGGCTGTCCGCAGCATGATGAAAGCCTACTATTCAACTAAAAAAACAAGTCATTACGGACTTGCATTCGATTTTTATACGCATTTCACTTCTCCAATTAGAAGGTATCCTGATTTAATGGCGCATCGCTTATTGTTTGCCTATTTAAACAATGGTAAATCAGCTGATGCAGGCCAGTACGAAGAAATGTGCAAGCAATCGTCAGCAATGGAAATACAAGCAGCTGATGCCGAAAGGGCAAGCGTGCGGTACAAACAAGTAGAGTATATTAAAGACTTTGTAGGCGAAACATTTATGGGTGTTATTTCAGGAGTTACCGAGTGGGGAATGTACGTAGAAATAACAGAGTACAAATGCGAAGGCATGGTTAGGCTTGCCAATTTGCAAGATGATTTTTATGAATTTGATGAGCAAAACCAATGGATTATCGGTAGGCGCTCCCAGCAAAAATACCAACTAGGCGACCAAGTTCATGTTGTGGTTAAGGGGGCTGATGTGGTTAAACGCCAGGTGGATTTGGATTTGGTTTCAAATGCACTGGTGGTGAAAGTTAAAAAATCGTTGGCTCGTAACGACAAACGAAACAAAAACAAAAAGCAAGGAGGCAAAAAACCAAAAAGAAGAAGGTAACGCTTCAGGCTATTTTTTCATTTTAAGCAAAGAAAAATCGGTTTCAACGCGTTCAATTGTATTTGTGAGCTTGCCCAATCCGGTGATTTCAAGTGTAACTTCATCACCTGGTTGTAACCATTGCGGAACAAAGTTTTTATCGTTCAGCAAGCCTGTTCCGTTGAGTTCCAAGAAACATCCTGTTCCAACTGTTCCACTGCCAATTACATCGCCTGGAAGAATATCAACACCATAAGCACAACGTTCGATAATTTCAGCGAATGTCCAATCCATATCAGCCACATTTCCCTCGCTTACTTGAATTCCATTTACCCAACATTTCATTGTTAAGTTATGACTTTTACCTGTATGACCTGGCTTTGCAGCAACAACAAATTGTTCTAGCTCATCAGGCGTAACAAAGTAAGGTCCAATAACTGTTGAAAAATCCTTGCCTTTTGCTGGGCCTAGATTCAACAGCATTTCTTCCATTTGCAAGGTACGCGCACTCATATCATTCATAATCATGTAACCTGCAATGTATTCATCTGCTTGAGCTGCTTTGATATTGCGTCCTTTTTTACCAATTACAACCGCAACTTCCAATTCAAAATCCAATTTATCAAAATGGTCAGGCATACAAGGAATAGTACCTGGCCCCTGCACTGCGTTATGGTTTGTGAAATAAAAAATCGGATATTGATCAAACTCTTTAATCATTTCTACACCTCGGTTTCTTCGTGCAGCAGCAACATGTTGCCTAAAAGCATAACCATCTCGGCAAGAAGTTGGCTGAGGAACAGGGGCTTCTAATTGCACTTCACTTTCAAGTACAAATGGTTTGGTTACCTTACCCGCCTTGATTTGTTCGTCCCACCTTTTAGCCTTGTTCATCATGGCTTCACCAGCAAACAAAAATTTGCGCATTTTATCCGGAAAACCAGCATCAAGGTCTTTAAGTGACCAAATTTTACCCTCATGAATAATTCCCAATTGGGTTGTTTTTTGGTGGGTGTAAGTAACAAGTTTCATTAGTTGTAAATAGTTAAAATGCGTGATTGAATGGATGAACTAAATTAAATGTTTATGAACTATAACTTAGGTAGGTTGATTTTATCGGGAACAATAAAACACTTCTCGAATGAGGGAAGCAGTTTTCGGTAAACAGCTTCGGCATCAATACGTGTTCTGAAATCACCAACACGTACTTTAAAATATGGTTGTTGGTAAAGTAAATACACTTCCTCTTCAGGCATTAGTTGCAGGCATTTGGTTTTTGCTTCTTGTGCTAGTTTTCGTTCCGAACCAAAAAAAAGTTGGATACGGTAACCCTGTATTCCATTGAGCGCTTGATTGTGTTCAATATGCAATGACACCAAACTATCCAGTGTAGGCAGTCCAATAATATTGATGTTCTGCGCACTGCTCTTTTCAACATTGGTTAAGGTTAACCAAATGCATAAAATGGTTGATATGAGAATGTGATTACGCAACTCCTATTAAATGTAAACTACTTGAAGTTCCGATTCGTGAAGCGCCTGCTTTAATCAAATCCAACGCCAAATCATGATCCTTAATACCACCTGATGCCTTAATTTTCATTTTAGCGGGTAAAATACTGCGAATCAATTTCACTGCTTCAACACTTGCCCCTTCGGCTGCAAAACCTGTTGATGTCTTAACAAAGTCAACTTCACAATCCATGCAAATACGGCATGCCTTATCTATTTCTTCGGCACTTAAATAAGCTGTTTCGATAATTACCTTAATCTGTTTGTTTTGCAAGTGACAGGCCGTTGTTACTGCTTGAATATCGTTTTGCACAGAGGCAAAATCTCCCGATTTAAATGCTGCAATATTCATCACCATATCAATCTCATCAGCTCCTGAAATTATTGCCTTCTTTGCTTCTTCAACCTTTGAGGCTACTGTTGCATAACCTAAAGGAAAACCAACCACAGTTACAATTTTTATATTGGTTTTAGCCAATGCCTTTTTAGCTGTTTGAACATGGTAAGGTGGTACACAAACTGCATAAAACAAATGCCCCTTGGCCTCTTCACACAAATCAATTATGTCTTGCTTGGTGCAATCCGGTTTTAAATTGGTATGTTCAATATGGGCTGCAAGTGCAACCATTTCTGCTACATTCATCTCCATATCTGTTTCTTTATATAACGGTTCCTCAATCAATTTCTTATTCTTCTTTTCCATGACAAGCTTTGTATTTTTTACCACTTCCACAAGGACATGGATCATTGCGTCCAATTTTTGTTGTATTGATAATTTGTTCTTGTTTACGTTCGTTTTGTCCGGCTGCTGCTGCCGCTAAAGCCATTGCCTTTTGAGCTGGCGATAAATCATCGGTTCTACTCGTTTGCAATTTAGGTTGTGGCTGAGGTTTAGGTGCACGCGCCTCCTGAATAGCTTGGTTGCTTTGTTGAGGGATGTATCCTTTAAACAACATTGGCAGCACATCACGGTTCATTCTGCACACCATTGCCTTGAATAAATTAAACGATTCCAACTTGTAAATAAGCAATGGGTCTTTTTGCTCCAATGCTGCATTTTGTGACGATTGTTTTAAATCATCCATTTCACGCAAATGCTCTTTCCATTCGTCATCAATAATGAACAAAGTAGCCATGCGCTCAAACGTATGTGCAACTTCCAATCCTTTGCTTTCATATGCCTTTTTTAATGGTACGCCAATTTGCATTCCTTTTACACCATCAGTAAATGGCACACCTACAAACTCTATTTGCGATCCTCTGTTTTCAAACAAGTCTTTAATAACCGGCCAAGCTTGTTCAGCCAAATGCTTGCGTTTGTGGTCGTAATGGTTAAGCAATTCTGAAAACAACTGATCAACCAACGCATTGGCTTTGCTTCCTAAAAATGCCTCTTCCGTTATTTGCGTTTCATGTGCAAACAAACGAATCAATTCCATCTTAAACTCAGCGTAGTTTTTATCATCCTGGTATTGTTCAACTAGCTCAGCACATACATCCGCAATCATGGTTTGAATATCCAACTCCAGTTTATCACCGTACAAAGCGTTTCTACGTTTTCCGTAAATTACTTCACGTTGGGCATTCATCACATCATCATACTCAAGCAAACGTTTGCGTGTTCCAAAGTTGTTTTGTTCTACTTTTCGTTGCGCCCGTTCAATGTTTTTGGTGATTAATGAATGCTCAATATTTTCGCCTTCTTTCATACCCAAACGATCCATAATTGATGCAATGCGTTCGCTTCCAAACAAACGCATCAAATCATCTTCAAGCGATACGAAAAAGCGTGATGATCCAGGATCTCCTTGCCTACCCGCACGTCCCCGAAGCTGCCTGTCCACACGCCTCGATTCATGTCGTTCGGTACCGATAATAGCAAGACCTCCAGCTTCTTTTACCCCAACACCAAGCTTAATATCTGTTCCACGGCCTGCCATATTTGTTGCTATGGTAACAGTTCCTGCTTGACCTGCTTCTGCTACAATATCAGCCTCACGTTGGTGTTGTTTGGCATTTAATACATTGTGTTTGATTTTACGCAAAGTGAGCATCCTGCTTAACAATTCTGATACTTCTACTGAAGTAGTTCCAACCAATACAGGTCGCCCTGCCTCGGTTAACTTAACAATTTCATCAATAACAGCATTGTACTTTTCGCGCTTTGTTTTGTAAATGATATCATTCTCATCCTTACGTGAAATGGCACGGTTGGTAGGAATAACCACTACATCCAATTTGTATATTTCCCAAAACTCACCTGCTTCTGTTTCCGCTGTACCCGTCATTCCGCAAAGTTTGTGGTACATTCTAAAATAGTTTTGAAGGGTAATGGTAGCGTAGGTTTGTGTTGCAGCTTCTACCTTTACGTTTTCTTTCGACTCAATCGCCTGATGCAATCCATCACTGTACCTTCGTCCCTCGAGCACACGACCCGTTTGCTCATCCACAATTTTTACTTTGCCCTCTTGGATAATGTATTCTACATCACGTTCAAACATACAGTATGCTTTGAGCAATTGATTTACCGTATGAATACGTTCCGACTTAACCGAAAAGTCAAGCATCAACTGTTCTTTTCGTTGTAATTTTTCCTCGTCAGACAAAGTTGATTTTTCAATTTCAGCTATCTCAGTTCCTACATCTGGAATAATAAAAAAGTGAGGATCTTCTCCAGAATTGGTAATGAGTTCCACACCTTTTTCAGTTAGGTCAACAGAATTAATTTTTTCGTCTATCACAAAATACAAATCAGCATCTACCTTATGCATTTCCTTTTGTTGATCTTGCAAATAGTAGTTCTCTGTTTTTTGCAATACTTGGCGAACACCAGTTTCACTTAAATATTTGATAAGTGCTTTGTTTTTAGGCAAACCTCGGTAAGCTTGCAACAACTTAAATCCACCATCTTTCTCATTGCCTGACTCAATCAACTTTTTAGCTTCAACCAATGCGTTATTGGCGAATGTACGCTGGGTATTAACCAACTTTTCAATACGTGGTTTTAACTGTTGAAACTGTTGGTCATCGCCTTTGGGTATTGGACCTGAAATAATCAATGGAGTACGTGCATCATCAATCAATACAGAATCCACCTCATCAACCATTGCAAAATGGTGTTTGCGTTGAACCAACTCACTTACGTCTCTGCTCATATTATCACGCAGGTAGTCAAAACCAAATTCATTATTGGTTCCATAAGTAATATCCGCCAAATACGCGTTGCGTCTTTGAGGTGAATTGGGCTGGTGGTAATCCAAACAATCTACTTTCAAACCATGGAATTCAAACAAAGGTCCATTCCATTCGCAATCTCTTCGTGCTAAATAATCATTTACCGTTACAACATGAACCCCTCTACCAGCCAGTGCGTTGAGGTAAGCAGGCAATGTAGATACCAATGTTTTGCCCTCACCAGTTGCCATTTCCGAAATTTTACCTTGGTGCAATACAATCCCACCTATTAATTGTACATCGTAATGTACCATATTCCAGGTTACCATGCTTCCAGCAGCTTCCCATGAATTGGACCAAATTGCTTTGTCGCCTTCAATACGAACGGGTTTGCGGATGCGGGAATTGGTAGCAAGTTGCTTATCCATTTCGGTAGCATGTACGGTTAATGAGCCATTTTCCGATAACCTTCTAGCCGTTTCTTTAACTACAGCAAAAGCTTCAGGCAACAATTCGAGCAGTACTTTTTCAAGCTCCACATTGCGGTCCTTTTCAAGCTTATCTATTTGTTTAAAAATTTGTTGCTTTTCGTCTAAGTCGCCTTCCCAATTACTCGCTTGGCTTTTTAAGGAATCAATCTCTGTATCAATATCTGATAAATAGTCTTGAATTCGTGATTTTAAACGAGCAGTTTGGCTTCTAAGTTCATCATCAGAAAGAGGGCGCAAGGTTTCGTAGGCTGCCTGTATAAGTGGAATATATGGTGTAATGGTTTTTAAGTCGCGCTCTGACTTGCTTCCGAACAATTTGGTAACTGCGCTAAAAATCGAATTAATCATGTTGCTTTGTAGGTATAATCCTTCTTAAATAAGGGCGGTAAATGTAATACAATTTGCCTGTTTTGCCTACTCATAAATGAAGCCACTTTACAGAAGGCGACTTTTTGGCATAATATTTACTTACACCGAATTATATTGCAGCTGAATGAGAGTCATTTCCATCTGTATCATCCTTCGCTTTGTGTTGCTTATTGAAATTAGCGCATTTGGACAACAACCATCAACAAGTTTACCTAAAAACCCCAGAGTTGGCACTGTTAAAACAACTGCTGCAGACTCGCTTAAATTAAAACCAGATACTTTATACAATGATTCAATTCGTTTAAACCGTACTTCCAGAGCAGGACTTGTAAGTGCAGGAGTGGTTATAATGGTGCCGCAAAAAGAGTTTGCTGACAGAATTAACCAACTCCCGGGCTTCGGTTTTGATATTCAGGTAATGGCAAACCTAGCCAAAGCTAGAACCATAGCTGATTGGAATAAACGATGGTTCAATGTATATGTAGGAGGGTATTTTCAGTTTATTCACCAAGATGGCACTTCTGACGTTTACAATACAAAAGATTTGTACTACGAAACAGAAATCGCATCAAAGGTTAGAAATAGAATGTATGCCTTTGGTGGAGCTTCACGATTGGAATTTTTCCCTAAACCATTTCGTGTTTTTGTTGAAGGTGGTGCAGGGCTCCGAATTTTTAATGCTTCACATTCCATCGAAATCACACAAACGCCCCTCGGCACAACTGGAGTAGAACCCGAAACAGACCGCACTGCCAAGACGCTAAAAGGTAATTTTTTAACCAATTACGCATATGGCACTGGTGTTAGAATTGGATATACTTTAACACTTGAACTCAAACTATCGTGGGTTAATGGAGGTCAAGCCCAATACATCGATATCGAATCTGTAACATTTGACCGAACCAACAACAGCATCCAGTATAATACCAAGTCGTCACGAACCGATATGTTCAATATCCATATCGGAATCGCAAGTCACTTTTAAAAGGGACTTTGTTATATTGGTCAAACAATTAGCTTTGTGTGCTGTATACATTAACGAAGCACCTAGGATACAATGAAAGTTATAGAACATATTCAACAAGCGAGTTCCACCTTATTTTCAATCGAAATTCTTCCCCCTTTAAAAGGCAAAGACATCCAATCTATTTTTAATGGAATTGATCCGTTAATGGAATTTAAACCTGCATTTATTGACGTTACATATCACCGCGAAGAGTTTGTATTGCGAAAGCGCAAAGATGGAGGATTTGATAAAGTGTTCACACGCAAACGCCCCGGCACGGTTGCCATTTGTGCCGCTTTGATGAATCGGTATAAAATTGATACCGTTCCTCATTTAATATGCGGAGGATTTAGCAAAGAAGAAACTGAAAACGCACTGATAGATTTGAACTTTTTAGGCATCGATAACGTATTGGTATTGCGCGGTGATAGTATCAAAAACGAACCTCATTTTACTCCAGAACCTGATGGAAACAAAACCTCAATTGAGCTATTGCAACAAGTAAAAAACATGAACAGTGGTGTATACCTCGATGAAGAAATAAGTAACGCAACAGCATCTAATTTTTGTATAGGTGTAAGCGGATACCCCGAAAAACACTTCGAAGCTCCCAACATGGCAAGCGATATGCGTTGGTTAAAACAAAAAATTGATAATGGTGCCGATTATATTGTAACTCAAATGTTTTTTAACAATGAAAAGTTTTTTGAATTTGAGAAAAAATGTAAAGACCAAGGCATCAATGTTCCAATTATTCCAGGCATCAAACCTTTAACAACCAAAAAGCAACTCACCATTTTACCTAAAATCTTTCATATTGATATTCCAGAAGCGTTGGTGAACGAAGTTGAAAAATGCAAAGATGATAAAGCCGTTAAACAAGTTGGAATTGAATGGGCTATCCAACAATCGATTGAATTAAAACAAGCTAAAATACCTGTATTGCATTATTATACTATGGGTCTTAGCGAAGCTACCAAAGCGATTGCGTCAAAAGTATTTTAACTGTAAGGCACACGCTTACCTTGCTGATTGTAACAAACGTTTTCGAGCATAAAAAAAGCCTAAAGTTAACTTTAGGCTTTTTTTGTCGGGGTGGCAGGATTCGAACCTACGACCTCCACATCCCAAATGTGGCGCGATACCAGGCTACGCTACACCCCGATGGCGTTTGTTTAATTATCAGTGGCGAGATACCATCCCAATAACTATCCGGGATACGCTACACCCCGATTTTCGAATATGAACACCTGTTGCTAAAGCAGTTGTTTTATACTCCGGTTGCGGTGAGAGAGGGATTCGAACCCTCGATACACTTATACAGCGTATGTCGGTTTAGCAAACCGGTGGTTTCAGCCTCTCACCCATCTCACCGTAGCAATTTCTTTAAAGGACTGCAAATGTAACCATCAATCTCAAAAACACAAGCCGCACCTCCCCTTTTTTTCAAAAACATAAAAATAGGTCACCCAAACCAATTGTTGTTAATAATGTATTTTTCTGACAACATGAATTTTACACTTGGCTGACTCAACCTTATTTCTTTTGCGGAATCTAATCTAAAACTTAGCGTCCGACACAAGCACCACATTTAATAGTTAAGGCCATGGCTAAAGAAAAACCCACCAACTACAAATTCAGAGACCTCAAAGTATTTGGCTCTACTGAATGGCTCGCCAATAATGAAAAAAAATACCGGCTGGTTTATGACGAATCAGAATGCACCTTTATTTATTGTGAGCTTTCGTTCTTCAACAAACTATTTGATGAACAAGATTGGGAACTGCGCATCAATGTAAAATGCGTAAACCATATTGACGGTGCTGAAATATGCAGCTTGGTCGCAGATCGAACCATCAAAAAAGACGAAAACATTGTTTTTGTTCGGGAAGGCTGGGGCGTAAAAACACCTGGGTCATATTGGAAACAAGGTATTTACCGTTGGGAGGCATGGATTGACAATGTGTTTGTTTGCGAAAAGGTATTTTACATAGAAGACCAAGGAATAGTGAGCGAAACAGTAAATCCATACTTTACCACACAAACCATTAAACTTTATGAAGGGCCTGATGCGAATGTTCCCAAAAAAGAACGGAAGTACATGGCTGCTTTTAACAGCAAAGAAACTCGTTATGTATGGGTTGAAATTCAAGCTGAAAACTTGGTGAAAAGAAGAGAAAATTGGAATTGTGAACTCTTTTTCAATTTTAGAACCCATAGTGGACAACTTAAAGGCAGCATTGATAAATTGTTTCCAGTAAACACTGCAGAAAATGGATTTGAATGCAGCATTGGGTGGGGTGCTGACCAAAAGGGTACTTGGGGTAATGATATTTACTCTGTCGATATTGTTTTTATGGATCAAATTATTGCTTCAGTACCTTTTGAAGTAGGTGACCTTTTTATTGAAGAAAAAGATGCACTTAAAGTGCAACCAAAACCGAAAAACAAATTAGCAGAAAGGAGCAATAAACCTGCGGCCGAACAAAACTATGAAACCATTTTAAAAGAGCTTGATGAGTTAATTGGCCTCGACTCTATCAAAATGAAGGTAAAGGAATACACCACCTACCTAAATTTTTTAAAACTGCGTAAAGAAAAAGGGTTTGATGATACAGACAAAATCAACCTGCATGCGGTATTCACAGGCAACCCCGGAACTGGCAAAACGACAGTGGCAAAAATGTTGGGTAAAATCTACCATGAACTAGGCTTGCTTTCAAAAGGTCATGTTGTTGAAGCTGACCGATCTGATTTGGTTGCGGAATACATCGGACAAACTGCACCAAAAACAAAAGAAGCCATTAAAAAGGCACGAGGCGGAATTTTGTTTATTGATGAAGCCTATGCTTTAGCACGTAAAAATGACGACTCAAAAGATTTTGGGAAAGAGGCAATCGAAATTTTATTGAAAGAAATGAGTGATGGTGATGGTGATTTAGCCATCATTGTTGCAGGCTATCCTGATGAAATGAAAAATTTCTTGGAATCAAATCCAGGTCTGCGTTCTAGGTTTACCATGCATTATGATTTTCCTGATTATACCCCGCAAGATCTAATGCGCATAGCAGAATACACTGCCGATAAACGTTCGATTGTATTTAACCCTGAAGCCAAAGAATTGCTTTACAAAAAGTTGGTAGAGTCATACCGTGAACGTGATAAAACCTTTGGCAATGCGCGGTATGTGAATACCCTTATCGATGAAAGCAAAATGAATATGGGCTTACGCATTATGCAACATGCCAACCCTGTAGACCTAAACAAAGACGAGCTTTCAACCATTACTGCGATTGATATTCAAAAAATATTTAACCCGAATGCACGCAGTATTGCAGACATTCCGATTGACGAAGAATTGCTAAGATCAGCCTTAAATACCTTGCATGGCATGATTGGGCTCGAATCAATTAAAACCGAAATAGATGAATTGGTGAAGTTGGTTCGTTTTTACAAAGAGATTGGCAAAGATATTCGCCAAAGCTTTTCTTTACATGCTGTATTTACTGGTAATCCGGGAACAGGAAAAACAACAGTTGCACGGTTATTGGCTCAAATTTACAAAGCCTTAGGCATCTTGGAACGAGGTAATTTAGTAGAGTGTGAACGCCAAGATTTAGTTGGAGGATATGTTGGACAAACAGCTATTAAAACCAACGAGCTATTAAACAAAGCAATGGGCGGAGTACTCTTTATTGATGAAGCCTATGCCTTAAGTGAAGGTGGTGAAAACGACTTTG
This sequence comes from Bacteroidia bacterium, assembly GCA_025454875.1. GTDB lineage: Bacteria > Bacteroidota > Bacteroidia > UKL13-3 > UKL13-3 > UKL13-3. The sequence goes on along the minus strand of JALONP010000018.1, from coordinate 56,028 downwards.
GGAAAGAAGCAATTGAAACCATTCTGAAACGGATGGAAGATAACAGAGGAGAGTTTGTAGTTATTGTTGCAGGTTATACCGAAAACATGAAACGTTTCCTTGAGTCTAACCCTGGCTTGCACTCCCGATTCGACAGGACCTACCACTTTGATGACTATCAATCAGCGCAACTTTTTGATATAGCGGTGAAGATGCTCGCTGGCAACAGCATTAAGGCCGATGAAAAAGCAGCGGCCCACCTCAAAGCGTACCTTGAATTTTTATCGGCAACCCGAAACAAATATTTTGGCAACGCTCGAAACGTGCGAAAAGTAATTGAAGAATCGATCAAAAACCAACACCTTCGTTTGGCCAAACTTGATGCGAGTGTGCGTACCACTGAAATGATACATGAATTAAAATTAGAAGATGTAGAAGAATTTGTCATTGATTATAATGCCACTCCTGAAACCAAATCGATTGGCTTTAAACAAAACAACAATAACTAAGCATGTTTTCTTATAAAAAATGGGTGAATACACTTGTGTTCATCATTTCAATCTTAACCGTTAATTTAATTACAGATCGCATCACCAACTTTTTGTTGCTTCATAAGCACATTACTTCAGCGCCAAAAGCTACTTTACTAGGCATGGGTATTATGGTGATTGTACTATACCCTTGTTTTTTATGGATAGATGATTGGAGTGAAAAGTTAACCAAGCGTTATTTGAATGCTGGTAAAAATGCCGCTGGTCGGTTTTTAGGAGTGCTTTTGGCCTTCACGTTTGCAATCGCCATTCTGTTTTGTTTTTACTTGAATTTGTGGTTTGGCAAATACCCTTGGGACTTAGTTTGAGTGTACCAACTTCGATAATACTTGTTGAACCTGAGCTCTGTGTGATGGTTTCGAAATGTATCCATCAAATCCCTCTTCCACATAACTTTTATCGTTGATGCTATTATCAGAGGCTGTATATGCAATCACGGGCGTTTTACTGTTATGTGCTGATGATTTAATAAACGACAACAAGTGCATGCCGTCAAATTGGTTACCCAACCTGATGTCTGTAATAATTGCACTGAAAGTTTTGGTATTGATAAGCGCTTCGGCCTCACTAAGTTTTGAGGCAAAAAACAAGGTATAGGTATCTTTTAAGTAGGCACTTAACAACTCACGGTTAATGTGTTCATCGTCAATAATCAAAAGTTGTAGTTTAGCACGCATGATTAGCAAATAGCTTATATCGTGCAATATATATGTTTATTTTAAAATAAAGCTATTTGTTTTGTTAAATAGCCAATTATTTAGCTCCAAATTGTTTTTACATAACAAAACTCTTTCAACCCCTCAGGCCCCAATTCACGACCATAACCTGATTTTTTTACACCACCAAATGGAAATGCCGTATGCGAGCGTGTTACTGCATTAACAAAAACCTGACCTGCTTGCAACGCCTTTGCAATAGACTGCCCTCTTTGGTTATTGGTTGTCCAAACACTGGCTCCTAAACCATAAACCGAGTCGTTAGCCAGTGCAATGGCTGCTTCATCAGAATCAACCACAAAAAGTGACAATACTGGGCCAAACAACTCTTCTTGATATGCTGGTGATTGCTTCGAAACATTGGATAAAATAGTTGGTGGATAATAACAGGGCACATCTTTAAGCATTTCTCCTTGGTACAATAAAGTTGCACCAAGTTGAATTGTTTCATTTACTTGCTCTTCGAGTTTTTGTTTCAAATCAATACGAGCCAATGGCCCCAATTGTGTTTCAATATCGAGTGGATCGCCCGCCTTTAATTTTTTTAGTGCCTCGGTTAGCAAATGAATAAATTGATTGGCAATTGTAGCATGAACAATATACCGTTTGGCCGCAATGCAACTTTGCCCATTGTTTTGGAACCTTGCCGAAACAGCATGCTGAAGCACCAATGGTAAATCTGCATCTTCGAGCACAATAAATGGATCACTACCACCCAATTCAAGAACTGATTTTTTGATATGCTTACCAGCTTGCGCAGCAACGGCAGACCCAGCCCTTTCGCTACCTGTTAACGTACAAGCTGCGATACGCGAATCGGCCAATATTTGGGAAACTTGTTGCTGGGAAGCAAATACCGTTTGAATGGCATGACCTAATCCTGCTTCATCAAACAGGGCTTGCAACGCGAGTGCACATTCGGGCGTATTGGGTGCTGGCTTTACCAGCATTGTATTCCCTGCCATCGTGATTGGAATAGCACTCCTAACAATTTGCCAATATGGAAAGTTCCAAGGAAAAATACCCAGCACCACACCTAATGGCTCGTGGGAGATATGAACGGTGCGTCCATCGGTGTGTTTCACCAATTGCGGTTCCAAAATTGACGCAGTTTCGGTTGCGTAATAGTCACAAGCCGTTTTGCATTTAAGCACCTCCAGCTTGGCTTCAGCCAGTGTTTTACCCATTTCCAAGCTAGCCAAAGTTGCCAAGCGTTCATGGTGTTGTTCTATTAATTTACCCAAATTTACCACACAAGATGCACGCTCGGCAATGGTTTTGTTACGCCAACTTTGTTGCGTGGTTTCGGCATTTGCAATTGCTTCGTTTAAGGCCAAATCTGTTATTGGCTCAAAACGCTTTCGTTCAGTAAAGGTGTAAGGGTTAATCGAAATAAATTCGGTCATTTTGTTGAATCACTTATCCTAATGAGCAAAGCACTTATGTTAATTGAATACTACGTATTGTTTGTTCGATGATGCTGCAAGCTTGGTCCATTTGTGTTTGTGTTATCACCAACGGTGGTGCAAAGCGTATGATATCACCGTGAGTTTGTTTTGCTAAAAGTCCATTCTCTTTAAGTAACAAACAAACATCATAAGCAGTTTTACCTTCACCAAAAGGTTTAATTACAATTGCATTCAGTAACCCCTTCCCTCTAACTGCTGTGATGAGGGAAGTTTGTTCCATTAATGCGCTCATTCTGTTTCGGAACAAAACACCCATTTTTTCTGCATTTTCCGCAAGCGATTCTTCTGTTAGTACCTTTAACGCCTCCATGGCCACTGCACATGCCAGAGGATTACCACCAAAAGTAGATCCGTGTTCACCCGGTTTGATACATAACATAATTTCATCGTTGCATAACACAGCCGATACAGGAAGTACACCGCCAGATAAGGCTTTGCCGAGCACTAAAATATCAGGCTTCACCATTTCATGATCACAAGCCAACCGTTTTCCAGTGCGCCCCAACCCAGTTTGAACCTCATCTGCAATCATTAACACATGATGTGCGGTACACAATTCACGAACTCCTTTTAAGTAACCCTCATCAGGAACTACTACGCCTGCTTCGCCTTGAATTGGCTCAAACATAAAACCAGCCACAGTAGGATCTTGAAATGCCTCTTCCAAAGCTTGCAGGTTGTTGTAAGGAACCAGTTTGTAACCTGGCATAAACGGACCAAATCCATTTGTACTGCTTGGATCAGTTGATGATGAAATAGCAGCCAATGTTCGTCCCCAAAAATTCCCTTCTACAAACACAATCTTCGCCTCATTTGCTGGTATTCCTTTTTTAAGGTATCCCCATTTACGGGCGAGTTTGATTGCTGTTTCACCACCCTCAACTCCAGTGTTCATAGGCAGCACTTTATCAAAACCAAAATACGTTGTGATAAATTGTTCGTAGGATCCTAATAAGTTATTGTGAAATGCCCTGCTAGTTAAGGTAATTTGTTGCGCTTGCTTTGTGAGTGCATCAATAATACGCGGATGACAATGTCCTTGATTAACCGCACTGTAAGCTGATAAAAAATCGAAGTACTGCTTGCCTTCAACATCCCAAACAAATATGCCCTTGCCTTTAGCTATTACTACAGGAAGAGGATGGTAATTGTGCGCTCCAAATTTTTCTTCTAACTCAATATAATGCTCAGTCGTGTTGTGTTGTGTTGCCATTTTCATCTGGCAAATGTACACAAATTATGGGTGTTCTGCATACAAGGTAGCGCGCTTAAACAACTGGTTTAAGGGCCAATTCAACTAATTATTTACCAAGCTTACTATGCTTTTTACTGTACAAAACATAAATTAGAATACCTATTGCCATCCAACCGAATGCTACTGTGAGCGTATGACTATCCAACCCAAAAATCATGAGCGTACAAATTGCGGCACCTAAAACCGCAACCACTGGCGCAAACGGTGTGCGAAATGGCCTCTCCAACTCGGGAGATTTAACCCTCAAAATCCAAACCCCAATACTCACCAACACAAACGCGAACAATGTCCCAAAGCTAGTTAAATCGCCTGCAACATGACCTGGCACAAATGCAGCAAACAACCCAACAAAAACAAACAAAATCCAATTGGCTTTGTAAGGAGTTTTAAACTTAGGATGCAACTCTCCAAAAGCCTTGGGGATGAGCCCATCATTGCTCATTGAATAAAAAACGCGGCTTTGCCCCATCAACATTACCAAAATAACAGAACTAAATCCTGCTAAAATTGCTACTGTAACGGCTGTGGCAAGCCAACTGTAATCAACCATGTAAGTCGAAATTGCATACGCCACTGAAGCTTCCCTTCCTTTCTCAGGATCAACAAACTCTTGCCAATTTGCGACACCAGTTAATACATGTCCGAACAAAATGTATAAAATCGTACAAACAACCAACGAGCCCAAAATACCAATTGGCATGTCACGTTTGGGATTCTTAGCTTCTTGTGCTGCAGTGCTTACAGCATCAAAACCAATAAAAGCGAAAAATACAATGGCCGCTCCTCCTAACACACCTCCCCAACCGTGTTTGTTCCAACCCGAATAATCGGCAATCACTTTACCTGCATTGTCAAGTACTGGGGCTGTTCCGTCTGGAATCAAATAAGGCGTATGGTTTTCTGGCCTAATGTACTGCCAACCCAACGCAATAAACAATACCACAATGGCAACCTTGATAAATACAATGATTGCATTAACCATTGCCGACTCCTGTGTTCCCTTAATCAATAATAAGGTAAGCAAAAGTAAAATGATTAATGCGGGCGCATTAATAATACCTTGGTGAAACACCCCTAATGAATCTGTATAACTTTCAAATGGCGAATGACACCATTCATATGGAATTGCCCCATTTAACAACTGGTTTAAATACTCGCTCCAAGCAATGCTAACGGTGGCTGCACCCAAAGCATACTCCATTATCAAAGCCCAACCAATTATCCATGCAATTAACTCACCCATGGTTACGTAACTATATGCATAGGCACTTCCGGCAATAGGAATCATAGCGGCAAACTCTGCATAACAAAGTCCTGCAAAGGCACAGCCAATTGCTGCAATTATGAACGAGATGGTTACTGCAGGACCAGCTGCTTGACCTGCAGCTGCTGCCGTGCGCACAAAAAGGCCCGCTCCAATAATGGCTCCTATACCCAAGGCAACCAAGTTACCTGCGCCCAAGGTACGCTTCAATCCTTTTTCTTCATCATTTGCATGTGCTAATATGTCTGCTAAATTTTTTTTGCGGAATAAACTCATGGTACATCACTATTTTATGGAGTGTAAGATACTTATTTTTATCAAAACGCAAGTCTCAACCTAAATTATCAAATGAAACTGTTCATGTTAAAAACCTAACCCAATAATAAATGGCTAAGTTGGTCGGCAATTTTACTTCCCAATGCTACACCCATTCCATTAAGCCTAGCACCAATTACCTGGCGCTCTGTGAGGCGTTTAACAATAGGTAATTTCGTTGGGCCAAATGCCATGATACCCGACCATTGGTATTCGATTGTGAAGTTGGTATTGGGTAGAATCATTTCGGCTAAATAAAACTCCAATTGTTTTAAAATGGTTTCATTAGAGCCAAAAGCGGTTGTGGTTTCTTGTTCAAAATCAAGATTACGGCCTCCACCAAAAATAATCCGGTTATGTATATTTCGAAAATAGTAGTAACCTTCATCAAAACTAAATACCCCCTTCATGGGCAAGTTTGGTATAGGAGATGTACAAATAACTTGCCCCCTGCCAGGTGTGATTGTTTCACCTTTTACCAAATCCGTTGCAAATGCATTGGTGCAATGCGCAACCTGATCTGCTTTAAAATACAATGTTTGCCCCTGTGCCGAGGTTGCTTCCACATCAACCCCAGTTGGCAATTCTGTTACTGATAATACGTTTGCTCCAGTAAGGACTGTTACTTGCAAAATGCCCGCATAACGTAAAAGTGTTTGCATCATTTTTCCCGTATCCAACTGCGCCTCAAATGGATTAAACAATATGTCCTTCACCATTCTAGAATCGAAACCGAAATGTGCAACCCATTCTGGTTTCTCATAAAAAACTGTTCCTTTAAAAAGTGGTTCTAACAGCTTGTTCATCGCTTCTAACTCCGACAAGTCAATTTGCTGGTTAGCAAGTAACAATTCAAAACCTCCATGTTGAATATAATCGATATTATCATCACCCAACCTTTTTCGAAGCATGTATAAACCCTCAATCCGATTTGATACCAACTGCAAAAATGCAGCTTCACCCATAGTATTCAAATCGCTTCTTTTTTCGGTAAATGACCCGATGCATGCGAAGCCAGCGTTCTTAGTACTTGCACCTGTTGGCAATAGCCCACGTTCCAATACAAGCACTCTTGCCCTTGGATTTTTTTCCTTAACCGCACAAGCAGTTGAAAGACCTGTAATTCCCGCGCCTATGATGATGAAATCGTACTTGGTAAAATAGTGTTGTTCCCAAAAACTGAGCATGCAGCAATATGCAAAAAAAGAATGGCATAGAACATATATCGATATTAATTGCTTTTTAATGCATCTTTAACTTTTCCACCATTTAAGCACATGAGTTTTCCAATTGCTGTTTTAGTCTAATTTGCACAACCATGAGCACTACACTCAACAATCCAAAAATAATAAGGGCATGGACCATGTATGATTGGGCCAACTCTGTGTTTTCGTTAAGCATTGCTACGGCAATTTTCCCCCCATACTACGAGGCCATGAGTAAGCAAGCTGCTATCTCGTTTGGCAGCGATGTTGGAGGACCCTATTATATCCATTTTATGGGTATTGAAATGTTAACGAGTGCCTTGTATTCATATGCTCTTTCATTGGGTTTCTTACTTGTAACAGTGCTCACGCCATTGTTATCGGGTATTGCCGATGCCAGAGGCAATAAAAAAAGTTTCTTAAAATTATTTTGCTACACTGGAGCATTGTCTTGTGCATTAATGTATTTTTTTACTGCCGACACACTTTACTTAGGGCTCTCACTTTTTGTAATTGCACTGGTGGGCTTTGGCGGAAGCATCGTATACTATAATGCCTTTTTACCAGAAATTGCCACTGAAGACCGCTTTGACCGAATAAGCGCACGCGGTTTTTCAATGGGCTATATTGGAAGTGTTTTGTTGTTAATTATCGAGCTGATTGTGATTATGAAACCTGAATGGTTTTTCCCAGTACAACAGTACGCTCAAGAACTCATGCAGCAACAACCATCGTTAACAGAAAGCAATGCATTTGCCGAAAGTAAAAGTTACTATGAGGGTATTGCCAGTCGCTTGGCATTTGTTTCGGTTGGTATTTGGTGGGCAGGTTGGGCACAAATTCCATTTGCCTATTTACCGGAAAGTAAAAAAATACTTGAACCGCTGAAGAACCCATTGGCTAAAGGTTTTGCCGAACTTAAAAAAGTACTCCATGAAATCCGAAACAACAATGAGCATAGCCATATTCAACGTTACTTGCTCGGGTTCTTTTTTACCAGCATGGGCTTACAAACGGTAATGTATGTTGCAACCATTTTTGGCTCACAGGAATTGCATTTAAAAACGGCTCAGTTAATTGTAACCGTATTAATTATTCAATTAATTGCCATTGGAGGCGCTTGGATTTTTGCACGTGTATCTGAAAAGATTGGAAATATTTACACGCTCATTATCATGATTGCCGTTTGGATTGGCATATGCGCCTATGCCTACACCATTACTACTGCAATGCAGTTTTATTTATTAGCGCTTGTAGTGGGTTTTGTAATGGGTGGTATTCAAAGTATGTTCAGATCTACCTACGCTAAAATCATTCCTGATAATACACCCAACCATGCATCCTATTTTAGTTTTTTTGATGTTTGTGAAAAGTTGGCAATTGTATTGGGCACATTTAGTTATGGCTTTTTGCTACAGCTCACTGGCAACATGCGTGCATCAATTGTAGCACTTGCCTTGTATTTTATCATAGGATTGTTTTTTATTGCGCGAATACGAAACTTTAAGACATTGCATCCATAATGAAAGTTGACTTGTTTATTCCCTGTTTTATCGATCAGTTAAAGCCAGAAATTGCCTTTAACATGATTACCGTTTTGGAAAAAGCAGGATGCCATGTGAATTACAATGTGGAGCAAACATGTTGTGGGCAGGCTGCATTTAATGCAGGCTATTGGAACGAATCCCGTGAGGTTGCCGAAAAGTTTTTAAGAGAGTTTGACCCGAACCGCAATTTAATTTGCCCGGCTGCTTCTTGTGTTGGGATGATGCGCAACTCATACGATTTATTGTTTCAAAACTCATCATACCATAACAAGTTTAAACAAGTACAAAAAAAGGCGTTTGAACTAAGTGAGTTCTTGGTAGATGTACTAAAAGTAGCTGACCTTGGAAGTGTATTTTTCGCTAAAGCCACTTACCATGATTCGTGTAGCGCATTGCGCGAATGTAGAATTAAAACACAACCTCGTGAATTGTTAAAAAATGTAAAAGGGCTAGAGTTGGTTGAAATGGCTGATTGCGAAACTTGCTGCGGATTTGGAGGAACGTTTGCGGTTAAGAATGAGGCAATTTCTGTAAGCATGGCTGAGCAAAAAATAGAAAACATTTTGGCAACCGGAGCTGAGTATGTTATTTCATCCGATTACTCTTGCTTATTGCAACTCGACAGCGTTATCAAAAAGAAAAACCTTTCGCTTAAAACATTGCATATCGCAGATGTGCTTGCACAAGGATTGTGATGGACATACTTTAAAATTTATAAACCATGTTTCTAATCGTTATCGGAATTTTATTCCTCATTGTTACCACAACCGTGCTAACAAAAATACAAGCAGCACAAAAGGCATTACCCGCACTTAGAGCTTTAGCCGTTTTGTTAATCATCATTGGCATTTCAACTTCATGCTTCAAACAAATTGATGCAGGACAAGTTGGGGTAAAAGTACTTTTTGGCAAAGTAGAAGACGATGTATTAACCAGTGGATTAAATTTTGTAAACCCAATTGTAGATATAAAAAGACTAGACATCAAGACTCAAAATTACACCATGAGCGGAATTCACGATGAAGGCAACCAACAAGGCGATGATGCAATTAGAGTGCTCACTGCAGATGGACTTGAAGTAACCATTGATTTAACAGTACTATACCGTTTGGTTCCAAGCGAAGCACCAAGGTTACTAAGAGAAACGGGAGCCGATTACACGGATAAAATTGTGCGCCCATTAACCCGCACCAAAATTAGAGACAATGCGGTATACTATGATGCAGTAGCTTTGTACTCGAGCAAAAGAGATGAGTTCCAAACACGTATCTTTAGCAGTATCGAAAAAGATTTTAAAACACGTGGATTGCTACTCGAACAATTGCTTGTGCGCAATATCACTTTACCACCTTCGGTAAAAGCAAGTATTGAATCTAAAATCAATGCTGAACAAGAAGCACAAAAAATGCAATTTGTTTTGCAAAAAGAAAAACAAGAAGCTGAACGTAAACGAGTGGAGGCGCAGGGAATTGCCGATTACCAGCGGATTATCAGCAGTGGTCTTTCTGACAAACAATTACAGTACGAGAACATTAAAGCAACGCTTGAGCTTGCCAAATCACCTAATGCAAAAGTAGTGGTAATGGGTAAAGGCAATACCCCCTTAATATTAGATACCAAATAATTGAAGCATGGTTTTTACAAAACAACAATTACTTGATTTTACCCGAAACGTATTTTCGCATTGTGGAATGTCGGAATCAGATGCAAGTTTATGTGCCGATGTGCTTGTAAGTGCCGATATGCGTGGGATTGATTCGCATGGTGTTGCTCGATTGAGTGGTTATGTTCGATTGCACAACTCAGGACGTGCCAATATGAACCCGAAATGGTCTGTTATTCATGAAACACCTTCAACTGCAACCATTGATGCTGACAATGGTTTGGGATTAGCCATTGCTCCCAAAGCAATGGAAATAGCCATTGCCAAAGCTGAGCAGGTTGGAACAGGATGGGTGGCAATACAACATTCAAATCATTTCGGAATTGCAGCATACCACGCGCTACAAGCCACTAAACACAACATGATTGGCATTGCTATGACAAACGCAAGCCCGCTGGTAGCTCCTACTTTATCAAAAGAGCGCATGCTTGGAACCAACCCCATTTGTTATGCGTTTCCTGCCGGGAAATACAATCCCATTGTGATTGATATGGCTACCTCAACAGCTGCCAATGGGAAACTCGAAATTGCACAACGACAGCATAAATCCATTCCCAAAGGTTGGATAAAAGACAAGGATGGGAATGATACACAAGATCCGAATGCACTCAAAGATGGAGGTGTGCTATTACCTTTAGGTAGCGGAGATACACAAGCCGGCCATAAAGGTTTTGGGTTAAGTGCCGCAGTTGATTTGTTTTGCGGTGTATTGAGCGGGGCAAATTATGGCCCTTGGGTTCCACCATTTGTTTCATTCTTAGATCCATTACCTAACTTACCTGGAAAAGGAATTGGCCATTTTGTAGGAGCCATGCGTGTAGATGCTTTTAGACCTGTCACTGAATTTACGAAGCATATCGACCAGTGGATTGAACGCTTTAAAAAAGCAACACCAATCGACTCCAATCATCCAGTGATTATTCCAGGAGAACCTGAATACCTAATGGAAACAGAACGACAGGTTAATGGGGTTGAACTTAATCCAATGGTGGCAAATGATTTACAACAACTTGCTCAACAATTCCAACTAACGTTATAATGGAAATTATTCTTGCATCTAAATCGCCAAGAAGGCAAGCGCTTATTCAAGGTATTGAAGTCCCATATCGGGTTTACACATATGAAGTTGATGAATCATTTCCTGCTGACCTTATCCAAAATGAAATTGCCGTTTATTTAGCCGAAAAAAAAGCACTTGCATATCCTGAAGTATTAAAGGAGTCGGAGGTATTGCTAACTGCGGATACCATTGTTTGGGTAAATGACCATGTACTCAACAAGCCTGCCAACAGAGCAGAAGCATTCCAAATGCTAAAGGAAATAACCGGCACCAAACATATCGTGTTTACTGGCATTTGTTTACGTACAGCATCTACCCTTGAATCATTTTATGAAGCTACTGAGGTGCATGTTAAACCACTTAGCAATGATGAAATTTACCATTATATAGATACATACAAACCTTATGACCGTGCGGGTAGTTATGGTATTCAAGATTGGTTTGGATATGTAGCTGTAGAAAGAATTAATGGTTGTTTTTACAATGTAATGGGACTACCAGTGCATGCCATTTACGATAAGCTCAAAAAACTACGCGAACAACATCCCTTCCTTTAAAGCATATTGTGAAGCAATAATCCGCTTAAATTGAAACGCTTTTACAACAGTTTGCATTAAGATGCTTGCAACCCCAATCATTTCAACCCTAAAGTCAACCATCCCCTTTAAAGCAGCCCTGCCTTGCATTGGTAATGAAATGATAGTTTGGTGAAACCTGTTAAAAGCTTCAAGCGAAACTTCAGTGGCAGCCTCACTTAACGGTAATAATTGTTCGTTTAAATCCAACCTGAGAACATCAACTAATGTTTCGAAAGACCCTGCTGAACCAACCAAAATGGTTGAGGGATATCTCGATAATGCTTCTTTTAAATCTGATAATATACCAAGAAGATATTCCATTAATGCGTGTTCAGCATGTGATGGAATTGGGAATTGCTGTAATAGCGGAAATTGGTGAATGAGTCGAGCAGCTCCTACAGGGTAACTTTTTTTCCATAATACTTGTGCTCCAACACCAATACAAAACTCAACACTACCACCACCAATATCCATTACGCATACTGGTTCAGTTGGCAAATCAAACGATTTGGAAACACCTAAATAAATGAGGTCTGCTTCTTGTTCGCCAGTTATGGCTTCAATCCGAATGCGGCAACGGTTAAATGCCTCCTCCACAAAATTGCTTCCATTCTGTGCATCGCGAATAGCAGAGGTTCCATAGGCTGTTACAACCCCAAATCCATAAGCATCAAGCACCTTTCTAAATTGAGTCAAGGCCTGTATTCCCCGTTCAAACGCCTCAGGTTGAATAAACCCATCCGCCAACCCTCCTTGCCCAATTTTAACTGGTATTTGCAGGCGTTCTTGTATAACAATGGCATGCCCATCTAAGCTTGCTATTAGCAAATGAAACGTGTTAGTACCCAAATCGAGTATGGCTTTCATGAATCGCCTCTTAAAACAATTTATAGTTTAAATCTACACTATTTTTAACTGTAATTTTCGATTTTCTTTTGCTAAAGCTGCGCTCTTCAGTTGTTTTACGACTTGAGTGTTTTGCCAAAATGGTAGCACCTTCATGTTTTGCCTCATCTGTTTTCTTGATATTCCACAATGCTGCATTAGCCTCCCTTGAAGAAGTGTTAAGAGGTATAATAGGCAATGGGTAATCCAATCCAATGATGCAACCACATGCTTTTTGAACCTCAATAGGCATTAACCAAGGTTCATGAATAAATTCGACCGGTACCCTTTGTAATGAAGGTATCCATTTCTTTACAAAAACTCCCTCTGGATCGTGATCTTTTGATTGTTTTACAGGATTATATGTTCGAATCGTATGCACACCCATTGTGCCAGCCTGCATTTGAAATTGAGGATAATGAATGCCTGGCTCATAATCTAAAAAATAACGTGCTAAATGATGTACTCCCGTTTTCCAGTGTTGCCATAAATTATGTGTTAAAAAACTCACGAGCATAGCCCGCATTCTAAAATTAATATAACCCGTTTGGGCTAAACACTGCATGCAGGCATCAATAAGCGGATACCCGGTTTGTCCATTTGCCCATGCGTCATAAAACGTCTGATTGTACTCATTTCTTACTCCATTAAATGCTCGGTTAAGGTTTTCAAACTCCATTCTACACTCACTCTCAAACTTCTGGATAAAATGGCAATGCCAATGCAAACGCATGGCAAAAACCGTAAGTTGCCTTTTGTGATGCCCCCTTTGGATAGCTGAGGTGGTTGCTTGAAATACTTGTCGAATACTCAGGTTGCCGAAAGCAAGATAAGGCGATAACCTGCTGCATCCTGTTCTACTCTGAAGTGGCTTCGAAATATGCTTTAAATAGTTCACGGAGCGTTGTTCGATAAATGAATGCAAAAGTTTGTGGGCATTGCTTTCGCCTCCAATTTGGAATTCACCATTGGATTGTTTGATGGCCTCAGGTAATTTGTTTTGATGCCAGGCTTTGGGCCAATCGATGATCATTGGTTGCAATGCACTTAGGTTGATAGGTAAAATTGGAGTTAACATGGTTTGATGCCATAATGCATTCCATTCGCTCCGTTTAGACAATCTGCGTATAACTCCATTCGACTGAAACTCTTTCCAAACAATGCCATTTTCCTTACAGAATTTAGCAACAGTTAAATCACGTTGGTAACTTAGGTGGTTACCTGTTTCTTGATGTGAAAACAGGTTTTGAATATGATAGTGTTGGTTTACATACTGAAATGCATCCATAGCGTTTGCATACACAATGTTGATTGCTTCTTTTGATGGCATTGCACCTTGAAGATCAATCAAACTTTCCCATACAAATCGCAAATGCCTTACATCCGAATCTGGGGCATGCATTAGTTCGGGTTCAAAACAATACAATAACAGAGTAGGCAAAGGTTGCTGTATGCACTCCAGCAAGGGTTGGTGATCTGTAAGCCTCAAGTCGCGCTTAAACCAAACAATATTAATGGGCTTCCTTCTCATCTTTCACATTTTAAAACAATCAATTTCACGAAGTGTTTAACTGATATGTTCAGTGAAGCACAGATTGATCGAATTATCGAAATGGCGTGGGAGGATCGTACTCCTTTTGAGGCCATTCACCATCAATTCGGCATAACCGAGGCTGAGGTGATTCAATTAATGAGAAGGGAACTTAAACCCTCAAGTTGGAGACTTTGGCGCAAACGAGTAAACCAAGGTGTATCGCAAAAACACTTGCAAAAACGCAATGTTGAAATCAATCGGTTTAAATGCAGTAGGCAACGCATTATTTCAAATAATGCAATTAGCAAACGAAACAAATGAGAGGTGTACGCAAAGAACATTTACCAAGTAAAATATGCGCAACCTGCAATAAACCATTTACGTGGCGTAAAAAATGGGAACGCAACTGGGAACAAGTAACACATTGCAGCGACCGTTGTCGTTCAAACCGCAATAAACTAATGATGATTAAATAACTATATGTGGGCAGGAATTGATTTTGGGAGCAAGACAGCAGGCACAACTGTTATTTGCATTGGTAATAATGAAAAACCACTCGATTTGGTCGCGTCTGCTAAAAAACAAGATGCTGACGCAATGTTGCTCTCTGTGCTCAAAGGAGCGAAACCTGAATTTGCAACCATTGACGCACCGCTATCCATTCCAGGTGTGTATTTAAATGTAAATCAAAAAACAGACTACTTTTACCGTTCGGTTGATTCAACGCTTAAGGCAATGTCACCCATGTTTATAGGTGGACTTACAGCCAGAGCGATTAGACTTAAAGATGAATGTGCTAAATTCCAACTTCCCTTATTTGAAACGTATCCAGCCGCATTTGTCGCACAGTTCAACCTACAAAAGTATTACCATAAAAAAGAAACTTCGAACCTAGAGCCATTTATTAATACATTGCTTGAAGTATTTCCTGCCAAAGTTAACCATGCTCAATTACCTACCTGGCATCATGTAGACGCTCTTATTGCTTGGATAAGTTGTTACCGAATGGCACATGACCAACACCTTACCTTTGGTGATGACGAAGGCCATATTTTCATTTGATTGTGTATCTTAGTTGCGTGAAAAATTTACTTTACGTAGCTTTAGGAGGAGCAATAGGTGCAGTACTTCGTTATACTGCGGGCATATGGCTAAAGCCTGATTACCATGCCGCTTTTCCAATCCATACCTTCTTAATTAATTCTGCGGGTTGTTTATGCATCGGTATCACATTTGCATACCTCCAAACCCTTTCCAATGCAGTTGCTATTAGCGCATTTTTAATTACTGGAATACTTGGTGGTTTCACCACCTTTTCAAGTTTCACAATGGAAAGTGTTTACCTTTTTGAACAAGGCCTCATCACAAGAGCCCTTTCATATGTAGTGTTCAGCAATGTAAGTTGTTTGGCTGCAGCTTGGCTTGGCAATTATTCGGCTCAATGGATTTGGAAGTAAATAGCGGTATTGTTGTTAAATCAACAGGTAGTTGGTATGCTGTGCGTTTACTCGATGGCTCAATCATCCAAGCACGCATTAAAGGTAAATTTAGGTTAGAAGGTATTAAACATACCAACCCAATTGCTGTTGGTGATGAAGTATCCATGCAACTTGAAACTGATAACCAAAGTGCCGTAATTACACATATTCACCCACGCAAAAACTACATCATTCGCAAAGCCAGTAATCTTTCTAAGCAAACACATATACTGGCATCAAATATTGACCAAGCGATTTTGGTTGTTTCATTCGTGCAACCGCAAACTTCACTTGGCTTTATTGATCGTTTTTTGGCCACAGCCGAGGCTTATCACATTCCCGCAGTATTGGTTATTAATAAAGCGGATTTACATGATACCAACTTGCAAACCTACACTTACGACTTAATGGATTTATACTCCCAGTTAGGCTACTCTACAATATTGTGCTCAGCACAAACTGGCATCGGAATCGGTGATTTAAAAAAGCAATTGGCAAACAAAACAAGTTTGATTAGTGGCCACTCAGGTGTTGGCAAATCTGCTTTGCTTAATGCCATTGAACCCAGCCTAGACTTGAAAACAGGAAGCATTTCAACCTATTCAAACAAAGGCAAACACACCACAACGTTTGCCGAAATGTTTCCATTATCATTTGGTGGATACATTATTGATACGCCCGGTATTAAAGAGTTAGGTGTAGTAGATTTTGAACCTGCATTGGTTTCTCATTATTTCCGCGAAATGAAAGCCTTAATTGGTAAATGTAAATTTAACAACTGTATTCATGAAAAAGAACCTGGATGTGCAGTGCTCGAAGCAGTGCATAAAGGAGAAATTAGCCTAGATCGGTACAACAATTACCTAAACATTTTACACAACGAAGACCTATTTGCCTAATGAGAGCTTTAATTCAAAGGGTAACCCACGCAAGTGTTACTATCGATGGTAAACCGTATTCAAGCATCCAAAAGGGCATTGTTGTATTGGTTGGCATTGAGCCTGCCGACAATATGGATGATATCACATGGCTGAGTTCTAAAATAATAAACCTGCGAATAATGAATGACGCTGAAGGAGTGATGAATATTTCTGTAAAAGATGCTAGTGCTGATATTTTAGTGGTAAGTCAGTTTACCCTATTTGCCTCTACCATTAAAGGAAATAGACCTTCCTATATCCGCGCAGCAAAGCCAGAAACCGCAATTCCGTTATATGAGCAATTCATTCAACTAATAACCTCCCAACTCAACAGGCCTGTATCCACGGGAGTTTTTGGCGCAAGTATGCAAGTGCAACTAACCAACGATGGACCAGTAACCATTTGGATTGATTCGAAAAACAAGGAATAAAAAAAGCCCCACCAAAGTGAGGCTTTGAATGATGTTTCAATACGTATTACAATTTTCCGTCTACAGCCTTTTGCACAAGTTCTGCTGCTTCTTTCAACACAATCGCTGAATATACTTTTAAGCCGCTTTCGTCAATTAATTTCTTGGCTTGTTCTGCATTGGTACCTTGCAGGCGCACTATAATTGGAACGGGAATATTACCAATTGAGTTGTAAGCGTCTACAACACCTTGAGCAACGCGATCACAACGTACAATACCTCCAAAAATATTAATCAAAATCGCTTTTACATTTGGGTCTTGCAAAATAATGCGGAACCCAGCTTCTACTGTTGTTGCGTTTGCGCTTCCTCCAACATCCAAAAAGTTGGCAGGATCTCCTCCCGAAAGTTTGATAATATCCATTGTGGCCATTGCCAATCCAGCACCATTTACCATGCAACCAACATTACCATCTAGCTTTACAAAATTGAGGTTGTGTTTACTTGCTTCTACCTCTGTTGGATCTTCTTCTGCAACGTCACGCATTGCTTCGTAATCTGCATGACGGTAAAGTGCATTGTCATCTATGCTCACCTTGCCATCTACCGCAATAATTTTTTGATCCGAAGTTTTCAAAACCGGATTGATTTCAAACATAGCTGAATCTGAACGATCATATGCTGTGTACAATGCAGTTACAAACTTTACCATTTGCTTAAATGCCTCACCTTCGCAACCCAAATTAAAGGCAATTTTACGCGCTTGAAAAGGTTGTAAACCAACTCTCGGATCAATAGTTTCTTTGTGAATTAAATGCGGAGTATGCTCTGCAACATGCTCAATATCCATTCCGCCTTCTGTAGAATAAACAATGATGTTTTTTGATTGTGAACGATCAAGCATTACACTCATATAATACTCTTTAGGCTCACTTGCTCCAGGATAATAAACATCTTGCGCAACTAGTACCTTGCTTACCAATTTACCTTTAGGTCCTGTTTGAATGGTAACCAAAGTGCCACCCAATATATTGCTTGCAATTTCTTTTGCTTTATCAGCATTTTTAGCTACTGCTACACCACGTTGGTCTTTACCTTCTATGGTTCCTTTTCCCCTACCACCTGCATGTATTTGCGCTTTTACCACCACAAAATCACTTCCAAATTGCTCTTTTAAGGCTAATGCTGCTTTATGCGCTTCATCGGGTGTTGTAGCAACGATACCTTCTTGAACGGCTACGCCAAACGATTTTAAAATGGATTTAGCTTGATACTCGTGTATATTCATTTGATGAAATTTTGCGTGCGAAAATAGGATTTAAAACCAGAATCGGAAATACATAAATTTTATCAGCCTCTGTTCTTTTTTCGGTAACATTGCCTGAGTGAAATTTCGATCGCAACAATACGTTCCCCAAAATACTGCAGCAGCCTTGTTGATGCTGACAATTGTAGCCTTTTGCACTTTATTTTACAACCTAGGCGCTAACCAAATGCATATGTGGGACGAGTCGTCTTACGCCATTACTGCCTATGATATGCTCAAGCGAAACGAATGGATTCAGACCTATTTTCTTGGAGAGCCCGATTTATACAATACCAAACCTCCTTTTGCACTTTGGTGCATGGCCGCTTCCATCCGAATGTTCGGATTCACAGAATTCGCTGTGCGATTGCCTTCCGCTCTAGCTGCATTGGCAACCGCAATATTGTTGTTTGTATTAGGATTTCACCATTTCCGCAACCAATGGAAAGCCATATTTGCACCAATTATTCTACTCACCGCCAATGGATACCTTGGCGAACACATTGCCACAACTGCCGATACTGATGCAATCCTCGCCTTTTGGATTACCCTCTATGGAGCGTGTTTTTACATTGCAAGCCAACACCAAACCCGTCACTCGTATTATGCATTTGCTGGTTTTATTGCACTTACACTGGCTTGTTTTACTAAAGGGCCTGCAGGCTTACTTGCCGTGCCTGGCATTGTGCTTTGGTTTATTTGGAGCAAGCAATTTAAGCGCGTTATCCGTACAAAGGGATTTATTTTGGGAGTGTTCTTCTTTATAGCTGTAATAGGCGGTTACTATTTTTACCGTAACCATACTACTCCGAATTACTTAGCTACGGTTATCCATTACGAAATAATGGGGCGAATTACACAACAAGAATTTTTAGACCCAGTGCCAAAATCTTTTTGGTACTACCTAATCGAACTTGTTAAATCAAGGTTTGTTCCTTGGTCATGGTTAACTATTCCTTTGATTGTATTGTATTTATTTGCTAAAAAAAATGCAATGCCACCCATCTTAAAGGCTACTATTTGTTACTTGGTAAGCATCGCAGGATTACTTGGCCTATCAGCTACCAAGCCTTTTTGGTATGATGCCCCATTATACCCTTGGATAGCCGCATGCATCGGTTGGATACTTGCTTCACTTTCACAAGAACAGCCAAAAGCATCTAAACTGATTGGGATTACCGTATGCATTATTACCATTATCCAGGTTATTCTTCAATTGCAAAAACCCATTCAAACCAACTTGAAAAACACATGGCAAATGGCCTATAATCACATGCCACAAAAAGACACTTTGTACATCGTGAATATGGACTTCGATTTCAGACTTAACTTTTACCAAAAACAATTTGAAACGAAAGGAATGTTAAGCCGAATCGTAAAACCGAACCACCCCAATTTACAAGTTGGTAACTGGGTAATATGCCCAAAACAAGCCAGAAGCCACGATTTACAGCAACTTTTTGAGGTAGATACAATTTTTACAGATAATGATTGTTATTTGTACCGAATAACCAAAACCAAATAGCTCGAATACATGATTGCTGTTGAACAAGTAAGTAAATCATACAATCACCTGCAGGTACTCAAAAATATTAACCTGCAAGTACAGCCGGCTGAGATTGTATCCATTGTTGGAGCAAGTGGCGCAGGTAAAACAACTCTATTGCAACTTATGGGTACCTTGGACAAGCCTGACAATGGTAGCATTTTGATTGCAGGTACGGATACAACCAAATTGTCAGGAAAAAAACTTGCTGCTTTTCGCAACAAGCATATTGGATTTATTTTTCAGTTTCATCAGCTGCTTCCCGAATTCACTGCTTTGGAAAATATTTGTATGCCTGCTTGGATTGGGGGCAATACCTCCAAACAAGTTGAAGCGTATGCCAAACAGTTGTTGGGGTACTTGAACGTTGAAAATCGGTCGCACCACAAACCTTCTGAACTCTCGGGCGGAGAACAACAACGTATAGCAGTTGCACGTGCTTTAATTAACAAGCCCGCAATTGTACTTGCTGACGAACCCAGTGGAAACCTTGACTCGGCAAATGCCCAGGAACTTCACAAGCTGTTTTTTACTTTACGTGCCGAACTCAACCAAACATTTGTATTGGTTACACATAATGATGATCTCGCAAACAGTGCTGACCGAAAGTTAACCATTCGTGATGGAATAATACTTGGAACGTAATGTTATCACCTTCCGATATTTTAAAATCATATTGGGGATACAGTGAATTTAGGCCCCTTCAATCCGAAATTATCGAATCGGTACTGCAAGGAAATGATACATTGGCTTTGCTTCCAACTGGTGGTGGTAAATCCATTTGCTTTCAAGTACCTGCTTTGGTCAAACCGGGTATATGCATTGTTGTTTCGCCATTGATAGCCCTCATGAAAGACCAGGTTCAAAACCTGCAAAAACGCAATATCAAAGCAGCAGCTATTTATTCAGGAATGCATTACCAACAAATCAATTTCACATTGGATAACTGCATTCACGGTGACTACAAGTTTTTATACTTATCGCCCGAAAGGTTATTAAGCGAAGTTGTTCAAATTCGCTTACAGCAAATGAATATTAACTTACTTGCGGTAGATGAAGCTCATTGCATTTCACAGTGGGGATATGATTTTAGACCAGAATATTTACGCATTGCAGAAGCACGTGAATGGATGAACAATGCTCCTATCTTAGCACTTACAGCCTCTGCAACAGCGGAAGTTGCAAAAGATATACAACAACAACTGCTATTTAAAAAACCCAATCTGTTTCAAAAAAGTTTTACCCGTTCCAATCTTGCTTATGTGGTAAATGAACTCGAAGATAAAAACCAGCGAATGGTTCACATCTTTAAAAAGGTGAACGGCAGTGGACTTGTTTATGTGCGCAATAGAAAAAAAACAGTAGAAATCGCCAACATGTTGAGGCAAAATGGAATCATAGCCGATTACTATCATGCGGGATTAACAAGCGAACAACGCAATCAAAAACAAACAGATTGGATTGAAAACAAAGCAAGGGTGATGGTTTGTACAAATGCATTTGGGATGGGAATTGATAAACCAGACGTTCGAATTGTGGTGCATCAAGAAATTCCGGATTCGCTAGAAGCTTATTACCAAGAAGCAGGAAGAGCAGGGCGCGATGAGCAAAAAGCTTATGCTGTGCTTTTATACCACGAAGCTGATAAAAGGGCAGCGTTACAAAAACTAGAGACTCAATTTCCGCCAGAACCTTTTTTACGGAAAGTGTACCAATCACTTTGCAATTTTTACCAACTTCCAGTGGGCGCCAATACCAGTATGAGTTACGACTTTGATATTGCCGCGTTTACCAAAACATTTAATTTAACGCCACAACTAGTTTACCCATCACTGGTGATACTTGCGCAAAACGAACTCATTCACCTTAACGAGTCTTTTTACGAGCCTTCACAAATACGTTTTTCAATTGGGGCAGGTACGTTGTATAAATTTCAAGTAGAACATCCACAATTTGATGCAATCATAAAATTATTGTTGCGGAGTTACGGAGGGGTCTTTGACCAGTACACAACCATTCATGAAGAAACACTTGCACAAAGAAGCAATTTGCCTCTAGCTACTATTCAAAAATTCCTTACCAAACTTGATCAACTTGGGATACTTGAGTACCTTAAACAAAAAGACAAACCTCAACTTACCTTTTTACACGACCGCGTTGATGCAAAATACATTCGTTTTGATATTGCACAATTGGCATTCAGAAAAAAAAATGCGCAACAAAAATTGGATGCAATTTTAGCATACGCGGCCAACCAACATCATTGCCGCAGCCAACATTTAGTAGCTTACTTTAACGAAACAACGGCTCGCTCATGTGGCATTTGCGATATATGTATTGCACAAAAAAAAGCAGCATTATCGGCCCATCAATTAGAAGACCTACAAAAGCAGATCACTTTACTTTTGCAAACCAAACCCTTATCGCTACAAGATTTAGTAGCCCAATTTTCAACCCTTAACGAAGAAAACTTACTTCAAGTGATACGGTATATGATGGATAACGATAAATTGCGGTACAACAAAAACCAATTGCTGGAGTGGAACAACAACGAATCATTTTTACAGTAACCAACGAACTTACTTACGACCAACGCATGATTCGAATTTGTACTTCGTTGGTAAATGCAGGTTTTGATGTATTGTTGATTGGCCGTAAAAAACACAATGCACAACCGTTAACAGATCAATTGTTTCAACAAAAACGCCTTTCCTGTTTTTTTCAAAAAGGCAAATTGTTTTACCTAGAATACAATATTCGATTGCTGTTTTTTTTGTTGTTTCAAAAGGTTCACATCATTTCTGCAGTTGACCTTGACACATTGGTAGCTTGCACCCTTGCTGCAAAAATTAAAAGCAAAATGCTTGCATTTGATGCTCACGAATATTTTGAAGAAGTTCCCGAAGTGGTGAACCGTCCACTTATTCAAAAAATATGGAAACAAGTTGGACTTTGGTTTATCCCTCAGGCAAATATTACCTACACAGTTAACCATAGTTTAGCTACGCTATTCGCAAACATGTACCACAAACCATTTAAGGTTATCAGAAGTTTACCCTATCGGTATGGACATGTGGTGAAACAAAAGAAAGAACAAAAAACCATCCTTTACCAAGGAGCTTTAAATAAGGGCAGAGGACTTGAGTTTTTAATTAGGGCCATGGCACAAATTGATGCGCAACTTTTAATTGCGGGAGAGGGTGATTTAAGCGGCCAATTGCGAAACATGGCCTACGATTTAGCATTGCAACACAAAATTACCTTCTTGGGGTATGTTGAACCTGATCAACTAAAGCATATCACCGCTAAAGCTAACATTGGCTTTAACGTAATGGAACCTCAAGGCTTAAGTTACTATTATTCGCTTGCCAATAAATTTTTTGATTATATTCAGGCTGAAGTACCACAAATATGCTCCCCTTTTCCAGAGTACGAATACTTAAACCTACAGCATGAAGTTGCCGTATTTTGCAATTGTAATGTAAACGAAATTGCAAATACGATAAATGACCTATTGCAAGACTCAAATCGTTACCGCATTTTGCAACAAAATTGCCAACAAGCTAAGCAACAATTTTGTTGGGACATTGAAGAAGAAAAACTTGTGACCTTATACCGAAATGCTAAAAAGTAAATACCTGCATGTTGTTTCTTTTGACAATCCATTTCCGCCAAATTATGGCGGTGTAATAGATGTTTTTTATAAAATTAGAGCATTGCACAAAGCGGGTGTTCGGGTTATTTTACATGCATTTGAATACGGAAGAAAACCTGCCACCGAACTCAATGCTTATTGCCAAAAGGTTTATTACTACCAACGTAGAAATTTTGTTAATCCCTTTATTGGGAACCTACCCTATATCGTAAACACACGCAATGCTCCGCAGTTACTTGAAAACCTACTCACCGATTCTCATCCCATTTTATTTGAAGGATTGCATACCTGTTATTTTCTAGACCATCCTGCACTTAAAAACCGGACCAAACTTGTTCGCACCCACAATGTCGAACATGAATATTATGAACGACTTGAAGCGGTAGAGCAAAACTTTTTTAAAAAATATTTTTTTTCAAAAGAGTCTCAACGGCTGCTTCAATTCGAACCTGTTCTTAAAAGTGCTACTTCCATTTTGGCAATTTCACATGGTGATGAGCAATCCCTGAAATCTCGTTATAAAAAAGTACAATACCTCCCAGCTTTTCATGGAAACAGAGCGATTACTGCAACTCCTGGGAAAGGTAATTTTGCCTTATACCACGGTAAATTGAGTGTTGGCGAAAACGATGAATCAGCACGATTTTTAGTAGATCAAGTATTCAGTAGAACCAATATTCCACTTACCATTGTGGGCGATAAACCTTCGAAACAACTGCGACAAAAAGTAGCTGAGCACCGACACATCACACTGCTTGACAAATTAAGCACCGAACAAATAAGCAAATTAATCTCAGAAGCGCATGTAAATGTATTGCCTACTTTTCAAAATACCGGAATCAAGCTCAAATTGTTAAACGTGTTGTTTCAAGGAAGGCACGTTTTGGTTAATAAGCCCATGGTTGAACATACAGGACTGGAGCAGGTTTGCACTGTTGCAGAAGACGCTACTCAAATGGTAGCCCAATTGGAAGAAATTTGGAAAATACCATTTACCCAAACACAAATAGAAGAAAGGCAAAAAATGTTGTTACACAATTTCGGTGACGATGCAAGCCCCTTGTTAAAATGGCTCTAAAAATGACCGAGGGTTGTTGTCTCTTCAATATGCCCCTTCTCACATCTTAATATACGCCCAGTAAACTTTTGTATAATGCGGTAATCATGAGTTGCCATTAACACTGCTGTTCCTTTTTTACTGATTTCAATAAGCAAATTCATGATATCGTCACTTACCTTCGGATCCAAATTACCTGTGGGTTCGTCAGCCAAAATAATCTCTGGATGGTTCAGCAAAGCCCTCGCAATTACCACGCGCTGTTGTTCCCCTCCACTCAATTCATGAGGCATTTTAAAATCTTTGGTTTGCAGATTAACTAACTCCAAAACTTCTTGAATACGGGCTTTCATATCTGATTCATTTTTCCAGCCAGTGGCTTTAAGAACAAACTCCAAATTTTTATACACGGTTCGGTCAGTTAACAATTGAAAATCCTGGAAAACGATTCCCAACTTCCTTCTTAAATAAGGAACTTGTGCAGGTTTTAAACCTTGCAAATTGATTTCGGCAATTGAGCCTTCCCCCTTTTCCAATGGTAATTCGCCATACAAGGTTTTAAGCAAACTTGATTTTCCGCTTCCAGTTTGACCTATCAGGTATACAAATTCACCTTTGCCTATGGAAATATTCACATCTGACAAAATCAAATTGTGTCCTTGAAAAATAGACACATGTGTTAACGAGATAACTGTTTCTATACTCATTTTTTTGGTAATTCGATTGCTTGCATTTTGCCAAATGGCATGTCTTTTAATACGCCCAAAATATAATCTGTTTGCTCCGCTAAGCCACATTTTTCTAGCGCCCGCTCTGGCCTATCCGTTCTAAAATAGGCAATCAGTGTAAAATTGTCGTCTCGCAGTTGGGCATAATCCGGAATCTTGGCTTTGCCCTGAATTTTGATTAAATACAATGTTTATAAAATTTATATGTGTTACCGTGTGGTTAGAGAAATTAGCAGTATAATTGCACAGCAAAACTAAATAAATATGAAAAATATCGGACACATTTTTTATTCAGGCATGTTTGCGGCCACCGTTTTAATAAGCGGGTGTGGTGTAAAAACAAATATGATGAATAACAACTACACTGTAACTCCTAACCCACTGGAAGTGAAGGGTGATAGTATTTCTATTACCATTACTGGCAACGTTCCGGCTAAATCGATTAACTCAAAAGCCAATATCCAATTCCAACCTTACCTTAAAACAAGTAAAGGCGAAGTGGCACTTAAAACCATGACGATTGGTGGCGAGAAAGCAACAGGAACAGATGCAACTGTGAACTCTAAAACAGGTGGAAAAGTGTCATACACAACTAAAATTGCTTACAATCCTGACCTTAAGCGTGCTACTTTGTATCCAAACTTTGCCGTAAAAACAGGCAACGAATATAAAGAAGTTCCTGGTGTTAAAGGCACCAAAGTGCTTGCAGAAGGAACCAATACAACTGCCTTACTCGTGCAAACGGGTTCAGGTGCAATGGTTTTTGATGCAGATAATTATGGATCAGCTCCTGAAAATAAAATGGTGAATATTTACTTCCCTATTAATGTGGATAAATTTAACGCTACTTACAAAATGAAAAACCTGTTTGACAATAAAAAACAGATTGATTCATTAAAATCAGTTTTAAAATCTGATAAAAATTGGGCTGTAAAATCAATTTCTTTGAACGCATACGCTTCACCTGATGGTGACTTATCACGTAATGATAAGCTTGCAAAAGGCCGTTCAGAGTCATCATTCTCATACTTCAAAAAAGAATTGAAAAAATTAGGATTCTCTGAGGTAAATGACCAAAACTTTAAAATGGGTTATACCCTTTCTGAAGATTGGGCAGGTTATGAAGCTGCAGTTGCTGCTTCAACACATGCAGATAAAGATGGTGTATTAAGCATCATCCGCAACAAAAGCATGGCTGATGAAGACAAAGAAAAAAATATCAAAACAAGCTATCCTAAATTTTGGAAAGACACCAAAGAAACCTTGCTTCCTAAATTGCGTAGATCTGAATTAGTAGTAACCGGTCAAAAACCGCTGAAAACTGATTCGCAATTGGTAGCATTGATTGAAAAAAGAGATAGCTTGAACGAATCAGAGTTGTTGCATCTTGCTGCAATTACAACTGACTTAAATACCAAGGCTGCTATTTACACTACTTTTGTAGCTAAATTCCCACAAGATTGGAGAGGTTACAACGATTTAGGTGCTGTACAAGTAAGCCAAAATAAAGTTGGTGAGGGTATTGCCAACCTTAACAAAGCAAACGAATTGGCTCCAGAAAATGCTGGTATTTTAACCAACCTTGGTAACGCATATTTAACTGCTGGTAACTACGCTAAAGCTGAAGAGCTTTTTAAAGCTGCTGCTACCAAAGGTGGTAATGCAAATTATGGTCTTGGTGTAATGGCAATTAAAAAAGGCAACTATGCTGATGCGGTGAGCATGATCAGCAATTCAGGTAAAAAAGACTTTAACTTGGCATTGGCTCAATTGTTAAATGGAAATCCAGATGCAGCCCGCACCACAATTGACAATATGAAACCAGAAGAATTAACTTGGAATTGCTACTACTTGCGCGCAATTATTGGCGCTCGCCTAACCAATCAAGATGCACTTACAACCAACTTAACCCGTGCCATTCAGTTAAACCCTGAAGTGCGCAACATGGCTAAGGAAGATGTTGAGTTCATTAAGTTCTGGAGCAACCCTGCATTCCAAGGCGCTATTCGCTAATACAAACTTAGATTTTGCTCAAAAAGGGCTGAACATCAAAATGTTCAGCCCTTTTTGTTTGTGGCGTTGGTTATTTGCGATTAAATCCTACTTTTGCATTCCATTTTTTTTAATAGGCCTATCTTAGGTGTATTGTATACTCCTGATTTTGCGGCCAAAAACAAAGTAAAACAAACGTTATTACGTATGAAATTATCTCAATTCAAGTTCAACTTCAACGAAAACCTCATTGCAAAACATCCTGCAGATGTGCGCCACGATAGCAAAATGATGGTGGTACACAAGGCAACTGGAAAAATTGAACATAAAAAGTTTAGCGATATTCTTGAATATTTTGATGACCGTGATGTATTCATCAATAACGATACAAAAGTATTCCCAGCGAGATTATACGGAAGTAAGGAAAAAACAGGTGCTAAAATTGAAGTGTTTTTGCTTCGTGAGTTGAATAAAGAAATGAAGCTGTGGGACGTACTCGTAGACCCTGCGCGTAAAATTAGGGTTGGTAACAAACTTTATTTTGGCGATGACACCTTGGTGGCTGAAGTAGTGGATAATACAACCTCTCGCGGTCGTACCATTCGATTCTTATTTGATGGCCCTGATGAGGAACTTTGGAAGCTAATTGACAAATTAGGTGAAATGCCTATTCCTAAATACATGGGACGTGCGGTTGAAAAGAACGACCGCGAACGTTTTCAAACCATCTTTGCCCAAAACATTGGAGCAGTTTCTCCACCTGCTGCAGGTTTACACTTTACCAAAGAGTTAATGATGCGCTTAGAAATTAAAGGTGTTGAATTCGCTAATATTACCTTGCACAATGGTTTGGGCGCCTTTAGGGCAGTAGAAGTAGAAGATTTAACCAAACACAAAATGGATTCTGAATACTACCACATCCCTGCTGCCGCAGGTTCGTTGGTGAACAGAGCCCTTGATGAGAAAAAACGAGTTGTAGCAGTAGGTTCTTCTGTAATGCGTGCTATTGAATCATCTGTTTCTTCAACAAACAGGTTAAATACAACCAGCGGTTGGACAGATAAATTTATTTTCCCAGAATACGACTTCCGCATTGCAAACGCAATGATTACCAATTTTCACCCTGCCGAATCTACCTTAATGATGCTGAGTGCAGCTTTTGCAGGATATGATTTGTTAATGGAAGCCTATCAAGAAGCACTAAAAAAGAAATACCGCTTCTTGACCTACGGTGATGCCTTGCTCATTTTGTAAAATGTAATTGAATATATTTGAAGAGTTGCCCAATAAGCAACTCTTTTTTTATGGAACAATTTGCTGTTATTGTAGCTGGTGGTTCGGGTACCCGAATGGGTAGTGATATCCCTAAACAATTTTTACTCCTTGGACACCAACCCGTATTAATGCATACGTTACGTGCATTTGCAGCTTGCAACTGTTCTTTAATTGTTGTGTTGCCGCAAAACCAATTGCATACATGGGACCATTTATGCGAAGAACACCAATTTACCATTCCGCACACCGTAATAGCTGGTGGTAACTCACGATTTCATTCTGTTTCAAACGGGCTATCAATGGTTCCTGAAAACTGTTTGGTTGCCATCCATGATGGTGTGCGGCCTTGCATCAGCGCATCGGTAATTAACCAATCATTTGAAACTGCAAAACGGAAGGGAAATGCCATCACAACAGTTGCCTGTAAAGACTCATTGCGCAAAGTGAATGGAGCGCATTCACAGATGGTTGACAGGGCGCTTTACCGAATGGTGCAAACACCCCAAACCTTTCAAAGCAATATAATCAAACAAGCTTACGCGCAAACCCAACAAGGCGATTTTACTGATGATGCATCTGTGCTCGAATATACTGGCACCCCCATTCATTTAATCGAAGGTGATTACCGAAACATCAAAATCACAACACCTGAAGATTTGGCAATTGCCGCATTACTCATTCAGCAAATTACATAAAAGCGGCTCTTCCCCAGTTTTCTTTTTCCTCTTCTGACCACAGCTCAGGATAAAAAATGCGCTTTTGAAAACGAGGTGGCAAATACTTTTGCCAATTGGTTCCACCGGTAGCAGCAATATCTTCCGGATTGCGCTGCAAATACCTCGCGGCTGATTTATAATGAACCAGCGGCCAATGAATGTTTACATGTTCATCAAAACTGCGCATTGCTGCAATAAGTTCCGGTTGGCCCTTTTCTGCTTCAGGTAATGCATGATATACTACCCATAAATTAGTGGTTGCATATTGTTGTGCCAAACGTTTAAACCGATCTGAATAGCGGTCTTCAAACTGAGTTAGCGTAAGCGTTTTTTTACCAGTAGCCAATTCTGTTGCACCAGCCTTCCAATAAATATATTCGTATTGTTTCTCGAACCCATCCGATGGCTTAACCTTATCGCGGTGTTCCTTATCTACCAAATTGTAAAAAGATGTTGCGCAAATTTCAATCATTCGGTATTGCGCACTTTGAAAGCCACTTGCTGGTAACAAACTCATGCGAAACTGCAAAAACTGCTCTTTCTCCATTCCTTGAATCATGATTTCAAAGGATAAAGTAAGGTTTCTGAAATACGCATTCATGCGGTTGAGCCTGGCTACCATAAATGCCGCAGTCATCTGCTCCTTTTGCTGCGCAATTTGTTCCATCTCATGCAAGGTAAGTTTAAAGTACAACTCCGTTATTTGATGGTAAATAATAAATATCAATTCATCCTTGATTGCCGTCCTGGGCTTTTGCAAGGTTAACAAAGTATCAACCTCAACATAATCCCAATAGTTCAGGTATTCTGCATGCAACAGTCCCTCGAGATAAGCTTTTAGATCTTGTCCTGAAGCATTGTATTTTGTTTGCAGGCGCTCGAGTAAGTGGATTACTTCATTATCGGGTGTATTCATAAGCTAAAAAGGTGTTTCGAGTTGAGCAAGTGTGGGCAATACTTTGTCTTTATCAGATACAATTGGAACATTAACTTGCCAATTGATTCCAAGTTCTGGATCACACCACAATACCCCGCCTTCAGACGCTTTATTGTAATAATTGGTGCATTTGTATTGAAAAATTGTATTGTCTTCTAAAGTTGAAAAACCATGAGCAAACCCTGGAGGTACCCAAAATTGGGTATGGTTTTGAGCAGTAAGTTCAATTGCAAAATATTGCCCATATGTTGGTGAGCCCTTACGAATATCTAGAGCAACATCGAGCACCGCTCCCTGTACAACCCTTACCAATTTGCCTTGAGCATGGGGTGGTGCTTGAAAATGCAGCCCCCTAACTGTTCCTTTTTGGGATAAAGACTGATTATCTTGAACAAAAGCATAATCCAATCCTCGGCTGCTAAACCATTTCTCGCTAAAAGATTCAAAAAAATACCCGCGGCTATCGGTAAAAATAGTTGGCTCAATCACCAACAAGCCTTCGATATGGAGTGTATGTATTTTCACAGCAAATTTTGGTATAGGGCAAATCTATTAAATTTTAGTTCCCATACGCCCTACGAATTAATACGTATTTATGATTTTGCTCAAGGCGAATTTAAAAATAAGGTTATTTTTGCATGCGTATGGAACAACCACAAAAGAGGAATTCAGGCCGCATCTATTATATCATTACCATTCTTATTTTGGTAGCCTTAAATGGAATCTTCATTTACAATTACTTCACTACTGATAAAAAATTAGTGGTTACAGAAGAAACCCTATTTCGTACCGACTCTGTACGTGCCGAATTGGAAAAGGTTTTAGGTGAAACTACCCTCGAACTTGATTCATATAAAGGCAAAAACGCTCAATTAGATGCCTTTTTAAAAGAGAAAAGTGATTCACTACAAGAGTATGCCCAAAGGATACAAGTACTGTTGCGCCAAGGCCGACTTACACGCCAAGAGCTCAATAAAGCCATTGAAGAAATAGACCAGCTGCGTTATTATAAACGCAAATACATTAACCAAATTGATTCCTTAAACACCCAGATTGGAAAGCTAAACCAAGAAAACCAAAATCTTAAAGGTAGTGTTGACGCTGAAAAACGGAAAAATGAAAACCTCACCATGGAAAATGTGAGGCTTAACAATAAAGTAGCTATTGGAGCCAAACTCAACACTTCACAATTGGTGGTTACAGGAATTAAAAGCAGGAGCAACGGGAAAGAAAAAGAAACCAATAGGGCTACACAAACCGAAAAGGTGAAAGTAGAATTTAGGGTTGAAGAAAATTATGTAGCCGATAAAGGTCCGAAAGATATTTTCTTGCGCATTATTGGCCCCGAAGGAAGCACATTATACAACGAATCTGCTGGTTCGGGTATGTTTCAATTTGAAGGTCAAGAAACCTTGTATTCTGCTAAAAAAACGATTGAATTTACGCAAGAGGCCCAAAACGTAAGCATGTACTGGCAAAAAGGTTCTGCATATGTAAAAGGAACCTACAAGGTTGAATTGTATGCTGATGGCTTGCGCATTGGTACTACTTCATTTGAGTTAAAATAAGTGTTAACAATACAGGTTGGCTTAAACCAATGGTATTTCGCTTCTCGAAAACTACATCCTCCTTCAGCGCACGCAGATAATCCAATTACCTATTGCACATTCAGGTCATTTTCACCTTAATTATTATTTATGAGAAGTGATAGGCTGAAAGCATCAATCCGCACACAATAAGGATTGAAATAAGCGCTGCTGTTATGGCAAAAAAAAACACCGAATTGATTCGGTGTCTCTTTATAAGAAAGCGGGTGATTAATACTCCCACAAATCGTGTTCTTTCTCGAACAAATCGTTTTTGATACGCTCCGATTCAAGCATCGCAGCAACTTTGTTATCTTTGAATTCTTCGTAATCTTTAATACGGTTATCATATTGGTTGGCTTCTTTAATGATGTAGCTGCTAAACAAACGTTGTTCAAACCAATCATCAAAAGTAACCCTAGCGGCATCATTTGATCGGTTAAATACTTCCATATTAATAAAGATTTCGCGCAAATCGGCTTTGTCTGCATCTGTTGCATCGCGGTGGTATTTTAGCACACACAAATCTTGCTCACCCAACTCGATTCCCGCTACTTTGGGATTAAATTGAGGTGCAATTGCAATGATGCGAACATACATTCTCGATTCTTTCTTGTCAAAAATCCAATCCTCTACAACACGGTACTTTTTGATATTTTCTGGAGAGAAAATGTTCGGAATCGTATCTGTTCTAGTAATGGTTGGATCTTCTGGGTCAATTGGAACTTCAACAATACTGGTATCCGATCCCCTGCCAGCAAATTCTGCAATTTCATAAACAGATGTTAACGAATCATCCTTGTAAGGAGTGAGTGTACCATCCAAAATTTTGCTGTAGATAATTAAGCTCAAAGGATTTTTAGGCCAGTTCATACACTGGTTTTGTTTTTCCCGAATATCGATAATACGGGTAATCCTTTTTGCCCAAAACACATCTGCTTCACGCAAATATGGCCAAGGCACAACCTTACGCTCTTGCACAGCCTGACGCGTGTAAATGAAATCATCATACACACCTTGAGCAAATGAAAGACTCAAGCTAGATACAGTGACTAAAAGGAAGATTAACTTTTTCATGTTCGTTAAATCTGGTGAATTATTTTACCTCTAAAGAAAGCGAAGTTGGAATCATTACAGCACCCGCAGGTCCATTAGCTTTAATTTGTGCTAAGGTGATTCGATCTCCTTTTTTAGCGTTATTTAAAATTTGTTTGATAGCTGGTGTAATGGCACTACCACTACCCTTTTCTGCTCTACCATCTCCCTTTTTAGGCTGGTAAACAATATAATATTCAAATGGGGTGAACTTCACACCTTCGAAAGCAAAATCTTTTAATACGGTAAATACAAATTGTGCTGCTTTTAACTCTCCAGCCGATACGGGTCCACTTTGTTCGATAGAACCCAACATTGGCGTTGGCTTAGGAATATTGCGTACACGGTACTTTTGAATACCCATTTTCTTTGTGGTTCCTTTTGCGTCTTTAACAGATGCTGATACTTCGATTTCACGTGAGGAACCATCAACCGTAAGGTTGTATGTACCAGCTTGGCCCGCAGGTTTCAAACGACCTCCCGATGAACAAGTAACCTGAATTTGGTTAGCTGAGTATCCTGGAACGGATACCGATATTGGATTTTCCAATCCGATGTATACCACGTTCATTTTGGTTGCTGAGATTACCGCAAGTGGTTTTAACGCGGTGAAACTTGATTTGAATGGATAGGTTTCAACTTTACCATTCGAGCGTTTAGTGGTAATAACCCCACTGTATTCAATCTCGCCTTCGCGTGATGGACTTACTGTGTATTTACCAACACCATTTTCAACTTTAACTGTTGATCCACCAACTTTAATATCAGCTTCTTGGCGTGTAGATGCCGCTAAGAAGATATCAGCCGAGTACTCGCTTCCAATAGTGATATAAGTACCATTGTTAGGAATAACTTTCGCCTCAAAATTCTCAACAATTACCACATCATCTGTTAAACCAGCCTTCAAGATATCAAGCACTTGTGCCTCTGTGTTTTTGATATCGTTTACAGTTTTTGACAACAATGCAACTACCGCGGCCAAAGGTGTGTGCTCAAACATTTCTGATTGCCATGTTTGTGTTGAACCCTTTTCAGTTTCTGTAGTCAAATCACTTTTTACCAATGTTTGCTTTTCTTTAGGCAACAACGCGATTAATTTGTCACGGGTTTCGTTGATTTTCTTTTTCAAAGCCTCACCATTGGCACCACCATCTTTTACAATAAGATAGTTGGCATGCAATTCGATATTGTCAGCTTTAGTTAATTCAGCATTTGCGTCTCCATCTTTGCGACCTTCAGCTTGCTCAATGAGTAGGTTTTTAAGATCAGTTACATACTTTACAGCATCATCAGCAATTTTAGATGCCTCAACCGATTTCTTGTATATATCTGTTCCAATTGCATCTCCTGGATTTTGTTGGTTGTATGTAGCAATTGCCTTTAAGGTGTTTTTGTTTTTTTCGTCAATATTCACTCCAGCCTTATCCATACTCACTTCAACCATGTGAAATGCTTTTAAGATTTCGGCCGACACGTTCAAAGCAAGCATGGCTGTTAACACGAGGTACATCATGTTAATCATCTTTTGCCTTGGACTTATATTTCCTCCTGCCATTGTTTAATTCCTTTATGTTTAATGATTATACAAATAATAATGTGGTTGGTAAAAATTAGTTGCTTGAACGGTTTACATTCATTGCAGCCAACATATTGCCATATACATTATTTAAAGCAGTAAGGTTGTTTGACAATTTGCCGATTTCATTTTTAAATTGATCAGCTTCTTTTTGTGAATCAGCAAGGCTATTTACCACACGTGACAAGTTGCCTACAAACTCGTTAATTGATTTTAAGTGGTTGTTTGATTCAGCAATTTCAAGTTCATAAACTGAATTCAATGAAGCCAAGTTCTTAGTCATTTTTTCAATTTGTACACCGTACTCTTTAGAACCTTCTGACGCACTCACCATGCCCGACATAGCTTCCATAGCTTTGCCATAAGCACTGTTTAAGCCAGATACCGATTGAGAAGCTACAGTTACGTTCTTAGCGTATTCATCTGTTGCTACTGCTGCTGATGACAAATCTTTTAAATTATTTACATTTTCGCTCAACGATTTTAAGCCTGTTCCCAAACTGCCAATTAACTCTGGACCTACCTTAGCTTCCTCAAGCATTTTGTCCAATTGCTGAGAAACGGTTCCTTGCAATTTGTTTGATTTTTTTGGGTCAGAGTCAATTCCTGCAAATTCAGGATACACCAACGACCAATCGTATTCTTTGTGAGGTGGTTCAAAAGCAGAAATAACGAAGATAATAACCTCAGTACCCATACCCAAAATCAACATTGGGTCAGCACCCGGCCAGTGTTTAATCTTAAAGAGCGCACCTAAAATTACTACTGCTGCTCCAATACCATAAACCTTAGCCATGAAGTTTTTAAAGCTTTTGCTTTCGAAAATACTCTGTTTCATTGTGAATCGATTAGTTGTTTAAATAGTTAAATTGATATAGTTAGTTTATTGTTTATCTCTGCTTGAGCGACCTACGAATGACATTACGCAACGGAAGCCTGTGTATGAGTTTGCACTATCTTGGTACTCATACGTACGTGTACCGCAATTAATAAAGTGTGCAATATCTTTCCAAGATCCACCACGTATGGTTTTACGTTTCAATGTTTCTGGATCATCCTTTTTGGCGTCATATTGGTAATCAGGATTCAAATCAGAAGCAAATTGATTGGTCGAGGTCTCGTATGCACTGATGGTCCATTCGGCAACGTTTCCCGACATATCGTATAAACCAAAATCGTTAGGGAAATAAGAAGAAACGCGAACTGGATACAAACCACCGTCTTGTCCATAATCACCGCGCATTGGTTTGTAGTTTGCCAAAGAGCAGCCTTTTGCATTTTTAACATAAGGGCCACCCCAAGGATACATGTTTAAGTCTCTACCTCCACGAGCTGCGTATTCCCACTCATACTCTGTTGGCAAACGAAAATCGGTAACTGTTGGTTCTTCCATTTCGTTGTAAAAAGAATTTAAATAATTGGTACGCCATACACAAAATGCACGAGCTTGGTTCCAATTTACCCCAACTACAGGATAGTCATCGTATTTTGGATGCCAGAAATAAACCTGTGTCATTGGCTCGTTGTATGAGTAAGTGTAATCACGCATAAACACCAAGGTATCTGGGTAAATAGCCTCTTCTACATATGAGCGGTAAGATGCGCGGCTTGTTTTATGGCCTGGTTCGCGGTGTAAACGGGCTGCAGCGCGCAAATCGATTTTTTCGTACTTATAAATAATTTTACGAACATCAATTTGTTTGGTGCGGTAATAGGTCTCCTCTTGGTTATAGTACAATTCTTTGATTGCTTCGTTTTGCTCAAAGTCTTCAGGACGAATTTTGGTGATGTAATTAATCATGTGCTCACCAGTTTCATCATTTGAATACCAGTAATCGTCTGGATTTTCTTCACCCAAACGCTCCCTGAACATAGAATCCAATACTGCTTCTACAAATTGACGGTACTCGTTATTGGTAATTTCTGTCTCATCCATGTAGAATGCAACAACAGATACTTGCTTGTTAGGCGTAATCATTGCCATTGGCACGTCTTGCTCATTGCCTCCAATATGAATAGAGCCTGTAGGTACATACACTGTACCAAATGGCTGCGGATGGAACCATACCGGACGCCCTTGCGAACCGATCAATTCACCCCTGTCGCCAGACCCGCAAGAAGCTAAAATACTTGCAGAAAACAGGATTAATAACAAACGAAAGTTTTTCATTTTGATATAGTATACTTAGATTAAGCAATGCAAACTTATGAAATTATTTATACTACACAAGCATTTTTTACAATACTTACATGGTTTAACGAACGCCCTAGCCCAATTCGTATTATAAGAATCGAGGTGTTAAACGAGGAACAGTTGGCGTTTCTTTTGGTGTAAACTTAGGTGCAAAGCAGTAACGCAACACAATTTCGTGGGAACCGCTACTGTAGGTAATGATGTTACTGGTTGTAAAATCGTACGAGTACCCAACCATGAGCTCAGGTAAAAACTTATATCCTACCAATATCGACACAGCATCGCTACTCCGGTAAGTAAGACCACCTCTAATCTTATTATTAAACATAACCATGGCGTTCACATCAATTGTTGTTTTGGCAACATCTGTTTTAACCAAAATATTTGGCTCAATGGCCAATGCAGGTGTTAATTCATATGAAGCACCTGTTACAAAGTAGTAGTGAAGTTTCAGTGGATTATCAGTACCACCACCTACAAAATCATATCTGATGTTGCTTTGGTTTAAATGCGTTGCAGATAACCCTGCATATACATTTTGAAAACGCCATAAGTTTGGCATCATGTAATACAAGCCAGCGTTTAAATCTAATCCAATTCCAGTAACAGAAGCATTCGGAATTAATGGATCACCTCCGTCTCTGGCTTTCAATTTATCACCTGCGAGGTTCTTTTGCATAAAGCCTCCAGCCACACCAAAAGACAGTACACTTGAATTTTGGAAAGTGTATCGATAAGAGGCATTCAACATTGCATTTAAATTACGTTCAAAACCTTGTTCATCATTCGCAATATGAAGACCCAAGCCAAATTTGGAACCGATATTGGAATGCACATTTAATCCGAATGTGGTAGGAACTCCTCCTGCATCGCCACCCGCGAAGCCTAACCATTGAGAGCGGTAAAACAAAGTACCACAAATTTTTTCTTCAGTACCAGCATAAGCTGGATTATAAGCCAATTTGTTTAAAAAAAACTGGGTATACTGAGGGTCTTGTTGCGCCATTACAGCCAACTTGCCCAAACCAATGCTAACGATAGTGAGTATTAATTTTTTCATTCAATTCAGGGTACAATAAACAATAGTTTTTGTAATAATCCAATAACAATTTGTTTACTTAGTAAAACAAACCAACTACTAAAGTATTGAAATGAATTGAGAAAAAGAAATGTGTTACTTTTTTTCTTTGTTGCGTGCCTCAATAAACTTGTCAAGTGCCATGCTCATAGATGGGTATTCAACTGATGGTGCCGCGATATTCACCTTTAACTTTGCATCAACAATTGCTTTGGATGTGGTAGCACCAAACGAGGCAATCAATGTTTCATTCTGCTTGAACTTAGGGAAGTTTTCAAAAAGCGAACGGATATCGGCCGGACTAAAAAACACGATAATATCATAATTTACGTGTGTAAGGTCTGACAAATCAGATGAAACAATTTTATAAATCAAGGCTTCCTTAAATTGAAACTTGTTCTTCTTCATGAACTTTTCAATATCAGGTTTACGCCAATCACTGCAAGGGAATAAAAACTTCTCCGTTGGATGGTTTTTAATTACGTTCAATAATTCAACTTCTGTTGCCTTTCCCGTAAACACTTTGCGTTTACGAACTTGAATGTATTTAGACAAATAGTTTGCAATACTATCGTTCACACAGAAATACTTGGTTTCGGGTGGCATTTCAATTTTTAGTTCACCACATAACCTAAAAAAATGATCTACTGAATTGCGCGAGTTTAAAATGATAGCGGTGAAATCTGCTATATTGATTTTTTGAGATTTAAACTCTTTGTAATGAATAGGTGAAACAGTAATGAACGGACGAAAATCGACCTTGAGGTTGTGCTTTTTTGCAAGATCAAAGTAAGGTGATTTATCCCCCTCAGGCTTCGGTTGTGATATCAGAATACTTTTTATCTTCGGGCTTTTCAAAATTGAGCGTTGTTAATAAATTGAATGATAATGAACCAAGGCAATATTTCGAGCGCGCAAAGATAGATAAATAAATAAATTTTAGGAAAGCTAAAGAAACGATTGCTTAACAAGGTGATACGCACCACTCTATAAAATATACTGATACCAAATACGGCAATTACAGCTTGTGCAAGCACTGAACTCCACAACTGATTTTGGTGGTAAAGTGTAAATACAATAAGCGGAAAAATAACCAACGCCAAAAAATTATTGACTGAGATGGTATTGGAAATAAACCCTATTCCTAACTTTTGTAACTGTAGAATACTGCCCAAAACAATATGCGTCAAAAACTTAAATGAGTACACCAATGTGAGAATGGCAAATACAACCACAAACTGGATAAAGTAATTACCTACCCACAATATATTCCTGCTTTCGAGCAAGTCGTTAATAAACAATGATGCGATAAATAGGTAGATGGCAAACAACTGCAAAATCACGAAGCCAAAAAAAGAACGTTGGTCCTCCCAAATTTTATCGCTAAGTTTAAGGTTAAAAACCGAAAGCATAAAAACCCTAAAGTTATTCGGATTCATAATGCGTACAAAGGCAATGTATGAAATGATAAAAACAACGACCCAAAACTTCCATGGTTGATTTGCCTTTTGCCGGAACTTTACTTCTTTAACCGTTGGTAAATTTTTACGAAACACCGGTTTTTGAAAATAATCATTTACCAAAAATTGGTATGGCTTAACAAGCATGCGCCTCAGTGTATCGTTTGAAATGCTATCAAGCAAGGCAAATGTTTTGCGGTTATAGGTTGGTGTATTTTGAGCGCTTAACGCAAGCGAATCAACTTGATTGGTATCAGTTTCAAATGCGAATGTATCGGTAGATGAAGGTGTGGTAAGAGTAGATTGTGCAAACCCAACAATTGCTAGGAAGCTGAACCATACTAAAAACAATCCTTTTATTACGTGCATTAAAAATAGTTTATAAACCCGAAATGTACCTTTGCCCTCGCCCACTCTATGGCATTGCCTTGTTGCGTTCCCAATGCATAAAACAAAGAGAATACACCCGACCCTGTTTCAATATTGGCTCCAGCACCAAAACCGAACGGACGATCACTTACCACAGGAGAGCGGACAATATTACGATAATATGCCCCATTCCAAAATAAGAGCACATTTGAATTTTGTTGAATAAGGTATCGGCATTCAATATTGGCTATTGCATAGGTACTGGTAAAAATAGCTTGCTCATCAAAACCTTTCAAACTGCGTATTCCACCAATTCTGAACAACTCATTTACAAATAAATTTTCTGAAGCTATATGACCGCCCATTGCTTGTGTGCGTAGAACTGCTCTTTTAAACAATGGGATATACCCATCAAAAGAACCCTCGAGTCGGTATTGAATATAGCGCAATTGTAAGGTATCGTAAACACTCTTGGTTGAGCCATCGGGTTGTAAAATGGCCAATTGCTCAATGGTTGGATTGCGTTGAATTTGTTTGATACCTGCTCCCGCAAGCAGTTCGGTTGAGAATCCTTTTCGCGGATTGAGGTAATAATCAAGTCGGGTAAATTTATACCCAATTCCATAGCTGCTATTGCGAATATCTGCTGCCTCTGGAAGCCTCCCGGTGAGCTTAATTGTTGTTGTGTCAATGCTGATTAAGGTAGTGGTTTGAATGCTGTAAAAAACTTTAACATGATCGGTTCCAGCAAACCGGTATTGCAAACCAATGCGGTTGGTCACATCCAAAAATGAAGTGTCTTGTTTAATCAAATTCAAATCATAATCAAATGCCAAACTCGACCTAAACAAGTAAGGAAACACAAACTTGAGTTTCAACTCTTGTGAGTTACCCAAAAAACTGCGGTAATTTAAATCCACACTTTTCCCCGTTCCTGCTATGTTTTGCAAATGCAAATTGGCCTCTCCGGTAATCAGTAACCTCCCAGCGTTGCTGCCTGTTTGTGTATTGGGAGCAAAACCTATAATTCCATCAACACTGCTTGCCTTGCGGTTTTGTAAATCGAATACGGGCATCACCTTTGAACTGTAAAAATACATTGCAGCAGGCGCATTGCTTTTGATATAAGGTAACTGACTCAGACGACTGTTCATTAACTTGTATGTATTTTCACTGTAACTGTTACCTGGTTTTACACCCAAATATTTTTGCAAATACCACTTTTTAATATTTGCGTCTCCCCTAATATCCAGCGTATCAAAAACAATATACCGATTAGGATCGAGGTTTAACGCAGCTGAAATTCCAGCCCCATCCAATTCGATGCTATCAAGCTTAATGCTTGCAAATGGGTAACCATTGTTTTCTAGGAAAACCAACATGCGCTCCATTTTGCGTGTGAATTGTGCTGGGTCAAATGGTTGCCCTGAAAACTGTTGTTCGCGGTAACCTGCAGCTGATAAAATATCAAGTGGCACATTGCCCTTGCGCAACTTAACCCAGGCATAAGGTTGCCCTAACTGAATCAATACCAAAAGTGAATCACCCGACCATTCTGCTTGGGCAATTTGTGCATTTAAATATGCAAGTGAGTTGCATGATTGCAGTACGTCCTTAATGGTATTATTTAAGGCTATTGAGTCTATAACCATTTTAGGGTAAGTTATTGCATTTACCTTTTTATCAAATGGCTCAAAACGTATATTTAAGTAAAATGGCCCTTGCGCCCAAGCGCTTACCATTACAGCCATGAATACCCATAAATTAACATACTTTTGCACGCATTCAAAGTAATTACTATTTACCCATAATCTAAAATGGCAGGATTGTATATTCATATTCCATTTTGCAAGCACGCTTGCCATTATTGCAATTTTCATTTTAGCACTTCGTTACAATTGCAACCACAACTGGTCAGTGCCCTTGTAACAGAACTAACACTCAGAGCAGATTATCTGAAGGAGCCTCTCGAATCAATTTATTTTGGTGGTGGCACTCCTTCTTTATTAACTCCGCTTCAACTTGAAACATTGTTTAATACCATTTACAAACATTTTAACGTAACTGCCAACGCAGAAATTACACTCGAGGCTAACCCTGATGACTTAACTCCATTTACCTTATCTACTTTAAACCAATTACCAATTAACCGTTTGAGTGTTGGTGTTCAATCTTTTTTTGAAGAAGAATTGCGATGGATGAACAGGGCTCATACCGCAAGCCAAGCAATACGTTGCATTGCGGATGCACAAGACGCTGGTTTTTCAAACCTAACTATTGATTTAATTTATGGCTCACCCTCGCTTACCAATTCTAAATGGGAAGCTAACCTGCAAAAGGTAATTGAGTTAGGCATTCAACACTTGTCGGCCTATTGCCTAACCGTAGAGCCTAAAACAGCATTGGCATATACCATTCAAACAAAGCAACAACCTGCTTTGAATGAAGAACAAGCAGAAGCACAATTTTTACAATTACTCGATTGTTTAGAGCCTGCAGGATTTGAACAGTATGAAATCTCCAATTTTGCCAAACACCAAAAGTATGCAGTACACAATACCAACTATTGGCGCCACAAACCTTACTTGGGAATAGGCCCATCCGCTCATTCGTACAACCTTAATACGCGCAGTTGGAATATTGCCAATAATAACAAATATATTCAAGGTATTGAAGCCATGAAGCCTCATTTTGAAATTGAAGTATTAACTATAGACAATCAATACAACGAATATGTAATGACTGCCTTGCGCACCATGTGGGGCATCGATCGCAGGTTGGTTGACACGCAGTTTGGAAAAGCAAAACTGCAACTTTTGGACCAAGCCATTAAGGTGTTTTTGGAACATGAACAAATAGTACAAATTGATAACCACTACCGATTAACCCGTGCGGGTAAATTTAGAGCAGATGGCATTGCCGCTGCTTTATTTGCTTAGTTAAAAGGTAGGTTTCACAAACCTACTATTCACATCGGCAACAAATTTTAAAAGCTGAAGGCGTCCACGTTTTTCAGTTGCTGACGTTTGAAAAACAGGAGGCAACTCTTCCCAATGTTCAAGTACCTTTTGGGTAAATGCTTGCATGTTTTTAGCACGCATGCTTTGGTTCAGCTTATCTATTTTGGTAAACACGATTGCAAATGGCACTTCGAGATTTCCTAAAAAGTTAATAAACTCTAAGTCGCTCGGCTGTGGGTCTATGCGAGAATCCACAAGTACAAAAATAGCTTGTAAATTATGCCGTTCTTTAAGGTATAACTCGAGCGATTGCTCCCATTGTTGGCGCATTGTTTTTGACCTCCGTGCATAACCATAACCGGGTAAATCAACCAAGTACCATGCATCGTTAATAAGGTAATGGTTAATGGTGATGGTTTTGCCAGGATTGGCCGATACACGCGCCAAGTCAGGCTTATTAACCAGCATATTGATTAATGACGATTTACCAACATTGGAGCGACCAATAAATGCATATTCAGGTTTATCAGGCTTGGGGCAGTCTTCATGCTTTTCAGCACTTTTTACAAATACAGCTTTTTTAACTTCCATGTTTACTCTCTTAAAAAATATACTTGTTGCTGCCACTCAAATTGCAACAAT
Source organism: Bacteroidia bacterium (assembly GCA_025454875.1). Taxonomy (GTDB): domain Bacteria; phylum Bacteroidota; class Bacteroidia; order UKL13-3; family UKL13-3; genus UKL13-3. Next base: position 13,027 of record JALONP010000018.1, on the reverse strand, counting down.
CCTTGGGTGCTGTTCACATAAAAAAGTGTGCCCCCCTCGCTCACAAAACGGTTCACTTTATAATACATTTGATTACCGAGCATAAGTGAATCGGAATATGTAGAATCACGTTGTCCGATTGCATTTACCCCAATTTGCAATTGGTTGTTTGCTACCGTTATTCGCGTGCTGTCGGTGTATCGGCTTGCCGAAACAGTAAGTTCAATATTGAGGACCGAGTCACGCAGTACAATATACCGCTCTGTGTAGGCGATATAATCATTGAGGCAGTCGGGGTTGTTTGGGGTATTGCCCCTAACCAATACCGCTGTTAGATTATTTTGTTTGGTAAGCAGCCAAATTGAATCATTGTTGTTTGCAGTTGTAAACAATAAGGTATCTGTATTGCTGTACGCAATATTGTTAGGTAACAAGATGCTATCAGCAATAATTGCATTTCTGCACGGTGCATCTTTATCTTCTAGACAACTCAATTGCACACAGAGCAACCCTATCAAAATCAAGGTCATTTTTTGCATTGCTTGCAAAGTAAATGAAAATAGCGTGTGTTAGCGATATTCGTTTATTTTTGCACCCACGTATACATGAAAATTGTCAAACCAAACCAAGAATTAGAAACAGGCAAAAAAGAGCAGGTTGAACAAATGTTCGATAGCATTGCACCACGTTACGATTTGTTAAACAGGTTGCTTTCTCTAGGCATTGATAAGGGATGGCGCAAAAAAGCCATTCAATCGTTGGCCTCAACGCAACCCAAATACATACTTGATGTAGCAACAGGTACTGCCGACTTAGCCATTGCCGCTTTAGCACTTAACCCAACCAAGATAACGGGAGTGGATATTTCGGAATTGATGTTATCGGTTGGACGCACCAAAATTTCCAAGCAAAACTTGGATCCACGGATAGAGTTGTTACGAGCAGACTCTGAAGCCTTGCCTTTTGAATCACATACATTTGATGCTGTAACAGTTGCGTTTGGGGTACGTAATTTTGAAAACTTACAAAAAGGATTGGACGAAATGTACCGAGTATTAAAACCAGGCGGACGCATTGCCGTGCTTGAGTTCTCAACACCCCAATCATTCCCAACCAAACAATTGTATTTATTTTATTTTAAATACATTTTACCTTTATGGGGCGGGCTCATTAGTAAAAACAAAGAAGCATATACCTATTTACCCGAATCGGTAAAACATTTTCCGGAAGGATCACAATTTTTGGCTTACGTAAACCGTTCGGGCTTTACCCAAGCTAATGTACAACCTTTAACTTTTGGCATTTGCAGTTTATACACCGCCACCAAATAATTATGTTCGTATGGGTATTGGTAACTTGGGCAGCTCAAGCACAACCAAACCTAGAACAATACGACAACAAACGAATCCATTTTGGATTTTCGTTAACAGTTAACAACGCATCTTTGCAGGCGCAAACCAACCCTGCTTCTATTGCCAATGATACCATACGCAATGTAAGGCAATCTTCTTTTCCTGGAATTGGCCTAGGCGCACTCACCAATTTAAGGTTAGGTGATTATTGGGATCTACGGTTGATGCTGCCTCAAATTTCGTTTGTGCAACGCAACTTGAATTACACGTTTAATGGCAGTTCCAAAATCATCAAAATTGAATCGGCTTATTGTGATGGTTCGTTGTTGCTTAAATACAAATCGGCCCGAAGGAACAATGTAAGGGTTTATGTAATTGGAGGGGCCCGCGCAAGTTACGACTTAGCTTCTACGGTAGGCCAAAACAGGAGTTTGCAAAGTCCGTTGGTATCATTGGTTCCATTTACCTATGGATACGAAGCAGGAGCTGGTCTTGATATTTATTTCCCTTACTTTAAATTCTCGCCAGAAATCAAATTTTGCAATACGCTCAATGACGCATTGCACCGTGATGGTTATATTTATACCTCTGCTCTTAACCGAGTTAATCCGCAAATGGTGGTTATCTCCCTTCACTTTGAATAATGAACTTTACCTTACACCAAACAGATACTGAAAGTGCCGCACGTGCAGGGACAGTGCATACTGGAAGAGGCCCAATTGAAACGCCTATTTTTATGCCGGTAGGCACACAAGCAACGGTGAAGGGCATTACACAACCCAATCTTGAAAAGGATATTCAGGCGCAAATTATTTTAGCCAATACGTACCATGTTTATCTGCGTCCAGGACTTGAGGTGATTAAAGGGGCCGGTGGTGTTCACCAATTTATGAATTGGAAAAAACCGATGCTTACTGATAGCGGGGGATACCAAGTTTTTTCATTGGGTGATATGCGAAAAATTTCGGAAGAAGGAGTCACTTTTCAATCACATATTGATGGTTCCAAACATGTGTTTACCCCCGAACGTGTTATGGATATTCAGCGTACCATTGGGGCTGATATTGTGATGGCTTTTGATGAGTGCACACCCTACCCTTGCGATTATGCATATGCAAAACAATCAATGCAGCTCACCCACCGTTGGTTAAAACGGTGCATCAATCAATTTGATCAAACACAACCAGAATACGGAATTGAACAAACATTGTTTCCAATTGTGCAAGGAAGTGTATACAAAGATTTACGAATTGAATCTGCCAAGTTTATAGCTGATCAAGACCGTGAAGGCAACGCTATTGGTGGGCTATCTGTAGGCGAGCCCCATGATGACATGTATGAAATGACTGCGCTGGTATGTGGCATTTTACCAGCAAATAAACCCCGCTACTTAATGGGAGTAGGAACCCCTGAAAACATTTTGGAATGCATTAGCTTGGGTATTGATATGTTTGATTGCGTAATGCCAACCCGCAATGCAAGGCATGGGCATATATTTACGAGCAAAGGCGTTATCAATATTAAAAACGAAAAGTGGAAACAAGATTATTCGGCCATTGATGATTTGTTCACACCCGAATACTCAAAAGCATACTTGCGCCATCTAATGCATACCCAAGAGTGGTTAGGCATGCATATTGCCAGCAAACAAAACTTAAGTTTTTATGTATGGTTGGTAAAAGAAGCGCGTAAACAAATTATTGCAGGAACATTTACCAGCTGGAAAAAGGGTATTTTACCCATAATTACAAACCGACTTTAAGTATGCTTAAATTACTCGATTGGTATATCATTAAACGCTTTTTGCTCACGTTTGTGTTTGCACTCGGGTTGTTTTCGTTGATTGCTATTTTTATTGATATCTCTGAAAAAATTGACGATTTCATTCGCAATAAACCCCCACTCAGCGCAATCATCTTCGACTATTATATTTATTTCTTGCCTTGGTTTTTTGGAATGTTCGGTTCCATTTTTGTTTTTTTAGCATGCATTTTTTTCAACTCTAAACTAGCACAAAATACCGAGATAATTGCAATGCTCAACAGTGGTATGAACTACCGCAGATTTTTACGTCCTTATTTTATTGCTACTGCATTTTTAGCCTTAATATTCATCATCCTCAACACTCAAATCATTCCCAATAGCGATAAACATAAGTTTGTATTTGAGGAACGTTGGATAAACGAAAAAAAGGTAACTGCAACAGACAATATCAGGGTTCAAATTTCGCCCGGCACCATGTTGCATATTGAATCTTTTAACTACTTAGACAGTATTGGTTACAACCTTTCAATGGAGCGCATTGAAGGCAATAAACTTACGGAACGTCTTTTTGCAAGTAAACTCAAATGGAATAAAGAAAAACAAATGTGGTCGCTTGAAAATTACAGGCAACGCCTTTTTGTTAATGGTAAAGAAACCCTTGTAAGTGGTATGATTAAAGATACTGTTTTGCCTATAAAACCAGATGAATTTATTGTGAAAACGAAATACATTTCGTCAATGACAAACCCAGAATTAAATGAGTACATTAGAAAAGAGCGCGAAAAAGGTTCGGCACATTTGAGTTCGTATTATGTTGAACTGTACAAGCGAACTGCTTCGCCATTCAGTTTTTTTGTGCTCACCTTATTGGCCGTTGGGGTTTCGTCTCGAAAATCAAGAGGTGGAACCGGATTGCATTTGGGTATAGGTACGTTCATTACCTTTGCATTGCTGCTTTCCACCCAAGTATTTAACACATTTGGTATCACCAACGTACTTCCACCCGCAATTGCTGTATGGCTGCCCAATATCATCTTTTTAGGAATCGGCATTTATGTTGCTTATCAATCGCCTAAATAAATGAATCCTACACGCAACCAATACCTGCAACTGCACATCATTATATTACTTTGGGGTTTTACTCCTATTTTAGGTAAATTTATTTCACTCGAAGCAACAGATCTGGTTTGGTACCGCTTGCTCATTTCAGGTATTACTTTGTACGCATACATGCGTTGTAAAAGAATTAAGCCATTTGTTGGCATAAGCCAATTGGGCGTTATTTTTTTAATGGGCGCAATTGTAGGTTTTCACTGGTTCTTTTTTTACCATGCAATTAAAGTAAGCAATGTTTCGATGGCGCTTTCTGGTTTTGCAACCATGACCTTGTTTGCAAGTTTGTTGCAGCCATTGCTGCTAAACAAACCTTTTGCCCTCATCGATTTGGTATATGGCTTACTGGTGCTTGTTGGCTTGCTTGTTATCATTCAATTCGAATCGGTATACATTGAAGGTTTATTGTATGGCGTTTTGGCGGCTCTTACTGGAGCCATTTTTGGAGTTTACAATGGTAAATTAATTGCCAAACACGAAGCTACAACCATTACCTTGTACGAATTTGCGGGTGCATTTATCATTCTTACCTTAATGAAAATACCTGATGGGGTAGATGCATTTATACATGCATTAAATATACGTGATTTATTAGCGTTACTGGTGTTAAGTATTGTATGCACTACATTGGCCTTTACCTGGAGCATTCATATTTTAAAATTTTTTTCGCCTTTTACGGTGATTGTAACCAATAACCTTGAGCCAGTATATGGCATTGTGTTTTCAGTAATATTATTTGGTCAAAGCGAGCGCATGTCGTTAGGGTTTTATGCTGGAACCGTTATTATCATGCTCAGTGTATTTACCTACCCATGGGCAAAACAACGCTTTGTTTCCACAGCAAATTGAAATTACGTACATTCGTTTTTCAATTCATTCCTGTTATGCAAATTCGTTTGATTTTATCTTTTGCCTGTGTGCTTGTTTCATCATTTGCGATGAGTCAAAACGGTTTTACCTACCGCCAACAATATTATACGTTTTCAAAACCTACGCGTATTGATGTGGCATCAAACACCCAAACAGATTTTGATCCCAAATTAGTTTTGGTGAAACCTGCAGCACCCGCACCACAAAGTGATACCCGATTAAAAAAACAACAATTGGATGACCTCCGGGCAAAGCATGTCTTAAAACCCCGTACAACCAGTTTTCAAAAAACAGAAGCTCCTGAGCCTACTTTGCTTACCAATTTTAATGGAAACATTACCCAAGGCACACCAAACGACAATGATATTGCCGTAAGTAAAGGTGGTAAGATCATTAGCGTTGTGAACACCAACCTCAACTTTTTTTCAGACTCCATAAGGGTTAGCTCAAGATCATTAGCTGCGTTTGCCAACGCTTTAGGATCTTTAAACCGAACCTTTGACCCACGTGTGATATACGACCCAAAATCAGATCGGTTTATTGTGGTTTTTTTGCAAGGATCAACAAGTGCTGATACTCGAATTATTGTTGGATTTTCTGATACGAATGATCCGATAGGCACTTGGAATTTTTACCAGATACCAGGTAATATTACAGGTGATAGCTCATGGAGTGATTATCCAATCATTTCTATTTCTGACGAAGATTTATTTATTACAGTTAACCGTGTGCGTGACAATACACCTTGGCAATCTGGATTTATCACTTCATATATCTGGCAAGTTTCTAAAGCAAGTGGATACGCAGGCGATTCGTTACGTACCCAATTGTATGACCAAATAACATACAACAACCGTTCTATTTGGAGTGTGTGCCCAGTAAAAGGTGGCTCAACAACATACGGACCCAATATGTGGTTCTTATCACAAAGGCCAAGTGATTTGCAAAATGACACCGTGTTCTTACATGAAATTACCAATACCTTGGCTTCTGGAAATGCAACCTTAAAACAAACAGTATTGCGCACAAATAAAGCTTATGGATTGCAACCAAATGCAATACAGCCCAACGGCAAAAAACTCCAAACCAATGATGCACGCGTATTATCGGCATGTTACGAAAATGGATATATTCATTACGTAGGAAATACCATCGACACTGCAAACTTTGCACCCGCAGTTTATTATGGAGTGATTGGGGGTGTTTGGGGCAACAATCCTCAAATTGAAGGAAAGATTATTAGCTATGATACCATGGATATTGGATACCCATCAATCGCATATATGGGAGGTGGATCAGGAGATAACAGTATGCTGATTACCTTTTCACATGTTTCTCCTTTGCAGTTCCCCGGAACCTCGGCTGTATATGTAGACCGTTTTGGAAATGTTTCAAATCCAGTATTGGTTAAAGCAGGCGAAGGAAGCATTGCCCTGCTGGGCGATAGCTTGGACCGATGGGGAGATTATACCGGAAACCAAACCCAATATGCCGAAACAGGCATTTGTTGGATTAACGGTTCGTATGGAACAGCAAATGGGCAAAACCGAACATGGATTGCCAAGCTCAAAAGCAACGATCCATTATTGCAAACGGAGCAGTTAAACCAAGTAAAAACTGCTGCAACCATTTACCCGAACCCAGCCCAAAATTATATTACCCTTGAGATTGAAGCAACCCAAAGCAGTTGGGTACTCTTTAGCATTACCGATGTGAATGGAAAATTGGTAGCTCCCTTGTTGCGTGATCGGTTAAAAGCCGGAAAGAGTGCTTTTTCGTTTCAAACAGATGCATTGCCTACTGGAAATTATTATTTAACCATTACCGAAAATGATCAACTTATTCAAAACAAACCGTTTGTGGTTGTGCGTTAGTATGCTATTGTTGGTTGTAGTGTGTTGCAAAACAAAACCGCTGCCAGATAATACGCATCAAGAGCAATCTGTTGAGCAGCCAAGGCCAGCTACCGAAAAACAAACCGACTCGCTTAAAACCCTATTGGACGAACAGCGGAAGCAAAAAAAGAAGTGAGGTAAAATCATTACTTCAAATTAACCTATTCAACTTATATTCGCGCACCAAATTAGCACACTACTTATATGAGCAAAGGACCTATTTCACAATTTATTGAAATCCATTATAAACACTTTAATGCAGCGGCTTTGGTTGATGCGGCCAAAGGATATGAAACCCATTTACAAGAAGGTGGCAAAATGATGGTAACGCTTGCTGGTGCTATGAGTACCGCTGAGTTGGGCAAATCGCTTGCCGAAATGATTAGGCAAGATAAAGTTGCTATCATTAGCTGCACAGGAGCCAACCTAGAAGAAGATATTATGAATCTGGTGGCACACAGCCATTATAAACGCGTACCAAACTACCGCGATCTTTCGCCTCAAGATGAGTGGGATTTACTCGAAAACCATTATAACCGCGTAACCGACACTTGTATTCCTGAAGAAGAAGCATTTAGGAGGTTACAAAAACATATTTACAAAATTTGGAAAGACGCAGATACTGCTGGAACACGTTACTTTCCGCATGAGTACATGTATCAAATATTGCTAAGTGGTGAGTTGGAACAATACTACGAAATTGACCCTAAAAATTCGTGGATGCTCGCTGCTGCCCAAAAGAACATCCCAATTGTAGTTCCAGGGTGGGAAGACAGTACCATGGGAAATATTTTTGCCAGTTATGTAATTAAAAATGACATCAAAGCTTCTACCATGAAAAGCGGAATCGAATACATGGCTTGGTTAGCTGATTGGTACGTAAAAAACAGCAGCGGCAAAGGTGTTGGCTTTTTCCAAATTGGTGGAGGTATTGCAGGCGATTTCCCCATTTGTGTGGTACCCATGTTGTACCAAGATATGGAAATGGAGAACATTCCGTTTTGGAGTTATTTCTGCCAAATAAGTGACTCAACAACTTCTTATGGTTCTTACTCTGGCGCTGTGCCTAACGAAAAAATAACATGGGGTAAATTGGATATTCATACGCCCAAATTCATTGTTGAAAGTGATGCAACTATTGTGGCACCACTCATTTTTGCTTGGATTTTAGGTTGGTAAGCAGCCCAAACTTATACTACCAAAAGCCGATAGCCTACCAAGATTATCGGCTTTTTTGATGGGCTTCCAGCGCAAAGCGCTGTCGTGTGCTCCGCGCTACATGGTAGCTTGCTGCGCCCACTAAGCCAAACCTGTACAATTAAAATTTGCTATTTAATAATATGAATATCCGCAATAATACCAGTAACATTGAAATGGTAAAGAGGGAGCCTTAAGTTCTTTAACTGTTCTATTTGTTACCTTTTGGTTCTGCAAAAGGTACTACCGAATGAAATGACTAAGACCTCAAATAACTGCTTCATTCATTCGCTTATTATCAATGTAAAATTTGAAAATGGGTTATTTTTATATAACATTGATTGAACCGAAAAGCAGACCACCAATTCCAAATCAACCCTCATTCTGCGCTATGCCCAACGCCACTCAGGCTAATTCGGGTTGATTTCGCTAAATTGGTGGATTCCGATAGCTATCGGAACCGCACTTTGTCTCTCGAAAAACACAACCCTAACCCTTTCTTTTGCCTTAGATGGTTTTGTGTAACAAACAAAGCGTTTATTTTAGCGGTGGCCTTTAACCCACGAACGAAGTGGCTTGGGTTGCGGGGAAAATAAATGATGTAGTTTGTAACAAAAGCATCGGTAGCATGAACTTTTTGCTTACTTTTTCTTTCCCAGAGAAAAAGTAAGGCGGGTTTGGGGCGGCCAGCCCCAAGAATAGATGAGGTAAGATAAGAATACGTTTTACTGCTAAGGTAGCGGATATACATTTTAATAACCATATTTGCCAGACATGCATTTAAGCCAGCGACAGTTGTTTTTAAACCACCAAGCACAAACCACCAGGTTTCCGCTATTGCTTGAGTTCTCAAAAGCCGAGGGTGTTTATTTGTATAACGAAATAGGCGAACGTTGGCTCGATTTAATCTCTGGTATTAGCGTGAGCAGCCTTGGGCATGGAAATGAAAAAGTGAAAGCGGCTATTAAAAACCAGGTAGATGCTTATATGCATTTGATGGTTTATGGCGAGTATGTGCAAGCTCCACAAGTGCAGCTTGCCACATTGCTTACGTCACTTTTGCCCCCATCACTTAACTGCGTATACCTTGTAAATTCAGGAGCTGAAGCCACTGATGGGGCGCTTAAACTTGCCAAACGGGTAACAGGGCGTTCTAAAATCATCGCGTGCAAACAGGCCTATCATGGAAGTACTCATGCCGCATTAAGCCTTAACAGCGAACGGATGTTTAAAGAACCCTTTGAACCTTTGTTGCCCAATGTTCATTTTATGAGCAATGGCAACCATGATGATTTATCCATGGTAGATAATGAAACGGCCTGTGTGGTTATAGAAGTAGTAAGAGGCGAAAGTGGGTACATTCCAACAGACGAACATTTTTTACAAGCGTTGCGCACGCAATGCACCCAAAATGGAGCATTGCTTATTTTTGACGAGATTCAAACGGGAATGGGCCGAACTGGAAAAATGTTTGCCTTTGAACACAGTGGAATTGTTCCAGATATTTTGTTATTGGGAAAAGCCCTTGGTGCAGGCATGCCCATTGGCGCCTTTGTATCATCACATGAACGTATGATGACACTTGCAGAGCAGCCCATTTTAGGCCATATAACCACTTTTGGCGGACACCCTGTTGTATGTGCAGCGGCCGTAGCAGGAATTCAAGAACTGCTGTCACATAATTGGATTGCACAAGTTGCTGCAAAAGAAAGGCTATTGCGTGAACGCCTACAACACCGCGCCATTAAATCAGTTGAAGGAAAAGGATTGATGTTGGCACTCGAATTTGAAAGCTTTGACCAAAACAAACGGATTATTGATGCATGTATTGCCAATGGCGTACTTACAGATTGGTTCTTGTTTGCATCACATAAACTTCGAATTGCACCACCACTCATCGTAACCGAAACGCAACTACATGAAGCATGTGATGTATTGCTTGAGCAGGTTGAAAAACAGGCATAAAAAAAACCGCGGCTCACGCCACGGTTTTTTTTATGGAAATATGAATTCGATTATTTATTGATTACCAATTTTTGGGTAGCGGTTGTTCCATTTACCTCAAACTGTACCAAATAAATTCCATTTGATAAAGCTGCGCAATCAATAGCAGTTTCCATACCCGGAGCTGCTTCTACGGCTGCAACTACTTTACCTGCAATATCAATCACTTTAACAGTTGTATTGCTTGTGATTTTTTCAGTATTAATTGTTACTGATTGTGATGCAGGGTTTGGATACATGCTGATGTTTAAAGACTCTATTTTTTGTTCATTTACACTTGCATAGTAATCCCAAGGATTGTTAACGGTCCACTCTGATTGAACAACCTCTTTGGTTGTTTCATTTTGAATGAAAACAACACCCAACAACTCATTAAAATTCTCAACAGAGTGTTCTGTGCTTAAGTTAATGATATTGGCAGGTTGTGCATCATTTGGCAAACGGTAATTGCCAGGGAATGTGAATGATTGTGTAATGGTTTGTTCTGCATCAGAAGCAAAACTAATTGCTGCACCATTTGCATTTGGAACCATTTTCTTCATAACCCAATGAAATTCTTGTTCGCCATTGGTTTTTATATTTCGTATAGTAACCCTTTCTAATATAGCAAAATGAATTTTATAGTTACCAGGCAATGCATCAGTAGGTTTCACTTTTGCAGTCATGGTGAATGTATTTCCATTGCGAGATTGTGAACCTGTGATGCCTACTACGGTAGGTCTATTGTAGAACTCATCGAAAATAGTTGTTGTCATTCCGTTTGGATTTCCGTCCCAACCCCCATCAATAAATGTACTTGGCACACTTGATATTCCTCCATAGTAGGTGCCGCGTGATGCACCTTCAGTAGTATAATATGGATCTCCAGCACCAGGGAAATTGTATTGATATTTAATTACGGTATAACCACCCATGCGTTGGCGGAATACCTCTTGCAATGTTTCGTTACCAGGGCGGCAAGGTGGGCAAGTTGATGACGTAAATACTTCATACAAAGATTTACGTTTAACTGTAGCATTAAAAACATTTAATGAAGTGGTTAAAGTATCGTCCAAGTTGTTGGCATCTAAGCCATCTCCATTAATATTATCTATCCAAAACTTAATCGAAGTTACACCTTTAACAGTAGGCACAAAAGGAGTTGGATGAATTCCACCGTAAGAACCAATACCACTTCCAGTAACATTTACACCTGTTACATTTTGCGAAACAGTTTCACCACCATTAATCTTGTAATTAGCTCTGAAAGAAGTAACATTTTGAGCACCATTATTGGTGAAAGTATACCTAATTGGCTCTGGTTGGTTAAGACCAAGATACGAATTGGTTTTAATGCTAGTTAATTTCACATCAAAATTTGGCTGTACACCTGTGCGGAAGCTGTATACATCACTTAATGTTGGGTCGTAGCCTCCATCAGCTCCTCCGAAGTTCATGTTAGGGCTACCCGCAACTTGAGTCCCAACAGTACCAAGTGCATTTTGGCAGCCAACAGTTGCCGAAAAAGTACCGAAGCCATAGTTTAATACAATGTCAAAGTTTGATGTTCCTTCATAAAAGCGAATAGCGTAATAAGTAACGTTTATAGCAGATGAGTTATCATTGGTTTGAACCAAACGCCATTGAACAACATGCACCCTGTTTGGCGCAGTTCCATAAGTCCATGAACGGATATCAGATGGAAAAGTAGTTGTTCCTTGAGTGATTGTTTGCAAGCGGGTATTGTCCCAGAAAGCGAAAATGGCTAAACTAGGTGCACTCGCTGAAGGCAAAGCAACATTTGTACTATTGTCAGTATTGGTAGTTGTTTGAAAAGTTAAGTAACCACTTGTACTTACTTTATAATCTTGAACTTCTATTCCGTAAAAATCGAAACTCCATGGAAGCTGCTGAACTGAAGATAATGTTCCTGACGTAGCTGTTCCGCTGCCAGCAATAATGCTCGTTGCAGAGGTAGGATTCATTGTGTAAGGAGCACTTGTACCAACAGTTTTTATAAAATAATACTGGGCAAAAGCACCTCCAAGGCTTATGATGAAAGCCGAGATTGTAAGTAATGATTTTTTCATATGTTTAGTTGTAGTTAAATACATTTATCCGTAATGCAGATTTAAGATAAAAACCATCAAAATTCAAAAAGCAAATGTCGTTAATGACTTTTATCATAAAGTAAATATTAAGAACCTGCATCCTTAAATTTGTTTGTGTAAAGGCTATTAAATTCGAATCATATGAAAAAACTGATACTTCTTTTTGCACTTTCAAGTTTAACACAAATTGGGTTCTCTCAGGGTGTTACCATGAACCCAAAAGTAGCCAATGGAGGTGCTCCAAACAGTTCAGATAAAAATATTTCGGTTGTGATTACCAACAATACAACTGACTCTACAGACAATCAATTTACTTGGTTCATCTTAGAAGTTGCTAAGCAAAACGGTTGGACTATTGATTTTTGTGACCCTGCTAATTGTATTGTAAATGTTGGTGTTGGAACTCAATTTGATTTTTCATTAAACAAAGGTGCTGTTGGAATTATGAAAGCCGACTTCTATTATAATGGCGTAAGCGGAAGTGGAAGTTTGACTGCTGTAGTTAGAAGTAAAAAAAATCCATCTAATGCAGATACTGCAACATTCAATGCCACCGCATGGGTAACTTCGGTAAACGAAGCAAGTTCAGCTAAGAACATCGCACTTTATCCAAACCCAGTGAAAAACCAATTGGGAATCTCCTATCAATCAACTAATGAATTGCATATGGATATTTACAATGTATTGGGTGTAAAAGTAAAGTCGTTTACTTACACAAACACAAGTGGATTAATTGATATTAGCGATTTGCAAAACGGTGTTT
>JALONP010000001.1 GCA_025454875.1 Bacteroidia bacterium | reverse complement strand
ACTTGGATAAAACCTGGGAAAGTATGTCGTTGCCGTAATCTTTTAAAACCTTCACCTTGACCGTGAAGGTTTTTTTTTGCACTTTTGGCTTTTACTGAATGATATGAAAAAATTTTCCTTGTGCTTTAGTGTGTTAGCCATAACAAGCCTGTTGTATGCACAAAATCAATTGTTAACGATTGAAGACGCAGTATTGAAACAACGAACATTATTGGCACCAGAAAGGCTTATGCAGCCAGATGTAATCCCAAATTCAAATCGATTTTCTTTTGTACGAAAACTAAATGGGAAAGAGGTATTGATTGCAGTTGATGCAAACCGCCATCAATATGATACTTTGCTTACGATAGACCAATTCAAAGTAATTTTTAAAACAATCGACTCGGACTTGCCTGTTCCAGAAAGATTTCCTTTTCTTAAATGGAAAAGTACAGACACGATTATTTTCCAATATTTTACAAACTACTACGTAATAAATATTAAGCAACAAACGGGCAATGTGCTTGTGAAGCTCCCTAAAGAAGCTGAAAATATTGAGCCAAACCCAACTTTCAGCAACTTTGCATTTACAATTGGAAATAATGTGGTTTCTTTATCTCCCAATGATTGGGCTAAACAATTAAATATGCCTAAAGTTGTTAAACAAAGTGACGAAAAAGGATTTATTACAAAAGATGGCCAATCCGGAATTCAATATGGAACAACGGTACACCGAAGTGAATTCGGAATTACTAAAGGATTATTTTGGTCACCTAATGGCCAACGCTTAGCATTTTACAAACAAAATGAAACTGCAGTTACTGATTATCGATTGATGAACTTTGATTCAAAACCTGGGACATTTGATATGATCAAATACCCAATGGCCGGAGCTACAAGCCATACCGTTTCGCTTATGATTAAAGATTTTGAAAAGAACCGTTTATTCGAAGTGGATACTAAGGCACATGCAGATCAATACCTCACCAATATTTCTTGGAGTGTTGATGGTGCATATTTATACATTGTGGTTGTTTCGAGAAACCAAAAGGAACTAAAGTTAAATCAGTACGATGGGAGAAGCGGGGTATTTATTAAAACATTGTTTTCAGAAACCAATGAAAAATACATAGAACCAGAACATCCGCCTTTGTTTTTAAAGAATGGAGAGCAGTTTATTTGGATGAGTAAGAAGGATGGGTTTCAACAGTTGTATTTGTATTCAACGAAAGGGAAATTTGTCAAACAATTAACCTCGCTGCCTTGCGACATTACAGAGGTATTGGGTTTAGATGAAATGGAACAATCCATTTATTTTTTAGCTGCATATGGAGATGGATTGGAAAGGCAACTGTATCGGACAACGATAGCAAAAGGCAATACTACTAAAATTACTACCCAACCTGGAATGCACAAAATAACAATGCTGCGAAACGGGCGTTATTTCTTAGATAATTATAGTAATACGGTAACGCCTGGTAAGACACTTCTGCTTCGAGAGGATGGTGCAGAGGTTGCAGTTTTGCTTCAGTCAGCTAATCCACTGGCTGCGTATTCACCTTGTATAATTGAATTGGGGACATTAAAAGCAAACGATACAAAAACCAATTTAAATTATCGCATGATTCGCTCAACAAATTTAGATACGACAAAAAAGCACCCGGTTATTGTATATGTGTATGGTGGGCCTCATGCACAACTTATAACAAACAGCTGGCTTGGAGGGGCTGATTTATGGTTGTATTATATGGCTCAACAAGGTTATGTTGTTTTCACGATTGATAATAGAGGGTCGGCAAATAGAGGAATCACATTTGAGCAGGCTACGCATAAGCAGTTTGGAAAAATTGAGTTGCAGGATCAGTTAACCGGGTTGCAATTTGTTAGAAACCTTGGTTATGTTGACTCCACAAGAGTGGGCGTTTTTGGGTGGAGTTTTGGAGGATTTATGTCGACTACCATGATTACACGAACACCTCATTTCAAAGTGGGTGTTGCTGGAGGCCCTGTAATTGATTGGAGGCTTTATGAAATAATGTATACCGAGAGGTATATGGAAAAACCTCAAGAGAATGAAGCAGGCTACAAAGATGCGGACTTGACTAATTACGTCAATCAATTAACCGGAAAACTACTCTTGATACATGGCACTGATGATGATGTTGTTTTATGGCAACACAGTTTAACGTATTTAAAAAAATGTGTTGAACAAGGAGTAGATGTTGACTATTTTGTTTACCCAGATCACAAACATAATGTACTTGGGAAAGACAGGGTTCATTTAATGAAAAAGGTATCAGCTTATTTTAAGCTTCATTTATAGCCATTTCGAAATAACTACTATTCGGCAGCGAAATCGTGAAAACAGATCCTTTTCCAACTTCAGTGTGAAAGGAGATTCTTCCTTTATGTTGTTCGATGATTTTCTTTACCAACGAAAGACCTATCCCGTGACCAGGCACGTTGCGTGTATCATTGCTTCTGTAAAAAGGTTCAAACAGATAAGGAACATCTTTTTCATTGATACCAAATCCATTGTCATTAACTTCGATAATGATGAATTGTTTGGTGAACTCAACTGAAATTTGACAGGCATTATCCTGCGAAAATTTGCAACCATTATCTAGCAAATTGGTAATACATGACTTAAGCAAAGGAGCATCACCTTTGCAAGTAATCGTTTCGATCGATTCAGGTATATCTTTTAAATTAAATGTAATTTGAAACTCGGGTTTATTGCGCAATAAATCATTACGAGCGTCAATAATTGTTTCTATGATTGGTACTGTTTGAAATGTTTGATAAGGCAAGTTATTATTAGCTTTGGCTAGTTCATGCAAGGCATTTAACAATGAAATGATATTATTAATATCGTCATTTAATGATTGTAGTATCTTTTCATAATCGGCTTGTGTTCTTGCCTTAAACATAGCAACTTGAATTTGACCTTTCATCGCGGTAAGCGGTGTTCTAAACTCATGAGATGCGTTCGAAACAAAACTTTTTTGAACTTGGAAAGAAGATTCAAGTCGATCAAGCATATTGTTAAATGTTCTGGTTAATGCATTGATTTCATCTTTGGTATTGTTGTTAATACTTAATCTGCTGTGCAAATTGTTTGCCGTAATATTATCAACATCGACAATGATTTTTTTAATTGGCTTAAGGGCTAGTGATGCAAATATCCATCCCGATATTAAAACGATAATAACTGAAACGGTGAAGAGCAGAATAATAATTTTACGTAGCGCAGCAAGTTTACTGAATCCCACACTATCATACCCGGCAGAGGCAATAATATAAACAGCATTTTCATTTTTTATTTTGGTAAATACATACTGTGTATCTTGAACTTCATCTTCAATTGTTTGGTTCAGTTCTGTGGGGATATGTTGATTTTGTAATTCAATTTTTTCACCCACTGAATGGATTAAAAATTGCTTTTCATTATAGATGCTTATGCGCTGGTTAGGACTATTGTTAATGCTATACTTGTTTATTTTTTCTACTATTTCCGAATTGATATCGTCAGATTCAAGTACAATTTTAGCTAAGTAAATGGCTTTTTCTTCTAGTCGGGTTTGGAAACTGTTGTTTCTGAAAAGTGCATAGTATTCATAGATAACAACAAAGATTGCTAACAATAAAGAAACCGTGATGATGGTAAAGCGTAAGGTAAGTTTTAGCTTAATGTTCATTGCTTAGATCTTAGCTATTTTCAACACGAATGGTATATCCCATACCAATAATGGTATGTAGTAATTTTATTTTGTGTTCTTTGTCAATCTTTTTACGTAAGAAATTGATATACACATCAATTACATTTGTTCCTGTATCAAAGTTAATTCCCCATACTTTTTCGGCAATTTCAGATCGTGATATTACCCTGCCTTTGTTGCGCAAGAAATACTCGAGCAACAAAAACTCTTTTGCTGTCAGATCAATTTTTTTACCTGCTCTTTCAACAATCTTTGTGTTTAAGTCCATCACCAAGTCGCTTATATCCAACTTTTCTATATTGACAAAAACCTTCGTATTCGAACTTCTTTTTGTTAAAGCTCTTAAGCGTGCGAGTAACTCAACAAATTCGAATGGTTTTACTAGATAATCATCGGCACCTGAGTCAAGTCCAGTAACCTTATCGGTAATGGTACCCAAAGCAGTTAACATGAGCATTGGTGTTTCAATCCCTAGCGCCCTAACTTGTTTGCAAACATCGATACCACTAATAAATGGAAGCATTAAGTCAAGTACAATCACGTCATATTGGAACTGTGTTGCCATTGAGAGACCTTCGCGGCCATCAACCGCTGTGCTTACTTCATAATCATCTTCTTCAAGTCCTTCTTTGATAAAAGCAAGCACTTTAGGCTCGTCTTCGATTAATAAAATTTTAGTGCGGTTTGTTAGTTCCATCAATTGGCAATTTACACATACAAGTGTATCTATGCCTCGATTCAATAAGATTTTAATTCGAATTTAATTAACCTCCAGCTTTTTTAGCCTTATAGGCTAATTTAGTTAGGAAATTAAGCACCTTGTCCCTTACATCTCCTTGAATTAAGATTTCGCCATCCTTAACACTTCCGCCAACGCCACATGCTTGTTTGATAGCTTTTCCTAGCTCCGTCAAGTCATCGGTTTTTCCTACGAAGCCAGTAATTCGAGATACAAATTTTCCTCCACCTTTTCTATCCAAATAGATTTTTAAATTTTGTTGATTGGGAGTTAATGTTTCAGGACTATTCTCTTCCTCATATTGAAAGTTGTATTCAGGGTTGGTAGAATAAATGACACCAGTTAGTTTTTTACTTTTACTCATCTCGATATTATTTTATGGCACAATCACATTAATGGCTTCATGAATCATTCGAATATGGATATTTTTATCCATCAATATTGGTTCACCATCTATGTTAAATACTCCATCAGATGGTCTTTTTATGGTAATTTCATGCCCTTTTATGGTATCTACGTATCTAGAATTTCCATATTTTTTCATAAACATTTCAAGTCCGATAAGAGGCATGCTCCAAGATTTAAATGGTTTGAGTATGCTGACGTCAAACAGCCCATCATCTAAATTTGCTTGAGGAGCTATGAATGCATTGTTGCCATATTGCGAGCCATTCGCAACACATACAATAAATGCTTCTTTATGGGTTACTTTACCATCAACTTGAATTTCGTATGAATGGGGCTTGTATGCTTGATACTCATTGAGTGTTATTTTTGCGTAAGACCAAAATCCCCTTTTGGGAGCATTGGCAAACATCCAACTCACATGCGCATCAAATCCTGCTCCAGCTACATTTACAAAAAATTGATCGTTAGCCATCCCTGCATCTATTTTTTTAGTATGGAGTTTGTTAATGATTTGAAGAGCTTTTTTATCGTTCAATGGAATCCGTAAATGCCTGGCTAATCCGTTTCCAGAACCTTGAGGAATAATGCCAAACAATACATTGCTGTTCACCAAGTATTTGGCAATATGGTTAATGGTTCCATCTCCGCCTACAGCTACTACAATATCCTTTTTTTCGGCAACTGCTTGTTGTGCAAGGTCAATATTATGCTGTGCAGATTTTGTAAAATTGATTTCGATGTCGAATTGATTGCGATCAATATACCTTCCGATTAACGAGGGGAAATGTTGTTTATTAATGCCACCCGAAATGGGATTAATGATAAATGTGATTTGCTTTTTATACATGCTGGCAATTTCCTTATTCATTGTTATGAAGGTATTAACATTAGGTCAAAATCATCAATAAGCTAAGGGATAGTCAATACAATCTTACCAAGTTGTTCTCCTTTTGCCATTACATCAATGGCTTGTTGAGCCTGGTTTAATGGAAACGACTGATGTACAATTGGTACAATTTGATGCTGGTTAACAAAAGCAATCATTTCTGCAAATTCTTCATCGTTGCCCATAGTAGATCCCAAAATATCTAATTGTTTCCAAAAGATTTTTGCGGGGATTCCACTATTAAAAACACCTTGTGTGGCACCGTACATTGCAATTCTACCTGCAGGCTTTGCTAAATCAACCAACTTAGCAAATGTGTCTCCACCACTACTATCTATAATCACATCAAAACCACCACTTTGTTGTTTAAGATTTTTGTCCCAATCGGGTTCATTGTAAACAGCACCATACTTTACTCCTAATTTGAGTGTTTGTGCAATTTTATTGGATGAACTAGATGTTACATATGTTTGGCATCCAAGCGCAATTGCAAATTGAGTAGCTAATAAAGCAACACCTCCACCAGCACCTGTTATCAGTACATTCTCTCCATTTTTTGCACCCGCACGTTTTACCAAGGCCCTATATGCGGTTAGGCCTGCCAGTGGCAATGCTGCCGCTTCTTCAAAACTAAGGTGTTCAGGCTTTTCATTTAGCAATCGTGCATCTATTTTTACATATTGCGCAAATGTGCCATTATGCGGAGTTCCTAAAATCACGTAATCTTTTGCTTGAACTCGTGGATCTGAACCCCAGTTCATACTTGGGTTAATGATGACAGCTTTGTTCAGCCAATTGCTTCCAACATGCGTTCCAATTTGCTCCACAATGCCACTGCCATCTGCACCCAAAATTATAGGCAATCGTATCCCTGCATATTGCCCTTTTTGTATCCATAAGTCACGATGGTTTAAGGCCGCTGCTTTGAGTCTAACCAATACTTCATGAGGTTCAATTTGGGGTATATCAGTTTCAATTAAACCGAGTTGTTGATTGAGTTGTTCAAGAACAATTGCTTTCATTTCTTTGAATGGTAATTTTAGAATTGGTTTTACATGCTAACCTATCTTGTGTTGTGAGCCAATAATCCTTCTTTGGTTGCAAGATAAGCATACGCGTGCATATTGTCAGAGTCGTAAAAGAATGTACGAATGTACTCCTGTTTGTCTGAATCGAATACCAAGGTTGCAATGTATTTTTTGTGAATCAATTGCTTGAGTACATCCGCAATAACTGCTTCTGGGTATTTGCATTCAGACAATATGGTTTCAAATGGCTCAACAAAGTATACCGTGTTTAAAATATCATATTCTATTGGTGTTAATTCCATAATTACGTGTTAAGGTTTTACATTTCGTCCTTTCCAATTAAATGTGCCCAAGTTACCCCAAATTCCAATAATGATAACATACATAATATGTAATGGTTCAGCTAGCAACAGCCACCTTAAGTGTTTTTTTGTATCGAATAAGTCTAATACGTTCCATAAGAATAGCCCTTCTATTGTTATTTTTGCGGCTAGTTGTATAAGCGCTAATTCTGGATTCAAAATAGCATTTACCAAAATACTTAAATTAAACAAGTAGGCACCAATTAGTACAGCAGGCACCATCGCATTTTCGTATTTCGTGCTTTTAGAAACCCAACGTTTACGCTGATTTGCAAGTTCAAGTAGGGAAGAGCTAGCGCTAGTTTGGACCATAGCTGTTTTACTTTTTAAAAAATAAACTTCACCGGGATACTTATTCGCAATCTTGTGCAATAAAAAGCCATCATCGCCACTCGACACATGTTCGTTGCCTTCATAACCACCAACGTTGGTAAATGACTGTGCTGTAAAGAATAGGTTAGAAGCACTGCACATATTGGGGTTGTTAAGCGCTATTGCTGCACCACCTATGGCTACCAAGCCAGCAAACTCTAATGCTTGTATTTGCTCAAAAATACTGCTCGACTTAAACTTTACAGGTGCATATATAAGTTTTGCATTGGTTTTTAATAGGTAAGAGTTGAGCGTTTGCAACCATAGCCGATGATGTGTACAATCAGCATCAGTTAATACAATATTTGGGTGTTTAGCTTGTTGCACACCTAAGGTAATGGCACTTTTTTTTCCAGATTGATTTGCAATATTTTTAAGAAGTCTCCAATGGTGTTTGGCATGTTGTTGAATCCATCTGTTCACAACATTCACCGTATCATCGGTTGAGTGGTCATCAATCAAAAGAACTTCAACTAAGTGAGTAGGATAATCAAGAAGCGACAATGAGGCTAAACAATGTTCAATAACGTAGGCTTCGTTACGTACGGATACTAAAATCGTGAATGGTTTATGGGTAGTTGTATGTTCGTCATAAACATCAGTTTTAATTTTTACCCATCCCCAAAAGTAGTAAGCAATTAAGGCGCAGTAAAGCGATGTAAGAATAACTGATCCGATAAGCATATGTTAAGTTGACGCGATTTTTTGTTTAACAATTATTGTTAATCCAATAGTAGCCGGAATCAACTGGTTCACTATCCACAATCCATATGAAGCAAGCAGTATCGCTATAGGTGGAGCCAAGAAGAGTCCAAATAACCATACTGCCGAAATTCCTCTAATGCCTAATTGTAAAAGCATAAATGATGGGGTGATTGTTTGAATGACGAATATTAAGGCGATTAAAGAAAATGAAATATACCAAGGAAGGTTAATACCAAATGCCACTAACAAGAATAAGTATTGTAATGAATAAACTAAATACCGAGCACTCGCTGTAAACCAAATTTTAATCAATTGTTTTGTTGGCAACTGATTGATTTGTTCAATATAAGGAAGTATCCATAATGATTTAAACTTTTGGGTGATAACCGGTAGATATATGTATAATACTGGAAGGCCAATTACACATCCTAGTACAATTCCTGTTGGTAAACTGATGATTGTAAATAATCCTTGTTCAACAAGGAACCAACAAGCAACCAAAGCAAACCAAATAGAAACCAAAGTTTGTGTTGCTCCTCCGATAAAAGCCAAGGCCAATCCGTTTTTATAGAGGTGTTTTGGCACATGAATCATTTTGCCTGCAAAATCCCCAATTTGGTTTGGGGTAATCATCCCTAATGTAATCCCTGTGAGCACAGCATCTATTCGTTGTTTAAGTGCATGGATAAGGGGCTTGGGAAGCAGCAATTGCCATTTAACGGACTCGAGCCAAATATTAATGGGAAGTAATAATACAGTTAACCAAATCCAATTTAATGATCGGTAGTTGAGTGTGCTCAGAAAATTTGCGTTTGATTGAAACTGTTGAACAATCTGAATGAGTTTGTTTAGGGCAAATACAGTTACACCAATAACAATCATCCACTTAGCGATGTTCATCCAAAATGACCACTTGTTTTTATTGCGATTCAATTGCGTATTGTATATGTTGCACAAAGTAATCTTTAACTCTTACGATAACAAATTTATACGTGGAAACACTAAAAGCCATTCAACAATATGACCGCATTATTTTGGGCATCGATCCAGGAACGGTGGTAATGGGTTATGGCTTGATTGGCATCGTAAAGAAGAAGGCGCACATCATTGGTTTGGGGGTTGTAAAATTGGATAAATTAGATGATCACATGCTCAAATTGCAACGAATATTTGAACGGGTGATTAGCCTCATTGAACAATTTAAACCTGACGAGCTAGCCATTGAGGCTCCTTTTTTTGGTAAAAATGTACAGTCGATGCTCAAATTGGGAAGAGCACAAGGAGTGGCTATTTCGGCAGCTTTGAGCAAGCAAATGCAGGTTAACGAGTATTCTCCCAAAAAAATTAAACAATCGATAACAGGTAATGGTAATGCATCAAAAGAACAAGTTGCTGCCATGTTACAGCGGCTGCTCAGCTTTTCAGAAACACCTGAGTTTTTAGACGCCACAGATGGATTAGCGGCAGCTTATTGTCACTTTTTGCAAAGCGCCACCCAAAAGCAGGGCACAACAAAATCGTATTCGAGTTGGAAAGCCTTTGTTACAGAGAATCCTAAAAAATTAAAAAAATAGTTACATACGTGGTCTCCAGGTTACCTCTGCTGTACCAGCATCGTGAACCAATTTCCGAGACAACATAAACAAGTAATCACTCAAACGGTTAAGATAAGTGGTTATAATGGCGGGCACTTCTGTTTCTGATTGTAGTTCTACTGCAAGTCGTTCAGCTCTGCGGCATACACAACGAGCCACATGGCAAAAAGAGGATGCAAGCAGGCCACCTGGCAATACAAAATTTTTAAGAGGAGGAAGCGAAGCATCCATCATGTCCATTTCATTTTCAAGAAGCAACACATCCGCTTCGTGCAAATCAGGCACCTTCATTTTTGACTTTTCAGGGTCACTGGCAAGTACTGATCCGATGGTAAACAACCGATCTTGTATTTCATACAGCAATTGGTGAACATGCTCATCTTGAATGCTGTCTTTAATTACTCCGATATAAGAGTTTAACTCGTCTACTGTGCCGTAACTTTCTATTCGCAAATGGTATTTAGGTACTCGAACACCACCAATTAATGATGTTTGTCCTGCATCTCCTGTTTTGGTATAAATTTTAAAAGTCATATATACTTAACTTTAAACCACGTGAATGGTTTTGATTATCAATAAAACCATTTAGGAATATTTTTTTGAACATAAGGAATATTCCCAATTCTGATAAGCAAATTAATGAGCCAAATTCTTTTACCAAGTATCCGTTGAAGCAAATAGTGGTCTTTAAAAATCGGCCACATTTTATCGTAAACAAGGTTGTCGTAAACCCTTAACGTTTCGGCCCGATAGTTTTTTGTGCTCGCATATTTTATGATAAGTGCAGCTGCTGTTTTGCCACTATCCATAGCGGTTTCAATTCCTTCGCCCGTAAAGGGGTCGATGAGTCCGGCAGCATCACCACACACCATAAATCGATTACCAGATAAGGTGTATTTTTTTGATCCAAGGGGCAAGCCAAATCCTTTTACGTCTTCAAGCGCTTCCGAATCCTTAAATCGTTCTGCAATTTGAGGGATGGTTTGAATAATTTCACTTAAACACTTTTTTAAGTCGATGCGATTGGTTGCAATTGTCTCAGATAACATTCCAAATCCAACATTTGCTTCATTGTTTGCAAGAGGGAAAATCCAAAAGTAGCCAGGCAAGTAACCTTTTAAAAAATAAACTTCAAGTGCCGAACCAGAAAGACCTTTTACATTTCGGTAATACTGCCGCACTGCACCCGAGTAATGTTTACGGTCTACCGTAAATTGGGCGAGTTTTTTAGCTACCACAGAGTGAGCACCATCACATCCAACAATAATATCAGCAGTAAAATCTCCCTTGTTTGTTTTGACTACTACACAATCTTCACCATACGATACATCTTTTAATTGTGTTTGTTGCAATACTGTTAAATCTGGATTGGAAAGGGCCTTGGTGAAAAGCCAATTATCAAAATCAACTCTGCGCATGCAACTTCCTTCGAGTGCAAAATCAATTTCGAGAGATTTAAAATTAGGGCTATACAGTTTGGCTTCTGTAATCGTAGTTCCAGGAACTTTTTGAAGCAATTCCAACTCCAATTTTGGATCTAACTCACGCAATACTTTTCTCACAATGGCGCTTACTGCATCACCACAAATTTTATCTCGAGGAAAGGTTTCTTTCTCAAGCATCAACACACTCAGCCCACTTTCTTTGAGAGCCAAGGCGCATGTACTTCCAGCAGGGCCAGCCCCAGCAATAATTACATCATAATGGGTTTGCTTATTCATTAGCGATTTTTACAACCTTATTTGTGTAATTGCGCAAGCGCATTTTCAAGTTTCACCAACAGTTGTGGTACATCTTCTTCTTTTAACGTTCCGATTGAAATCCGATACCAGTTGGTTCCTTTAGCAACGCCAAATGCGGTGAATGGAACAACAGCAAGTTGGGCTTCGTTTAAAAGGTAAGCGGTAATATCTTCGGTCGTTTGAATGCTCTGTCCAGCAGGGGTAGTCAAACCTTGTAGTGCAAATTGTGCAGTTAAATAAATAGCTCCTTCTGGTGCAATAATATCCACTGGATAACCTTTTGCTTGGAGTTGTTTGATGCCGTTGTAAATTCCAGAAAACCGAATTTCAACTTTATTTTTTAAATGGTCAATGAATTGACTTAATGCAGAATGGTTCTGTAAAAATTGACTTACTGCAACTTGTTCTGCTTTGGGAGCCCAAGCGCCAATATGACCCAATATAGATTTCATTTTAGAGATTACAGTAGATGGGCCAAAGCTCCAACCAACCCTTACGCCTGTAGCCGCAAGCGATTTCGAAATTCCATCCACAAAAATGGTATACGGTTTCATTTCTTGCATTAGTGATACCGGATCTGTATGGGCCACCCCTTTCATGGTGAGCATCCAATATATTTGATCATACAACACATACAGTGGTTTTTTACCTGATTGGGCGCGTAGCTTATTTTCAGCAAGAACAAGTTCACAAATAGGCAATAGCTGTTCCTTACGAAACATTGTACCTGTTGGGTTTAGAGGTGAACATAGGGCAATCAACGTGGCGTCTGCTAAATATGGTTTAAGTTCATCAGCTGTGGGTAAAAATCCATTTTGGGGCAAAGTTTCGATTTCAATTTTTTGGGCATCGCTTAAATGGCAGTAGTGGTTATTGTTCCAAGATGGTACAGGGTACACTACTTTATCATTGGAGTCGAGTAAGGTTTGGTAAATGGCGTAAATCAAAGGACGTCCACCTCCTGCAACCAAGTATTCATCTGCAGCATAATCAAGCCCCTGTTTTTCTCTAATAAATGTTGCGATTGCTTTACGCAGCTCTAGCATGCCATCAGCAGGCGGGTAATTGGTTTGGTGTTGGTTATAAGCGTCAATAATCGCATCTTTAAGTGCGTTTGGTATTGGAAATAAGTGCGGGTCAAAATCACCTATAGTAAGGTTGTAAATCGTGTGTCCCTCTTTAATCTTCTGATTAACTTCACCCGCCAATCTAATAATTTCTGAACCAATAAGGTGTTCTGCCTTGTGAGATACTGAATACGCCATGCCCCGAAGGTAATAAATGCAACTTGCAAATTCAGTGTAGTCGATAACTTGTGGGCAAATCAGTATTTACTTGCCAAACAAGCCTCCCAAACCAGACATAAGCTTTCCCATTACATGTTGCATTTCAGCCTGAGATAACCGTTGCGCGGCTTTGCTTTCGGGCAGGATTTTAGCAACCACTCGATACGAAGCCTGTAATCCAAATCTGGCAGAATTTGTCTAACGAAAAATGTAAACCCGCCTGAAGCCTATCCACCGTTGCCTGTTGGCAATTGAAGCTATCTTTCTATTGGAAATGCTTTCCCTTCAAAAACAGTGAATAGGACTTTGATGTCTTTTAACATATCATCGGTTTCTTTATACGGATTTCTGTCTATTACGGTAAAGTTGGCAGTTTTGCCTTCTTTGATACTTCCAATGTTGTTTTCTTCACACCATGAGTAGGCCGCATCAATAGTGATTGCTTTTAATGCCCCATGCTTAGTTAAGGCTAGGTCTTTACGGAATACTTTACCACTAATATTTTTACGTGTTACAGCACACCATGCTAGGTATAAAGGATCTGCAGGGCCCATTGGTAAATCAGAGTGTAACGAGATTGATATTCCTAATTTTTCTGCAGGAGCTAAACGTACCATTGCATCTGCACGTTCTTGTCCTAAACCAACTTGTCCAAATTTCTCAGAAAATCCTGTAACATAATAGGGGTTAGCAGAAATGATACAACCTAAATCAAATAATTTTTTCACTTGTTCATCTGTTGAATTAGCAAAATGAACAATCACCGTTCTGTGGTCTTTACGTGGGGTTTCTTTCATCCGATTTTCAATCACATTAATAACGCTTTCTAAACCTTTGTCTCCATTAACGTGAATGTGAATTTGGTAACCTTTATCCCAAAATATTTTAGTCCCTTTTTCTAATAAGTCAGGCGTTAACATCCATTCGCCATGGTGTCCATCAGTGTAAGGGTCTTTCATTTGCATTAACTGTGAAATAATAGCGCCATCGTGTAGGAATTTAACTTTTTTAGGTAAGAATTTTATTTTCCCTTCTTTGGGTAAGAGACCAAGCATAGTGTTTTCATAGTCAATTACCCCTTGTTCACCTTTGCCCATAAGTGGTGTATTTCCTTCATAAATAAAGTACGAATACATTGGAACCTCGTCACTGCCTAAAATCTCTTTGTACATTTTTGCCATATTAGCATCCATTTGTGCTCCAGGCTCATTGTAAGCAGTCACACCATTCCTGTGCAATAATTCTATCATTTGAACAAGTCCACTTTTTAATCTTTCAGGAGAAGATAAATCGCCAATAACCATTGGTAAAAGGTAAGTCATAGCACCATTTTCAAAGAAATGTCCTTTTTTGAAATTAATTTGTTTTTGAGCTACTTCAGATGCCTTGGCTCTAATATCTTCAGCTGTTATATTATACTTTTTTAAAAAAGCTGAATTAACAATAAATTCATGTCCCGAACGATGCCAAATAGCCATAGGAGTATTTTTACTTATGCCATCAAGTATGGTTCTGTTTATATCTCCGTGGAACATCTGGTGAAAACCCCAAGTAAAAAATACTTTATTAGCATCTTTATGCTCAGCAAAAGCGGCTTTAAGTTTATCTAAATAATCAGTTTGGTCTTTAGCTGCTGGCCATGTTTTAGTTGGTAATTCCCAATCTTCCGGTGCGATTACAGGCATATTGAGTGTTAAAGCGCCAAGCATAGGGTGTAAATGTTGCTCGATAAATCCTGGCATCATTGTTTTACCTTCTAAATTAATCGCTTTAGCACTTTCAAATTTTTCTTTAGCTATTTTGAGGTCTCCACAAAATACTATTTTGCTTCCTTCTGTTACAACAGCCTCTACGGTTGAACCTTCAGGTCCTTCCATCGTTACTATATCGCCACCATAATATAACAAGTAGTCCCTATTTTTATTAGTTTCAGAATTACAACCTAGCAATAATCCGACTAAGAAGAGTATCAAGAAATGTTTTAGCTTGTGCATATTGTTTAATTTACTTACTTAATTAATCTTATTTTTTAATCGTTACAGGCTTGAAGTTAACTATCGGACTTTGGTAATCCATCTGCAACTGCAGTAAGCAATACTAATTTAAGCGCTTGTTTGCGACTAGGGTTTAGCCATTCATCTGCAATTTCAATTTGTTGAATCACGCGATTACCATTGCTCGTCACTTTGATGCTATCATTCGCGGCTGTTCCTTCAACGGTGATTTTTTCAAGGCGTCCTTTATTTTTTTTGCTTGTTTTTGAGCTTCTGTTATTTTTCCAAACATTATATCTGTTATTTATACGTTTTATGTTGTAGCTGTAGGTGTACTATCTTTTTTGCGTTCACCAATTTGCTGACGCCACATAGCGTAATACAAACCTTTTTCTGCCAATAAGTTTTTGTGTTTGCCAGTTTCTACTATTTCTCCCTTCTCCAATACATAAATCCTATCAGCATGCATAATGGTGCTTAAACGGTGTGCAATCAAAACAGTAATCTGTGCTTTGGTTTGGGTTATGCTTTTAATGGTATCTGTAATCGACTCTTCTGTTAATGAGTCTAATGCAGAAGTCGCTTCATCAAAAATGAGCAAATGTGGATTACGCAACAATGCTCTGGCAATAGATAGCCTTTGTTTTTCTCCACCACTTAATTTCATCCCACCTTCTCCTATGATAGTGTCAATGCCCTTCTCGCTTCGTTGAATCAATGTGTTGCACGAAGCTTTTTGAAGCGCCTCATTCAGTTCCAGTTCTGTTGCATTGGGTTTTACAAACAGTAAGTTGTCTTTAATCGACCCGGAAAAAAGTTGGGTATCTTGGGTAACAAATCCCAATTGTTGTTGAAGTTCGTTTTTTTCAATTTGGCTTGCAGGAATTCCATTGTAAGTAATATTCCCTTCGTGAGGCGTGTACAAACCAACGAGCAATTTAACCAATGTGCTTTTGCCCGCACCACTTGGGCCAACAAATGCAATTGTTTCTCCTTGTTTAACAGTAAATGAAATATGCAACAATGCATTGTAGTTAGCTGTTCGGTGTTTGAATGAAACATCTGCAAACTCAAGCGACTGAATGGTATGAAGTGGCAACGGATTTGAAGCCCGCGGTTCAACTGGGGTATCCATTATTTGCTCAAAATTAGCAAGCGATGCCTCTGCTTCGCGGTAACTCATAATTACATTTCCCATTTCTTGCAATGGATTAAAGATAAAGAATGAGTAAAACTGCAAGGTAATTATTTCACCAACACTTAAATCGCCAGCAAATACCAAGTAAAGGAGCACAAACAAAATGCTTTGCCTCAAAAAATTAACCAAGGTGCCTTGAGCAAATGCGATACTTCGGATATCGCGAACCTTTTTTAGCTCGAGTTGCAATATTTTACGCGTGGTAATATTTAATCGTTGTGTTTCTTGGTGTGTGAGGCCCAAACTTTTAACCAACTCAATATTTCGTAAACTTTCGGTAGTACTGCCTGCAAGTTGTTTGGTTTCGCGTACAATATTGGTCTGCACTTTTTTAATTCGTTTGGATAAGTAGTTTGTAATCACACCAAGCAATACAGAAGCAACAAGGTATACGGCAATGAGTGCACCGTGCACTTGTAAGGTGTAGGTAATTACAAAACAAATACCCACAAGTGAAGCAAACAAAACATTGATAAAATTGGAGATAAATTTTTCGGTATCTGTTCTAACTTTTTGCAATACATTTAAAGTTTCTCCACTACGCTGGTCTTCAAATTCACTGTAAGGTATATTGAGCGTGTGTTTGAGTCCGTCTGTATAAATATCGGCACCTAACTTTTGTATAATGAGGTTTATAAAATAATCCTGAAATGCTTTGGCTATTCTGCTCACCATTGCAACACCAATGGCTGCGCCAATAAGCCAAGCAACACCTGTTAAGTAAGCAGTTTGCGTAAACGAGCCGGCATGTTGGGCATACCTGTCAATTATTTTACCATAAATAAAAGGATCAAGTAACGAGAAGACTTGGTTCACAGCGGCCAAAAACATC
Source organism: Bacteroidia bacterium (assembly GCA_025454875.1). GTDB lineage: Bacteria > Bacteroidota > Bacteroidia > UKL13-3 > UKL13-3 > UKL13-3. The sequence continues at coordinate 276,324 of JALONP010000001.1, read as the reverse complement.
GACAAAAAAACCAGTTTCTGATAACGCTTTAAGTATACGAGTAATATTTTCATGCACCACAATAGTAATGCTTAATCTACAAAGCGTAAAGTTTAATAGGCGACCGCACAAAAGGAGTCGGAATACTACAAAAGTTATCCCTTACCGAATCCGGTTTTGTGCTTCACTACACTGTCTAAAAGCAATTGTTTAAAATCACGAAGCGGAATCATATTCGGGCCATCGCTTAATGCATGATCAGGGTCTTCATGAACTTCAAAAAAGAATCCATCAACCCCAACTGCAGCAGCGGCTGAAGCCAAGTATATGGCATACTCTCTATTACCTCCGCTTTTCCCATCCATTCCACCTGGTTTTTGCGTGCTGTGTGTTACATCCATGCATACAGGGTAACCTAAGGTTTTCATGTCAACTATATTCCTAAAATCCACCACCAAATTATTATAACCAAACATGGTTCCGCGCTCGGTTAAAATAATTTGTTTGTTACCGGTACTTTCTACTTTTTTCACAGCATGTTTCATTTCAATGCCTGATAAAAATTGTGCTTTTTTAATATTTACAATCCTGCCAGTTTCGCCACAAGCCAACAACAAATCTGTTTGGCGGCATAAAAAAGCAGGAATTTGCAATACGTCAATCACTTCTCCTAATTCACGTGCTTGGTGACTCTCATGAATATCGGTTGTAACCGGAATTTTAAAGGTATCTTTTACTTTTTGCAAAATGCGTAACCCTTCTTTTATTCCATTTCCCCTAAAGCTACTCACCGATGTTCTATTTGCTTTATCAAACGATGCCTTAAATACGTAAGTAAGGTTCAGGTCATTGGCAATGGTTGCAATTTTTTCTGCAAGGTTCATCACCATTTGCTCATTTTCAATAATACACGGACCAGCAATTAAAAATGGTTGGTGTTTTATTTTATCGTATAAATTCATGTGTCAAAGTTAAGCTTAATTATCAAACAAAATGGCCCACTGCTCAAGGCTAATAAAACGGCCGTTTTTATACTCACAATCTTGTTTTATTCCTTCTAAGGTAAACCCATTGCGAAGCAGGAGAGAAGCACTTGCGCGGTTTTCTGTTTCCACATCTGCATAAATGCGGTGTAAGTTGAGTGCCTTTGATGCGTAAGTAATAACCAATTGAAGCGTTTCACTTGCATATCCTTTGCCTTGAAAAACAGGGAACAACCAATAACCAATTTCTGCATTTCGATTTTTAGCATCAATATGGTATATGCCAAATATGCCCATAAACGCGTTGGTTTTTGCATGTTCAATTACCCAAACCAATCCTGTTTGTTCGGCTAAATTTTTTTCATACCAATCCATTTGTTTGGCCGTTTCTTCAAAAGTTGTATAGCTCACTCCATAGTATTTAATTACATCAGGATGGGAGAGGCCTTCAAACACTTTTTGCTGGTCGGATCGGGTAACTGCGCGGAGTACCACGCTTTGTCCATGTAATATTGGAGTTTGCATTATTATTGATTAAGATAATAGCCTATTTGGTATTCACAATTTTCGCATTTGGGGCTTCAGCGAGGTTCGCTCCGCTCACTCGCTGCGCGTGTTACGCGGTACATGGTACCTTGCTTCACCCGCTAAGCCATTCCAATCATGAGTCTTATTGCTTATTCAAACTGTATATCTGAACAATGCCTTCTAGTTTTTTCCCTTTTGCAGTAACCAACAACGAGGTAATTTTGTGGGTATTCATTAGTTCTTCCGCATCGGCCATCATTACTTCTTTTGCAATGGTACGTGGGTTTGCCGTCATAATATCCTTTGCTTTTAGGTTAAACAGTTTCGAAGTGTATTTATCCATTGCCCTTCGCAAGTCACCATCAGTAATAATGCCTTGTACTTGTTGTTGGTTCACTACTACACTTAACCCTAAACGCCCTTTGCTCATCGAGTGAATGACTTCTTGTATTGTGTCATTGGGTTTTACAATAGGTAAGTTGTTTTTAAACATGCAGCTCTCTACTGTAGTTAACAACTTACGTCCCAAACTTCCTCCCGGATGAAACTTGGCAAAATCTTCTGGTTTAAAAGATCGGGCTTTCATCAAAGCAACGGCAAGTGCATCTCCCATTGCAAGTGTTGCGGTGGTTGATGATGTAGGCGCAAGCTCCAACGGACAAGCCTCTTTGTATACATTTACATTCAAATGGAAATGTACATTTTTGGCCAGTGTCGATTGTGGATTTCCACTCATTCCAATTAGTTTGATACCCGCAGCTTTAATAAAAGGAATCAGTTTTAACAATTCCTCCGTTTCTCCACTATACGAAATCGCTACCAATACATCTTCCTTTCTGAGCATACCTAAATCACCATGAAAAGCTTCTACTGGATGCATAAACATGCTTGGAGTTCCTGTGCTAGCAAGTGTTGCAGCTATTTTGGCACCAATCAACCCCGATTTCCCAACGCCACTAATCACAAGCCGTCCTTTGCTTTTTAAAACAGCATCAACCGCAAGGTTAAATTGATTGTCAAGTTTCTTGCTTAAGTCGGCAAGTGCTTTTGCTTCAATTGCAAAAACTTCTTTTGCATACGAAATATAGTTGGGAGCAGTTTTTTTTGCCATGGTTATTAATGTTTGTGTTCAGGACCAAACACATCGGCTTTGTGGCCAAAATGATGAGCAAACTCACGAATTTCCATGGCCAACTCACTGTTGTTAGTAGCGCGTTCGTATGTATCGCCAAGTGTTGCCAAGGTTTGAAACATGAACAAATTCATCTCTTCTACATTCATGTCTTTTGTCCAAAGATCAATCCGCATGGCATTTTGTTGCAAGCCATCCCAAAGGGCCAATAAAACAGACTTTGCCTCTTGTTTACCTTCAACATCGGCATCATCTGCATCCCATTGAATTTGCACTGGTAAATTTTCTTTATCTAGCATTACGTCAAAACGTATCTGCGATTTTTTTACGATTTCGTTTTCCATTTGTTTTTTTAATTATGCCATTGTTGTATACACTGCGGTAACATCATCATCATCTTCAATTAACTCGAGCAATGCATTTACTTCTTCGGCTTGTTCTTCCGTTAGTTCAACTGGGTTGGTAGGTTCACGTGTAAGTTCAGCATGTAAAATGGTGCAGCCTTTGTCTTCCAATGCTTTTTGCATACGGCCGTAATCTTCAAAGTTGGTTGTAATGTATATTGCATCCTCGTCTATATTAATCTCTTCCGCACCATAATCAATCATGTCTAATTCAAATTCCTCTAGGTTGATGCCTTCTTTTGCAATTTTGTATTCGCCCTTATGTTCAAACAAAAACTCCATCGAACCTTTGACCCCAAGCGCCCCACCTTTTTTATTAAAATAACTTCTCAAATTGGCTACGGTACGTGTAGGATTATTTGTTGCCGTTTCAATCATGATTCCAATACTGTGTGGGCCTTTGCCTTCATACAAAATTTCCTCAAAGTCGCCATCTTCCTTGTTAGCAGCCCTTTTAATAGCGGCATCCAAGTTGGTTTTAGGCATGTTAATTGATTTTGCTTTCGCAATAATTACACGTAAGCGAGGGTTGTTATCCAACTCCGGCCCACCCATCTTGACAGCAATCGCTATCTCTTTTCCAATTCGCGTAAAGGCCCGACTCATTTTTGCGTAGCGGGCAAACATTTTGTGTTTTCGTTTTTCAAAAATTCTTCCCATCGTTTTAGCTAACTATTCCTTTTATTTAATAATGCTACAATTTAGCAACTTTACATATTCTTAAGGTATCCACTTCTTGGCACAAGACTCAGTTTTTACTTCAAGTAATGAGCAACCTCTTTTCTTATGCAAACAATTTAACTACCAGTTACCATCACCATCAAGCATATTGCCTAAGCCACCTAATATACTTCCTTCTTCACGCCTACCGCCTGTTCCGTAAGCAACTAAGCGGCTTGCCAACCTGCTAATTGGTAAGCTTTGCAGCCAAACTTTGCCAGGGCCTGATAAGGTAGCAAAAAATACTCCCTCACCACCAAATAAGGTATTTTTGATTCCTCCCACAAATTGAATATCGTAATTTACCTCTTGGGTAAATGCTACGATACATCCGGTATCTACTTTTAACTGCTCACCTGGTTGCAAGGTGCGTTCAATTACGTGCCCACCTGAGTGAACAAATGCCAAACCATCACCTTCTAACTTTTGCATGATAAAACCTTCGCCACCAAAAATTCCAGTTCCTAATTTTTTCTGAAATTCAATACCAACCGCAACACCTTTGGCAGCGCATAAAAACGAATCTTTTTGGCAAATCATTTTTCCGCCTAAATGGTATAAATCCAAGGCAATTATTTTACCTGGGTAAGGAGCAGCAAAAGTGACTGTTTTTTTGCCCATGGCCATATTCGTGTAGGCGGTCATAAACAAGCTTTCGCCTGTAAGCATGCGCTTGCCAGCCGAAAACAGTTTGCCAAGCAAACCGCCTTGTTGTTTAGAGCCATCCCCAAAAATGGTTTGCATTTCAATTTGGCTGTCCATAAACATAAAACTACCAGGTTCGGCCATTACCGTTTCTTGTGGGTCTAATTCAATTTCCACGCACTGCATTTCGTTGCCTAAAATGCGAAAGTCAATTTCGTGATTTGTTTTCATTGCATTTAAAAGGTGCAAAAATATTCAATTTGTGTTTAGGTAGAAACGAAATGGAATAATAATATTGAACCATATGAGAACAGCACTTATAGCCGGAGCAACTGGGTTGGTTGGAAAAGCAACCGTATATGCCTTATTGGAAAGCAATGCATATAGCAGGGTAACTGTATTGGTTCGCAAGCCTTTAGCAATGAAACACCATTTGTTACACCAAGTAATTGTTGATTGGGACCAGCTGGAAAATAACCAACACGATTTGGTCGCTGATGATGTGTACTGTTGTTTAGGAACAACCATGCGCAATGCAGGTTCAAAAGAGGCTTTTCGAAAAGTGGATTTTACGTATCCATTAAATTTGGCAACTATTTGTTTGCAAAACAAGGCAAGTCAATATCTGTTGGTAAGTGCCATGGGTGCAAATCCGCAATCCATTGTATTTTATAATCAAGTTAAAGGCGAAGTTGAAAAAGCCATTGCTTCATTAGGATTTGAAACAGTTACCATCGTGCGTCCTGCATTATTGTTAGGCAACCGCAAAGAGTTTAGGGTAGGAGAGGTGGTTGCAAAAACGGTGATGCGGTTATTGAATATTGTAATGGTTGGGCCCTTGTTAAAGTACAAAGCAATTGAACCCAAAGTTGTAGCCAAGGCAATGCTCCAACTTGCTTTGAAAGAAAACAAGGGGGTAATTGTAGTTGAAAACAATACCCTATTTGAATTGGGTCGTTAATGTTGCCAACCTTGTTCACCAATGAGCGGAACAAAAGCAAATTGGTCAAGTTCGATTGTTTCTATTTGAGAAGCAGACTTTTTAATCACAGAAACCATTCGTTGTTTTTGCTCATTTCCAACAGGAATTACCATAATACCTCCAATGGCCAATTGTTCAATTAAGGCTTGTGGAACTACTGGGGCACCAGCGGTAACAATGATTTTATCAAATGGTGCAAATTGAGGCCAGCCTTTGGTGCCATCTCCATGTTTTAACACAGGTTTGTAACCCATTTTGTGCAGCAGTGTAGCTGCTTTGAGTGATAAAGCTTGATGACGCTCAATGCTGTATACGGTAGCGCCCATTTGCATCAATATAGCAGCCTGATAGCCACTCCCGGTTCCAATTTCCAAAACCTTGTCTCCTTTTTCTATATGCAATACTTGGGTTTGATAGGCAACAGTATATGGTTGCGAAATGGTTTGGCCTTCTCCAATTGGAAATGCCTTGTCTTCGTAAGCATGAGAGTAAAAGGTTTTTGGAAAAAAATAATGCCTGGGCACCAGTTGCAAGGCTTTTAAAACACCTGCATCTTGAATGCCCTTGGTGGCCAATTCAGTAACGAGCTTGGTGCGTGCTCCTTTGTACTTATAATCGTCTGTTAACATTGGCATGCAAACTAGCTTATTCCCAAAGCATTTTGATGTTGGTTTGTGAACACCAGGTGAAAAGGAATGGCGTAAGTGTACAGTTTTTAGTTTTTTGAATGATTAGCAAGTTTAATTGGTGTATAAGTGTAAACCTACCCAATAGAGCAGGTTCCTATTTTTGAATTGCATAAATGATTAAAATAGGCATAATAGGAGCGAATGAATTAAGCAGAAGACATATGGTGCTTTTGCAACAACTGACTCAGTTTGAGTTGGTAGGTTTGTTCGATCATGACCATGAAAATGCAACTTCAATGGCTGCTGATTTAGGTATTCCAGCATTTACCGAATTGCCCTTGTTATTTGATAAAGTTGATGCTGTAGATATTGTTTCTCCTGTTGGTACTCATTTTAAATACGCCTCACAATCCATTATGCAATGCAAGCATGTATTGTTAAGCGGGTTGCTTTCAGAAGATATTCGTGAAGCCAAACAACTAAATGATTTGGCCATTGAAGCCAATATCACACTTAAGATATTACACGAAGAAAAGTTTCATCCTGAAATCAAGGCACTTAGAAGGATGGTTAAAAAACCAACATACATAGAGTGCCATCGTTTTAAAAACAAAGTGCTCAGTATTTCAAATGACTCAATCATTTTTGGTATGTTGCTGCTTGATGTTGAACTATTGATTTCGCTGGTTGGTTCAAGTGTAAGAAAAGTAACGGCCAATGCCAGTAAGGTATTTAATGAATATGCTGATTTTATCAATGTTCGCATTGATTTTGAGAATGGGTGTATTGCCAATATTAATTGTGGCAATTTTGAAAGCAATGGTAGGGATTGTATCAGGGTGTACCAAAAAAATGAATGCATTACCCTTGATTTGGAAAAATACGATTTAACAAAATTGCTTAAAACTGACCAAGGTGCTTACAAGGAGGTGCCTGTAAACCAAAGCCGGGTTAAAAACCAAGATGTTATTACCATTGAGTTAGAACATTTTGCCGAAGCCATTTCAAGTAGGCAGCGTATTACCCAAGATACTTACCAATCTTATCAGTCGTTGCGAATAGCACACCAAATAATCGAAAAATTGCATCCGAGCACATTATTCGATGCATAGCACTTCCTTTTTACGGTCTTTACCATACATTTGTTGAACATGAAACGAGTTGGTGTATTTATAACAACTGTAGTCTTATTCAGCTCCTGCGCATTCTTAGGGCAAGATGAGGTACCCATTCCTGCTTATATATATGTGCCAAGTTATACTTACCAAACTGATTTGGATTTACAAGGAGATACATCTTCAAAATTTACCGATGTTTGGATTACCCAAAATGGTCTTACTAAAGGAACCATTGGTTATCCAGCTTTAATTCCCATTGAAGCAGCTGGGCCTACAAGCATAACGTTGGACGCAGGTATTATTCGTTCGGGGCAAAATGAAACACGTGTAAACTATCCTATGATTGCGTCTTATGTTGAAACCCGAAATTTGACACCCGGAGTGGTTGATACACTAAGGCCTACTTTTACCTATTTACCCGGAGCCAAGTTCGCTTTTATTGAAGATTTTGATCGTTCAGGTTCATCATTTGTCATTAACCCAAGTATTTTTTTACAAGGTGATACAGTTATCAAAACCAGCGATACAAAATCTTGGAAACCGGGAACATTTTCGGGTCGTATTCAAATCGCTGATGGACATCAATTGCTGCAATTAATTGCTGGCGGACCAAGAGATGCAGGTAATAATTTCGAAGGATATTTACTCGACCCCGGGGCCCCAGTTTACCTTGAGGTCGACTACAATAGCAACCTGCCAATAGATATAGGGTATTATTTTATTGACCCAAATTCTGGTATAGCTAGCCAAGTTAAACCTGTTGTGCAAACGTTTCCTACCAACGGTACTTGGCGTAAAATTTATGTGGATCTAACCGATGAGGTATCCGTACAACGACCGGGAACAAAGTTTATCATTTACCTAGGATTGTTTAATGAGCAAAACCTGCAAGAGGATGTGCAAATAGATAATGTGAAACTTGTTTACTTATAACCATTCATGAGAAGCCGCAAAAAAGTACATACCTTTTTATTTGTTACACTCGATTTTTTGGCAGCTGTTGGTGCTTGGTTTTCTTTCTTTTTTTACCGTAAGTATTTTATTGATGTAAACCAGTTAAGTGCTTTTAAAAGTCCTATTGGGCCTGACCAAAATCTATACCTTGGGCTAATTTATGTTCCGGTTTATTGGTTGTTGCTGTATTACCTTTCGGGCAATTATGTGGATGTTTGGAGGCGCTCTCGATTGCGCGAACTTGGGCAAACATTCTCCATCACCGTATTGGGTTCAGTGGTATTGTTTTTCTTGCTCTTGCTCGATGATAAAGTAGCTAGTTACAAAGACTATTACAGCTCTTTTGTTACTTTAATTACCATGCATTATGGCTTTACCATGCTTATTCGTTTGGCAACAGCCACCTATGTAAAGTCATTGATTAACAGTAAACGAATTGGTTTTTACACTATCATTTTAGGAAACAATACCAAGGCTAGATTACTTTATGATGAAATACATACTGCGAAATTTCAACAAGGATATTTGTTTAAAGGATTTGTAAGTGCAGATTCGAATCAAGGAGAGTTGAGTTCTGTTTTGCCATTTTTAGGTACTTACGAGCAGTTGCCCGAAATTATTGCCGCATATCAAATTGAAGAGGTCATTTTGGCTATTGAAAGTAGCAACCACTCTGATATTATCAAAGTGAACAATATGCTCGAGGGAGAGCGTGTTATCCTCAAAATCATTCCTGATATATATGATATGATGTCGGGCAGTGTGAAAATGCAGAATGTGATGGGCACTGCACTTATTGAGATTAACCACACCATTATGCCCCAATGGCAGCAAGTTGCCAAACGCACAAGCGATATTTTGGTGGCATTATTGGTTTTGGTTGCCTTATTTCCATTGTATTTGATATTAATTGTTGCAGTTAAGCGTTCATCACCGGGTCCTGTATTTTTTAAACAAATTCGAATTGGTTTGCATGGCAAGCCATTTTACATTTACAAGTTTAGAAGCATGTATGTAAATGCTGAAGATGCCGGACCTATGTTGGCTAAAGAGGATGATAAGCGGGTAACACCAGTTGGTAAAGTGTTACGTAAATACCGTTTAGATGAACTACCTCAATTTGTAAACGTACTTATAGGTGATATGAGTTTGGTGGGCCCAAGACCCGAACGTAAGTTTTTTATTGATCAAATTGTGAAAATTGCACCACACTACAAACAATTGCAACGTGTGCGTCCGGGTATTACTTCCTGGGGGCAGGTTAAATATGGATATGCAGAGAATGTTGAACAAATGGTAGAGCGATTAAAATTTGATATTTTATACATAGAGAATATCTCACTTGCAGTTGATATTCGTATTTTGATATACACGGTCAAGATTATTTTGCAAGGACGCGGCAAGTAGCAGCCTGGTTTTGTGCTTATAGGCCATTAAAAGATAATCACTATTTTCGCAAGCAACGCAAATGAAAGTTTACCGAAGTTTTGATACGTTTAAGCCGGTTCAATCGGCCATAGTTACCCAAGGCACATTTGATGGCGTACATGTGGCACATCAAGTAATTTTAAATAGGGTAAAGGAACTCGCAAATGTTCACCATGGCGAAAGCGTATTAATGACTTTTGATCCACATCCAAGAACGATTTTGTTTCCTGATGACCATGGGCTAAAACTATTGCATACCCTTGACGAAAAAATTGAAGCCTTGGATGCAGCAGGTATTGATCACTTGATTGTGATTCCGTTTACCAAATCCTTTTCGAGAATGACTTCGGCACAATTTATAAGTGATATTTTGGTGCGTACAATTGGTACCCATACATTAGTAATTGGTTACGATCATCGGTTTGGTAAAAACAGGGAAGGAACGTTTGCGCATTTGTCACAATATGCGGGCACCTATGGATTTGCAGTTGAAGAAATACCGGAACAAGATATTAACCATGTTGCAGTAAGCTCTACCCGCATACGTCAGGCATTGGAAGCTGGTGATGTGAAAACAGCGGCCACCTATTTAGGACGTAATTACCAATTTAGAGGGGTAGTGGTGCAAGGCAAACAACTTGGAAGAACCATCGGATTTCCAACAGCCAATATTCAACTAGATCATCCTTTAAAGCAAATGCCTTTGCAGGGGGTGTATGCGGTAAAAGTAATTATCAACAGCAAATCTCATTTTGGAATGTTGAATGCAGGTATGCGCCCTACGGTTGATGGTGCATCCTATGCCATTGAAGTTCATTTGTTTGATTTTAACCAAGATTTGTATGGGCAAACCATCCAAGTAGAATTTATCGACAGGTTGCGCAATGAGCAAAAGTTTAATGGCATTGCAGAACTGCAAAATCAACTTGAAAAAGATAAATTGCACGCTTTGTCAATTATCAAACAAGCGCATTAATGCACCTTTTGTTCCGTAAGTTTATCCTTTTTATATGCTTAAGCATTTATGCCATTCCATTTGTGCATGCACAAACCGAACTGCCTGATAGTTTATCACAAATTGAAGAAACAGATGAGGAACATGAAGAAGAAAACGAAGGAGAATTTGATGCCAGTTTCACAGGTTACAGCGATGTAAGTTATTGGGACTTGTTACGCGATCCTGCGTTCACCTTCGACCCAAATATGATTCCAGCAAACCAGCATTACGAAAACGCTTCATGGGATACCATCACCATTAATCCATACAAGGTAAGTTTAAAGGAGATGAATGACACGGTATTATTGGCACTAAAAGATTCATATGATTGTGCTTTTCATCCTCCTGCAATCGGTGATATATCAAGTAATTTTGGTTTTAGGCGTTGGGGTAAACGCGCCAAGTTTCATTATGGAGTTGATGTTCGCATGGAAGTGGGTGATCCTGTATACGCCATGTTTGATGGTGTGGTAAGGGTTGCCAAACGAAGTGCCGATTATGGTTATGTGGTGCTCATTAGGCACTACAATGGATTGGAAACATTGTACGCACATTTTAACCAGTTGTTAGCGTATCCGGGGCAACCTGTTCGGAGTGGTGATATTATTGGATTGGCCGGCAGTACTGGTCGAAGTACTGGACCTCACTTGCATTTTGAAGTACGCTACAAAGGAGAAAAAATTGACCCAAATAAAGTTATTTCTTTCCCGTCAGGTTCATTAATGAGCGACACGTTGCAAATAGATAAAAGTTGTTTCGCGCATTTATACCAAGTTAAATCTACCAAGTTAAAATCAAAATACCATACGGTAAAAAAAGGTGAAACATTGGGTAAGATTTCTTACAAGTATGGAATAAGTGTGAAGCATTTAGCAAAACTCAATCATATTTCAACCAAAGCAAAACTCCGTGTAGGCCAGCGTTTGCGCATTCGCTAGTAGCCGTATTTATCGCCCCATCTTTTTTTCAAAAACGTTTTTAGTTCTTGTTCCCGTGCGTTGGGTCCTGGTTTGTAAAACGCAGTACCGGCAATTGCATCAGGAAGGTATTCTTGGTTTACAAAATTGTTTTCGTATTGATGAGCATAAGCGTATTCTTTACCGTAGTCGAGTGATTTCATCAATTTTGTTGGCGCATTGCGCAAATGCAGCGGAACAGATAACATTCCAGTTTTAGCAACACATTGACTCGCTTCTTCAATTGCCATGTAAGATGCGTTGCTTTTTGCACTAGAGGCCAAATAGGTGGCACATTGCGATAAAATAATGCGGCTTTCAGGAGGGCCTATCACTTGAACCGATTGAAAACAAGCAGTGGCCAATACCAAGGCATTTGGATTTGCATTGCCAATATCTTCGCTTGCCAATATCACAAGCCTTCTTGCAATAAACGTAACATCTTCGCCTCCATCCAACATGCGCGCAAGCCAATACACTGCTGCATTGGGGTCGCTTCCCCTTATTGATTTGATAAATGCCGAAATGATATTGTAATGATCTTCACCGTCTTTATCATACAAAGCAATTTTTTGTTGCAATGTATGGGTCACCAATTCATTTGTAATATGAATATGACTACCTTGAGCTGCAAGCAGCTCTATTATATTCAATAATTTGCGTGCATCTCCATTGCTAAACCTAAACAAAGCCTCGGTTTCGGCTACTACAATATTGCGTTGTTGGAGCCACTCATCTTTGCGTATTGCTTGCTGAACAATCGTAAGCAAATGTTCGTTGGTGAGTTCTTTTAAAATGTAAACTTGGCACCTTGATAACAATGCATTATTTACTTCAAATGAAGGATTTTCGGTTGTAGCACCAATAAGCACCATGTTTCCACTTTCAACTGCACCAAGTAAAGCATCTTGTTGGGCTTTATTAAAACGGTGGATTTCATCTAAAAATAGCACCACTTTTCCAAAAGCCTTTGCTTCTTCAATCACCTTTCGTACTTCAGCAACTCCCGCATTGATGGCGCTTAGTTGGTAAAAACGCATACCCAAGGCAGTGCATATAATTTTAGCCAATGTTGTTTTTCCAACTCCAGGAGGTCCCCATAAAATCATGCTTGGGATGGTTTGCTGCTGTATGGCCGTATGCAAAACATTTCCCGGATTAGTGAAGTGTTCTTGTCCGATGTATTCGTCAAGTGTTTGAGGTCGAACTCTTTCTGCTAATGGTTTGGTGCTGCTCATTTGAAAAGCTATATTGCAAGGTATGTGGGGTAAAATTACATCAAAAGTTGGGTATCCCATCGGCCTGTATATATTATTGATGTGTACAGGCAGTGTTAATGGAATTGCTCAACAAGCTGTAATCGACAGTGCTTGGAAACAAGTATACCGCGATACAGGATATGCTTCTTATTATGCAGCGAAATTTGAAGGACGTAAAACAGCCAATGGTGAGCGTTATCGAAAAAAGGAACTTACCGCTGCTCATAGAACCCTGCCTTTTGGAACCTTGCTTAAAGTAACCAATCCCAAAAACGGTAAATGGGTTGTGGTTAGGGTAAATGATAGAGGCCCTCATCACCGCAAACGCATTATTGATTTATCATACAGGGCGGCCAAACATTTAGGTTTGGTAAATGGGCCTGGGGTATTGAAAGTATATATAGAAGAAGTTCCCCAATTCGAGCCTCCACCAACCGATTCTATTCCATAAATTTGAACCTGAATAGGAATGTACCAACTTACCGAAACCCAGTACCAATTAGTATGTAACAAGGCTCCGTTTTGGGCATCGCAGTTTGATGTCGCACTCGTGCTTGATTCTAATAAAAACAAGCCTGCATGCGGATTGGGTACCTATGAACTTATTATTGCCGCAGGGGCCAAGCATATTTTTCAAGTCGATACCGAAAACCCGTTTGAAGCACTTGCTGCATTTAGAAAAAGGCATGGTGATTGGTGCTTTGGATTAATCGCTTATGATGCTAAAAATTGGCTTGAGGAACTTGTTTCAAACCATGAAGATGGGATTGGTTTTCCAGTCGCGAGCTTTTTTATTCCCCAACAATTGGTTGTAATCAATAATCAATTTCAGGTGATTAAGGGCATGGAGGTTATTGCCGAAATTTTAGAAACAACTGAAACACCAGCGGCACATCAAGCAGTGCAGGTTGCTCCCAAGGTATCTAAACATGATTATATTAAAGATGTAGAATCAATTAGGTCACATATTGTAAATGGGGATGTTTATGAACTTAACTATTGCACAGAGTTTTTTGCCCAGCATGCGCGAGTAAATCCGGCCAGGTTAATGAATGTTTTAAAGAATATTTCTCCAATGCCGTTTGCTTCCTATTTAAAATTCAACCATTTATATGCCATAGGTGCAAGTCCTGAAAGGTTTGTGCGAGTGGAGGGCAATACTTGTTATTCTCAACCTATAAAAGGAACAGCCAAACGCAGTGAAGACTCGGTGCAGGATCAATTTTTTCGAAATCAGCTATTGCATTCCGAAAAAGAACGAGCCGAGAATTTAATGATTGTAGACCTGGTTCGAAACGACTTGGCCAAGTCAGCCATAACCGGAAGTGTGGTGGTAAATGAACTTTTTGGTATATACTCTTTTCAACAAGTGCATCAAATGGTATCAACAGTTTCGGCTACCTTAAAACCAGAAATATCTATTGAGCAATGCTTAGCTAACATCTTCCCAATGGGAAGCATGACTGGTGCGCCAAAAATTCGCGCTATGGAGCTTATTGAACAATTTGAACGCACAAAACGAGGGTTGTATTCGGGAACCATTGGTTACATTGCTCCGAACGGAGAAGCGGATTTTAATGTAGTGATTCGAACAATCCAATACAATTCCCAAAGCGGTTATCTTAATTTTGAGGTTGGCAGCGCCATTACCTACGATTCAGATCCAGAAGCAGAGTATGAGGAGTGTTTGTTAAAAGCTAAAGGAATGGTGCAAGCCTTGCAAAACTGTTAAAACAATTTACGGTAGGTGCGGTGAACTTTGGTAGTTTTGGCACCAAGCGCTTCAAATAGAGAGTGCATTTTGGGATTAAAATCGCCAATCCATGCAAGCTCTGATGCTCGAATATGCGGATGTTTTAAAATAGCATTGTGAAAATTCATAATCATTCCGGTTTCGAGGCCTAAATTTTGGTATTTAGGCACAACACCAAATACAATACCGCGCACCCTGTCTACTTTGCCAAAAGTACGGTGCCAAACAAAAAGTAGTTTCGACCACCAATTCATTTTTCCTTTTAAGGGTTTAAACAATTGGTTTACCTCAATCACATTAATGTAAAAGCCTGCGGGCTCGCCATTTGCGTACACAAACCAAATAATATTCTCGAGTAAAATGGGCTTAAGTGAACGCAATACATGCCGTACGCGTTCAATGGTCATTGGAACAAAATCAGGCCTGTGCGCCCAGGCTTGGTTGTATATGGTTAAAAAGTCGTTTGCAAATTGTTCAAGTTCGCCCCAAACAAAATGTTTGAATTGGTATGTAGGATTTTGAAGCACTCGCTGTGAAATGCGGTTAAATCGTTCGTAATTAAACGTTTCAACGGTAATCTCAGATGTTGATTGTTCAAACATTTGCTCAAATCCATACTGCTCAAACCAATTTTGGTAAAATGGAGGGTTGTAGTTTTCAAGATAAGAGGGGTGTTTATACCCTTTTACCATGAGTCCCCAAAAGCGGTCGCGCTCTCCAAAATTAATTGGGCCATCCATTCCAATCATTCCTTTTGAGAGGAGCCAATTTTGGCATGTATCAAATAATAAAAACGCAGCACGCTCGTCTTGTATACACTCAAAAAATCCCATCCCTCCAATTTTTTGTTGGGTTTGTTCAATATATTTTGTGTTAAAAAATGCTGCTACCCGGCCAATTGGCTCGTTTGTATTGCTAAGCAATAGCCACCTTTTTGCCTCTCCCGTTTTAAAATAGGGATTTTCTGTTGGGTCAAATACTGCTTCAATATCTTTGGTTAAGTGAGAAACCCATTCTTGGTCGTGCTGGTAAAGCCTGTGTGGCAGTTGGTTAAATTGCGACCTGTGTTTTGTGGTTTCAACTTCAATGATCTTCATGCAAGTCAATAATTAAAAAGCCATAAAGGCTATATTTTGCTGCAATAAAATACTTATTTTGCACCCTCCAAAACCAAACTCAAAATAACCAAGTACCATGCTAAAAATAGGAGACAGATTGCCCGAGTTTAACCTTATTGGATTTGATGATAAGTTACACTCTAGTTTTGAATATGCTGATAAGTATGCATTGGCTGTTGTTTTCACGTGCAATAGTTCACCCGTATCACAGGCCTACAGCGACAGGTTAATCAAATTGTTTGAAAAATATGAAGACGATAACCTCGGCATTATTGGTATCAACTCAAATGATCAAGTGCAGTCGCCTGACGATAGCCTTGAGAAAAACAAACTTGCTGCTTACCATTTCAATCTACACAAGATTAACTTTATGTACCTAAAAGATACAGATCAAAGTGTAGCTAAGCGTTTTGGCGCATCATGCAATCCGGAGGTTTTTTTGTTTAACTCAAAGCGGGAGTTGGTTTATAAAGGAGCCATTGACGATAACTGGGAAAGTGCTTCGGGCGTAACCTCAGCGTATTTGGAAGATGCAATTGAAGAAACATTGGACGGTATGGAAATAGACTTTCCAGAGATACCTAATAATGGCACGCCCATTGTTTGGAAAACATAATGAACTCGAAAAAGCCGCTCAAATCCCATCGTTTGCCAACACCTCTCACACAAAAGATTGTACTTATTACTGGGGCCTCTTCTGGTATAGGCGAGGCAACGGCATATGCATTTGCTGTTGAACATTGTAAGCTTGTTTTAGCGTCTCGTTCAATTGAAAATCTAAAAGCAGTAGCCGCAAAATGTAAAGAACTAGGAGCTAAAGAAGTACTTACTATTGTTTGCGATGTAAGTAGCGAGGAAGCATGTCAAAATTTGGTTAACCAAGCTGTAAGCCATTTTGGAACTTTACATGTTTTGGTTAACAATGCGGGTATTAGCATGCGGGCTATATTAGCCGATTGTGACTTAGGTGTGATTAAACAAGTGATGGATACGAATTTTTGGGGAACCGTGTACTGCACAAAGTTTGCTTTGCCATATTTGCTTGAAAACAAAGGGTCGGTAGTTTCGGTGTCTTCGGTGTCTGGTTTGGTTGGGCTACCCGGGCGCACAGGGTATTCTGCTTCAAAATATGCGATTGCGGGATTTATGCAATCACTTCGAATTGAAACCTTGCTTAAAGGACTACATGTTGGAATTGTGTATCCTGGATATACTGCATCTAATATTCGGAATACTGCGTTAAACAAAAATGGTAACTCCCAAGCGGAATCTCCTCTAGACGAAACGAAGTTAATGCCACCATCGGTGGTTGCTGATTCAATTGTGAAGTTGGTTAAGTTACGTAAAAGGCAAAAAATACTCACCTTGCAAGGACACTTGGCTAATTTTATCAATCGGTTTTTTCCCAATTGGGTCGATTGGATGGTGTTTAAATTTGTATCAAAAGAAAAAAACAGCCCTTTTTAGGTTATGTTAGAACAAGAACTCAAAACTGAAATTGCTGAGGCACTTACCTCATTATATCAAACGGTCAGTCCACAAGTTGTTATCGAGCCAACCCATGCCGGTTTTGAAGGCCAATTTACCTTTGTTGTTTTTCCTTATTTAAAACAATCAAAAAAAGGACCTGAACAAACAGCAAGCGAACTTGGGGCTTATTTGCAAGCCAACGTAAGTTGGATAGAGTCGCATAATGTTGTAAAAGGATTTTTAAACCTGAGTATTCATCCCGACCATTGGTTAATGTTTGTAGCAGCAAATTTTAGCAATCCCACATATGGATTTGCACCTGCAAAGAGCAAACAAAAAGTATTGGTCGAATATTCTTCGCCTAATACAAACAAGCCTTTGCATTTAGGGCATATCCGCAACAACCTTTTAGGTTATGCAGTTTCACAAATACTCAAAGCTGATGGCTACGAAGTAATTACATGTAACCTGGTTAACGATAGGGGCATTCATATTTGCAAAAGCATGCTCGCTTGGATTCAATCTAATAGCAATGAAACACCAAGTTCTTCAGGAATTAAAGGAGATCATTTGGTAGGTAAATACTATGTAGCGTTTGATAAACAATATAAAAAGGAACAACAAGAGCTTATTGAAAAAGGTTCAACTCCTGAAGAAGCAGAGAAAAATGCACCAAGTATATTGGCTGCACAAGAGCTTTTGCGCAAGTGGGAAGCTGGCGACCCTGAAACCATTCGTATCTGGAAAATGATGAATGATTGGGTGTATGAAGGTTTTCATGCTACATACAAACAGATGGGAGTGCATTTTGATCAGTTTTATTACGAAAGCAATACCTATTTACTTGGTAAAGAAATTGTGCAAGAAGGCTTGCAAAAAAATGTTTTTTACCAAAAGGATGATGGGTCAGTTTGGGTTGATTTAACTGCTGATGGGCTCGATCAAAAGTTATTGCTAAGAGGTGATGGTACTTCTGTTTACATAACTCAAGACATAGGTACGGCCGAACTTAAGTATGCAGACTTTGGTTGCGAACGTTCTATTTATGTTGTAGGGAATGAGCAAGATTACCATTTTAAAGTACTCAAGTTGATTTGCCAAAAATTAGGGAAATCGTATGCAGAGGGTATTTTTCATTTAAGTTATGGGATGGTGGAATTGCCACATGGTAAAATGAAAAGCAGGGAAGGTACGGTTGTAGATGCAGACGACTTAATGGAAGAAATGATTCGGACAGCTGCTGAAACAACAGAAGCTCTTGGCAAAACACAAGGGCTAACTGCTGAAGAGTTAACAGCTCTCTATCAAACCATTGGATTGGGAGCGCTTAAGTATTTTTTACTTAAAGTAGATCCACGCAAAAAAATGCTATTTAATCCGGCTGAGTCTATCGATTTTCAAGGCAATACTGGTCCATTTATTCAATATACATACGCTCGGATTCAATCTATACTTCGTAACGCTGGAGGTTTTTCAAAAGAAGCGATTTCAGGTATTTCATTGGAGCCATCTGAGATGGAGCTTATTCAATTGTTTAACCGATACCCAGACATACTTAAAGCAGCAGCAGCTGAGCTGAGCCCAGGAGTATTGGCAAACTATGTTTATGAGTTGGCTAAATGTTTTAGTGGTTTTTACCATGCTTGTCCAATCTTAAAAGAACAGAATGAGCAGGTAAAAAACATGCGTTTGCAATTGAGCGTATTTGCGTCAAACATCATTGCATCAGGTTGTAATTTGCTTGGAATTGAAGTGCCACAAAGAATGTAAACAATGAAAGGCAGCAGCATTTTTTTTGCATTTCTTTTTTTAGTGGCTTGTAATCCAAGTAATAAGTTGGTGAAACAAGGTGATGCTGCTCAACTTAAAGGGCTAGATGATGATGCTGTAAGTTATTATTACAACGCACTTTTAAATAAGCCCAATCATCCTAAGGCTATAGCAGGGCTAGTAGAGTCGGGCCAAAAGGTATTGAACCAAAAATTTGCCCGCTTTAACCAATTGGTTATTCAAAATCAGGTAGAGGAAGCGATTAAAGCCTACACTAATGCGAGGCTTTTTTACCAAAATGCCCTTTCTGTAAATGTTCAATTAAGGTGGCCCGATGAATATGATGATGTGTATGCTGAAATACGCACCGAATACGTGGGTACGCTCTACGATGAAGCATTGGTTTTAATGAACGAGAAAAAATTTGAAGCAGCAGAACAAAAGTTTGAACGCATAGCCAAACTGGATACCTTGTATAAAGGGATTACTGTGCTGCGTTTAAATACAGTGCTTGAGCCTCTTTACAAACAAGGCATCATCCAACTCAATCAAGGCAAATACCAACAAGCGTACAACACCTTTTCTAAAATTGTTGCACAAGACGATCAATACAAGGATGCCAAATTAAGGCAAGAAGAAGCCATTGCAAAAGCAACAACACGAATTGGGATTTTGCCTATTGATTCTATGCCTGAATTGGAACAATTAATTGGTGACAGATTGCAAAAGAGTGGATTTGCATATGTTAAAGTAACAACAGCCAATGAACTTCGCAATGTATTAACAGCTAGGGGATGGGGTACAATTGAAAACAGGAAACAAGCGCTTGAAGCGGCTCAAAACCTTGGATTAAACTATGTTTTATGGGTTAAGCAAATGCAGGTAAATTATACCGAAGAGCCAGTTAAGCTCGAACAAAGAACCGCATACGAAGCCTTTTCTGAAAACATCTTAAATCCTTATACAGGAACGTTTTCGGCAATAACCAAATTTAGGAAAGTAACATATGATGATTCATATGAATCAAGAAAATTGTCGTTAACAATTGCTTACAGTTTGCTTGTAGTTGGCTCTGGTGAGGAAGTATCGGGTGATCAATTAACATTTACCCAACTCGATGAACAGCATCAATTCATTTATAAGGGTTCCACATTAAACCTTTACGAACAATTGCCAACAGGCAATTTTTTACCGCCCCCTAATCCTGAGTGGAAATCACTGTTCACTGAGGTTAAACGACAGCCACTTTCTCAACAACAATTAATGGTTGAACTCAACCGTCAAGCTGCCCGTAAAATTACCACGGTACTCAACCAGTATTTTAAAAACAAGTCAAAGTGACATGTTTTTGAATATGCATGCACGATAAAATTGCATTTTTAAGCCAAAATGACCTAATTTTTTGATTGGAATGTCGTTTGAAAACTTTGGGTAAACTAAATAATCCAATCAAATGACACTGTTAAAATTAAAACCAACCAGCTCACGCGAATTGTTGAGGGATTCAATGATTTCGAGCAACTTGATGAATGTTTTTGATTCTTTTTTTAACGAGGCCGCTGGTAAGTTTGAGCGAAATGTATTTTTCACACCCCGCACGGATATTATCGAAACGGCAAATGTTTATGAATTGCATTTGAGTTTACCTGGTGTTCGCAAAGAAGACATTCAAATTGAAATGGATGGAGATCGCTTGCTTATTTCGGGGGAACGTAAATTACACTCAGAGCGCAATGAAGATAAGTATCACTTAGTTGAAAGTTTTTATGGTAAATTTTCCAAAAGCTTCACCTTACCTGAGCATGCACAAAAAGAGGCAATTGAAGCAACAATGGTTGATGGAATCTTAACGGTTAAGGTTCCTAAAAATGAGGCAAAACCTGCAAAAACCAATATTTCAATTAAATAAAGATTCTTGGTGGGAGGTAGATACCACCAGATTTTCATAGGGTAACAGCAAGGTCCGGCTTTTTAGCTCGGGCCTTTGTTGTTTAATTTTGTATCTTCGAGCGCTTTATGAGCCAGCAGTATCCTTAAGGATTTGGCCATCACAATCAAGGCTAATATTTCTTCTATTTAATTATCCCAAGATAATGGCAGCTAAAAAAACAGCAAAAGAACAAGTTGTCCTAAACGACTATGAATCTGTGATTATTTTCACACCCGTACTCTCAGACGAGCAGTTAAAAGATGCTTTGTCTAAGTACCGTAACATGATTATCGAAAACGGTGGAGAGATGGTTCATGAAGAAAACTGGGGTTTAACAAAATTGGCTTATCCAATTAACAAAAAAACCACTGGCTTTTACCATATTTATGAGTACAAAGCCCCAACCAGCTTTATTTCCAAATTTGAACTAGCTTTCAGACGTGACGAGCGAATCATGCGTTTCCTCTCTACATCACTCGACAAACATGCAGTGATTTACAACCAACGCAAACGTAATGGTGAATTCAACCAATCTAAAAAAGACAAACAACAAGAAGGTAAGTAATTATGGCAACTAAAGCACAAAACAATCCTGCGATGGTGTTCAATACTACACCTGAAGCACCTCAAAAGAAAAAATACTGCCGGTTCAAAAAGTCGGGTATTAAGTACATCGATTACAAGGATGCTAATTTCTTGTTGAAGTTTGTAAATGAACAAGGTAAAATTTTACCTCGCAGACTTACAGGTACTTCTTTGAAGTATCAACGTAAAGTGGCAATGGCCGTAAAACGTGCACGTCACTTAGCAATCCTTCCATATGTAGCCGATCAATTAAAATAAGGAGAAGTACATTATGAAAATTATTTTAAAAGAAAACCTAAAGAATCTAGGCCAACAAGGCGACATCGTAACTGTGAAAGATGGTTACGCAAATAATTTCTTGTTTCCTAAAGGTTATGCGATCATGGCTACTCCTTCTAACATTAAGGTATTGGAAGAAAATAACCGTCAAGGTGTATTAAAGCGTGAAAAACTAAAAACCGATGCGCAAGCAACTGCAGAACAGCTTAAAGATTTAACTATTACCATTGGTACAAAAGCCGGTGCAAATGATAAAATTTTTGGTTCTGTTACTCCGTTGCAAGTAGCACAAGCTCTTAAAACAAAAGGATACGATATCGACAGACGTAAGATTGAAGTTGGCGATATCAAAGTATTGGGTACGTACCAAGCCACATTAAACTTACATAGAGATGTGGTTGTAAATATCCAACTTGAAGTAGTTTCTGAATAAGTTTTATTGATTGATTCAATCAAAAGCCCAACTTGAAAAGGTTGGGCTTTTTTGTTGCCATGAAAAGGGCTAGATTACCAATGAACAACAATTAAGTTTATCGATTCGACAACATTTTTCGGATGTATTTCCCAACAATATCATATTCAATATTGGCAACTGTTCCAGGTTGTACCCTATTCATGGTTGTATGTTCGTAAGTGTAAGGTATGATTGCAACTTGAAATTGGTTGGCCATTGTTTGAACAATTGTGAGGCTAATCCCATTAATGCAAATGGAACCTTTGTCAACCAACAATTCAGGTTGCCCCTTTGAACCTAGCTCAAACGTAAACAACCAGCTACCATTTACCTCAGTTACCTCAACACAAGTGGCAACTGTATCTACATGCCCTTGAACAATATGCCCATCAAAACGACCGTTGGCTGGCATACACCTTTCGATATTGACCTGATTGTTCACTTGTAGATTACCCAAATTGGTTTTGCGTAATGTTTCATCAATCGCTACAACAGTGTATTGAATGCCTTGTATTCCTATTACTGTTAAACAAACACCATTGTGTGCAATGCTTTGGTCAACACGAAATTGTGATGCCAATTCGCTTTCAAATGTAAATTGGATATTGCTTCCAACTTGTTCCTTTTGAATAAGGGTAGCCTTTGTTTCGATTATTCCTGTAAACACGTTGTTGTAAAAATCAATGTTAATACCTTACTTAATAAGTTGGATGGTGCCACTTAACTTTTCCACTTTCATTTCATTTAAAAAACGCTGGTACACTTCGAGGGTATAATAATACACACCAGGTGAAAGTGGTTTCCCATTGGTTTGATCCGTTCCGTCCCAGTTAATATCCAGGTTTTGCGTTCCGTATACTTGTGTTCCCCAACGATTGTATATTTTTAAATCAATGCGGTCAATAAATCGGTACTCGAATGGTTTGAGTAACTCATTAAGCAAATCACCATCGGGTGTAAATACATTTGGAATACGGTAGAATGGACAATTGTCGACACAAATGGTATTGGTAAATGGACTTTCGTTGTTAAATGAGTCGATTCCAGTTACAGCATAACAACCTGCAATTGAATACCTCAACGTATCACGGCTGTCGTTGTAACTATTAATGTTTACCACGGTTTCGGATAACAATTCAAATGTGTCTTGAACTTGGCGCTTATAGTATACTCTGTATTTTACCACATCATCTGCGCAGGCAGGTCTAGGTATCCAATTTAACTTATTAGTGAAATCACCAAAAGTTTCACAAGGGGTTTGAACTGATAAAACTGGTGGACAAGGTTTAATCGTATCAATTGGAATCCCGCAAATTTGTTGAGAAGCGTTAAACAGCGGGTTGTTAAAAAACGAATAGGCCCCTTTAGTTACAACGAAGTAACAATAGCTGCGGCCATTAACAAGTCCAGTATCTTTATATGATAATGTATCTACAGTTGCGATAGAGTCAAATTCCAAGGTGGTTTCGTTTTGTTTGAAGACCGTGTAACTGGTATTGGTCCATGGTACCCGAGCCCTCCAACTCAAAATATTGGTATTATCTGTGGAGAATATACTTGCAAATACTGAGCTTGCATTAGGACTTGCATCTACAGTTGTGGCAACACCGAGTGAATCCCATTGCAATTCAATCTTGTATACCCATTGCGTTGAACTGGTATTAATGAGGGTATCAATGATGGTTGAATCGGGAATGGAAGCGAATGTACTATAGGTGGTAGTTAAAAAGGAAGTGAATTGAAGTGGGCCATTCCCTTGTTGAGCGCGGTTAAACCGAAGTCGGTATGGAGGCGTGTAAATGGTTGTATCCAATGTATCAGGCCTAATCCACGTAAGTTCAATCGAGCCATTAATAATATCAGTTGTTCTTACTGAAACATTGGTAATAATTGGCTTGCTCCTAACAATGGCATCACATACCTCATCAGATACATAACTTTCGCTCGGACGATTGCCATTCACATTGCCATTTGCGCTACGTGGAGGAAAAACAGCAACAATTCTGTAGCAATAGTTAACTAAAGGGGAGAGGCCTTCACCTTTATTGTTGTCGTAAAAAAAAGTATCAACCGGTCCGTTTTGCACAAGTGGAATATTGCCAATTAATTCGAACCCTAATCCATCAGGCATGCCTACTTGGCATTGTGCAGGGGTAAAAAATGAACTATCTATTTTTCGGTAAATTTTATACGCGTTTGCCAATCGGCACGAGTCGGGGTTCCAGCTTACCAAAAAACCATTACCGATTTGCTTTAACTGGATATTTGTTGGTTTAGGTCCAACAACCCTAATGCCTAACGAAGTATAGTTAGCCATTGGTACAGAAAAATCATCTTTGCTCTCAAAAATTGCTGTATGTTTTTCGTTGCGAATATGGCTACAATTGGTTTTCCAAGAAAAAAGCGTGTTGGCAACTTGTGTTCCTGATCCGGGATTGGGCGATAATGTTGCCGGGCTGTTTGGCACATTAAAAGGACCTCCATAACCCCTAATGGTTACTACTTGTATATCGATATCATTCGATACAATGAGTTGGTTGACCGAGTCGCCTGCGTTCACGCATCTGTCTGCATAAGTAGATATATTGGGCGGTTGGTTAATGCAAATTCGAATCCGTATTTGCATATCACGTTCTACATATCCAACCAAAATGCCCTGTCGGTATTCGGATACACGAATCACAATGTTATACAAGCCTTGGTTAAGTGGTTTAACCCAATAGAGCTTTCCGGTTTGCGGATCAATGGTAAAGCTGTCACTGTTTATTGGTTCAACATAATTAGGAACAGGATCGTTTTTGCCTTGTTTAGGAATCCCAATTGAAAACACAAGACTATCACCATCTGGGTCATATGCTCCTGGATTGTGTAGGTAAAAAAACTGTTCGCAACCATCAACCAATGGAGGAACTGTTAATATTGGAGAAGTATTGTTTCCAATTGAACTACTAATGCGCACAAGGCTTTGCACAAAAAAGGGAACTTGGTCAGAGCGCCCACTGTTAATGTTTACAATATCGTTCACCCTATTCGGATCAGTTACACTGATAACATAACTCCCGTCCGTAGAATAAGTATGGTCCAATACATACACATTGCGTTGCGCATTGGCACTTACACGATCAATGGAAGTTCGAGGGGCTTCATTTAACGTACCATCTCCCCAAACAATGGTTACCGAAACGGTAAATTCATTGGCGGGCGATTGCGGATCGGTAAAGGTAACTACGGTGGCCCTAATGGTTCGCCCACTTATTTGTTGGTAATAAATTTCGCCTGCTCGGTAGTGTGTAGCAACAACATGTTGGCTTGTTAGAGCAAACAAGAGTAATAAAATGGTATGAACTAGGAGTTTTTTCAACGACATCAATGATGTGTGAGCAATATACACTCTAAGACGCAATATCATAACACCACGTTGCATAAAAAATCCTGTTGCCAATAAATTGACAACAGGATGATTGAATTTAACAATTTGTTTTTGTTACGACATGAGTGCTGCACCAAGGTATTCGCGGTTCATGCGGGCTATGTTGGAAAGTGAAATACCTTTAGGGCACTCAGCTTCACAAGCTCCTGTATTGGTACATGAACCAAAACCTTCGGCATCATGTTGCGCTACCATATTGAGTGCGCGCGTATTACGTTCAGGCGCCCCTTGAGGTAACAGGGCTAGTTGCGAAATTTTAGCCGATGTAAACAACATGGCAGAGGCATTTTTACAAGCTGCCACACAAGCGCCACAACCGATGCATGCAGCGGCAAAAAATGCGTGGTCTGCATTTTCTTTGGCAACTGGCAAGCTGTTGGCATCTTGGGCATTTCCAGTATTTACCGAAATATAACCACCTGCAGCAATGATTCTGTCAAATGCTGACCTATCAACTACCAAGTCTTTAATCACTGGAAAAGCTTTTGCCCTCCACGGTTCAACTACAATGGTATCACCGTTTTTGAATGAGCGCATATGGAGTTGACAAGTAGTTACCCCTTTTAATGGACCATGTGGGCGACCATTGATAAACATGCTGCACATTCCGCAAATGCCTTCACGGCAATCGTGGTCAAATGCAACCGGGTCTTTTCCTTCAATAATGAGTTGTTCGTTTAAAATATCAAACATCTCTAAAAACGACATGTCTTCAGATACATTTGGAATGGCATAGGTTTCAAAACGACCTTTATCAGAGGCTTTGTTTTGTCTCCATACTTTCAAAGTAATATTCATATTTCCGCTCATATTTTTGTTATTGGATTACTTATTTTACTATTTATAGCTGCGTTGTGCGATTTTGATGTTCTCATATTTGAGTTCTTCTTTGTGCAGTTCCCAAGAATTTCCTTTGTTTTCCCATGAAGCTACATATGCATAGTTTTCGTCATCACGCAACGCTTCTCCTTCTTCAGTTTGGTATTCTTCTCTAAAGTGACCACCACAACTTTCATTTCGGTTAAGGGCGTCAATGCACATCAATTCACCTAACTCCAAGAAATCGGCAACCCTTCCTGCTTTTTCCAACTCTGGGTTCATATTGTTTGCTTCACCTGGAATGCGTACATCTTTCCAAAACTCATCACGAAGTGCTTGAATGTCTTGGATGGCTTTTTTCAAGCCCTCAGCATTGCGGGCCATACCACATTCGTTCCACATTATCAGTCCAAGCTTACGGTGGAAGTAATCAACCGGCTTGGTGCCTTTTACGTTCATTAACTTATTAATTTGCTCGGCTGTTTCTTTTTCAGCGGTTAC
This sequence comes from Bacteroidia bacterium, assembly GCA_025454875.1. Taxonomy (GTDB): domain Bacteria; phylum Bacteroidota; class Bacteroidia; order UKL13-3; family UKL13-3; genus UKL13-3. Next base: position 249,501 of record JALONP010000001.1, on the reverse strand, counting down.
AAATGCTTCATGATCGGTTGGAATAGCTTTGGTCCGGATTTCATTGCTTAGATAAGCTCCAATTGTATACGGTATTACAAAATAGCCATCGGCAAGTCCTTGCATAAGTGCTGAAGCACCTAGTCTGTTAGCTCCATGGTCTGAGAAATTTGCTTCACCTAATGCATATAACCCAGGCACCGTTGTCATTAAGTTATAGTCTACCCATAAGCCACCCATTGTATAATGTACCGCAGGGTAAATCATCATTGGGTTTTCATATGGATCAACACCGGTAATTTGTTTGTACATATCAAATAGGTTACCGTATTTTTCAACTACTACTTCTTTTCCAAGTTGTTTTACTACGTCTTCCGTTGGGTTATAAATTCCTTTTTTGTTGGCTTCAATACGGCCATAACGCATCATATTGGCTGCAAAATCTAAGAAAACGGCTTCACCTGTTTTATTTACCCCAAACCCAGCATCACATCTTTCTTTAGCTGCACGTGAAGCTACATCACGCGGAACCAAGTTGCCAAATGCAGGATACCTTCTTTCTAAGTAGTAGTCGCGGTCTTCTTCTTTAAGGTCGTTCGGATTTAATTTACCCTCACGTATAGCTTGCGCATCTTCTTTGCGTTTAGGCACCCAAATGCGGCCATCGTTTCTCAATGATTCGCTCATTAAGGTGAGCTTTGATTGGTGTGTTCCAGATACTGGAATACAAGTTGGGTGAATTTGGGTATAACAAGGATTGCTGAAAAACGCCCCTTTCTTGTGGGCTTTCCAAGCTGCAGTTACGTTGCTTCCCATTGCATTGGTTGATAGGTAAAATACGTTACCATATCCACCAGTGCATAACAAAACTGCATGTCCAAAATGCCTTTCTAACTTACCTGTTACCAAATCACGTGCGATGATGCCTCGGCATTTGCCATCTATGTTTACAATATCTAACATTTCATGGCGCGAGTACATTTGAACAGCTCCCATTCCAATTTGGCGTTCCAATGCTGAGTAAGCACCAAGCAACAATTGTTGTCCTGTTTGCCCTGCTGCATAAAACGTCCGTTGAACTTGTGTGCCTCCAAATGAGCGGTTGCTTAACAATCCACCGTATTCGCGTGCAAATGGAACACCTTGTGCAACACATTGGTCAATAATGTTTCCACTTACTTCGGCTAATCGGTGAACATTGGCTTCGCGTGCACGGTAGTCACCACCTTTAATTGTGTCGTAAAATAATCGGTATACAGAGTCACCATCATTTTGGTAGTTTTTTGCAGCATTAATTCCACCTTGAGCGGCAATAGAGTGCGCCCTGCGAGGCGAGTCTTGAAAGCAGAATACTTTTACCTTGTATCCCATTTCGGCAAGTGAAGCTGCCGCTGCTGAACCAGCTAATCCAGAACCTACCACAATAATCTCCAGGCTTCTTTTGTTTGCTGGGTTTACCAAAGGTACTGTTGAACGGTATTTAGTCCATTTGTTTTCTAAAACACCCTCAGGAATTTTAGCATCTAGTTTTGGTGAAGTTGACATATAAACGAAGTGGTTAAACAATTACAAGAAATAAAAATAAAGGGGCATTGACGCAAAGGCCAATGGTATGATAATACCAAATAGCCATAAACTTAATGATTTTAAAATAGGGGTGTATTTAGGATGATTTACACCAATTGTTTGGAAGCCACTTTGAAACCCGTGGAATAAATGAAATCCAATGGCCGCCATTGAAATTAAATAAATGAGCACCAAAAGAGGATTGGTGAATTCTTCTTTTACCTCAGCGTATAGGTCTTTTACAATGATGATTTTATTATCTCCATCAACAAATTCTTCCATTTTTTTATTAATTGTCAATGGTTGTCCATCCATTCCTACCAGAGGTGTAGAAGTAAGTTCTCCAGTCACCATATTTTGAGTATACCTTATGTAAGGGATATGGCCAAATTTGTATTCGTACCAAAAATCGCCCATATGAACAACAATAAAAACAAGAATAATGGTTCCCAATACACCCATGCTTCTTGATGTCCAGTGGCTATTGGCCTTACCATCTACTGTGGCATATGCTACTGGGCGGGCGCTTCTGTTTTTAATTGCCAAATGAATTCCCTTAAAGGCATGAAACAAAATGCTTGCATACAACACGTAGGAAACTGTTTTAATAAAAGGATTGGTAGTCATAAAAACCGTATATAGGTTAAATGCCATTCCATTATCATTTTTAAATAATTGAAAATTTCCAGATAGATGCACAATTAAAAAGGTGCATAAGAATAAACCTGTTAGCGCAACAAGCAATTTTTGACCGATAGAAGAATTAAACAGTTTTGATAACCAATTCATAAATAGTTAATGATAGATTGAACATTTTTATAAGCGTGCGCAAATTTATAAATAGCCATTTCTTATCCTATTGCATACAATCCACATTTGTTTATTTAAAATGCGTCTAAACAGTTAGGGAATTCAGTAGCTAATTAATAAACCACAGTATGTTCAAAAGGTTTGTTTGCAGGGACCAATCAATTGTCACATTTTTGAATTCGTATTCCAATTAATCATACATGATTTACAAACTCATAGTCAGGTGTTTATTTTTGATGCCTGCCGAAACTGCGCATTATTTCACACTCAACGTGTTTAACTTTTTTTTAAAAGTACCTGGAATAAAGTGGCTTGTGAAAAGGCTTTTTTATGTACACAACCCTGTAACTTTTTTGGGAATTGAATTCCCAAACAGAGTGGGGCTTGCAGCTGGTTTTGATAAAAACGCTGCTTACCTTGACGTTTTTCAATGCCTTGGGTTTGGAAGTGTGGAGATAGGGACTGTTACACCCAAGCCGCAGCCTGGCAATGATAAACCCAGGCTATTTAGGCTCCTTAAGGACAAAGCTATTATCAACAGAATGGGATTTAACAATGATGGTGCTGATGCAATTGTGAAGCGCTTGCAATATAGGCCCAAAGGGTTGGTTGTTGGCGGTAATATTGGGAAAAACAAAACCACGCCAAACGAGGATGCACAACGTGACTATGAAATTTGTTTCGAAAAACTGTATCCGTATGTCGATTATTTTGTAGTAAATGTAAGTTCTCCTAATACTCCGAACTTGAGAGCCTTGCAAGAAAAAGGACCTTTGCTCGCTATTTTGTCGGCATTGGTTGCCTTGCGTAAATTAAAATCTGAAACCAAGCCAATCTTGCTAAAGATTGCGCCTGATTTAACCGAATCGCAGTTGGATGATGTGGTTGATATTGTACAGCAATCGGGAATTGAAGGAATTGTAGCAACCAATACTACCATCAGCAGGGCTAATTTGCAAACAGATCAAGCCACAATTGAAGCTATTGGTGCTGGAGGATTGAGTGGAAAAATTTTGCATACCCATTCTACGCAAGTTCTTCGATACATTTACCAAAAAAGCAATGGCAATATTCCATTGATAGGTGTTGGAGGCATTGATACCAAAAATGCTGCGCATGCAAAAATAGAAGCAGGGGCAACGATAGTTCAATTGTACACTGGATTTATTTACCAAGGTCCGGGTTTGGTGAGGTCAATTGCTGCGCTACCAGTTGCATAATTTGTTCTGCAGGATTTTCATTTTCAATCCAAATAAGGTCCTTTTCTCTTCGCAACCATGTTACCTGTTTTTTTGCATAATTGCGGGTGTGTTGCTGAATCCGTTCAATGGTTTGTATGCGGTTGAAAGCACCTTCAAAATATTCAAACCACTCTTTGTACCCAACTGTTTTGAGTGCGTAGTTTTCTTTAAACGGAACCATCGCTGCAGCTTCTTGCTCAAGTCCGTTGGCTACCATATCAAGTACCCTATTATTGATTCGATTGTAGAGTAGTTCTCGCTTGGGGTTGAGTGCGACTTTTAAAATCCGAAAGGGGCGTTCTGCTTTTGGTGTCGTTATTAAGCCTTCAAATGAACCTTGATTGGCTTTGGCAATTTCAATTGCACGCATCAAACGTTGCGGGTTTTGTGCATCTATTTTTTCCAGCCTAGAAGGGTCAACTTTGAGGAGTTCTTGTTGCAATGCTTCGATGCCCTTTTGGGCAAATAATGCATGGAGTTCTGTACGCAAGTTTTCGTCACCTAGCGGCAACGCATGCAATCCTTCATATACGGCTTTTACGTATAAGCCCGAGCCACCAACCAGCACAACAACTTGGTGTTGTTTAAACAATTGTTCCAGTAGCTTTAATACATCGCGCTCAAAATCGCCTGCTGTGTATGTTTGCGAAACAGATAAATGCCCAATTAAATGGTGTGGCGCCATTTGGAGTTCGGCAGTACTGGGTTGTGCTGTGCCTATTGGTATTTCAGCATAGAACTGCCTTGCATCGGCCGAAATAATTTCGGTTCCTAAGGCCTTGGCCACTTCAATAGCAACTGCAGTTTTGCCCGAAGCAGTTGGCCCCATTATGCAAACCAAAAGTGGTTGGGTTGTGTTCACTTGGCAAAAGTAGGTGTTAAAAATCGGTCTTCATACCATCAAATGTGCCGCTGCTCATCAGCAAAATATCTTCATTCTCGGTATATTGTTGTTGAATCCATTGATGTAGTTCTTCCTTATTGGTAAACACGTTCACACCTTTTCCAAATGCAGTTGCAACTTCTTCGATGGTTAAGGTTGGCATTTTTTTCATTTCCAATGTTTTAGGGCTAAACAATACCGCTTTCACAGTTGCTTCACTCATTGTATGATGATACTGAGGTAAAAATGCTTTGTTCAAACTGCTGAATGTATGCAATTCGTAAGCGGCAATCAATTTGCGTTCAGGGTGCAATTGTTTTACTGCATTGATGGTTGCTTTTAATTTGGAAGGAGCGTGTGCAAAATCCCGGTAAATGGTGGAGTTGGGTTTTTGAGCAATTACTTCCAGTCGTTTAGCTGTTCCTTTAAAATGCACCATTGCTTCTTCAAATTGTGCTTCTGTTAAACCTGCTTCCATACAAGCGTATTTTGCAGCCATCATGTTTTGCAGGTTATGCAAACCAAATATTTGCAGGGCTGTCCAACCCTTCGAAAATTGAACAATTGTTTGGCCATTTTCTATTTTAAACGCTGGGGTTTGGTAAGGTATTTTTTGATGGGCAATCACAGGAGCCGACTCGCACAATTTTTTTACTTCAGGGTCATCGGCACAATAAATCAATGTTCCTGTATCTGGCAAATCGTTAATGAATATGGCAAACTGTTCAAGGTAGTTTTCATAAGTTGGAAACACGTTTATATGGTCCCATGCAATACCTGTAATTATGCCAACATCTGCTTTGTAAATATGAAATTTAGGTCTTGGGTCTAACGCTGAGTTTAAGTATTCATCGCCTTCAAATACGGCAATCTTGCTGCTAGGATCAATTCCAACCATGGTATCAAAACCATCAATCAAACTGCCTACCAAATAATCAAATTTGAATTGATGGTATTTAAGCGCATACAAAATCATTGCTGTGGTGCTTGTTTTGCCGTGACTCCCACCAATAACAATACGTTTTTTATCTTTGGTTTGCTCGTACATGTACTCAGGAAATGAGTATATGCGAATTCCAAGCGATTGGGCTTTGAGCAATTCTGGATTGTCTTTTCGAGCATGCATCCCAAGTACAATTGCATCCAAATGGGTATCGATTCGTTCGTGATGCCACCCCAATTCAGTTGGTAATAATCCAGCCTTCGCAAGTCTTGACTTGGCAGGTTCATAAATTTCGTCATCTGAACCAGTTATTTGATACCCCTTATGATGCAATGCCAAAGCAAGGTTGTGCATTACCGCTCCACCAATTGAAATAAAATGTACACGCATGAGTCGCTTATTTACCTAAGCAAGGTAACCTCGTGTGTGTTTCACAAAAAAATGAGTTATACACAAATAAACAGCTGCTTGAATTGCAAAAGCCGATTGTGTATGTTTGGTTGTATGAAATGTATTTCAACCAAACAAGTAGTTTTAATAAGTATGCTTGCATCATTAGCCATACTGAATTCTTGCCAACCCGATACAGATGATGGTGTACCAGATCCGAATCAACCCAACGCTCCAGCATATACATACTCAGCTAACCTAAATGGAAATACATGGAAGGCGCGTATCAATGTAACAGCTTTGGTGAAAGGAATTGATACAGGTCCATTTAAACGAATGGATGTAAATGCCAGTTCAAGTGATAACAAACGCTTGTTGGTATCTGTAAAAGATATTTCATCGGGTATTGATGGCAATGGAATTGCCATACGCAGTTACACCTTAAATGGGTCAAGCCAATCAGCTCAGTTTTCGTATGAAACGAACGAAGGCAATATAACCTATTCAGGTATTAGTGGGAGCGTAAATATTACTGCTTGTGATACCTTGGCTAAAACCGTTTCAGGTACCTTTAATGCAATATTGGTCAAACAACCTAGCGATACCATTAAGGTTACCAACGGTATTATCCAAAATGTTCCGTATGTTATATTTGATTAGATTTTTGTAAACTGATTTTTTTTGATTAGCTGCATGTAAGCTGTATTTTGCGACTTTATTTAAACAGTTACATGAAATACGATGTTGTAATTATTGGTGGTGGAATTGTAGGATTGGCAAGTGCTTACTCAATATTAAAATCAAATCCTGAGTTTAAATTAGCAGTAATTGAAAAAGAGGATGTGTTGGCTGCTCATCAAACAGGTCATAATAGCGGTGTTATTCATTCAGGAATTTATTATAAGCCGGGTAGTTTAAAGGCACAAAACTGTATTCAGGGATATCAGCAATTGCTCGCATTTTGTGATGAAAACAAGATTCCATATGATTTATGCGGAAAGCTTATTGTGGCTACTGAACCTTGGGAGTTGCCTTTGCTTGAAAATATTTACAAGCGAGGCATAGAGAACGGACTCACCAAAATTAAATATGTGGAGCAAGATGAGATTGCAAATTACGAACCTCATATGCGCGGACTACGCGCAGTACATGTGCCATACACAGGAATTATTGATTACACAGAGGTGTGCATTAAGCTTGGTGAGTGGGTGAGCAAATGGGGCGGGCATATATTTACCAACCACAAGGCAGAAGATATTGTAGAGCATGAAAATACAGTAGAAGTGCATACTGCCCAACGTGTTTTTGAAACAAAGCTGCTTGTGAACTGTGCAGGATTGTATTGTGATAAAGTAGCTCAAATGGCTGGTGAAAAAATGGATACCCGTATCATTCCTTTTCGAGGAGAGTATTACATGCTCAAGCCTGAAAAAAGGTATTTGGTTAAGAACCTTATTTACCCAGTTCCTGATCCGAATTTCCCATTTTTGGGAGTGCATTTTACCCGCATGATTGATGGTGGGGTAGAAGCTGGACCTAATGCAGTGTTTGCATTCAAAAGAGAAGGTTACCATAAAAGTGATGTTGATTTTGCAGAGTTAATGGAGTCGCTCACATGGCCAGGATTTCAAAAAGTGGCTACCAAGTATTGGAAAACAGGCATTGGTGAGTTTTACCGTTCGTTTAGCAAAACAGCATTTACCAACGCCTTAAGAAAATTTATTCCTGAAGTTCAAGAGGATGATTTAATTCCGGCAGAAGCTGGAGTGCGTGCGCAAGCATGCGACAAAGAAGGAGGTTTGCTTGACGATTTTAAAATCATCGAAAAGCCTAAAGCTATTCATATTTTAAATGCACCTTCACCAGCAGCAACCTCAAGTTTGTCGATAGGTACAACCATTGCACAAATGGTGGTTAAACATTTTTAAGCCATGATGGTAACTGAAACCCGCATTCGCGTTCGGTATGGTGAAACCGACCAAATGGGCGTTGTATACCATGGCAATTATGCACTTTATTTTGAAGAAGCAAGAACCGATGCATTGCGCCAAATAGGAGTATCGTACAAAAATTTAGAAAAGGCAGGTGTGATGATGCCAGTTGTGCAATTGGTGATGAATTACAAGAAACCTGCAACCTATGATGAGTTGTTAACCATTCGTACCTCGCTAAAGACCCTACCTACAGTTAAAATTGTACTCGATTATGAGGTGTTTAATGAAGTAGGGGAGTTTTTATCGAGTGGTAGTTCTACGTTGGTTTTTGTGGATATGAAAACACAACGCCCAGTGAAGTGTCCTGCTGAACTGTATGAAAAATTCAGTACTTTTTTTAAATGAATTTACCCAAACGCATACGCAAACCTTTTCAGTTTAATATAGCTGGTTGGTTCATACGGAGCCGCTTTTCAAAAGGCGCGATTGCGTTTATGCAGCGTAAAGCATTTCCAGGTTACAAAGAAATTTCATGGTATTCAGTATTCGAGTTTTTTATACGGTGGGTTGATTCGCGTGATTTACATATGCGCTCATCGGCCTTATCGTTCACGTTTTTCCTTTCGTTGTTTCCAACAGCCATTTTCTTTTTTACGTTAATTGCGTATTTGCCGCTCAAGCAATCACCTGATGAAATTTTAGTGTTGTTGCAAGGCATTATTCCTAAAAATGCGTTCCAAATTATCAAATCTACCTTGCTCGATATCTTAAAACATCAGCGGGGTGGTCTTTTATCTGTAGGGTTTGTATTGGCAATCTATTTTAGTACCAATGGGTTTCATTCGTTAATGAACACATTAAACAAATATGGTAAAGAAAAAGAAACACGTAGTTTTTGGAAGCAACGCTCAATAGCCATCATTTTATCCTTCATCGTATATACCCTGGTACTTGTTTCGGTGCTGTTACTTACTGCTGGTAATTGGCTTATTAAATGGTTTGATCACCTTAAATATTTCCCATCTAAAATAACACCTGCTTTGTTGTCCATCGTAAACAATGGTGTGGTGGTCTTGATTATCCTCACCATCATTTCAGTTATTTATTATTTCGCTCCAAGTAAAAACAGCAAATGGCGTTTTATTACCCCCGGTTCTGTCTTTGCTTGCGCTGTTACTTTACTCACAACCTACTTTTTTTCGATGTATGTAAATTCGTTTAATGCGTACAATAAAGTGTATGGATCAATTGGTGCTTTGGTTGTTATAATGTTGTTAATTTACATCAACACTTACATCTTACTGCTCGGATACGAACTCAATGTGGTTATTGAAAAAGCAGTTGCTCAATTGCGCAAAGGCAAAGTTATTAAGGCCAATACGGTTGTGTACTTAAAAACACATTTTGAAGAAGACGAAACTCCTTCAAGCAATGGGTAAATTAACTCCTTCTAGTGTTTGTCGAATGAGAATGTTCGTGAAATATTAAATCCGAAACGCAATTGTGAACCTACAATCGGATTTGCATTCCGGGCAATAAATTGTTGTTCGATTAGGCCGGTAGCATTGGTAAAATGAAGTTGAAATACGTGACCTCCAGTTTCAATATCTACACCAAATGCAATTGCATCTGAATATGATGGATCTCCATTCGGTTGTTTGGGTAAATCGCGTCCGTTTAAACGTGGTATATACTCTGCGGTGAAACGAATGCTCCTGCTTAACCGAATAGATGCGCCAATGCCGATTGCAAAAACATCGTTCGGTGTTTGTTTGTCTGGCACCAAATTGTAATGTACCATTGTAGGACTTACCAATAATGAAATGGCATCGTTCATTTTACGGGTAACAATGGCTTGGGCAACATACGATAACCTTGAGGTAAACAAGTTGTTTCGAGTAGGGTCTGCCCATTCAATTGTGTTGATTGCGGTGCTGCCAAAAAGCGTAAGCCCAATAGGCATTCCATTTTTTTGCTGCTGCAAGAGTTGGTATTTTACAAAACCATCATAAGCTTTTTGGACAGTGCTTCTACCAATTCCTACCATTAACCTATCGGTGATACCATATTCAAATCCCAATCGAATAACTGCACCATCTAAACCAAACAAATCATAAGCCCCATTTTCAATTGGACCAAAACGATGTTGAATCCTAAAATCGAGATGCTTGGCTTTCATATTCTCGTTGCTCTGTAAATTAATAACGCGCGTTGATTTAAACGTGGCGTAAACGGGTGTTGGTTTTGCGGGCGTTTCTTGTTGCAACATGTTTAACAAATCATCTTGCGCCAATGCCTGTGCTGCACAAAGGATTAAACCGTAAGCGAATATTTTTTTTATCATAATCGTATTAATTGTTAAGTGCGCCAGCAGCTATCCATTTGCTTAATGCATTCCTATTTTGTTGGCTCATGGCGCCTGATGGAGGCATTGGAGTCGGATTTAAATTAACAGCCCTTGCATTTACCCGCTCACGTGCATTAAACACCCCTTGGTAAGTACTTAAATTAGGTGCTTGTGCACCGGCTGCATGGCAACTGGGAGTAGCACAATTGCTTGCCATTAGTGGTTGAATTGTGGCAGTGTAAGAAACAGTTCCGGTATCCGTTTGATTAGTATTGGAGGTGTTCGGATAAAGTTCTTGTTCGTTATCGTAATAACATCCAGTAAGGAACAAAATAAAACCCAATAGGGTCAATGTGGTCTGAATTGTTTTTTTCATATTCTTAAAAAGAAATAACAGAAGTTGTGATACCATGGCAACTGTTGCAGGCTCCAGTTTGTATGCGAGAGCCCATTTTTTTCTCCATTTTTTTGTCTTTATCTAACAATACAGGATAAAATCCACCTTTAAAATCAACAATTTTAGCGGTGTAAAAATTACCCAGCTTGTCTATTGGTAGTTCATAAACCAAAGCTCCTGTTTGGTTTGGCCCTGTCCATAATTGAATAAAGCCATCTTGCGCAGTTTCGTTTTGTTTTTCAAAAACGGTTCCGGCAATATTCCACCAACCCCCTTCACGAACGGCCTCGTTGCCATTTTGATTATGGCATTGCATGCAGTTTTGACCTGAGTTATGACTTTCGTCTCCACCCGTTTCACTTTGAGCTCCTTTGGTCATTAGCTCATCGTAATGGCTGCAAGATATTGCAAGCACTATAAATGCAAAAAGGAAATTACGAATCAAATGGTGTCGCTTCATAAAGGCAAATTGGGTTAAGGTAAATAATTTTGTTCAACCCATTTTTCAAATGTACGAATTTTACAAAAAGACAGTGCCACTTGGTTTTTAGGCATAGCCGAAACACCTGCTTGGTGTTTAATGCTAGCAATCAGATTGCCGCTTTGTACTGCTTGTTTTACTTGTGTGTAGTTATTTAAGAGTGGAGGCTGTGAGGCATGGCATCCAAGACAGTTGGTTTGAACAATGCTTGCTATTTGAACCGCGTAAGTCACCGTTTGGGTATCGCATGTATTGGGATTGCAATTGCGGTTTAAAGCACCTTGGTTAATCCATTTTTCAAGCAGTGCAATTTGGTTTTGAGAAAGCGGGCCACCTGGAGGCATCCTTTTGTCAGGGTCAGTTTCTTTGATTGCGCGCATTACTTTTCCACTGTTTACCTGAAAAGGCACAACTTGGTTTCGGATATTGGTGTAGCTGGTAAACTGGTAGCCATCTGCTTGTGTAACGGCATCGTGGCAGCCTGCATAGGCACAACTGCTGTTAAACAAGGGTTGTATTTCGGTATTGAAACAAACGGAGTCGTTCACTGGAGGATTTGCCGGTGTATCAATTGGTGTAGGTGCGGGCGTAGGAATGTTTTTAGGCAACTCCGGCTCATGTTTACATGCTGTTATAAGGGCAACAGTTGCAATTAGTAGCGTAGTATATTTCATTAATTTAAAATTGTGATGCTTTCATAAATTGGAGTAGCTCCGCATTTCCCGAATCCCGAATATCTTCTTTTCGTCCTTCCCACCATTTTTCTCCTTTGTATATGAAGATAATATGGTCACCCATTTCGAACAAACTTTTCATGTCATGGGTGTTAATAATGGTCGTGATATTGTATTCTTCTGTAATTTCTTGAATCAAATCGTCAATAAGCCTTGATGTGATTGGGTCAAGTCCAGAGTTTGGTTCGTCACAAAATAAGTACTCTGGGTTAAGTGCGATTGCCCTGGCAATACCAACGCGCTTTTTCATTCCACCACTAATAGATGAAGGGTAAAGCGCATTTACTTTTTCAAGGTTTACCCGCTTCAAACAAAAATTAACCCGATCAATTACTTCTGCCGAACTTAAACTGGTGAACATGCGCAAGGGGAAAGCAATATTATCCTCAACGTTTAAAGAGTCAAATAGGGCAGTACCTTGAAACAACATACCTATCTTTTTACGAATCTCTTTTTTCTCTTCGTAATTTAATGAAACAAAATCGGTATGGTCATAAGCAATAGAGCCCGAATCGACCGGAATCAAACCCACCATACACTTCATTAATACACTTTTGCCACTGCCACTTGCGCCAATCACAAAATTGCATTTGCCCTTGTTAAAACTTGCCGAAACACCCTTCAGCACCGCCTTTTCACCAAATGATTTATACAGGTTTTCAATTTGAATCATGCCAACAACAATTCAGAAATGATGTAATCAAAAAAGATAATGCCAACGCAACTGTAAACAACTGCGCGTGTGCTCGATTGGCCAACTTCCAATGCCCCACCTTCGGTTTTATATCCATGAAACGATGAAATACTGGTTATGATAATAGCAAAAGCAAAAGCTTTAATCAACGCAAAGTTTACTGAGAATGGAATAAACTCAGCACGTAGACCTTTGATGAAAAAATCCATCGAAATGATACCTGATAATTCGCCTGAAATGGCACCACCAATGAGAGATAATCCCATTGCATACACTACCAAAATAGGAATGGTAAGCATGCCCGCTACAATTTTAGGTAATACCAAATAACTTGCTGAATTAACGCCCATAATCTCAAGCGCATCTACTTGTTCGGTTACTTTCATTGTTCCAATTTCAGAGGCCATGGCCGAACCAACTTTACCCGCCAATACCAAACAGGTTACTGTTGGCGAAAACTCCAATATGTTTGAATCACGCACAATACGCCCAATCAGATACTCAGGCACAAGTCCACCAATGAGTTGGTAGCCAATATGCACGGTCGAAACAGCTCCGGTAAACAACGATATCAAACCCACTATCCCAAAAGAACCTACTCCGATTGTATACATTTCGTGAAAAGATTGTTTTAAAAATACATTAAACCGTTCGGGTCTGGAGAACAAACTCCCCATAAACAGCACATATTGACCTATAATTTCTAAAAACTTTATCATTTGTTTAAAACCTTTTGCCAAAAAGCATGTAAATATATACATCTGTACGAGTATTTTTGGCTTTTCAAATCAACTATGAACAAACACCAGCCCGCAATTGTGGTATCAGGATGCACTAAAGGAATAGGAAGAGCAGTAAGTGATTACTTTGTTTCGAAAGGGTACGCGCTTGCTGGATTTGCTCGAAATGAGCACGATGTGAACGAAATGCAAACCCTTCTGTCAACACAGTATCCCAATCAAAAAATTTGGTTGATGGCAGCTGATGCAGGTAAAAAGGAGGATGTAATTGCTTTTGGAAAAAAGGTAAAAGAACAATTTTCATCGGTAGATGTATTGGTTAACAATGCTGGTACTTTTTTACCTGGAAGTTTGTTTACTGAAGCTGATGGCGTCTTGGAAACCCTTATTGAAACAAACGTGTACAGTGCTTATTATCTAACCCGTGAACTTAAACCTGTTTTGCGTAAACATGTTTTTAATATTTGCTCCATTGCAAGTTTGCAAGCGTATCCTGCCGGTGCTTCTTATACCATTTCAAAGTTCGCTTTGTTGGGTTTTAGTAAACAGTTGCGCGAGGAGTTAATGCCTACATCCATTAAGGTTACCTCTGTAATGCCTGGTGCTGTACTTACACAGTCATGGGGTGGAACAACATTGCCACAAGAACGTTTTATTAGTGCCAATGATATTGGCAAACTCATTTTTACAGCAACAGAATTGAGCGAAGGTGCTACTTTAGAAGAACTTATTATTCGTCCGCAATTGGGCGATATTTAACAGCATACATATGAACGCATATATTCCCGATTTTACCAAATACCAACGCAGAAAAACCCGAACAGTTCAAATAGGTGATTTGTACATGGGTAGCGATTTTCCCATTCGTGTCCAAAGCATGACCACAACCGATACACTTGATACTGCAGCTTCGGTTGCACAAATCAAACGTATGGTGGCAGCAGGTTGCGAGTTAGTGAGGCTCACTGCACCAAGCATGAAAGAAGCAGAGAACTTGGCCGTTATTAAAAAGGAATTGCAACAACAAGGAATCAACGTGCCTTTGGTTGCCGATATTCATTTTACGCCAAACGCAGCCGAAATTGCAGCGCGTATTGTTGAAAAAGTACGTATTAACCCCGGTAATTATGTGGACAAGAAAAAGTTTGAATTGATTGAATATTCAGATGCAGATTATGCAGAAGAATTAGACCGTATTCGCACGCGTTTTACACCATTGGTGCGTATTTGCAAAGAGTATGGAACTGCTATGCGCATTGGCACGAACCATGGTTCGTTGAGCGATCGCATTATGAGCAGGTATGGCGATACAGCACATGGAATGGTAGAAAGTGCCATGGAGTTTTTGCGTATTGCCGAGGATGAAGGGTTTCACAATATTGTATTGTCAATGAAGTCGAGTAACCCACAAGTAATGGTGGAAGCATACCGCTTGTTGGTACATACCATGAACCAACACAATATGCTTTACCCACTGCATTTAGGAGTAACCGAAGCAGGTGATGGCGATGATGGGCGCATCAAATCCGCACTCGGAATTGGGAGTTTGCTCGAGGATGGAATAGGCGATACTATTCGCGTTTCGTTAACTGAAGATCCGGAGTTTGAAGTACCCGTTGCCCAACAATTGGTAGCGAGGTATACCAACCGTCCAACCCATTTGCCAATTGCGCAACCCATACCGCAAGCCGAGGCTGTTCAATTGTGGAATCCATTTACCTACCAAAAACGAGAAACCCAAGAGGTTGGCTCTTTAGGAGGAGGCAATGTGCCAAGGGTAATTGCTAATTATTCAATGGTTGATTCACTTACTCCAGAACAACTAACCGAAGTTGGCCACGTATACGATGCCCGTTTAGATAAATGGCATATGACCGATTTGGGCTGTGATTTTATTTACCGTGGTTCGCACCACACGTCATTTATGTTACCCAATGGGGTAAAGGGATTGTACGATGCTGAGATTTGGAATACCTTAACAGATAAACTAAACAATTTTCCCGTTTTTACACTCGAAGCGTATTTACAATCACCAGTCGCATCACAAACACTGAATATGGTTAAGGTACAAACCAGTGAATTAACAAGCCAAACCATACATGCTTTAATCAGTAAAAACAATACCGTATTGTGGCTCGATACTGCAAGCGAACATGCAGTGGCCGATTTACGTAATGCATTTTTACAACTCAAAAAAGCAAAGTGTACATTGCCTGTTGTGGTTACACGATCGTACAATACAGCCAATACCGAAACTGCAATGTTGCACGCTTCTACAGATATTGGCAGTTTGTTAACCGATGGTTTTGGTGATGGATTAATGCTTACGGCACCTATGGTTTCAAACAACCGCCTCAATGCAATTGCATTTGGCATTTTGCAAGCCGCAAGAGCGCGTATTACCAAAACGGAATATATTAGTTGTCCAAGTTGCGGACGAACATTGTTTGATTTGCAAGAAACAACAGCCCTCATTCGCAAACATACCGATCACCTTAAAGGCGTAAAAATTGCTATTATGGGTTGCATTGTAAATGGACCTGGCGAGATGGCCGATGCTGATTATGGATATGTTGGC
The DNA here is from genome assembly GCA_025454875.1 of Bacteroidia bacterium. Lineage (GTDB taxonomy): Bacteria > Bacteroidota > Bacteroidia > UKL13-3 > UKL13-3 > UKL13-3. The sequence continues at coordinate 233,784 of JALONP010000001.1, read as the reverse complement.
TCAGGTCCCGGAAAAATAACACTTTACAAAGGGAAAGAAGTTGTTAAAAAAGGAGTCAACAAAGAAACAGCAGTGCAAGAGTTAATTGGCATTATCCGCGAAGATGGCAGGTGGATTGAAGTAGGAGAGGCGACCTCCTAACCAAATCAAGTTAGCAAGTATAATCAATTTCAACAATTGGGGCTTCAGCGAGGTTCGCTTCGCTCACTCGCTGCGCGTGTTTCGCGGTACGCGGTACCTCGCTGCACCCGCTAAGCCGGAAGACGAATGACGAATCACGAATTCGGAATTTTGAATTAGGGTATTAGGCAGTATGCAATAGGTAATTTGATAATTCCAACCGTTACTTCGAGTAGAGCCGCAGAATCTTATTGAGAAATGAAATGGCAGTAGGCATTAGATATTGGGCAGTAGTAATTTGGTGTTCAACACTTAAAACTCAACATTAGGCAATGCCTACTGTTCAATGCCAAAAGACATAATTTAATTGATTATGTTTTGCATTTGTTAGAATAAACTGTAAATTCAAAAACATTTGTTAATCCCGTGTCAAAACAACTCGTAAACCGCCACATTATTTTCTTTCTCGTTTTTACGGTGTGTTATTGCCTTGCTGGTGCATTTGGTTCCCAATGGCATGCCTCAGTTGCTGGTTTGGTTGCAATAGCAAGTACGTACTTCGGCCACAAAATGGACTTAAGCCCAAGGGTAATTCTTGGGCTTCAATCCATTCCAATTTTGTTCGTTTTTGGCTTCATTATTTGGTACCAATTATTTTTTAATTACCCAATAATGTTCTGTACAGTTGGGGCAATGTTATTGGGTTGGCTTGGACTCAAATTCACTCGTCAAAGGCTATGGTTCATTATCAACGGGTTGTTTCTTATTGCAGCAGGTTATTATATTACTGCATATAGTTGGTACAAAGAGGGTAACTTAACTGCTAATATTAATCCTATTGGCTTTTCAGCCACTGCGTTAACCAATGAACAACAATTGCCATTTCAGTTTCCCACTAACGATACGCTGTACATCGTTGAGGTTTGGTCTACAAGTTGTGGGTCTTGCATTAAACAAATGCCCGAGTTTGCCAAACTTCAATTAAAATACCAACACAGCATGCCTGTTTCGTTTGCCACACTCCATTTGCCAGTCAAAGGAGAACAGCTTTCACAAGCACTTGGTATACTCAATCGGGTGGGTTGTCAATTACCCTCTTATTTCGCAACTTCAACTTCATCTTGGCAACAACTTAATATTGATGCGGTTCCGGTAGTATTAATGATACGAAACCAACAAATAGTTAAAGCATTCGCGTCTACGCTTGTTCCAGTTTTGTCTTTTCCTTTAAGGCCAAGCATCGAAAGTGAAATGTTGGAGCAGTTAGCTTCAAACGAATGAATATACTGCGCTCGAACGTTTGACAAAGAGTTAAACTACATTAATTAGCATTAAGCGATTTACATGTGTAAAATCCCAAATCTGCTAACCGACACTTCTCGATACGAAACTTAGTTTCTACTCGAAGTGACGAATGTATTTGTATTGTCTAATCCCCACTGTCTAATGCCTAATGACCATTTCACCATTCACATTTAAAAATGCTTTTGTCAAAAAAATGTCAGGGTGCAACTTGTATATTCAAACAACCGTCTGTACTTTAGTATGTCTATTTAGAAATTGATAAGTTCAATTTTTTAAAATATACTTGCACTTTCTATTGATTAACACAACTTAAACAAATACACATGAAAAAGTTAATTTTTACTTTTGTTGGTGCCATTACCCTTACATCTTTAATGGCACAAAGCAACTTGAATTTAAAAACCGAAAAATTCAGGGTTGACCACTCAGCCAGCGCCCCAATGCATACGAATTTCTCAAAAGCAGAAGTGAGTGATTGGTATTTTCCACAAGATTGGTCAGGTATTCCTGCTAATTCAGAAACTTTCGTTTCGTTCCTAATCTCAGACTCAGCTAAATTTATTAATACTGACGGTGTTGCCTCATACCCATCAAGAGCTGCAATTGCGCAGGTATTAGATCCTAAAGATGACGGAATCGATTTGTCAGAAAATCCTGGAATCAAACTTACCAGATTCTCTAATTACAAAGTAGATTCAGTTTGGTTGAGGTATTTATATATTAGAAGAGTAGACAGCATCCTAGACCCTAACACGGCTAATTACAATAAAGTGGTTGACACCTTGTTTGTAACTTATTTTAGAGGAGCACAAATAAATACTACTGGATCATTCGCAGGTGAAGGACAAAATACACGCTTTGGAATGGTAGGTTGGTCTTTCCCAACGCAGTTTCCAGCAAATTTCACGCAAACGGATACAATCTTACTTGCAGACAATACATTGGCTACAACCGTTTCTAACGATGGATGGCAGTTAGCTAACCTTATCTTAGGCGCACCTGCATCTATGACAGTAAATTCTACTGGTAGCTTAACCAATAATTTGGTTGCTTACTCAGTGCGTTTTAAACCAGGCATGGCATTCGACTCAACATTTGTTATGGAAGATAGAAGAGATTCTGCGAATATTCCACAAGACACAAAATTTGTGAACTATTTTGGATATCAATTTGCTTCAACTGCAGTGAATGTTCCAAACACCACTTTCTTTAACACAAGTTTAGCGGTTCCTGCACGTTTTGCATTCAGATCATTTAATGGCTGGCAAGGTTGGTACCCGGGTTATGGATTTGATGAATTCCAATACCATACAATGGGTTTCAGATTAACTTCTGGTAATGTAGGTTTGAAAGATAATGCTTCATCATCATTCGGAATGAGCAATGTTTATCCTAATCCTGCTAATGTAAATTCAAAAGCTGCTGTACTATTGAACTTAAAACAGTCATCTACCGTAACGTTATCTATCTACAATATTGCAGGTCAATTGGTAGGTGCAGTTGCATCTAAAACAGTACCTGCTGGTGAACTTCCTGTAGAAATTGACTTGAGTGGCTTGAAAGCTGGTGTTTATTTAGTTAACATCAACGTTAACGGTGAAAGCCAAACCAAGCGTTTAACAATCGCTGAATAACCAATCACCCTATTCTTTCAAACGCCACTGATGCAAATCAGTGGCGTTTTTTTATGTGTTCAATCATTTGTGTACCAAACCAACAATCTTACCTTTGAAAGGTAATTGATAGTTTATGCAAATTCGCGTTGGGGGAGTTCCCGAACATTTTAACCTTGCATGGCATTTGGCCATCGAAAATGGATGGTTTGCCAAAGAAGGACTTCAAATTGCTTGGCAAGATGTTCCTGGAGGCACAGGTGCTATGTGCAAGGCATTACGCAACAATGAACTCGATATTGCCATTGCCCTCACCGAAGGCATTATTGCAGATATTGCAGGAGGTAATCCATCCAAAGTGGTTCAGTTTTATGTGAACTCTCCACTGCGTTGGGGAATTTATGCGGCACCAAACTTAGCAATACACTCAATCAACCAAATGCAAGGTAAACGCTACGCTATTAGTCGTTACCAATCAGGATCCCATTTAATGGCATATGTAAATGCGCAAGCAAATAACCTTACAATCCAGGAGCAAGATTTTGTTTTGGTAGGTAATTTAGACGGTGCGCGCAAAGCATTGGCAAATGGTGAAGCCGATCTGTTTTTATGGGAAAAGTTTACCACCAAACCATATGTAGATTCGGGTGAGTTTTCTTTTATTGGAGAGTGTAAAACACCTTGGCCTTGTTTTGTAGTAACAGCCACTGATTCGTTTATTCAACAGTATCCAAAGGCACTTCAACAATTGTTGGGTGTGATTAACTTGTCATGCTTAATGCTTAAAAACAATGGCAATGCACCTGCCTTGATTTCAAATAGGTATGGGATTAAACTTTCGGATGCACAATTGTGGTTTGCCGAATTGGAATACGCTGCTGAACCCGCTATTCACGAACCCATTATGAACGCTGTTTTTCAATCGCTTAAGCAGTTCCGCATTCTCAAAACCATTCCTCCAATTATTCAAATATGTTATGAGCCCAATATTGTGGCCGTTTAAATAAAAGGTTATTGTTTAGTCCGTATTTTCTATAACTTAGTGTGCTAATCATGTTTATATGAAAATACGGATACACTTAGTAAAATTAGTTCCTTTCTGCTTCGCCCTTGTTTTACTTTTCATTAGCTTCTACACATTTACCAGCAGCAATGTGCCCCCAACAGGCAATACCAACGCTCCTGGAGATGGAAATTGTACAGGCTGTCATTCAGGGTCCTTAATCACTTCGGGAACTGATTGGAATAATGTTTCAATAACCAGCACAGTACCTTCTGGTGGTTATGTACCGGGTACTGCATACACCATAACGGTAACACATACCATGACAGGCATTAACAAATGGGGTTTCCAAACCTTAGCATTAACCGGTGCTAATGCCCAAGCAGGTTCATTTACGGCAGGTACAGGAAACCAAGTTTCAACAAGTGGAGGTAAACAATATGTTGGGCAAACATCAAGTGGCAATTCAGGAAGTGGAACAAGAACATGGTCATTTACTTGGACTGCACCTGTTGCTGGAACGGGGAGTGTTACGTTTTACACCACAATTAATGCTGCTAACAATAACAGCGGTACAGGTGGCGATCAAATATTTGCCAAAACAATGACCGTTACAGAGGCTCCTTCGGGAACGCTGCCTACAGCAGTTATTGGTGGTGTTCCGACTAACAACACAGTATGCGCTGGCGATAGTGTATTTTTAACAGGGAGTGGTATCAATAATCCAACAAGTTTTGCATGGACATTCACCAATCTTCCTTCATCAACTTTACAAAATCCGGTAATTGTTCCAACAGCACCCGGACAAATTTTAGTAACACTTACAACAACTAACGCATTTGGCTCTTCGAGTCCAACACAGTTAATTGTTACCGTTGCCAATAAACCTTCGGCAACGCATAGCCCAACTGGTAATGTTTCATTGTGTACTGGCGATAGCCTTACTTTATCAACAACTACAAATCCTTTTTTTCAATTGCAGTGGCAACCTGGCAACCAAACAAGTTCGAGCATCAAAGTTGGAGGTGCCGGTACTTACCGACTTAAGGTTACCAACCCCAATACGGGCTGTTTTGCTTTGAGCCCTATTACCAATGTAAGCATGTTGCCTAAACCTATTACCACCTTGGTTACTTCGGCCGATTCTATTTGCAGCAATGATTCGATTATATTAACAGCTACTGGCACATTTAGCACCTATCGTTTTGTAGATGGAAACCAACTGCTGTTTCAAGGAAGTACAGGTTTGACAAAAGTAAAACTGGCCTCTGGTACGCGTAATATTGGGGTTGTAGGAACCAATGCACAAGGTTGCAAAACTGATACTGTAAGAAAGTCCGTTTTGGTACAACCGCCATTGCCGAAGCCAGCTGTTACATGTGGTGCTAGAACTGGAACATCGGTTCAGTTCGTATGGGACTCTATCATTGGAGCGCTTAGTTATGAGGTAAGTTTAGATAGCGGCAATACGTGGCTTGCAAGCAACGGAGTGCGTTCTCATGTAATAACAGGCATGGCCCCCAACTCAAGCCAGCATATTAGCGTAAGAGCAGTTGGCAATAACCTTTGTCCAATTGGATTGGTTGCAGAAGCTGTATGCTCTAATCAACCATGTTTGGTTCCAGTATCTGCAGTATTCAGTTTTACTAACAATACGTGTTTGCCAACAAACAATTCAACTGTATTTATACCAATCAAATTAATGTCTATTACAACATCAGCTTGGAGCATGCGTTTAGCAAACAATGGTGTTTTTACAAACGATTCGGTACTAAATACACCAATTGTTGCAGGAGCAAATGAGGTATCCATTCAATTGTATGATTCGCTTGGAGCGGGTTGCGGCATTATTGATACCATTCTCGAGATAACAGGTTCTATTAATCCAGTTTCAAACACCCCTTTTGTTATTGGAGCATTATGTACCCAAAGCAACGAAGCTTTGCACCGCATTGCAGTGCAGAGTGATGATACACTGGGTATGCTGAGAAAAAGTTGGTTCACAAACTTAGATACACTCAACCCAGTTGCCATTACAAATACACCTAGCTTCCAATTTCCATCAAATGAAAGTCCATTAACTGGCGCAACACAATTGTGGTTGGTTACAACCGATACAACAAATGGTTGCAGTAGCAGGTCTGCTTCGTTGCCATTGCAATTTTACAAAGCACCGCAACCCGGATTTGTTTATGAGAGATCAGGATTAACATTAACCCTCATTGATACCACAACAAATATAACCCAGCGCAACTGGTTATTTTTTGGACAACAACCAGATGCACTCAATGCACCTGATACATTTACGCAAACATTTGGCAATAAAGGAGCCTACAGAGTAGGCATTTGGGTAATTGATTCAATTGGTTGTGTAAATACTATCTCAGACAGTGTAGACTTGTTCCCACTTTCTGTTGCATCAGGTGTACAACAGAACAAGTTAACCTTGTATCCAAACCCAGTAACAGATTGGGTATTTTTTACACTAGATAATATAGAGCCAACATCTGTATTAACGGTGGTTGATGTGAGAGGATTGTTGTTGTACGAAGGAGCAATGCTTGAATCGTTTGATTTATCAAAGTATCCAAGTGGGTTGTACCAATTTACTTTAGTGAATGGTAACCAAGTATATGCTGCCAGGGTATTGAAACGATAAATTAAAATAATTTAGAGTAGGTACCACTTTGTTTTGCTTCAAAATCAAGCAACCATTGTTTTCGTTGTAAGCCCCAAGCGTAACCTGTAAGTAATCCGTTAGTGCCAAGTACACGGTGGCAAGGCGCCACAATTGCCAAAGGATTTTTGCCTATAGCGCTGCCTGTAGCTCTCGATAATGAGGAATCGCCAAGGATTGTTGCAATATGTTGGTAAGTAGTTGTAGTGCCAAATGGAATTGTTTCAAGTTGACTCCATACTTTTTGTTGAAAGGTTGTCCCCTCAGGCTGCAAAGGCAGGTCAAAGTTTTGAAGATTTCCTTCAAAATATGATTGCAGTTGTTGTATGGCTAACAAGGTGAGTGGGTTTACCGAAGTTTTGATTGCTGCAGTTTGATCTGTAAAATAAATTCGTTGAATCGCATTGGCAGTATTTTGAATTACCAGTGTGCCAATAGGTGAAGTATAATAACCTGTAAAAGGAATAACGACTAATTTGGGCATTGCCTCTTACCCTTCAAAATTAATTTTACGATGCGTTCCATCACAGTATGGTTTATTCGAAGATTGCCCACACCTGCAAAATGCAGTCACTTTGTTTTTAGCAGTTTCGTTCCCATTTGCATCTTTCACTTTCACATTTCCGTACACCAATAAAGGGCCATTGGGAGCAACTTCAATAATCGTTTCGGCATCAACTTGAATAGACTCTTGATCCATTTCGGTATTTAAGTAGTAACTTAACGCACCGCTTGGGCATTTTTTTACTTGTTCAATAATGGCTTGGGTTGGTGCACCCTCAGGTTTAATCCAAGGGCGTTCGGTTGGATTAAACACCTCGTTGAGTCCTTTCCAGCACAAAGTAGAATGAATGCACTGTGCATTTTTCCAAACAATGGTAACCTCGTCATTGGTGTATTTTTTAGTAATGTCTTTCATTGCGGCTTAATTATAGGAGCAAGTTACAAATTATCTAATATAAAAACTGTTACCTAATTGTGGTTTCAATTTCAATTGGATTGTGGAGCGTTTTGTGCACGGGGCAAGCATTGGCAATTGCCAACAACCGCTTACGTTCATCTTCTGTTAATGATCCTTCTAAGTAAATGTTTCGAGTGAATAGTGTTTTCCCATCTTTACGCTCCATACCAACATTCACTTTTATGGATAATACAGCCCAATTTTTTCGGTCGGCATACATGCGTAAGGTAATGGCAGTGCAACTTGCCAAACCCATCATGAGTAACTCATCAGGTGTCGGACCCATATCACTGCCGTTTTCAGAGGCAGGTTCATCAGCCAATAGATTATGGTTTCGTTCGGTTACCAAATTTGTGGCATACTTATCTTGAGCAATAGTGGCTGTTACTTGCATCATTCTTTCGATTAACCAATTTGCATTGGTACGTCCATTAACAATAGTTCTGCCTGCGAGTCGGCTTTTATTATTAATTCTTTTACATCCCAAACGCCAAGGCCATCACGTTTATTTAAAGCCTGGCCATTAATTGTCACATCACCCTCAATTACAAAAGCATATACCCCATTTCCTTTTTTGCGAATAGGGTAGGTGGTTTTAAATCCTTTTTTAAGTTGACCTAAACTAAACCACGCATCTTGGTAAATGCCAATACCTCCATCTTTGCCATGTGGCGAAACAATGGTTTGCAACTTGTTAATTCGATCTTCTGGTTTAAAGGTTTTTTGATCGTACGAAGGTTTAATATTAGATGCTTTAGGGAATAGCCAAATTTGTAGAAACCTAGCTTCTGTTTGTTTGTTCTTATTGTATTCGCTGTGTTGTATTCCAGTGCCTGCACTCATGGCTTGAATATCATATTGTTTAATTACACTAATATTTCCCATGCTGTCTTTGTGTTCAAGGTCACCTTGTAAAGGTACAGAGATGATTTCCATATTATCGTGAGGATGTTTCGGAAATCCAGTTCCTCCAGCAATTATATCATCATTTAATACCCGTAAAACACCAAAGTTCATGCGCTCTGGATTGTAGTAGCTCGCAAAACTAAAAGTATGTTTTGTGTTTAACCATCCATGGTTAGCACCACCTCTGGTATCGGCCTTATGCAAAACCATATTGTATGCTATATGCGATTTGGTTTGCGGAATATGGTTAAACCCAATTTGGTTTAGAGGGGCTAACTCATCATTGTTATTTGTTAAAATGGCTTCAGCATTGCTGCCTTTAACTGCGATGCCTGCCGTAGCTAATAATCCTGATTTTAAAAAGTCTTTGCGATTCATCTTCTTCGATTTTAAGGTGAAACAATATCTTGAATACTTTTTGGATAAGCAACAAACTGATTCCAATCTATTGGTTCTTTTGTATGCTTATAATAATGTAAAAGGTAATTGAGGCGCAGAAGTTTTAAAGCTTGCTCGAAGTACTCAGGTTGGTTGCGTGAGTAAAAGCTTGTCCAACCCGTTTGGGGTAATAAGTGATGGATTTGTGTAAGGTTTTCCGCTACCAACTGTTCCCTTATTTTTTTAGTAAATAAAATATCGAGCATGCCGTTTGAGTGAATATGGCCAAACTCTTTACCATTGAATTGAAACTCGATGCCTCCAAAACGGTGAGGAGCAACAGATGTTCCCGGCCAGTTCAGTACGTTTTCTTGAATTTGAAAGCTAAATTCCATCCGTTTATATATTGAGTTTGTTTATTGATAAATGACTGTATGCAGCTGTCAGTAAACATTGAACGAAGAAAATAATGGCCGATGGTTGCCCATCGGCCATGTGCTGTTATTGCTTAACCAGTTGCACGTTTAAGTGCAATTTTACTTCATCACTTACCACAGCACCACCAGCTTCTGTTAGTGCGTCCCACTTCAATCCAAAGTCTTTACGTTTAAGTTTACCGTTAATTTCAAATCCTGCTTTAGTTTGGCCCCAAGGATCTACTGCTGTACCTCCGAACTCGACAGCCAATTCAATACTTTGGGTAACATCACGTAAAGTAATATCTCCGATTAATCGGTAAGTATGGTCACCTGTTTTGGTAAATGAGGTGGAGTTAAATGAAAGGGTAGGAAAGGCCTCTGCATTAAAAAAGTCGTCTGATTTTAAGTGGTTGTCACGGTCTGCATTACCTGTATTAATGCTGCTAATGTCGGCTTTAAACGAAATACTTGCATTCGAGAAATCAGCCTCATCAGTATGAAGTGAACCTGAAAAGGAATTAAACTTTCCAGTTAAAGTTGTTACAACGAGGTGTTTTACTTTAAATGAAATTTCGCTGTGTGCAGGGTCTATTGCCCATACACTTGTAGATTGTGTTGTCATAATGGTTTTGTTTTTATAAGTTGTTTAATGAAGTTCAATCATTGGGACATCAATAGCTAAAAGTCGTGCGTTGGCTGTTGCTGTAATGTTTACTGTTGTTGCTTCAGTGATGCCAATCGCATCTCTTTTACCAATTTTTGTTCCGTCAACCGTTACTTCACCATCAATTACGAACAAATACAGTCCATTGCCATTCTGATGGATGGTGTAAGGAAGTGTTTGTCCCGATGAGAGATCTGCAAGGTTAAACCAAGCTTGTTGGTGTATAAAGATGCCATCACCTTCGGCTTGTATTTCAGGTTTGATAATTTCTTGCCAGGTATTGTTTCTACCTTCGGGCAAATAGGTGCGTTGGTCATAACGTGGTGTTACATTGCCTTTGTTAGGGAATACCCAAATTTGAAATAACTTAACCGCTTCATCTTTGCTATGATTCATCTCAGAGTGGAATACTCCGCTACCTGCGCTCATCACCTGTACATCATTCGCACGCATTACGCTTCCATTTCCCATGCTGTCTTTATGCTCTAAGGCACCTTCTTGAACCAAGGTGATAATTTCCATATTATCATGTGGGTGTTTGCCAAAACCCATTCCTGCCGCTACTTCATCATCATTAAGCACACGCAAGGCGCCAAAATGAATTTTAGATGGATCATACCAACTTGCAAAACTGAACGAGTGTTTAGCATTGAGCCAGCCATGATTTGCGTGGCCTCTTTCATTTGAACGGTGAATAATTGTTTTCATGTTTGATGTTGTTGATTGCTGTTGAATCACAAATACCATACAAATGTAGAAACATTAATTGTATATACAAATATTGACATAAATTTTTTATTTTCTGAGTTTGTCTAAAGCGATATTGACCATCTCCGCCTCAGCGTTGGTAAGGGAACTAAAGGATTCCAGCCAACTGTCAACGTCTTTGTCTATAACTGCCAAAAGGTCCATTCCTGCAGATGTAATTTCGATATCAACTTGCCTTCGGTTCATCTCATTTACCTCGCGTTTAACCAATCCTTTGCTTTTAAGTTTTTCAACCAATCGCGTAGCATTAGAGTTTTTGTCTATCATTCTACAAGTGATATCGCCAAGCATCATGGCGTTGGGGTAAGAACCCCTTAGAATCCGAAGGACGTTGTACTGTTGAGGAGAAATGCCAAAAGGTTTTAAGCGTTGGATATTGCCCGCATCAATCCAACTGGCTGTGAACAAAATATTGATGGCAAGTTTTTCAAGTTCATTTACAAACTGCCTGTTTTGCTTAATGGCTTCTTCCAATCGCATATTACGAATGTACAATTCCAATCTGATTTACAAAATGAAGCACTTGCTCAAAAACTTCCGCAGGTTTCTCTGCATGCAGCCAATGTGCCGCTCCTCCTACAGTATGCAATAGTGCATTGGGAAACAATTGAATTATTTGTTCCCAATCTTGTTCGGGTTTAATATATGCTGATTGCTCTCCTTTTAAGAATAGAACAGGTTTATTGTATGGCGCATTACTCTCTATCGGTTTTCTAATTTCGTCATAATGCTCATGCAATGCGAGTAGGTTAAATTTCCATTGGTACGCATTTTCTGAAGTACGTTCCAAACTTTTGAGTATAAAGTTTCGGGTTGCGATATCTCCAAGGTAAGGTTTCATTGCTTCTTCGGCTTCTTTGCGACTTGTAATCAAATGCAAGTTTGTATTAAACAATGCTTCAAATACATCATCATGTCCGCGTTTGTATGCCTTAGGAGCGATATCAGCAACGATTATTCCATTGAATAAATGTGGGTTTTGCAGCGCAGCCAGCATGGCTACTTTTCCGCCCATTGAATGTCCCAAAAGGGTTGCCTCTAGAATTTGGTGTTGCTTCATGAAATCAACCAAATCATCTGCCATTAATTGCAAGCTATGCACTTCTTTGTGGGGAGATTTGCCATGGTTGCGTTGGTCTAGCGACCATACATGTATTCCATTTTCGCCCCATTGCCCTGCCAAAGTGTGCCAGTTATCAAGCGAGCCTAAGAAGCCATGTAGGATAATCAAGTGTTTGGTGCCAGTTCCGTATGATTTGTAATGAAGTTGCAGCATGTTGCGAAAGTAAATGTTATGCAGTGGATGCATACACTTTTCGGTACATTTTTATAAAAATGATAAAATAGGATAACATCAATGGGCCAAAGATAAGGCCAGGCAAACCAAAAAGGTCAAGTCCAATGAGTACACCAAAAACGGTAATGAGTGGATGAACATCTGCAAATTGTTTTTGGATGATAAAACGAGCCACATTATCAATATTGATTACTACAATGACACCATAAACAAGCATGCCTATTCCCATCCATAAATTACCCGTAGCCATTATAAAAAGTGCAGCTGGTAGCCAAATTAAAGTTGACCCAACTATTGGAAGCAACGATACAAATGCTGTAATAACTCCCCAGAAAAAAGGATCTGGTAGCCCAAAAAGCCAATAACCAATACCTGCTGCCGTGCCTTGGATAACGCCAATAAGTGGAACCCCAATCGCATTTGAAAGTGTCATTGATTTTAACTCTTGTGCCAATACACCAATATTGTTCATATCAAATGGAAGGTAATTGTTGATTTCTTTCTTAATGGCTTCGCGCTGCACGAGCAAGAAGAACAGCATAAAGTACATCATTGCAATATTGCCTAAAATCCAAACCAACTCATTGAGAAAACTTGGTATTAAGTCTCCGGCCAACTGTTTCAAATTGGAAATAAATTGGTCGTTAAACAATTCTACTCCAAACAAGGCAAAAAAGCGTTCGTCAGCTAGGTGAATGATCCCGAGTAACGAAGCAGGGTCATTCGCCACGTCTGATACTTTATCATATAACAAATAGGAGAGGGTTAAAATTGGAATTAGGATAATGAAAAACGAGAGAACGATAATGCAAATGGCAGCGCCTGTTTCGGACCATTTACGTTGGTAAGCTAATTTATCCATAAATGGCGTAAACATTACACTAAAAATGAGTGCGCCTAAAAACGGGGTGATAAATGCCCTTAGTAAATAAATGATAAAAATACCAAATGCGTTTAAGGCTATAAGTGCTAAGGCCCGTTTGAATTGTTGCTTGTCGATTCCAAAACTATTTTCCATAAGCTAAATTTACATGTGAATATAGGTAAACCTTTCATTTTCGTATATTCGAATTCAGAAATTATGAGTATAAAATCAAATTCAGTTTTAACGTTTGTTGCGGGAGTGCTTGCCGGAGCCGGTATTACGTGGTTGTTAACTTCTAAAGAAGGAAAGGAAGCAACCAATAAAATCAAAGAAAAGGGTAAAGCCATTGCCGATGATTTGGCTAATGAACTCAATGAACTAGAACAGCAAATGAAAAAGCAATGGAAGGGGTAAATGAAGAAAAAGACTTGTTGCAATCGGTTGACGAATTGCAATCGGATTTGCGTGGGTATGCAGAAGTCAAACTAGAGTTGCTTAAAGCTGATGCAGCAGAGAAACTTGCAAAAGGAGCCGGCATGTTGTTTACCATACTCCTAATTGGATTGTTATTTGTGTTGGTGGTATTGTTTGGAAGTTTAATGGCTGCATTTTTAATAGGTGGTTATGTTCAAAACAATGCAGTTGGATTTGGTGCCGTAGCTTGTTTTTATGCACTATTATTTGTATTCTTTTTTATATTTAAAAGGCAATTTATCCTAACCCCAGTGAGCAATTGGGTTGTGGCATTGTTGTACGAAGAGGAGGATGAAAATGGGAAGAATTAAAAACATGAATGACTTACAGCTTTACAAAATGAGGCTGAATATGGAACTTGCCCAACACGAAAAGCAATTGGAACAACGATGGATATTTTTGAGGTCGCATTTTCGTACTTTGGTTTGGCATCAGGTTAATCCTTTTAAAAATAAGAAAGTAGCTACAGGTTTGCTTAATGCCTTGGAACCTGGTTTGTTGCCTGTAGTCGCTGAACTTGCAATTGGTGTTGGAAAAGGCAAGCCCTTAAATGGCAAAGTATTGTTATCTTCGCTTAAGTATTTGATAGCAACGTTGGGAATTAAATGGCTTAAAAAAATGATTGAGCAGGAATCTCCAGTTCAAGAAAACAAGACGGAAACAGATTCAACCGATACAGATCTTATACAACAGATACAAACCAATCAATAACCAAATGACGATGAACATTAGAACAATTTTTCTTAGCCTATTGGCTGTAACTTCAATTGCAACAAATCGAGTAAATGCCCAGTTGGCTTCCACATCAACAGGGATCATTAGTTTTTTTTCAAGCACTCCTGTTGAAGATATTCAAGCCCAATCAGGAAAAGTACTTGGTGTGGTTAATTTACAAACACGCGAAGTGGCATTTAATGTAGCTAACACCACTTTTGAATTTCCAAACAAGTTGATGCAAGAGCATTTTAACGAAAAATACATGGAAAGTGAAAAATATCCAAACAGCACGTTTAAAGGGAAAATCAACGAAGCGATAGATTTAACAAAAGATGGTGAATACAAAGTAACCGTTACTGGCAAGTTAAACATACATGGTGTAGAGCAAGAGCGAACCATTCCGGGAACTATTACAGTTAAAGATGGACTGGTTAGCATTGTATCTGACTTTAAAGTGAAAGTTGCAGATCACCGTATTGAGATTCCAAAGCTGGTTGTCGCAAAAATAGCAGAGGAAATTGCGGTTAAGCTAGATGTAAAACTTGCGCCTAAAAGATAGTTAGTGGCTAAGTCCGCTCCAATAAATAACAAGAGCCAAGGTTACTCCTCCTAAAATTGCGATTAATTTACGTCCGTTAAATTGATGGTTTTCGCTGTTTTCAAACAAAATTGTTGTGGAAATGAACAAAAATATGCCCGCAACAAATGCCAACAAACGGGTATAAATACCTTCATTCAAAATTGAACTTAGTTCTTGGCTCACAAGTAATCCTATGGGTGCCATGCATGCGTAAACCACTAATAGTAACCAAACCAATTGTTTTTTGAGGTGCTCACTTTTTAAAATACTTATAAGTGCAAACGAAGCAGGAAGTTCATGCATGGCGATTCCGATGGTTAAACTTTGGTTGGTTTGGATACCATCTTGAATAATACCCAACGGTAAGCCTTCTGAAAATGCATGAAAACACATACTAATATACAAACCCAATGGAAGCGCCATGTTATGATGGTGCTGGTGTAAATGCAAGTGGCCGTGCTCAGCTCCGTCAGAAATTCGGGTAATAAAAACTTGAAAAAAGAAACCTGCAAGTACAATGATTCCAGCCGCGTCAGCTCCAGCTTCAAATATTTCGGGAAGCAGATGAATAATGGTGATAGAAAAAATGTAACCACCTGCAAAGGCTAAAAAAACTTTTAACAACGAGTCGTTTGCATTGGCTTTGTTTAAAGCAATGATGCCACCAATAAAAGGGGCTGCAAATAAGAATATGATTGACCAATTCATGTGTTGGTTGTTACTTTTTGGTTAATGAATTTGGCAGCAATCCATCCAAGTGCGCTTCCTAAAATTCCTCCACAAATGACATCAAGTGGAAAATGAAGTCCAACATAAACTTGAGAGAATGCAATACAGGCAGCCCAAACCAATCCAACCCATATCATCCATGATAATTTGCTCTTGTATAATTGCCCAAAAAATACGGCAATTGCAAAATGATTGGTAGCATGGGCAGATACAAAACTATAATTATCAAAGGCACTGCAACCAACAATTGTATGTAATATTCCCTTAAGTTCAGGCGTATTGCAAGGGCGTATCCTTTGCACTGTATTTTTAATTAAATTGGCACTTAGCTGATCGCTCACCAATACTAAGGCAATGGCTGCTCCTACAATCCACCAAGCACTTTTTCCCCATTGTTTAAAGCTAACAAATACAAGCACAATATACAATGGATACCAGTTACTTTTATTGCGCATAAATGGGCAAACGATATCCAATAAGGCACTTTTAAGTCCGTTGTTGATGGCGAGCAGCAGTTGTTGGTCGAATTCCTTTAATGCGTCAATCATTTTTCTTAGCAACAATAATAAGTCGGTCAGAACCAGTTGGGTTAAATGCATCAAGTGCATAGTTGCCAAATACATGTTGTATGGTGAAATGGGTTGTATTTAAAAGTTGTTCAAAGTGCCCAAGCTGCAATGCCTGTACTTTTTCGGTAAACTCCATTTGTTGGTTGCCGTCTTGCACTCCAATTCTTTTATAGATGAATCCATCTTCAATCCATTTGTGAATGGTGAAATGAATATTGTTAATCGTTTTTTGTTCGTTGCTTATTAATTTTTCAATAACACATTCAATATTCATAAAATCAATCAATAGTAATCCATTTTTATTCAAAATTGAATGGATGTTTTGGATTACCAATTGATCTTCTTCGAGTGATTTAAAATAGCCAAAACTTGTAAATAAATTAAATGCAGCGTCAAACTTAGATTCAAAATGCAAGCATCTGAGGTCTTGAACTTCAAATCGTAAATGCTGATTTTCGAACTGACTAGCATAATCGATACTTTTTGTAGCTAAATCGACTCCGGTTACATCAAACCCAAGGTTGTTTAAAAAAATGGCATGTCGGCCTTTGCCGCAGGCCAAATCAACGATGCGTTTTTCGGGCGTGAGATTTAGTTTGGCAACCACATTGCGCAAAAAGAATTCAGCTTCTTTTTCGTCCCTGTTTTGATATAAAATATGGTAGTAAGGTGAATTAAACCACTCACTAAACCATTCCTTTTGTGGCGCCATTTGCTTGCAAGTTTACTTTATCTGTTTGTGATTACCCAATACATTCCTTAATCAATATTCACTTTCAGGTACTTAAACAGTTTATTTGTGTGTGCAGTGGTAGAATCCTAAATTCGCAACCCTTAATAAACATACAGTGACACTCATAAAATCAATTTCAGGAATTAGAGGCACCATTGGTGGCAAGCCGGGAGATGCGCTTACACCAACAGATATTGTCAAATTCACAGCAGCGTTTGGAACTTTAATTAAAGCAGATAAACCAAAGGCTAAGATGGTGGTGGGCAGAGATGCACGCATGAGCGGAGAAATGGTGAACAAATTAGTAATTGGAACACTCCAAGGCCTTGGTATCGATGTGGTAGATTTAGGATTGTCCACTACACCTACGGTTGAGATTGCAGTTACTGAGGAACATGCCGATGGGGGAATCATTTTAACAGCAAGCCACAATCCCAAGCAGTGGAATGCTTTGAAATTATTAAATGAACAAGGCGAGTTCATTAGTGAAGAAACAGGTAAACAAGTACTTGCTTTGGGTGAGCAGGATGCATTTTCATTTGCAGAGGTTGATAAACTCGGAACCGTTACGTATCGTAATGATTATATCGATATCCATATTTCGAAAATACTCAACTTAGAAGGAGTTGATGTAGAAGCCATCAGGGCAAAAAAACTCAAAATTGCCGTAGATGCTGTGAACTCAACCGGAGGTATTGCCGTTCCTAAATTACTAAAAGCCTTAGGTGTAGAAGAGGTGGTTGAATTGTATTGCACCCCCGATGGCAAGTTTCCGCACAACCCTGAGCCACTTCCTGAACACCTGAATGAAATTGCTACTGTAGTCAAAAGAAGTGGAGCTCATTTAGGAATTGTGGTAGACCCAGATGTAGATCGTTTGGCTTTGGTTTGCGAAGACGGCACCCTCTTTGGTGAAGAGTACACGCTTGTTGCTGTTGCAGATTATGTGCTTTCTTATAAACCCGGAAACACTGTTTCAAATTTATCCTCAACCAGGGCACTACGCGATGTTACTGAAAAACACGGTGGCACATATGCAGCAAGTGCTGTAGGTGAGGTAAATGTTGTAAGCATGATGAAACAAACAAATGCTGTAATTGGTGGAGAAGGAAATGGAGGAATCATTGTACCTGAACTTCATTATGGCCGAGATGCATTGGCTGGTATTGCCTTGTTCTTATCGCATTACGCAAAGCAGGGTAAATTGTGTTCAATACTCAGGGCATCGTACCCCGACTATTTTATTTCAAAAAACAAGATTGAGCTTACACCAGAAATTAATATTGATTTGTTGCTAAAGCAAGTAATTGACAAGTATCAAAAACAACCCATGAATACCATTGATGGGGTAAAAATTGAGTTCGATAAAGAATGGGTTCATTTGCGCAGGTCTAATACCGAACCGATTATTCGCATATATGCCGAAAGCCAGAGTGAAACCACTGCTCAAAACCTTGCAGAAAAACTTATTTCGGATATGAAACAATTTATCAAACAGTCATAATTAAAAAAATCAACCAAGCATGAAATGTGGTATAGTAGGCCTTCCCAATGTGGGCAAATCAACTTTATTTAACTGTTTGAGCAATGCAAAAGCGCAAGCAGCCAATTTTCCATTTTGCACCATTGAGCCTAATGTTGGAGTAATTACTGTTCCAGATGAACGGCTAACTGAACTAGAGCGATTGGTAAAGCCACAACGTGTTGTTCCTACAACTGTAGAGATAGTAGACATTGCTGGACTTGTAAAAGGAGCAAGCAAAGGCGAAGGATTGGGCAACCAGTTTTTAGCTATTATCAGGGAAACAGATGCCATTTTGCATGTATTAAGGTGTTTTGACGATGAGAACATCATCCACGTTGATGGTTCGGTAAATCCACTTCGTGACAAAGAAATTATTGATACAGAGCTCCAGTTAAAGGATTTAGAAACAATTGAGAAAAAGCTGCAAAAGGCTAGCCGTGCGGCTAAAACTGGTGATAAAGAAGCTGCCAAAGCAGAAGCTGCTTTGCTCATATACAAAAACCATTTAGAACAAGGCAAATCGGCCCGCAACGCACCCGTAAACGAAGAAGATGCTAAGCATATAGAAGACCTAATGTTGTTAACCCAAAAACCAGTAATGTATGTATGCAATGTAGATGAAGGAAGTGTGGTAAATGGTAATGCATATGTAAATCAAGTGCGTGAGGCGGTAAAGAATGAAGGGGCCGAAATTATTATGATTAGTGCCGCAATTGAAGCTGATATAGCGCAATTGGAAAGTTATGAGGACCGTATGGCATTTTTAACCGATTTGGGATTAACCGAATCAGGTGTAACCAAGCTAATAAAATCAGCATATAAGTTACTTAATTTAATTACCTATTTCACTGCAGGTGTGCAAGAGGTAAGAGCATGGACGATCACTAAAGGTTTTAAGGCACCACAAGCCGCAGGAGTAATTCATACAGATTTTGAAAAAGGATTTATTAGAGCTGAGGTAATTGGTTTTGCAGACTACGTGCATTATGGATCCGAATCAGCGGTGAAAGAAGCTGGTAAAATGCGTGTTGAAGGAAAGGAATATACTGTTGCAGATGGCGATGTGATGCATTTTAGATTCAACGTATAATTTTTAACTTTTTTTTTGGAATTAGTAAAAAAGTTCTACATTTGAATTGAGGTTAATTTTAGGGTTAAATTAATTTCATAGGGGTTAACTAAAAGGTCGGCTTTATGCCGGCCTTTTTCTTTTATAAAAGACCGATCATGAAAACCAAAGCAGAAATAGTAGCCGACTGGCTTCCGCGTTATACTGGGCGACCCTTAGAATCATTTGGCGAGTACATTTTATTAACCAATTTTTTCAACTATGTTTCATTGTTTGCTAAACAATTTAACGTTGAAATAATGGGCCAAGATAAACCTATGCAAACTGCCACGGCCAACAACATAACCATTATTAATTTTGGTATGGGAAGCGCAATGGCTGCCACATGTATGGATTTGTTGAGCGCAGTATCTCCAAAGGCAGTATTGTTCTTGGGTAAATGTGGTGGACTCAAAAAAGTAACCAAATTGGGTGATATCATTTTGCCAATTGCAGCAATTAGGGGAGAAGGAACCAGCGATGAATATATTATGAAAGAAATACCTGCACTTCCTTCTTTCAGACTCCAAATGGCTGTTTCAAGCACCATTGTAAAACATGGAGTAGATTATTGGACTGGAACCGTATACACTACCAACAGGCGTGTATGGGAGCATGATGATGCCTTTAAAGCCTATTTGCAAAGAACGCGGGCAATGGGTATTGATATGGAAACTGCTACAATATTCATTACTGGCTTTGTCAATAAAATCCCTAAAGGAGCACTGCTTTTGGTTAGCGATAATCCGATGACACCAGATGGGGTAAAAACTTCTAAAAGTGATCAAAAGGTAACAGAGTCGTATGTGTTAAAACATTTACAAATCGGAATTGATTCACTCATTGAACTAAGAGACAGCGGAGAGTCAGTAAAGCATCTACGCTTTGAATAAAAAGAGGGGGGTTAAACAGCTTCTAAAATCCAGGCACTTGGGTTTTCAGATGATAGTTGTTTGCAGAATTGTTCAGCTTCCTTTTTCGTACTAAAACGTTGGTAGCTCACCCTGTTGCAATGGATGTATTCGTTTAATAAAAGTTCAGCTTGATTGTACCCAGCGTCTTTTAACCTTTTTAGGAACCGTTTTGCATTTGCTTTTTTGCAGAACACACCTCCAATAACATAATATCCAGATTCAAGTGATTGTGTGCTCACTTTAGCCAATTCTGGGGTGGTACTTGTTTCTTCAGGTGTAATTATCTCCTCTATTTGGTTATGTTTATGTGGAACGTAAATCGTACCTCTATGTTTTCCAATATGCGTAGCAAAAGCATACAAATCGGCATATTCTAGTACCGAAGATTCGGTTGTCGCATTAGCACTTAACTCAGCAGGAATAACTGTATCGGCTGTTGGATCTGATGCCGCTGGTAATTCTTGCACGACTTCAACTTCTGATTGTTGTGACACAACCGTGTCTGTATTCACAGTTACTGGATTTGGTTTTTGTTTAAATACTGAATCAAACCAAGAGGTAATACTCATGGTTTGGTGGCCAATTCGAAGATCGTTAAGCGAGTGTTCTTTTAAAAAAATGTAGCCATTAATGGATAGCAACATCACTAAAACCCCAACTAAAACGCCAGGCCATACATTGCGGTTGCGTTTAGCTGCTTTTGTTTCTTTGCGGTCTTTAAAAATGCGTGTGCGTGGTGATCGTGTTAAACGTTGGGCAGCAGGTGTGGCTTGAATTTGCATGAGTCCAAAGGAAGCGTCAAGGTAATTGTTACGTTTGTCGGGAATAAATACAAAATTGGCTTCAGCGTTTAACCTAAATGTGCCAAAGAAATCAATCGTGAGTTGTTTTTTCTCAGCCAATTGAGCCATAAAGCTTTGCACAATTGTATTTAACTTAATAAGTGCTTCACTGTATTGCAATTGTTCTTTTACAGCAATGTAACCAATAAGCAAACCATCGTTTGTTTTTAAGTTTTGGTTAAAAACAACTTTACGAGATGGCGGGGTTATGACATGCGACACTTGATCAATTTTAGAAGGCTCACGATTGCAAACAAAACCGCCAAATCCAGGCACAATCACACAATCATGCTTCATAAGCAAGTCGCGAATATGGTTCCATATAGCTGGTTGTGTTGTTAGCAAAATATCCCTTACAAGTGCTGCTAACATACAGCCCAAGGCACACTTTAACAAAATGTAAATAAAACCCCATTGATAGTTTGGGAGTTACGATATTAACAACGGTTGTGGTTAAAATGTAACAGCTAATCCACCAATAATGTTGATGCCATAAACAGGCAATGTTACCCAACGTTGGTATTGGTTATTTGCAATATTGTTTATGTTGATAAACAACGAAGTATGCTTAGAGTATCGGTAATCAAGTCCTAAGTTCACATCTACCAAACCTTTTAATCGGGTATCTTCAAATCCATTGTTCGACAACAATACCCTACCTTCACGTGCGTTCATAGTGAACAACTGAACTTTCCACAAGAACTTGTCGCTCATATTATAGCCCATGTTTAAGGTATTGGTAAATGTAGGGCGTGAAAATGGGGCATTTAAACTAATGCTGTATCCATAGTAATTGAGCACGTATCCAAACGAAAACTGATTATCAAAGTCGTGGTTAAGTTCAGCTTTTAAATTAAACAAACTACTGTTTTGAGTATCATACAACGTTTGTTGGCTATAAAAGGATGCTGAATCGGCAACATAAAACAACATATTCTGAATATTGGCCAATGAAGCCATTACCAAAAAAGAAGTCTGCGGGCTAATGATTCCCTTAAATCCGCCATACACTTCAAATCGGTTTACTGTGTTGTTTAAGCTAAAGTTTCTAATGAACGGATTTTCTAAAGCAATGCTGCGCATTGTGTTACGCTGCACATTTCCAGTTATACCGGCAAAGGGGGTAAGGGCATTGTTAATTAAGTTATAGCCGGCTTCAACAGTTGGAAAAAAATACAGTTCGTTTCCACTGCTATCATTAAACAAAGTAGCGTTAAAGCCTACATTAATATAAAGCTTATCCATGTTTAAGCGATACCTTGGGTTTACATCAACAAATACACGCTGGTAGTCGGTAGCGCCATTTTTGAGTTGGGTAATGTTTATTGCTGTTTTTACATCAAGTGGATTGCCTGAAATTCTTTTGTTAAAGTGGCCATTCAACTTAAAATCCGTTTCGTTTAAATTGAGTGATTTTGCACTGTTAAAAAAGTAAAGCGTACCATCTAGCTTGTAGTTGAGTTTGGAAGTGTCTTTTGCAATGTTTTGGTAAGCAACCTTTGCATCAACCAACTGCCACTGTTGGCGAATATCCTCTTTTGTATAGGCTTTAAAATCAGGAGCAAGTCCATATAAATTAACCACGTTTCGGTAATAATACAGGTCGGCACTTAACATTCCTGTGGCCAAAAAACGCTTCCCATATGCATAAGCGGTATTGTTGCTAAATGTTCTATCAGTTGAAGGATTGGATGATAAGTGTTTTGCAAATACACCAGCTTGCAAATTTTTATTGCGTGTCGTACTCCAGTAGGTTTCAAATAAAGGTGTATTGTAATTACCGTAACCTACTTTTGTGTAATTGGTTTTGAGTTTGGGTAAAAGGGATGTACCTAATGAAAGTGGTTTAATCGTGTACACGGTGAGGTTTCCTTCCGGAGTTTTATCAGGAACGTTGTAGGAAAACACAGGTTTTGGAGTTTCAGGAATTTCGGGGTTGGGATTGCTTTGAATTTTAAGCGCTTCACTCAAAATGGGTTTAAATGCTTTCACTACATCAACTACATCCGTGCGTAACGTGTCTTGCGCAAATACTTGTGATGATAACAACAATATGCTTAAGCCTAACTGAATCGGTCGTTTCATATTTAAAGATTAGTTGGTTTGTATTTCTTTTTCTGTTTGAACCGGAGTTTTTACCTTACTTTTTTCTTCTTGTTCAATAATACTCTTCATACGGTTAACCGCAGTTTGGTTAATATTATCGGTTGGCCTTGGCTCATAATTTTCAATAATACTTTGGAGTGTTGCTTTTGCTTGAAACGTATCTTTTTCAATCAGGTAAATTTCGGCAAGCAGCAAAAATCCTTGTGCGTTCCAATATTCATAATTGCTAAAATTGTCGCTCAATTCAAATATGGTTTTCTTCGACTTTTTGTATTCTTTCTTTGAAAATTGGATAGCAGCAATTCCATACTTCGCTTCTGCTGCAAACTCATTCTTAGTTTCCTTTAATACATATTGGTAAGCAATAAGTGCAGAATCGTAATTGACGTAGTTGGTTGTGTAATGAAAGTTGCGAGCCAAGCTAATATATGCTTCGATGAGTCCTTCTTTTTGAGTTGCTCCTGACTGTATGTACTTATTCGCGACCTCTGCTGCTGATAAGTATTTGCTCACAGCATATTCTTTATTTATGCATTTAAGTTTTCCCAGTAATGCAATTCCCATGTTTTCCCGATTGCTTGCAATTCGTTCAAGTGCCTGGTAATAAATTAATGCGGATTCATATTGCTTAGCCATAAAGTACAACACTGCTGTTTGTTTGGTTGCCTTTTCAGTAAAGTCGTTGCGATTGTAGTCGGCAGTATATTTATAGCCAAGTAACGCTACATCATAATTTTTGAGTTTGAAATCACATTCAGCTTTGTAAAAGGTTGCTTTGAGCACAAAAAAGCCACCTGGGAATTTGGCGAGGTAATTACCAAATGATTTTGAGGCTTTTTCGCAATCATTGTTTTTGTAACTGTTAAATGCCGATTCATACGAAATTGAATCTTGGTAAGTAGGAGAGAGGGTAATATTGGGAAGCACCTTTACATATTCGATGTATTGGTCGGCTTCACCTTTATTCACAAAGATATTTTTAACAACAGCCAATGCATTTCTGGCTTCGTCACTAGTACTGTAATCCGTGATCACTACTTTAAATGCGTCTAATGCCTGTTCATCTTTGTTTAAATTATAGTAACACATTCCTTTGTTTAAATGTGCTTTACGGATGTACATGCTACGAGGGTAGTTGTCAATAATATTTTGGAAACCTTGTAATGCTTCAAGGTAGTTTTCATTTAGCAACTTCACATTTGCCATTTCGTAAACGGCATCATCAATATATGTTGATTTTGGATAGTTGTTAATTAATGTTTGCAGCGTACTCACCTTTGTATCGAACTTGTTTTGTACGCCCAAAATCATTGCTTGTTGGTACAACGCATAATCCGATCCGTTTAACTTCTTTAAGATGATGGTTTCATAACCATCTATGGCTTTTGCATAATTACGAGATACAAAGTAACAATCGGCAATTCGCATGGATGCATCAGTAAAAACTTCTATATTGTTTTTGGCATAATCTGTTTTAATAAATTGTTCCAACTCGTCAATAGCATTGACGTACATCTCCAATTTAAGCATTGCATATCCTTTATTGTAAAAGGCCATTGGGTAAAAACGTGTTTCTTTAATTGCAGGAAGCAGTTGGAACTTTTTAAACCAATCAATACTTTGTTCGAACTCATTTTTCTTATAGCTTAATTCACCAAGCCAAAAATGGCATAATGCAAACAGGCGTTTGTCGAAATCAAAAACGATTGACTTACGGAAATAAGTTTCTGCTCCAGTGAAATCACTGTTTATGTATAGTTCTTCGGCACGGTAGTAACATACCCGTTGGTATGCTTTGTTGTTGTCGATACTTGGTTTTTTAATGCTTTCAAGTGTTTTAATAGCATCTTTATAGTTTTTTGTGCTTAACAATAACTCGCCAAGTGCGGTATTGGCCTCATCAATATATGCTGACTCAGGATAATCATTTACAAATTTTACCAAGTCTTTAAGCGCGTCTTGTTGGTAGGCTAATTCAAACGAAAGTTTTGCGGTGTTGAATAACGATAGTTCCGTTAAATCAGCATTGTAACCGAGTTTATAGGCTTGGATAAATGCGTTTCGGGCTTGTTGTTTTTTGTCGCTTTTAAGGTATGCCAAAGCCAAGTTAAATGAAGCGTATTGTGAAAGTGTATCCTTATCGGCTGCAATGCTTCCGAGTTGCTCTATGGCTTTTTCGTAAATGCCATTTTGAAGGTAAGTGTATCCAAGTCGGTACACATCTTTATTGGTTTTTGAAACAGGCGGGTTGCTATTGTAGCGCTCCAAAAATGGTTGAGCCTTATCATATTGGTGGAGTTCATAATAGGATTGGCCTACAATACCTGCAACATCATAAATAATCTCTTTATTGGTAATTGTATCAGCGAACGAAACAACTTGTGTATATTGTTTACGGCTAAAATAAATTTGCGCAATATAAACTTGTGAGAGCGGGCCAAACGTTTTTGATTGTTGAATGCGCATAAAATGATCAAACGCTTCATCAATTGAGCCCTGCTTATATACTACATATGCATAATAGTAATTGGCCGCATCATAGTACTTGCCTTTTTCTTCCTTAATTTGTTTGAAGCAGTTTTTCGACTCTTCAAATTGATCGGTTTTGAAATGGCAATACCCTTTGGTGAACCAAAATTCCTTGTTTTCAGATGGTGTAAGCGAAACAGGATTCACTTGCGTTAAGTACTTTAACGCATTTTTGTTATCCTTTACCCTGTAAAAATATTTACCAAGGTTAAACAAAGCCGATTGCGCTTTGGAATGCTCGGGGTACTTTAATACAACACCATTTAACCAGTTAATCGCATCCGGATTAAACAATTCCATTGCGCACAACCCAGCGTAATACTCTGCATTAATTTTGGTTTCGCGATCGGCTGCAATCGAAACATACCACGTAAAATGTTTTTGTGCAGCGCTGTATTTTTCTTTTTCAAACAGTTCAAGGCCTCTATTATAGAAGCGTATCGTGTTTTCATATACTTCGGTTCGCTGAGCATTTGCAGGTAGCAAGCCCCATAAAACCAACAATGTAAGAAGCCCAAATATTTTGATAATGCGCATATTGAATGAACGTAGTTACGCTCAAAACTATATGCACTGGTTTGGTTAAAAGGAGAAATTTATCCCCAATGTGGGCATAATAGGCAACTGATCTACACGCCTAAAGTTACTTCTATCGAAATAAAATATATTTTGCCTATTGTATACGTTGGTAACCGAGGCAATTAAGGTAAGTTGTTGTTTATTTTTGAATTTTATTTTTTTAGACAGTGACACATCAAGTCGGTGGAAACTTGGCAAACGTCCGGTATTAAAATCCCTAAAATAATTGTTGAGTTGACCGTTTTGATTTAAGATATTGGTTGTAATACCATTATTAAAATTAAGGGATTCGTAACTGCCTTGGGTTTGGGTAAATGGAAAACCAGAACCATAATTCCAACGTGTGTTTAAACTCCAACTGGCTTCTTTGCCAAAAGCAATTGATCCAACTAAATTGATGTTGTGTCTTCTGTCGAAACTCGGGAAGTACTCCCTTATACCATCAAAGCGGTTAACGTAGGTAAGGGAATATACCGCCCAAAAATAAAAACGTTTGTATTCGTATTTGTAGGTAATATCAGCACCATAAGCCGATCCTGTTTCAATAATATAATCTTGTTTGAGTCTGTCTGGAACGCCTGCGTTTTCAGGAGTATTTTCAAACTGTTTATCGCGGTTAATATTGGTAAGCTGGGTAAAGTCTTTATAAAATGCTTCAGCGTTAATCTCTCCATGGTTTCCAACATTAAACTCGAAACCGCCAACATAATGAATTGCTGTTTGCATTTTATGGGTAATGTTTTTTCCGTCAAATGTTTCAGGCAAATCATCAGGTCCTGATAAGAAACCATAGAATAAGTTTACAACATCTTGGTCTGAAACAGCACTTAACAAATTTTGTGAATACAACCCACCCGCTGCCTTCACCCGAATACGATCTGTGATATTGTATTTAATGCCCAAACGTGGTTCAAATGAATAATTGCCGAGCGATGCATAAGCCATAATACGCAATCCAGGCTCAACTACTAATCGTTTGCGTACAATACGGTATTTGGCAAAACCAGCCAACTCGGTTGTTGATTCGTCTTGGCTCAATCCTAATCCGTAAGCGTTTACATAACTAAATTTAGTTCTAAACCCATTGATTTCAAATCCATATTTGATTTCATCTTTGCCGAAGAAATTCGTAAAATTTAGTCCCACATTAAAGCCACTGATTCCGCTGCTTCGTGGGAATCCGTCAGCTTCTTTCTGTTCCATATCATAATCCGAATAAGCAATATTTCCGTTGATAATAGTAGAACCTTCAGGTACCACAAAAAAGTTGGTTCCTATACCACGTGCATTCCAATTAAATTTAGTTTGTGGTAAATTCACATTATCAGCAAAGTTGAACCCAAAAAAGTTCACCTTGCTTCCTCCATCTCCTATGTATGAGAGTTTGCCATACAAATCATTAAATGAATAAGGCAAACCATTTGTTATATTATCTGGGTCGGCATAACCGTAAAACAATTTAGATGTCTGGTCTAAGTAGCTTGTTTTGTATGAAAGAATGTACGAAGCACTTCCACCACCTTCGGTAAATTTTTTGATAGGCCCTTCAATTAATGCTTTACTAGTGAGGGTATTGGCTGATACTTTAGCACTGAATTGTTTCTTGTTTCCCTCACGTGTTGTTACATCAACAATAGCACCAATACGGCCACCGTATTGCGCATTAAACCCTCCCGCAAATACATCAGCACTTCTAATAATATCTGCATCAAATACAGAGAACAAGCCGATTGAATGGAAGGGATTGTAAATAATCATTCCATCCAACAAAATTTTATTTTGCACGGGAGGTCCACCTCTTATATAAAGTTGCCCACCTTGATCGCCCGTAAAAACCACGCCAGGCAGAATTTGCAGGTATTGAGCTAAATCGGGTTCACCACCGAATGAGGGTAGTTGTTTTAAATCCTTTTGGGTTATGGTGATGTTTGAAATTTTGACTTCGGTTTGTGCTTTTTGTTTTTCTGCTGTAATCTGCACCTCCTTGAGGTTTTGGGTGCGCTTGACCAAGTAAATATTTTGGGTTGTAATTTTACCTGCATTAATCTCTACTTTATATGTAGCAGTATCATAGCCAATGGCAAAACATTGAAGGGTATATGCTCCAGGTTTCAATTTTGAGAGGGCATAAAAACCATTAATATCTGTTGGCTTTCCAATCCACACATCACGCAAAAACACATTGGTAAAAATCATGGGCTCGCCACTTTCTTTATCATATACAAAGCCTCTAATTTCACCGGTTCCTTGTTGGGCAAATACAAGGGATGAGCCAAGAAATAAACTTATAAAAAACGCAGTGAATCTAAGGTAGGTGTTGGTGTTTGTCATTATTAGGGTCGCGAATATAGCAGAATAATTGTAATTGAAAACCAGTTAGCAAAGACAGTAATATGGTAAAATGAGTTGCATCGTTTATTCAAAAAAGTAAAACTCATGTTAAACAGCCAATTGGTATAAAGGTATTTTCGGTTATATTGCGCGGAAAATTAAGATTACTAGTATTGCGTTATATATGAAGAAAGAGCCAAAAATTGCTGTTATTGGACTTGGTTATGTGGGATTGCCTTTAGCAGTTGAATTCGGGAAACAATACCATACTGTTGGATTTGATATTAATAAACAACGAATTGCGGAACTGCGTAATTTTTTTGACCGAACACTCGAAGTTGATGAACAAGGACTTAAGTCGGCCGCACATTTAGAATACGCAAATGAACTGGAATCAATAAAGGATTGTACCTTTTTTGTGATAACAGTTCCAACACCAGTTGATAAGTACAATAAGCCTGATTTGACACCGCTTGTGAAGGCAAGTGAAACGGTGGGTAAAGTTTTGAAAAAAGGGGATATTGTTGTTTACGAATCAACGGTGTATCCGGGAGCAACCGAGGAAGAATGTGTTCCTGTTCTTGAACGTGTTTCGGGTTTAAAGTTTAATACAGATTTTTATTGCGGATATTCGCCTGAGCGTATCAATCCAGGTGACAAAGAACACACGGTTGCCAAAATTTTGAAAGTAACCTCTGGCTCAACACCAGAGGTTGCTGATAAGGTAGACGCTGTTTACCGTTCTATTATTACAGCAGGAACATTTAAAGCAACCAGTATTAAAGTGGCAGAAGCTGCTAAGGTTATTGAAAACTCACAACGTGATATCAATATTGCCTTTGTTAATGAATTGGCCAAGATTTTCAATTTACTTAACATTGATACAAATGAAGTATTAGAGGCCGCAGGTACTAAGTGGAACTTTTTAAAATTTAAGCCAGGTTTAGTAGGTGGGCATTGTATTGGTGTAGACCCTTATTATTTGGCTCAAAAGGCTCAAGAAGTGGGTTACCATCCAGAGATTATATTGGCGGGAAGAAGGCTCAATGATAGCATTGGTTCTTATGTTGCGGATGAAACCATAAAGCTTATCGTAAAAAAGCAAATACCTGTGCGTGATGCAAAAGTACTTGTGATGGGGATTACATTTAAAGAAAATTGCCCCGATGTGCGCAATACCAGAGTTGTCGATATAATTGCTGCTTTAACCAATTACCACCTTGATTTAACCATACTCGATCCTTGGGCTGAGAAAGAAAGTGTGCACGAAGAGTATGGTTTGCATATTATTAATTCACTCTCCGAGTCAGCACATCAGCAGTTTGACGCCATTATTATGGCAGTATCACACGCAGAATTCAGTTCAGTTGATATCGAATCGCTACGCAAGCCCGTATCGGTGGTATTTGATGTAAAAGGAGTTTTGCCTAAACATTTGGTTGACAAAAGATTGTAACAATTTTTTATTGCAGTGAACATGAATTACCTGCATCTAGTTGTTATGTTAAGTTTAATCAGTACCTTTCCAAGCCAAACCACAAAATAGATGAAACAACTTTCGCACCTTTTAGTTGCTTTATTGTTATGGAGTTCAATTCAAGTTTGGGCTCAAGGACCTATTGTGAGCCTTCAAAATTTTGAGCAAACACAAGTTGATAACCTTACTGACGAGCAACTTCAAGAACTCATGCGCCAAGCCAAGCAACGCGGACTTACCATAGCTGATATTGAAAAGTTGGCTAAAGATAAGCGAATGCCTGTGGCAGAAATCAATAAATTAACTAAGCGATTAAGCACGTTATCGACTTCTCCAGCGGGTCAGAACCGGCCAGAAGCCACCCCAAGCGAACGCAAACCAACGGATCAGCCAACAACAAATGGAAAACCTAAGGTTGAGGGTTCCCCTATATTTGGAGCAGACTTATTTACCAATGATAAGTTAACCTTTGAGCCTAATTTGCGTATCGCCACTCCTGCAAATTACCAGCTTGGACCTGATGACGAGTTGGTTATTGATATTTTTGGATTTTCAGAGGCTACGTATACAGTTAAGGTAACTCCCGATGGATATGTTCGCATTCCGAACGTAGGTCCTGTGCAGGTCTCAGGAAATACCATAGAGCAAGCCAAGAAAAAAATTGTACGATCATTGGGCGCCATTTATGCCGGAATTAGTAGCGGGCAAACCTCAGTAAATGTTACATTGGGTAACATTCGCAGCATTAAAGTCACTTTATTAGGAGAGGTGAATACACCTGGAACTTACACATTAAGTTCGTTAGCTACCGTTTTTAATGCGCTTTATGCTTCTGGAGGACCAAACCAAAATGGTTCTTTCAGGAATATTCAAGTAATCAGGTCTGGTAAATTGGTGTCTACAGTTGACGTTTACGAACTGTTGTTAAATGGAAATACCAAAAGCAATATTCGTTTGCAAGATCAAGATGTAATTAAGGTTTCGCCTTACCAAGTGCGAGTGGAGCTAAAAGGAGAAGTAAAACGACCAGGATTGTACGAGATGACGTCCAAAGAAACGCTTAAAGACTTAATCAACTTTGCAGGTGGTTTTAGTAACAATGCCTATCGTGATCGAATCAAAATTATTCGAAATACGGGTAAAGAAAAAAGTGTTGCAGACGTGCCTGCCGAAATGTTCTCATTCTTCACTGCGCAAGCAGGTGATGAATTTACTGTAGGCAAAACACTCGACCGTTTTGCAAATAGGGTTGAAATAAGAGGTGCTGTTTTTAGACCTGGTATATTTGCTTTAGAAGACGGCCTTACAGTGGGTAAGCTTATCCAGAAAGCAGAAGGAATTAAAGAAGACGCTTTTTTATCAAGGGCAATTATTTACAGGATAAAGGAAGACAATACAGCTGAGGTTATTTCATTTGATGTTTCTGAGGTTCTAAAAGGGAAAGATATTCCTTTAAAACGTGAAGACATGGTTGAAATCAACTCAAAACTTGCGTTGAAAGAAGATTACAACTTGACAATTGGAGGTGCTGTACTTAAGCCTGGTTCTTATCCATTTGCTGAAAATGCACGGGTAGAGGATTTAATTATTGCAGCTGGAGGAATGAGGGAAAATGCTGATGTAAATAAAATTGAGGTGGCACGCAGGGTTAAAAACGATAGCGTGAGTGCAGGGATGAATTCTACTCAAGTGTTTACATATGTAGTTCAACGTGATTTAAAAACGCAGTCTTCGTTTACGTTAATGCCTTACGATGTAGTAACGGTATACACCTTGCCTGGCTACCAGCCTCAACGTAAAGCATTACTTGAAGGGGAAGTATACCATCCAGGAGAATATGCGTTAAGTTCAAATGGTGAGCGGATTTCTGACGTAATTAAACGCTCTGGAGGCGTAACCGAAAATGGGTATGTTCAAGGAGCATCTTTAATTAGAATCCGGAAAAAAGATAGGGTAGAAGAATTGATACGCAAGCAAAAGAAAGAGGCATTGCAAAAACAAACAGATGATACAACGCGTATTGAACTTTTAGAGGCAAATATTGATGAAAGTGTTTCAATGGTTGGAATTGATTTGGAAAAAATCATGAAGAATCCAGGATCAAAGTATGATTTGTTATTAGAGGATGGTGACGTGATTCGTATTCCGCGATTGTTGCAAACAGTTAAAGTTTCAGGAGAGGTACTTTATCCTGTTAGGATACGGTATGAAGGCAAACGAATGAAAAGATATATTAACGGTGCAGGAGGATACAGTAATAAGGCACTCAAAAGAGGTATTTATGTTGTATATGCAAATGGGTCAGCTGATGCAACGTCTAAGTTCTTATTTTTTAGAAACCACCCAAAGGTACTTCCCGGATGCGAAGTAATTGTTCCTCCTAAAGATGAACGCAAAAAGTTATCTGCTGTTGAAACTGTCACAATTTTAACTAGCTTGGTAACGATAGCCGTTCTAATTACCTCACTGTATCGATAGCAAGTATATGCAACAAAACGAAGAGATTACAGCAAAAGAACTCATTATAAATACCCAGAACTTGGTACGCTACTTTTTGGGGTATTGGAAAACAATTTGCCTTGTAGGATTTTTGGGTGGCAGCATCGGCTTGTTGATTGGATTTGTTTCTAATAAAAAATACTTGGCCGAAACCACCTTTGCACTTGAGGAAAAGGGTGGAATGTTAGGTGCGTACGCCAGTATAGCAAGTCAGTTCGGAGTTGATTTGGGTAAAAATGAAGGTGGGGTATTTGCAGGCGACAATATTTTAGAGTTAATCAAATCGAATACCCTGATTAGAAAAACTTTATTAACCAAAGTGAACTTGAATGGGACAGAAGATTATTTGTTAAACACCTATTTGAGCACCTATGGTATGCAAGAGGACTTGTTGGAGAAAGGGATTGTATTCACTATTTCAGATACACATGCATTTACCCAAGAACAGGACAGTGTTGTATTGCAAGTTGTGACCAAAATAAAAAAGGGACAACTGCAAGTAGATAAGATAGATAAAAAGCTCACCATATACCGCGTGCAGTTCAAGAGTAAACATGAGTTGTTTTCAAAAGTATTTACGGAGCAGTTGGTGCGAAATGTTTCAGAATATTATGTAGAAATAAAAACCCAAAAGAGTCGGAGCAATGTAAACTTGTTGCAAAACAGACTCGATTCTGTTAAAACTGCCCTAAATGAAGAAATGTATGGGGCAGCCATCAGCCAAGATCAAAATCAAAATTTAGCGCGCGTGCAAGCAAGCATTCCAATGGCCAAGAAAAAAATGAATGTTGAAATATTAATGACCATGTATGGCGAGTTGCTTAAAAATTTAGAATTGGCTAAGCTTATGTTGTTAAAAGACGAACCGTTGGTTCAGGTAATTGATGCACCTGTTTTACCTCTTCGATTTGAGAAAGCAGGGAAGTTAACATCGGCTATTATCGGGGGATTATTGGGGGGATTTTTAAGCTTATTGGTTTTATACTTTAAAAGAGTATACAACCGAATAATGAACGAATCATAAAAAATGAAACAGAAAATAAAATTTGCTGTAATTGGTTGTGGGCATATTGGAAAACGACATGCCGAAATGATTAGCCGAAACGAGCAATCGGAATTGGTTGCATTGATTGATGTAAAACCTAAAGCATCCTTAGGAATTGATGCATACAATGTGCCTTTTTTTGCTTCGTTAGCCGACTTTATTCAATCAGGTATTGAATGCGATGTTGTAAATATTGCTTCTCCTAATGGATTTCATGCTCAACATGCACTTGATGTATTGGGTGCAAACATGCACGTGGTTATCGAGAAACCAATGGCGTTAACACGTGCCGATGCTGAGAAGGTTATTTACAAAGCATTACATATGCATAAGCAAGTTTTTGCGGTAATGCAGAACAGGTACTCACCACCCTCAGTTTGGATTAAAGAATTAATTGATTCAGGTAAGTTGGGCAAGGTGTTTATGGTTCAACTTAATTGTTATTGGAACCGTGATGATCGTTACTACAAGCCAGATAGCTGGCATGGCAAAAAAGACTTAGATGGCGGAACTCTGTTTACCCAATTCTCTCATTTTATTGATATTATGTATTGGTTGTTTGGTGATATTGAAAATATTAAAGCCAAATTCAATGACTTTAACCATGCAACACTTACTGATTTTGAAGACAGCGGTTTTGTAAGTTTTGATTTTGTGAATGGTGGTATGGGCTCGCTCAATTATTCTACTTCGGTTTGGAATCAAAACTTAGAAAGCAGCATGACCATTATTGCTGAAAACGGAAGTATCAAAATTGGCGGGCAATACATGAATGAGGTTGAATATTGCCATGTTAAAGACTATCAAATGCCCCAATTGGCGCCAACAAACCCTGGCAATGATTATGGTGCATACAAAGGGTCGGCACAAAACCACCATTATGTGATTCAAAATGTAGTGGATGTATTGCAAGGAAGGGCAACTATAAGCACAAATGCATTGGAGGGATTAAAGGTTGTGGATATAATTGAACGTATTTACCAGTTGAAGTAATTTCATTTACATGGATAAAAACACGCAACATATTCAAGAATCTGCCTTTTTAGTTACTGGGGGAGCTGGATTTATTGGCTCAAATTTGGTTGAAGCTTTACTTAACAAAGGTGCTGCTAAAGTAAGGGTGCTTGATAATTTGAGTACAGGTTTTTATAAAAACATAGAACAATTTAGCAACCATCCTTCCTTCGAATTTATAGATGGTGATATTCGAGACATTGATACATGTAAAAAGGCTTGTCACAGAATCGATTATGTTTCGCATCAGGCAGCCCTGGGTTCGGTACCACGTTCGTTACATGATCCAATAACCACAAACGAAGTAAACATTAGTGGTTTTTTAAATATGTTGGTTGCAGCGCGTGATGAAAAGGTGAAACAATTCGTTTATGCAGCATCTTCTTCAACATATGGAGATAGCAAACAATTGCCAAAAATAGAATCGGTTATTGGAAATCCACTATCACCTTACGCAGTTACAAAATATGTAAATGAGTTGTATGCAACTGTGTTTGCTCAGTCGTTTGGTATCCGCACAATTGGGTTGCGTTACTTCAATGTTTTTGGCCCTAAACAAGATCCAAATGGAGCCTACGCAGCAGTAATTCCACTGTTTATTCAAGCATTGCTCACTAACCAATCGCCATATATCAATGGGGATGGTTTGCAAACACGCGATTTTACTTATGTTGACAATGCCGTTCAAGCTAATCTAAAGGCAATGCTGACGGATAATCCAAACGCCATTAATCAGGTATACAATGTAGCAGTAGGCGACCGTACATCGGTTAAACAAATGTTTGATATTTTATGTTCAATCGAACAAAAACAAATAAAGGCAATACACCGAGATGCAAGGGCAGGAGATATCAGAGATAGTTTAGCAGATATTAGTAAGGCCAAAGAGCTTTTGGATTATATGCCTACAGTGCGTTTTGCCGAAGGACTCACGTTAACCTATGCATGGTTTAAAAACAATCAATCATTTATCAATGCAACTGTATGATTAACGTAACCAAGCCAAACTTACCTT
Organism: Bacteroidia bacterium; assembly: GCA_025454875.1. GTDB lineage: Bacteria > Bacteroidota > Bacteroidia > UKL13-3 > UKL13-3 > UKL13-3. The sequence continues at coordinate 198,022 of JALONP010000001.1, read as the reverse complement.
CATTTGAAGAGTATGCTCATTATTTAAAGGGTATTTGGGAGCGCAATTGGCTTACCAATAATGGTCCTTTGGTAAATGAACTTGAACTAAAACTAAAAGAGTATTTAGGATTAAACCATTTACTTTACCTAAACAATGGAACCATTGCATTGCAAATTGCCTTAAAAGCAATTGGTGTTACAAAAGGAGAAGTGATTACAACGCCTTTTTCTTATGTAGCAACCACCTCGAGTATCGCTTGGGAAGGTTTTACTCCAGTGTTTGCCGATATTGATGAGCGTACACTTAACATCAATCCTGCATTAATTGAGCAAGCAATTACCCCCAATACTGTTGCCATATTGGCAACCCATGTGTATGGCAACCCATGTGATGTAGATGCAATTGAAGCAATTGCTCGTAAGCACAATTTAAAAGTGATTTATGATGCAGCACATTGTTTTGGTACACAATACAAGCAACAATCGATTTTTGCGTTTGGAGATATTAGTACCACCAGTTTTCACGCAACTAAGTTATTTCATACCATTGAAGGTGGTGCTGTATTTACACAATCACCAGAGTTGCTCAAGACCATGTCGCATATGCGCAATTTTGGGCACAACGGACCCGAAGCATTTGAAGGAGTAGGAATCAACGGTAAAAATTCAGAATTTCATGCTGCCATGGGTTTGTGTAATTTGGCTATTGTTAACGATATTTTAAAAAGCAGAGAAGAGGCATCCTCACTATATGATGAAGCCTTGGCAGGATTACGTGTTCAAAAGCCGGCTATTACAACCAATTCGAAGTATAACTATGCTTACTATCCAATTGTGTTTGAATCAGAGGTAGCATTATTAAAAGCGGTTGCTGCATTAAATGGCAACTATGTTTACCCACGCAGGTATTTTTACCCATCATTGAACCAGTTGTCTTATGTTCATAAACAGTCGACACCAGTTAGTGAAAACATTTCTAAAAGGGTACTTTGTTTGCCGCTTTATTATCATATGTCGCCTGAAGATATAAGGATGATTGCACGGTTGTTATTAAGAGCTCAAAACAATTGATATGGTTATATTAGGGGCAGGAGGTCATGCATCTGAGGTTCTGGATGTGTTATTAGCGGCTAAAACGATTGCCTCTGATTCGATTCTATTTTTTGATAACACCCCAAATGCGCATCCAAGTAAATTTGGTTACAAGATAATTAACCATGTTCAAGAGCTGCAAGAACAATTTAAAAAAACACCTGAGTTTATTATAGCAGTTGGATCTCCTCGAGTGCGACAATTGTTGTTTGAGATTGGATTGCAAAATGGTGGAACCCCATTTTCGGTTATATCAACTTTGTCATTGATAAGTACCTTAAACGTGCAATTGGGTAAAGGGCTGAACATTATGCACCACGCACATATTTTTCCAGAAGTGATTATAGAAGATGGAGTATTGATTAATGCCGGAAGTTATATCCATCACAATGTGTGTATAGGTCAATTTTCAGAAATTGGACCACAATGTGTTTTGGCAGGTGGAGTAAGAATTGGCAAATACGTGCAATTAGGGGCTGGCTGCATCGTAAAGCCTACTATTCAGATTTGCGATGATGTTGTTATTGGCGCTGGAACAGTTGTTTACCAAAATATTGATGAACCTGGCACCTATGTTGGCAGTTCCCTGCGAAAACTAAGATAATAAATGTCGCTTAAACGAAATGTAACCTTTAACTATGCAAGCCAACTTTACATTATTGGTATTAGCATAGTAACATTACCAAAACTGCTCGAAGTTGTTGGTGCTGAAGCGTACGGCATTGTGGGTTTTTTTTCGATGATGCAAGCATGGTTAGCTATTTTAGACCTAGGAATGTCGCCTACATTGGCACGCGAAATTTCGCGTTACAGAGGAGGAGCCACATCGGCCAATCTTTTGCTTTTGTTATTTGCAAAACTTCGTAAGTACTTTTTAGCATTAGGTCTGTTGTTTTTGGTATTGTTTGTTACAGCATCATTTACCATTTCCAATTATTGGTTTAAAGCAGCGTTTTTAAGCAGTGAGGTTATTCAACTTTCATTGATTTTAATTGCTTTTATTGTCGTGATTAGATGGTTTTCGGGGTTTTATAAAGCTTTGGTAAATGGATATGAAGCTTTGCAATGGTTAAGTTCCTTTAATGCTTTGATTAACACCTTAAGGTTTGTTGTGGTTTTTATACCATTGTACTTTTCGAATTCGATAATCGTTTTTTTTACCTATCAATTATTGGTTGTTTGTATTGAGTGGGTTTGCTTATCTATTAAGGTAAAACGATTATTGCCTAAAGGAGACGAACAGCCACTCAATGAAGTAGATGCGAACGTATACTTAAAAACAGCGCTTAAGTTTTCTCTATCCTTGGCCTTCACGAGTGCTGTTTGGGTGTTGGTAACCCAAATGGACAAACTCCTTTTATCGAAATTACTAACCTTGTCAGAGTTTGGATACTTTACCATTGCAGTGCAATTGGCTGGTGGCATTACATTGGTGAGTGGCCCAATCAGTTCTGCAATCATCCCACGCATGTCTACTCTCGAAGCCGAGGGTAAGCAACAAGCGTTAATTGAAGTATATCGAAATGCAACACAATTAATTGTAACAGGAGTAGGTAGCATCGCACTTGTATTAACGTTTTTTTCACGATTTGTTATTTATGCATGGTCTGGCAACGCAGTTTTGGTACAACAAGCTTCTCCATATTTGGTACTGTATAGTATAGGCAATTTTTTATTGGCGCTTTCTGCCTTTCCTTATTATTTACAATATGCCAAAGGAAACTTACGGTTCCATATTTGGGGTAATATTGGGTTTGTGTGTTTGCTTATTCCTGCTATCATCTATTTTGTTACCAATTTTGGAGGGATTGGAGCTGGTTATGTGTGGCTTATCATGAACTGTTTGTATTTTTTAATATGGGTTCCAATCATTCATCATTCATTTAATAAACAGTTAAACGCCCAATGGTACGGTAAGGACATTGTGCTTTCAGTAGTTTCGATGATAGCGGTTGCCTATGTTTGTTCATTAGGCCCAATCTCTGAAACCAATCGAATAAGCATCTTGCTATATTTATCAGGTGTAGCCCTTGCATTAATTGTTACTGGAGGTTTGTTTTCGTCATATATTCGAGAAACAATAATTCGAATGTTTAAAGAAGAAAAATGAAATGATTGGGTTTAAACCAGAATACAGAATTTGGTTGATTGCTTATATCACAGCTAATGTGATAGCAACAATCATTATGTACAACACCAATACATTAATTGGTGATGTGGTAACAACACGCTTGTTTAGTGTTACTGATTTGTGGTTGGCTTCTGGAATTGTTGTGCTCTCTTACTTTGTTTTCTTAAAACCTATTTATCAGTTCTTTTCCAAAATAAAGGTGAGCCAATTTATTGATTTAACAACCAATGAACGGGCCGCTAAGATTGCCGGATACATTTTACTGGTGCTTCAAATTACGTACCTTATTTTCAATTTAGTAGAGGGGGTAAATGTTGCAGGATCTACCCAAAAAACACAATCTCCATTACTGTTTTTTTGGATATTTACACCAGTCGATATGATTTTTTTGGTGTATTACGGCCAGTTCCGAAACACGTCAATGTTTAAATACAACTTAATTGCATATTTGATTTCAAATATTTTAAGAGGATGGGCAGCAGTTTACCTTTTTGTATTGTTTTTTGAGTGGTGTCAAATGGTGCGTAAAGGCAAGATTAACTATGGGCTAATAACCTTACTTGGTGTGCTCATGTTTTTTTTATATCCGTATTTACTCTACATCAAACTGGTGCTCCGAACAGTGGGTTCCAACAGCGGGGTTACTGATGGTTTTTTTACCATTTTCATGCAAGTAATCGAATCTCGAGGATATCTTGAGTTTTTAGAGGAAGGAATTACCCATTTAATTGGGAGGTTACAATACACCTCTATTGTTGTGGAGATTTTGCATTACAGAGATCAAATTATCCTACTCAACGAACAAGGCGCAATACTACCTTTTTGGCAAGACGGTCTTCCTCAATTGGCTTATAGAAAAGCACTAGGTATTCAGGCTCCCTTTAATTTAGGGGTTGTATTAACTGACTTTTTTTTCCCTCAACAGGAGTTTGTGGGCAGGTGGAATATTAATCCTGGTTTAGCAGCGTGGTTTATCATTACACCACTGTGGTCGTTACCTTACCTATTGTATATTTTATTGCTCTGTTTTTTATCCATTTGGTTTATGAAACAATTTCCGCTTAACAATGGCTCCTTAGATGCTGTTTGGTTGGCATGGTTGGTCTTTTTGTTGCCAGGTTGGATTAATGCTTTCATCGGATTTATATACAGTATTTTATTAATGATGATAATTGTTAAATTCGCTCGTTACTTGGCTAAAATTAGAGTGTTTCAAAGCACAGTAGTTGAAGTCGAATAAAAACTAAATACATGGCTATATTTACTCCAAGTGAGCAAGTTCTTGCAGCACAAATTTTAAAGCTTAAACAAGAAGCAGGTTCGCATTCACCCAGTATATTTACATTTAAACAAAAGTTACCTCAGCTTGATATTAAAGTAGATGCATGTTTTTTATCAAATCCGTATGCCACGGAATTGTTTCTTGAATATTTTAACCACGAAATTGTTGAAACAGGAAAAATTCGCGATTTATTAGAGTGGTATCCATCTCAGAATGCTGTTATCGCTGAGATATTAGCCGATTTTTTAAAACTCAAACCCGAGCATATCTTCATTGGTAATGGCGCAATTGAAATTATTCAAGCCATTGTACATAACTTTACGGAGAAAAAAATCCTCATTAATATTCCTACGTTTTCATCCTATTATGAATACGCAAAAGAGGGTGTTGAGGTAGTGTATAATCAGTTGCTGAAAGAGCATGATTATGCAATTGATATTGAAGGTTATATTTCAAGAGTTAAAGAAGAGCAGCCCGATACCATTGTCTTAATTAATCCGAATAATCCCAATGGGGCCTATTTAACTACTGATGAATTGAGGCATATTGTAACGGAGTTACATTTTGTCAAAAACATTATCATTGACGAAAGTTTTATTCATTTTGCTTATGAAGACAAGGCTTTTAGATTAATTTCCACTGGCAATTGGGTAGAAGAATTTCCAAACTTGATTGTACTCAAAAGCATGTCGAAAGATTTTGGAATTGCAGGTGTAAGGGCGGGGTATGGCATTATGCAAAAAGAAAAGGTAAGTACACTCCTTAAAACAGGCTATTTATGGAATTCGAACGGTTTAGCGGAGTATTTTTTTAGACTTTACACCAGAGCTGATTTTGCTTATAACTACGAAAAGGTTCGTGTGAAGTATATTCTTGAAACCATGGAGTTTATTGCCGATTTGAAAACGATACCCAATATTAGAGTGTATCCGAGCAAGGCAAACTTTGTATTGGTGGAAATTATTGGAGGTCGCTCATCTGCTGAAATTGTAAGTTTGTTATTGATTAAGTATGGAATATACGTGAGAACCTGTGAGGACAAGATAGGTTTGCAAGGAGATTATATTCGCTTGGCATCGCGGTCAAAAGCAGAAAACGACTATATTTTACAAAGCTTTCGTGATGTTTTTCAATAAAGTCAAATCCGGTATTTTAAGAAGTTTTGCCCCCATATCACTTCTTGTTTCATGGATTCGTTTTTGGCTTATCTGCAGCAAGTTGAAGCCACAAGCACAACTTTATATTATTGATATTGACAATACAATAGCGGATACTTGGCCTACACTTTTGCATCCTTATATTTATCCAAATGAAAAGGTACGCCATCAATCATTAGCTATTTTTAGGGGAATGCGCAGTTGGATTTTACAGCAAGCCAAACAGCCAAATACGTTGATTATTTACCTGAGTGCAAGGCCACCTGAGCTCATGTCTACAACTCTTGATTGGCTTAAATCATGCGGGTTGCCTACCATACAAGGGGGCATTATTTTGGTTCCTAATGCAAAGTCAAAAATTCGATTTTTGAAACTTGCCAACGCGTATCAGATTTCGATTACTTTTATTGACGATTTATCATATAACCACGAAAATGGAGATATTCGTTTATATGATGGGGTGATTGAAGTTGTAAAATTGTTGCCAATAAAGTACATTGGACTACCCCAATTAAACGAAATTCAGCAGTTAAGGCATGATTATTAAGTTATTAAAAAGACTTACACGGGTAGTTGTTTGTATTAGACGAATAAATTGGGTAGCATTTGCCAAGTTATATCAGAAGGATGCGCAAATTGTGCTGTGGATTCACCAGCCAAGTTTGGCGTATTTAGGAAGTGATGCATTTGTTAAGGATTTTGGCATACTGTTCGGCCTTTTGAATCAAAATCAATCTTTCACAATTCAATTTGGAAATAAGATTGGTAGGTATTCAAATAAGCGTATTTTTTATACCTTAGAAAGCACCTACAACGTTTTTGGTTTTACCAATTACGTTCATGTACTCGAGCATATTAGTGCGCAGCTTGAAGCGCAAGGAAATACCCTGCATCCAAACAGTTATGAATCGAAGTTTTGGGAGAATAAAGCGTTTATGCACGAACAGTTTAAAAAACTCGGAATCAGCGAACCGCTTACACAACTATTTCCTATAAACCAAGTTATTGATGGTACACAATTTCAGTATCCGTTGTTGGTAAAAGGGGAACACTCTTGTTCTTCAAATGGGTTGTACAAAATAAAGTCTGCTGACGAGTTTAATGCGTTAATCAATGCTCCAAGTTTTATACATGAGAACAAGGTTGTTATCGTTCAATCTTTAATTGATATGAGGAAAGACCTCCGGGTTATCCTTGTTGATAATGAGATTGTATTACACTATTGGCGTATTAACAATGACAAGGAGTGGAAGCCAACATCTACAAGTTATGGTAGTGATGTGGATTTTGACTTTTTTCCAGAACAATGGAGGCAAATGATTATTGATACGTTCCAAAAGTTAAACCTCACAACAGGTGCATTTGATATTACTTGGCAGCATGATGATTTGAATTCAATACCTCTTATTTTAGAAGTGAGTCCGGTGTATCAGCCAAATCCTAAAATGAAATTGAATGGAAAACCTTATGCTCATTACAAAAAGCGATTCAGGCTGTTGCATTCTTGGGATACACGTTATGTGGATATTGTATTTGAAATTAAGCATAAAGAAGTAATTGCTTGTTTGCAACATGGTAAATAACCCACTTGTTTCAGTTTGCGTGGTAACCTATAATCAGGAGGCCTATATTCAAGATTGTTTGGAAAGTATTTTGCAACAGCAAACGTCTTTTGATTTTGAGATTATTATTGGTAACGATTGCTCAACCGATCGAACAGGGGAAATTTTGGCGGCTTACCAAACCCAATATCCTAACAAAATAAGAATTGTAAACTATCCTCAAAATGTTGGTCCATTCGTGAATTTTAATCATGTTCACTCATTGGCAAAGGGTAAATATGTGGCACATTGTGATGGTGATGATTTATTTTTGCCTAATAAATTGGAGAAGCAGGTTGCCTTTATGAATACGAATCCCGATATGAGTGTAGTTTGGCATAAAGTGGTTTATTTTTCAGATAATGGCAAAGAAGCAAATGAACTAAGTACTCCTGCCTTTCAAACTCCCGAGGGGCAGCATATTTCTTTTGAATATGTTTTACGTTCAGGAACGGTAGCAACCCACAGTTCAATGATGTACCGTAAGGCTATACGTACAACTTATAACCCAAAATTCGATACGCTCGATTTGTATTATACATTGGAGTATTTAAGTGCAGGCAGAGGATTCATTTTAAAGGATGTACTTGGAAAGTACAGGGTAAATGCCCAAAACAGTTTTAGTGTAAAGAAGAAAGCAAATAATACAGTTCGTGAATTGGTAATTAAGCATTGGCATTATTATTTAGAGCGCTTTCCGCAATACCGTTCTCAGGTATTTATTTTTGCATTCGTTCAATTATTAATCGATCTTAAAAACAAGCGATCTACTTGGAAAGGCTTTTTAGGATTGATGTGGCGATCAAAGGGAATATTCAGCATAGTAGAATTAATTAATACCCTTAAGGATACTAAATACCTTCGGCTTCCTGACGCTATTCGTTACGAACAATAGAAGTGATAGGGTAGTTATTTGACGCCCTTTATTATCCTAAAATATAGGTATTGTAGTAAAGTAGGGTGGTACCATTGCCTACTTCTATTATTTTGATGAGTTGCTTTAAATTTATAGTTAGGCCAATCAGTTAGGGCTTTTTTCAAAAAGGGTAATCCAGCAACAAATTGCAAATAAGGATACGTGTAAAAATTATCTTGAGGAGTAATTTGGATAGAGCTTTGAAAAAGTGTTGCTCCTGTATCAACACCAGCATCAACTTGATGAATAGTTACACCACAATTTGCAGAATCATTCTGAGTCAATGCCCAATATCCGCCATGCACGCCTCTATACATTGGCGTAATGCCAGCATGCATGTTTATAAAAATTGCAGGTACTGATTCAAGTAATTTTTTTGAAAGAATTCGTGTTCCATTTACCAACACAATATCAGGTTGCAATTTGTTCAACAGGTCAATACACTGCATGTTGTTTGCTGATACAACTTGCAATACCTTATCAGTTGGAATGGGTGTATCATGTAGTTTTGCAGTATGAATAATTGTTCTAAGGCGTTTTTGGCTTGTTACTTTGAGTAAAGGCAAAACGCATAATTGAAACAAAACTTGTTGAGCAACAATGATCCAACCTAATTTTTTCGCTCGATTTTTTAACACACGTAAACGTGGTTGTGCTTGTTCGATAATGACAGCATGAATTTCAAATTCTGGATCTATGGCATTAAACAGTAGGGTGGTTGAATGGCTATTGCTGCCAGCAAGCAAAACTATCTTTTTAATCGTCATTGGTTATGCGTTTTTGAGAGTTGCGCCATTGTTTGGTTACCAAAGCCGTAATCAGCTTGCAATTGCTTGTAATGGCTTAATATGCTCGACAAAACATGTAAGTTTTGCTCTTGGTAAATGCCAAAATTGTGAGGATGCCACCATAAATGGTAGTTCAATTGATTGCGAGCAGCATGCAACATCGAAGATTTAATCCTATTGATTCTTAAATTTTCAAATAAGCCCAAAGCAGGATTAAAAGGGCGCAAAAAGCGACTTGAAGGAATATTAATTGGGGTTTTAGATGTATCGATTGCAAATGCGTTGTGTCCTGAAACATTGATATAGGCATCTATAATGCGCGAAAATCTTCTCCAAATTGTTTCTTCATCACCGTTTCGTGAAGCGTACAGCCATGATTTTTCATTGCCTCTATAACTGCTAATGCCAAGTTTTGTAAGTATTTCTAAGTAATCTTCGTTTACTTGGTTTCTTGGGAAAACCATACTTTTAAGTTCGATACCATATTGTTTGGCAATAGCAATAGCTGCATTCAAATCGGCTTCAAACTCGGCTTTTGTTTGTCCATGCTCCTTACAGTAATAATGGCAAAATGTATGCGATGCAATTTCATGGCCATATGATTGGATAAGTTGAATGAGAGGCAAGGCATAATGGTATTCATCAAATTCATTGACAGTTTCAAGGTACTGCCCATAAGGCGTGAGTGCTTTGTTGGTATATAAAGGCTTTATTGAAGGTAAATAATTGAATAAGTCTGTTTTGTTTTTTGCAAACAAAAAACCAACCGTGGCAAAAGTAGCTTTAACACCATGTTGTTCAAAAACCTTTAATAATTTGGGAACCAACGTGTGGACTCCTAAAATATTGGAGCCATAATTCGAAATACTCTTTTTGTCAAAAACGCCCCACATCAGTTCAAAGTCCAAAGAAATAACCAAGTTGCCTGTTTGTTGGGATTTCATAAAGTTGATTATAGGCCAAATAAAGGTAAAACCCCTCATAAAGCCAAACCCTACAATCGAAGTTGATATGCGGGGTTAACTTTTTTTGTTAAATGCATGAATATATTGCTTATTGCATTTCAGAAAAACAAACAGATGTCGAAGAGTATACTCTTTTTCTTCTCAGTAACTAGAATAGGTGGAGCCGAAACCAATATGCTTAAAGTTGCAGTTGAGTTGATGTCGAAGGGATACAAGGTTCACTTTGCAGCAGCCGAAAACAACGGAACCCTTTTTGAGCAAGCTGCTAAACAGGGAATAAGTTGCACTTTGGTAGGCAAAACAAGTATTACCCCATTTCATACGATAAGCGTTTATAAAAAATTGTTGCAAAACGAAAAGTTTGATGTGGTGATGAACTTTGGTTTAAGAGTAGAGTTTTTCTCCCGAATATTGACACCCATTTTTTTACCTAAAGCACGCATTATTTCAAATATACGAAGTACCGATAGCTTTCGTAACCACTGGCATGTATTCATTGATCGCATTTCGCAAGGAAGTGTAAGTTGTTGGGTTGCAAACTCGCAAGCAGGGAAGGAGGCATTTGTGCATCGAGAAAAAATTAACCCAAACCGCATCCAAGTTATTTACAACTATATTGATTCGATTCAAGTTCAAGCAAATAATATTGCAACCAGTATACTCCAAAACCCTAATATTGGATTACTCGCCAATATCAGGGAGTCGAAAGGCCATTACGACTTAATTGGTATTTGTGTATTGCTTTTACAAAAAGGGATTTCACCCACTTTTTTGTGCGCAGGAGAAGATTTAACAAATGGCGATTTTTCTCTTAAGGTCAAACAAGCTCAACTTGACAAACATTTTAAATTGATTGGTCATATCAACGATAAAGCTTCCTTTTTTGGTTCGATTGATCTTTTTGTTTTACCAACCTACCGTGAAGGCATGCCAACGGTTCTACTAGAGGCGATGCAATACGGTATTCCAATTGTGAGTACTGCAATAGACGGAATACCGGAACAGGTTACCCATAATGAAAATGGATTGCTTTATTCGCCAGGAGATTTGCAAAACATTGCAAATGGTATTAATTTGCTTTGCACACAACCCGAAATGCGCAAACGTTTTATTGATAACGGATATGCAGTTTTGGCAAAAAAGTTTGACAAAAAACGTTCGATACTTCAATGGATTGATGTAATAAACAACGGATGCCAAAAATAGCCTTTGTGTCAAACTCTTCATTCAGCATGTACTATTTCCGCAAGGGGGTATTGAAGTACTTTATTGAACAAGGTTATGAAGTACATGTAATAGCTCCGGTAGATCATAAAACGCATGAAGTTCAAAACCTCGGGTGTTATTTTCACCCCATTCAGTTTCAAACTAAAACGCTTAATCCATTGCAAGAACTCAAGCTATACGCTCAGCTCAAAAAAGTGTATGCGAAGATTAAGCCAGACATTATTTTTCAATACACCATTAAGCCTAATATTTATGGAACAACCGCTGCTGAGCGTTTAAAAATTCCAAGTATTGCAATTATAACCGGATTGGGATATGCATTTATAACCAAAAGATGGATTAATACACTTGTTAAAAAGATGTACCGTTATGCTTTGAGCAAAGCAACACAGGTATGGTTTTTAAACCAAGATGATATTGATTATTTCATCAATCAAAAACTCGTAGACTCTCAGAAAGTGGTGCTTTTGCCGGGTGAGGGTGTAAATACAACCGAATTTGCTCCAGAGCCTAAGCAAATCAATGATACTCATATCCGGTTTCTTATGATTGCAAGGGTACTTTGGGATAAAGGGGTAATGGAATACGTTAACGCAGCACAAATAGTTAAATCCCAATATCCGAATGCTATTTTTCAGCTTTTAGGTCCAACCGATGCAGACAATCCAAGTGCGGTTTCGAAAAGCACAGTGATGCAATGGCACGAAGCAGGGTACATTGACTATTTAGGGACCTCACAGGAGGTAAAAAACCAAATAAGAGATGCTGATTGTGTGGTTTTACCTTCTTACCGCGAAGGTATTTCTAAAGTACTTATGGAGGCAGCATCTATGGCCAAGCCCCTCATTGCAACAAACGTTACCGGTTGCAAAGAGTTAATTGTGCATGGTGAAAATGGTTATTTGTGTGAAGTAAAAAATGCAGAATCACTTGCTCAGTGCATGTTGACATTTATTCAACTGGGCGAGCAACAACGGGTTAGAATGGGTGCCGCAAGTCGAACTAAAATGTGCGCATCATTTGATGAGCAATACATTATTCAATACTACAAACAAACATTTGAACAGATTGGCTAAAAACTCAATAACCCATAAATGGATAACAGTATAGTGACTTTTTGTTTTAATATAAGTTAATTGCAAGGCCTAACGCATGCATAAAAATACCATTATATATGTAGTTAATTCCGATTGGTTCTTCCTATCGCACAGGTTGCCACTGGCAATTGAGGCGATGAATCGTGGTTACCATGTATTGTTGGTGTCTAAAAACACAGGAAAACGAAAAGAGATTGAATCGTATGGTATTGGGTTTATTGACGTAGATTTCGACTCATCTAGTAAAAATCCATTTAAAGATTTTAGGCTAATTTGGGCATTAGGCCATATCTATAACCAACACAATCCTGTTATTATCCATCATGTAACCATTAAGCCGGTATTGTATGGGTCTATCGCAGTTCGGTTCTTTGCACAAACAAAACCGATGGTTGTAAATGCTGTAGCTGGTTTAGGTTATGTATTTACCGATAATACCCGATATGTGATGCGCACCCTCGTAAAGGGGCTAATGAATTTTGCTTTTAAGTATAAATCAATCAAGTTCATTTTTCAAAATGAAGACGACCGAGATTTTTACATGCAGTTAGGATATGTTCACTCAGGTAATCACATCATTATTAAAGGTTCTGGAGTAAATGAACAACTCTTCGCATATAAAGAACCCGAAGTAAAGTCGAAGATAAGGGTGCTTTTCTCAGGTCGAATGTTACTTGATAAAGGAGTGAGGGAGTATATTAAAGCTGCAATTTTACTTAAAGAAAAATGGCAAGGAAAGGTCGAATTTGTTCTGGTAGGAGCTACTGACACAAACAACCCTTCAACGATGCATGAAAGTGAATTATTTGGAATTCATGTACCGGGATATCTAACGTGGTTAGGGCATATGGAGAATATGTATGAGCAATGTGTGAAAGCAGATATTGTTTGCCTGCCATCGTACCGAGAGGGACTGCCTAAATCATTGGTAGAAGCTATGGCAGTTGGGAGGCCAATTGTAACAACGGATACTGCAGGTTGCAAATCATGTGTTGACGATGGGGTAAATGGCTTTTTGGTTCCTGTAAAATCTACCACAGAATTGGCAGATGCGATTGATAATTTGTTGTCGAGCGCTGACTTGCGTTTACAAATGGGACAAGCATCCAGAGCAAAGATGCTTCGTGAACTCACGCTGGATAAAGTATTGAACCAAACGTTTCATTTTTACCAGCTTCCAGAAGTTACCCTTAGCAAGGTTAAAATTACCATTATTACCGTACTTTTAAATAATAAAGATTTTATTGCCCAAGCCATTGAATCAGTGCTTAGTCAACGTTTGGTGAATGTAGAATACATCGTAATTGATGGAGGGTCTTATGATGGAAGCAAAGAAATTATTAATAGGTATGCAAGCCAAATTACCCATGTAATTTCAGAGCCAGATGAAGGAATGTACTTTGCTATGAACAAAGGCATTGAGTTGGCTACAGGGGAAGTTATAGGCTTTTTGCATGCAGATGATTTTTATGCTGGGCCAAACGTATTAAGGCAGGTACTTTCTGTGTTTGAAAATGAAAATACAGATGCTGTATATGCTGATTTGGATTATGTTCACCGTAAAAACCAAGACAAAGTACTTCGCAAATGGCGCTCAGGAAAATACCGTCCCAATTCGTTTTATAAAGGATGGATGCCACCACATCCAACTTTTTTTGCTCGCAAAGAAGCATATAAAAAATTCGGGGGATTTAATACGGAACTTCGATCTGCAGCAGATTATGAGTTAATGCTTCGTTTTTTACTTGTACACAAAGCCAAGGTTTTTTACATACCACAAGTTTGGGTTAAAATGCGCATAGGTGGACAAAGCAACCGCAGTTTACAAAACCGTTACAAAGCAAACCGCGAAGACTTGAAAGCCTGGGAAGTAAACGATTTGAAACCTAAGTGGTACACATTATTGCTTAAGCCACTATCCAAGATTTTTCAGTACCGTTTTTAACGTTCGTTTTACACAATTTAGTGTTATTTTCGAGCCATACTATAACCAAAAGGGATTCGTTTGATCAGTATGCGTTTTGTAAAGATAAACTTGTTATTCGTGCTGCTTACAGTAACGGTAATTTCAAACGCACAGTTTGGTTTCGATTGGATTAAAACCTATCAACCTTATTTTAAGTTTCCCATTGCCAATTCAGGCATATATACCATCGATTCAACTACACTCGCAAATAGTGGCTTATCTTTATCCGGGGTTCATCCTAAACGTTTTCAGCTTTTTGTAAATGGTACCGAGGTTCCAATTTTTATTAGAGGTCAAGCAGATGGTGTTTTTAACAGTACAGATGTAATTGAGTTTTATGCTAAGCCCAATGATGGCAAGATGGATAGTATGCTTTACACACCAGCCTCGGCTCAATTGTTGGATTTTAAAAGTTTATACTCCGACACCTCTTATTATTTTTTAACTGTTCTTCCCGATACAAGTGTCAGGAATGGATTGCGAATGATAGAAACATCAGATGTTAATTTTGGCTTATACACCCCACAAGATTATGTGCTAAGTGAAGTGAGGTCGGTTCCATTTGAAGAGTACTATCAAGGTCAAGACTATGCAGGTATTGCCTCTGAAGTAAGGTATTATCTTTCTGCATATGATTTGGGTGAAGGGTGGGCTAGCTATCGTGTTGGAGCGGGCACCCAGCGTATTTTTTCACTCCAAACGCCAGCAAAGTCTGCCGCATCTTTTACCCCAACATTTGCTGCCAAGGTTTTAGGTACATCCAATGCAGCAACGACCAGTAATGTGAATCACCATATCCAGCTTTGGGTTGGAGGCGATAATAATGGATACGTTCAGTTAGCCGATCGAACATACAGAGGTTATGATGTTGTTAATTTGTCGGGAACAGTTAATGTTAACCAGATCGGAAACAATACAACCGATTTTAGCCTAAGGGTAATTAATGACTTAGGCGTTGCTGCTGATTTTAATTCGTTGGCGTTTGTGACTTTAACCTATGCACGAGAGCCGCAATTGCTAAACACTACTCAGTTGCTTGCTTCTGTTAATCACCATAAAGGAGGGCTCAAATCGAGGCTGCAGTTTGTAAACTATGGTAATGGCTTGCAGCAAAATCCAGTATTGTATGATTTAACGTTAAACCAACGTATTGTAACAACTTACAGTAGTGGGGTGGTAAATGGATTGATTACAAATGATGGTGTGCCACATGCCATTTTTTTAACAGATAGCCTCAATCGTATTCCAGTTTCAAAGTTGCAGCCCATTGTATTCAATATTCCCGATCCAGGAGAAAATTATGAGTTTCTAATTGTTACTTCCGACAATTTATTGCCTGCAGCTACTAGTTATGCGCAGTACAGAAGCAGTCGTTTTAAAGTACTTACTGTTACTACCCAACAGTTATATAATACTTACACCTTTGGTCAGGTTCATCCATTGGCAATTCGAAAGTTTGCTTCACATATCATTCAAAATTCGAATATTGCTCCAGAGTATTTATTATTAGCAGGAAGAGGTTACCAAAATAACTTAACCAGAAACAACGGGTTGTATTACCAACAAAATTTGGTTCCTGCAATTGGTGTACCTTCTTCAGATCATTTATTTACTTCAGGTATCACAAACAATGGTGTTTATCCTCAAATAGCCACTGGTAGAATTCCAGCTGCAACGAATGAAGAACTCAATAATTATTTAGCAAAACTAATTGATTACGAAACGGCACCTGATTCGATTTTGCCATGGCGAAAAGAAGTGTTGCACGTAACTGGAGGTACTGGTGAGGCCGAGCAAATTTCATTTCAAAACCAATTTAAGTCAAATGAACAAACCATTGAAGGTGCTTATGTTGGAGCGAATGTAACTACTTTTAATAAAAACTCTTTAAGTTCACAACAGGCTAATTTGCGTGAGCGTATTTTGGCAGTGCAAAATAGTGGTGTGAGCATGGTTTCCTTTTACGGACATGCATCTTTAACAGTACTGGATATGGATATTGGGAACATTTTTGAACTTAACAATCCTCGGAAGTATCCATTGTATTACTTCAGCGGTTGCAATGTGGGAAATGCCAATGTAGAAGACCCAGGTAATTCTGGAGATGTTTACGCAAAAAACTATCTGTGTTTTCCTAACAAAGGCGCAATAGGGTGGTTGGCTCATACCAACTTTTCTTACACAAACCAACTCAACACGTTGTTGAATAGCTTTTACCAACGTTATACCGTAACCCAATATGGTGTTCCAATTGGCAAACTTATTCAATCAATAGCAGCCAATTTTCCTGGAACTGACGAAGTTTCGAAGTCGCATATCACGCAGTGGCTTTATCAAGGTGATCCTGCTGTAGTCATTTACCAGCCTTCTAAACCGGATTATGCAATTCAAAATTCCGACTTATTTGTTTTTCCTCAAAATGCCACTGTACAAGATGATTCATTTGCGGTAGCCATTATTGCGCGTAATTTGGCCAAAGCCACGTCCGATTCATTTTCATTTACCTTGACCCGAACGTTACCAGATGGAAGGCGGTTTACTTATGGACCATTTATCAAATCTCCATTGTTTTATAAAGACACTTTTTTTGTTTGGGTTCCAGGGAAAGACAACCAAATGGTGGGCAACAATGTGTTTGAAGTTACTTTAAATCCATTGAATACGGTGTCAGAAATTACCGCTCAAAACAATGCAGCAACCTTTACCTACTTTTTGCCAGGGCAAGGTTTACAACTCATCGAGCCTTATCCTTATCAGGTTGTTCCCAATGATACGGTAATGCTGCTCGCACAAAGCAATAATGTATTTGCTGCTCAAAATGAATTTATTTTTGAGTTGGATACTACGCCACTATTTAATTCCTCCTGGCTTAAAACGTCAGGAATAGTTTCAGCACCGAACTTAGCAACTTGGAAAGTAGCATTGCAACAATCAGAAGATACAGTTGCTTATTTTTGGCGTGCCAGACTCAATGTTCCTCTTGCCGAAGGTGGTTATTGGGTTACTGAAAGTTTTAGCCATGTTTCATCAGGTAGGTTAGGTTGGAGCCAAGTTGCACCTAAACAATTTAAAACCAATGGTACTACCGATTTGGTATGGGACTCAACTCAAAATACATTTAACTTTTTAGATTTTAGTGCATTGTTAACCGTGAAAATTGGAAGGTGGGTACATGGTGGGTTAGGGGTGTTATATCCGGAACCATTGAACCCTGGTGTTTTTAATTGTATTGGCTCAGGCGGTGTTGTGTGTATTTTGTTTAACCCTGTTACCTTGCAGCCATTTGTGAATCCGCGTTTTCCAATTAACTGTTCTTTTCCAAGTAGTTTTGGACATAAGTATTATACATTTGATACCAAGACACTTATTGGTCAGCAAGAGTTTCAACGGTTTATTGACTCAGTACCTGATGGCTATGTTGTGGCCTCTTATAGCTATTACAATGTTGGTTCAGATACTTGGACTCCACAAACCCGTGCTGCATTTACAAAAATAGGATCGACTAAAACTGCAGCAATTCAAAATTTTTATTCGGCATTTGCAATGATTGGCCGCAAAGGAAGCACCCCTGGCACGATAGCCGAAGATACGATTTTTAACAACCTATACAATGCGCCAAACCCAGCCGATACAGCTAATCTGGTCGTTGCTACATCAGTATTGCAAGGGTTTCAAAAATCAGGTGAACTCATGTCTTCACTAATTGGGCCATCAACAAGTTGGAAAACAGTAAGCATTGCTACACGCAGTAGGGAGCCTATGTCAACTGATATTCTCAAAATTCAACTTTGGGGCAACAAAGGTTTTGGTGAAGACACCTTGTTAAAGGAGTGGAATGGACCTAATGAATACACCATAACAGATGTGCCTTTCCAAACGTATCCTTTTGTGCGGTTAAAACTATTAATGACAGACTCTATTGCGCGCACCCCGAGCCAACTTGTTCAATGGTCAGTGCTCTATGATGCTGCGCCAGAAGGTACTTTGGCACCTACCATTAAAAATGTATTTTACAAACCGAAGCTTGATCAAGGCGACTCGGTGCGTTTTCAAATTGCGTTTCAAAACGTGTCGACACAGCCAATGGATAGTGTTCCTGTAAGAATAGAGTTGTTTGGCAGCGATCGAACATTGCAATACAGTCAATTGCAAAAGTTTGCCCCACTTGCCCCGCAACAATTTTTTATTATTGGTGATACTTTGGCTACAACAACACTTTCGGGCAAGTGCCAAATGGTGGTAACAGTTAATCCTAACCGAATGATTGCAGAACGTAACCTAGTGAATAATATTTACACACAAGCAATTGAGGTTGCAACAGATCAGTCAAATCCATTGATGGATGTAACGTTTGATGGATACCGAATCATGAATGGTGATTATGTTTCACCGTCACCCACTATACGAATTAGCTCAACAGATGCCAATCCGTTTAAGTTGCAAATTGATACGGGTACGTTTGCTGTATGGCTTAAAAAACCGACAGATGCAAACTACACCCAAATTCCTATTCAAAGCAGTGAGATGCAATTTATCCCCGCATCTACTTCTCAAAACAAAGCTGAGTTACGATACCAACCTCAAGCTTTAGCAGACGGACTTTATAAATTTAAAGTGTTGAGCAAAGATGCGAGTGGAAATGCAGCTGGGACGAATGGTTATGAAGTAGAGTTTAATGTTGTAAATGAGAGCAGCATTACCCATTTTTATCCATATCCCAATCCGTGTACAACCCAAATGCGCTTTGTATTTACCGTAACTGGTTCGCAGCCTCCGGATGGTTTATTGGTTCGAATTATGACTATCACAGGGAAGGTGGTGCGTGAAGTTCGGCAAGATGAATTTGGCCCAATCAAAATAGGGCATAACGTTTCTACTTTTGTTTGGGATGGAACAGACAATTTTGGCGATCGTTTAGCCAATGGTGTTTATTTATACCAAGTGCAAACGCAACTAAACGGCCAATCGATAAAGCATAAGGAAACGGTGAAAGACAATTATTTTATCCAAAACACCGGCAAAATATATTTAATGAGGTAAGTGAATCCATTATCAATTGTATACTTATCACATGGCCCACTGCCAACAGGAGGATTCGCACACGAATCTTTTTTAGCCAAAACTTTGCAACAAGAACTGCAACCATCCACACTTCGTATAACTAGAAAATGGCGTTTTTTTAAAGGTATTGCACAATTGTATTTACTATGTTGGGGAGTGATTCAATCAAATGCCGACATCAATATTGTTGTTGGTAGGTTAGGGGTAAGTGCCATCATTCGAAACCTGTTTTCGAAACGAAAAGTGATTGTGGTGCTCCATCATTTTGATTCACGTTATTTTGGCTCGCATTTATTAAAGGTCTATTATTACTTGCTGATAAAGCTAGTGCGACATTTGCCTAAAGAGCGATTTGCCATTGTTGGAGTTTCGCCTTTTTGGATTCACTTTTTTGAAAATGAAGTTCAGCACCGAATACCTGTAATTCATTTTCCAAACGTGTTTGAAGTAGCTCAATATAAGCGCTATCAAACAACTGGTAAATCGAGGTATATTTGTTTGGGGCAGTGGTCATCCAAAAACCATCCTGATATATTTGCCCTTGCTTCTCGATTGCATGGTGCGGGCTTCAAGTGTTACTTTGCTTCTTTGCATCCTGTAAAACTAGCTGACACTTTGCACCCATTTGAAGTTATCCATGAAGATTTTGAGTCATATTTGGCACGACTTGGTTCAGCATATTGTAGTGTTGCTTTCCCTTTTGTAAAAGAAGGTTGGAACCGGGTTGCTCATGAAAGCATTTTGGTTGGAACCAATTTGGTAGCATATCCCATTGGCGGGTTGGCTGATTTGGCAAACGAGTCTGGTTGTACGACTTTTTCTACCATTGATGAAGCGTTTTCAACTATTGTATCGGGTAAATTTAATAAGGCGAATCCTGCTTTTGTTCACCGGTATGAAGCAACTACAGCTAGCAACTGGATTAAACCGCTTGCTGCTTTTTGCGTTGGTGGTGCGTAACTGTTTATCCAATTGAGCAAGAAATAATGTAATATGCGTCAAGCTTCAACAAGCATGGTTTCGTTGCAAAAACAATATGGTTATTACTTCATGTGGACAGTATCCAATTTGCTGTTTCCAGTATTTGTATTTCCATACATTGCCAGATTCCTTGAACCTCAGGGTTTAGGAGAAGCACAATTTGCTTTGCAGTTTAGCAGGTATTTTATGCTTGTAGCCTCGTTAGGTATTCCAATTTATGGCGTACGTGAGTTGGCGAAAGCCAATGAAAACATGGAGGAGCGAAACAATTTGTGTGCTGCATTATTGCGTTTGCAACTCATAACTGCATTTGCAACCAGTATCGTTTATATTGTTGTAATTTCCTTTTTTGAATTGCAAGTTGCCTCTACAAAATTATTATGGGTTGCTGGTGTGCAGGTGTTTTTGAGTTGGACATCTATTGAGTGGTTACTGGTTGGACTTGAGGCGTTTAGAGCAATTGCCTTAAGAACATTGATTTTAAGATTGGGGGCTTCTGTTGCTATGTTTTTGTGTATTCACAATCCTTCAGATGCCATTTGGTATGTATTGATTGTTGTCGTTTCATTTGTTGGTGGAAACGCATTGTTGTGGATACATCTATATCAAGTCAACATGAAACTATCTTTAATAAAGGGACGAATCGCAACACACCTTAAACCCATTTTGATTTTAGGGCTTACTCAACTCTGCATTATTATGTATACTGTTTTTGATACAGTATGGGTTGGATTGCTAAGCACAGCTATTGCAGTGGGGTTTTACACCACTGCCTTAAAGCTTAGTAAAATTGGAATTGCATTCGTAACTTCATTAGGCAATATGCTCATTCCTCGAACTGCCCGCAGTTTAAACCAGAGCGATACTCAAAATATCCATTTACACTATTCATTTTTATTTGTTGCCGATTTGGCTGTTCCAATGTCTGTAGGTTTGTTTTTATTGGCACCCGAATGCATCTTGCTTTTTTCAGGAACAGCATATATGCCGGCTATTGCTGCTATGAAAATTTTAGCCATATTGCCAATAAGTATAGGACTAAGTAATTTATTTGGTATGCAAATCCTTGCGGTAGCAGGAAAAGATATGGCATTGCTCATAAGTGTGTTTTGGGGGTTGGTTATCCACCTTGTATTAGCATTGATATGTATTCCGATAAATGCACATATTGGTGCGGCATGGGCAATGTTAGGAGCAGAGCTTGCAGTGTTAACTGCAACAATGGTTTTTGTACGAAAACAGTTCGCAATCCAGTTTCCATGGATTCAATTATTGTATAATGCTTTCATTGCACTAACCTTTATTCCGATTATTTGGGTAGTTAGAGAAATGCAATTGCCTAATTGGGCAGTACTTTTCTTAAGTGTTTTACTTTGCACCTTTATTTATGGTGGATTGCAGTATTGGTTATTCAAGCAATCAACTCTTTGTTTTGCTTTTCAACAATTGTTAACCAAACAAACAGCATCCGTATGAAATATGATTTTGTGATTGTTGGATCTGGTTTGTTTGGAAGCACCTTTGCTTATGCCATGAGGCAGGCAGGCAAACGTTGTTTAATAATAGATAAAAGAGCACATGCTGGTGGCAATGTTTGGTGCCAAGAAGTAAATGGCATTCAAGTACATCAATACGGAGCTCATATTTTTCATACGAGTGATTTATCAATTTGGCAATTTGTTAATCAATTTGTTCAAATGAAGCCATTTGTGCACTCGCCTAAAGCAAAATATTTTGATACTTTATACGCATTGCCATTTAACATGAATACGTTTGAGCAGATGTGGGGCGTAACAACTGCAGAAGAGGCTAGGCTGAAATTGGATATTGAAACGGCTCCATACAAAAAACAAAAGCCGATAAACTTAGAGCAGCAAGCACTGCAATTGGTTGGCCCCGAGCTTTATGAAACGCTCATTAAGCATTATACTGAAAAACAATGGGGGAAACCTTGTTCAGAATTGCCTGCATTCTTAATCACACGCATTCCCATTAGGCTTACTTACAACAACAATTATTTTGCTGATTTGTACCAAGGAATTCCAGTTGGAGGATACAATCCCTTAATCAATGGCTTAACTGCCGGAATTGACATAGAATTAAACATTGATTTTCTAACTGATCGTGAATATTGGAACAAACAGGCCATGCATATTGTATATACCGGACCTATTGATGCTTTTTTTAATTATTGTTTCGGTAAACTTGAGTACAGATCGTTGCGGTTTGAGCATCGTTTGTTGGAAGGTGTTTCTAATTTTCAACAGCATGCGGTCGTAAATTACACTTCGAACGATGTGCCTTATACGCGCATTATTGAACACAAACATTTTGATTTCAAATCAACACCTGATACAGTGATTACTTATGAGTTTCCTCAAGCTTACAATGAAAGCGTAGAACCATATTATCCTGTGAATGATGTTGCCAACAATGCTCGGTACAGGCAATACCGTGACATGGTTAAAAAAGATTCACGTTTGATTGTAGGGGGGAGGCTTGCTGATTATCAGTATTACGATATGCACCAAGTAATTGCATCGGCATTACATAAGGCTCAAAAACACTTGCAAAATGAAACCTAAACACATTCTTGTTTATTGCCCTGTTTTTTTGCCCCAACAATCGGGATACAGCCATGCATTTGTGCAGTTGATTGATACCTTACTCGAACAAGGGGTACAAGTTGATGTTGTAACGCCTGAATTATTAGAAGCTGGTCGAGAAGAGCCTTTTCAACATCCGCTGCTTCGTATTTTTAGGTACACGCCAAAATTGTCTGTTTGGTTGTTGGGTTTGCTTTACAGTTCTGGTAAACGTGCAGGATTTATTAATAAACTCAATGACGCCTATTCATATGATATGGTTTGGGTTGAGACGGGAGATGATCCACTGTTGTTAGCATCCTTAAACCGAAAGGTGCTGCACAAAACAGTGGTACGTTTTCATGCCACAAGTGATACAGAGTATTTGCTGGTTAGTAAAGCAAAAAAATACCGTATCCGTAAATTTGTATGGCGCAATTTAAGTGCCTATAATATTCGGTTTGTAAGTGCTACCAATGCGTATCATCTTCATTTTGCAATGCAATACCTTTTAAAATCGGCTTCAATTGTAGGGGCAGGAGTTTGCATCAATACTGTAAATAAGGCGGTGTCTAATAGAAGCGCTATTCATGCTGCTAAGCAATTTGTAATGCTTGGTAGGATGGATAGAGAAGGTTACAAACAAAAGGGATTTGATTTGGTACTGGAAGCACTGCCTTTGGTAAATGAAACTGCGCTTCGGTTGGATGCAAAACTAACCATTATAGGCTCCGGAGAATATGCGAATCAATTTAAAAAGGAAGTATCGCAATATGCATGGGTAAATCATATTGAGGAATTACCGCATGAACACATCGCATCTATTTTGCAAAAAAGTGATGTAGTCTTAATGCCTAGTAGGTATGAAGGGCTGTCAATTTTTGCACTGGAAGCATTAGGTGCAGGGCTCGGTTTTGTTATGAGCGATGTAGGTGGTTTGCGAGATTTATGGGCTAACAATGGCTGGCTTGTTACCCCACTTAATGGACAAGAACTCGCTAAATCCATGATCGAAGCGATGCAGGATGAGCATTTGTTATTTAAGCAGCAACAAAGTGAGTCATTGGCCCAACAAACATTTACCAAACAGGTGCAGTGGCAACAGTTTCTGAAAATTTGGGAAGGAGTACAAAATGGATAACCCTGTTTTGGTATCGGTTGTAATGCCTGTATTTAATGGAGGAGCTTACTTACAAAAGGCTATTCAGAGTATTTGCAATCAAACCTATCCTCATTTCGAATTCATTATAGTGAATGATGGTAGTACCGACAACAGTGCAGAAACCATTAGATTATTTAATGATTCGCGCATTCGGGTTGTTACACATCAAGCGAATAAAGGAATTGTTGCAGCGCTTAATATGGGTTTTTCCCTTGCTCAGGGTAAATACATTATTCGAATGGATGCAGATGATATTGCCCACAAACAACGTATTGAAAAGCAAGTTGGTTATTTAGAGGCACATCCTGAAGTTGGATTGCTTGGTACACAATACACATGTATAGGAGGAAGAGCGATAAGCCTACCGTTATCGCATAGTGCCATTTGTTGGCAAATGTTAACCTCAAATCCTTTTGTTCATTCAGCCGTATGCATGCGCAAAAGTTTATTGATACAACTTGGTGATCCCTACCGATTGCAGTTTGAATATTGTGAGGATCTTGATTTGTGGATGCGGATTGCTCAACGAACCAAGTTGGCCAATTTACCAGATACCCTTATTAGGTTTAGAAAGCACAATGCCACTTACCAAAAAAACGTTGCAGCGATTTCAAGTAAAAGCAAGCAATTGCAAATTGAACATGCACGGTACCTTATGCCAAATCTGTCGTTGGATGCTATCGAAGCGCTTATTTTATTAACCAATCGTTACCAAAAACCACCAACACAGCCTGAGTATTTAACCGCTTTGTTATCGCGTGTTAGTGCTATCTTACAACAAGAATCGAACATGCTATTAACCGAAGTGTGCAACAATGCACTTTATTATCATTTTGCCGTTTCTCCAAGATTATACCAATACTTGAGGGGGCACCGTCAATTACCAAATTGGTATAAGCAGCCGTTTTATAAAGGAATGTATTTAACTGCAAAAGCGTTGTTAAAACAGTGAACCACCTTTGTGTGATAGCTTGCCAAAATGTTTAAACGCTTTTTCAGTTGCCTCACGTCCACGAGGAGTGCGGGTTAAAAAACCTTCTTGAATTAAGTAAGGCTCATACACTTCTTCAATTGTTCCAGATTCTTCACCGATTGCGGTTGCAATGGTTGTAATACCCACAGGTCCGCCCTTGAATTTTTCGATAATGGTTTTAAGGATTTTATTATCCATTTCATCCAATCCTTCGGCATCTACATTTAAGGCGTTTAATGCGAATTTGGCAATATCGAGAGTAATGGTTCCATCTCCTTTAATTTGCGCAAAATCACGCGTTCTTCTTAGTAAGGCATTTCCAATACGTGGCGTACCTCTGCTTCTGCGCGCAATTTCATAAGCAGCATCTGACTCGATAGGAGAGTTGATGATAGCGGCTGATCTCGTAATGATTTGATGCATTAATTTTTTATCATAATATTCAAGCCGCGCGTTAATTCCAAATCGAGCCCGTAAAGGCGATGTCAGCAATCCCGACCTCGTTGTTGCGCCAATTAAGGTAAATGGGTGAATCTCTAGTTGGATGCTTCTCGCATTAGGCCCCGAATCGATCATGATGTCGATTTTGTAGTCTTCCATTGCGGAGTACAAAAACTCTTCTACCACAGGACTTAACCGGTGGATCTCATCAATAAACAACACGTCTCCTTTTTCGAGGTTGGTTAAAAGACCTGCTAAGTCACCTGGTTTCTCAAGCACAGGGCCTGAAGTTGTTTTGATATTGGCACCAAGCTCGTTAGCGATAATATAACTTAAGGTTGTTTTGCCCAAACCAGGCGGACCGTGCAATAAAACATGATCCAAAGCTTCGTCACGAAGAGCTGCAGCCTTTACAAATACTTTAAGGTTTTCAATGATTTGTTCCTGCCCAGTAAAATCCTCAAATTGCTTTGGTCTTAATACCCTTTCCAATTCCTTTTCAGGACCAGATAGGTTTTCTTCATCACTGTTTAGATTTGGATTACGCGACATGCAAATTGGTTAAATACATTTTAAGAACACGAGGCTATTTAATGAATCAATCTTCTTTACCAATTTTGAAAACATCTTCAGTAAATCCGGTAAAGCTAAATCCACCATCATGAAATAAGTTTTGCATAGTAACCTTTTTGGTGTAGTCGCTAAACATGCTAATGCAATATTCAGCGCATTCAGCTGCATCTGCATTTCCCAATGGTGATAACGCTTCAGCGTAATCGTAAAAAGTACCAAAACCTTTTACGCCACTTCCAGCTGTGGTCATTGTTGGACTTTGCGAAATCGTATTTACCCTTACTTTATTGCGTTTGCCAAAGTGGTAACCAAAACTCCGGGTGATACTTTCGAGCAATGATTTAGCATCAGCCATTTCACTGTAATCAGGAAACACGCGTTGGGCAGCAATATAAGTTAATGCCAAAATGGAGCCTTCATTTTGCATGGCATCGCTGTTGTATAATGTTTTCATTAAACGGTGAAATGAAATTGCAGAAATGTCCAAAGTGTCATGCATAAACTTATAATCAAGGTCCGTATAAGCTTTTCCCTTGCGAATATTCATGCTCATGCCAACTGAGTGCAAAACAAAATCGAGTTTTCCTCCTAAAATCTCCATTGATTTTGAAACCAACTGTTGCATTTCATCATCTTTGCTAACATCACAAGGGATAATTTGCGCATTGCCACAAGCGGCAGCCAAATTGTTTATTTCGCCCATACGCATTGCAATTGGGGCATTGGTTAGTACAAATTGTGCGCCTTCAGCATGTGCTTTTAAGGCAACTTGCCAAGCGATAGATTTATCGTTTAAGGCCCCAAATATGATTCCTTTTTTTCCTTTTAAGAGTCCGTTTGCCATAGTTAATCGGTTTTAATAATTGTTACTGCATGCAAGTTTATCAAAATTCCTTTTAGATTTGATAACTTTCATATTCGATTATCAACAATGTTTGCAGCACCAAACAAATTCAATTTATTCACTGCAGTTTTTTTATTTGTTCTTAAAGCATACTGTCAACAGCCTAGTAAGCAAGCGGTAATGCAAGGTAAACTTACTCCCTTAAGACAAAGCTTTGATGTTACACATTACGATATCCATATTAAAGTAGATCCGCAACAACAAACCATTGCAGGTAGCAATCAAGTTCATTTTAAGGCAGTTAAAGACCTTAAGCAACTGCAAATTGATTTATGGTCAACCTATACCATCGATAGTATTGTTTATAATGGAATTCAGTTGGAATCTGTTAGCCAGTTTAATGCATACATTATCACTTTACCATCAATTGTTGCCAAAGGGAAGTTAGATTCTATTTGTATTTATTACCATGGTAAACCACCCATTGCACAAAAAGCACCATGGGATGGAGGTTTTGTATGGTCGAAGGATGTGAATGGAAAACCTTGGGTAGGTTTGGCATGCGAAAGTTTAGGCGCAAGCAGTTGGCTTCCTTGCAAAGACCATTGGAGTGATGAACCAGATAGTATCAATATACATTTGGAAGTGCCAGAGGGTTTAATAGGTGTGTGCAATGGTCAATTTGTAGGGAAAAGGAAAGGGTTTCAATCAGGTTGGGAATGCTTTGAATGGAAAACTCAAAATCCGATTAATGCCTACAATATTTCAATCAATATAGGTGACTATGTGTTGTTGTCAGATAATTATCGTTCTACATTATCTGATACAATAGCACCAATGTTACTCAACTATTATGTACTGAGGGGTAATGAACAAAAGGCGGAAACTCATTTCAAACAAGTCAGTCGAATGTTGGATGTGTTTGCTTATTATGTTGGTGATTATCCATTTTGGCATGACGGTTATAAATTGGTTCAAACACCGTATTGGGGCATGGAGCATCAAAGCTGCATAGCCTACGGTAACCAATTTGAGAACAACGAATGGGGTTTTGACTTTATCATCGTGCATGAAAGTGGACATGAGTGGTTTGGCAACAATATCACTGCGTCAGATCCTGCTGATATGTGGATTCATGAATCATTTACCACATATCTTGAATCGTTATTTGTAGAGCGAACCCAGGGCAAACAAAAGGCGATTGCGTATTTAAATATGCAAAAGCAAAATATCAAAAACAAACAGCCTTTAGTTGGGCCTTATGGACAGCATTATCATGGAAGAACGGATAACGATATTTATTATAAAGGAGCTTGGATGTTGCATTCACTCAGAACAATGGTTGATAACGACAGTTTGTTTATCAATATGCTACGTGATGTAAACAAACAATTTAGGCACAAACAAGTGAGTACACAAGAATTAACGGATTACATCAGCATGCGTTTGCGAATACCGCTAAACCGTTTTTTTAATCAGTATCTTTACCAATCAAGTTTGCCAGTGTTTGAATATGTGATTCAACAAGGAGCTGACGAAAAGCAAGTGGTTAGGTATCGATGGGCCAATGCGGTTAACAATTTCGACATGCCTGTTTATGTTACCGTTACCAAAAACAAGTATGAGTTTGTTACGCCAACTAAAGGTTGGCAGGTGTTGGATTTAAACTACTTTGATGAGAACGATTTTAAAATAGACACCACTCGTTCACTCATTCAAACCAAACGGTTAGATAAACTTCCGCAATAAGTGAACGGTAATCTAATTGTCAAATTGAATTTGGATTATACAATCATGGAAGGATGAGGAGTTAGTTAGGTAAATACACCTAGCCATGATCGTTACGAACCAACAGCAAGTACTTGATGAATTGGTCTTTGAAGGCCGCAATCAATCTTATGGAGCCTATGTGCTTCGCAAATCGTATCCTAATCATTTGAATAAGGCCATTGCAGTTGTGTTGGCCCTTTTATGTTTGTTCTGGGGAAGTACCTTTTTATTTAAAAAACCTGTAATTGTTGAAAGTATATTAGCCAATGACGGCTTGAAGATAATTGATGTGCAATTGCCAAATCCTAAAACTGATATCGTTATTGAACAACCACCATCGTCTGGTACTACTGGAGCAAAACGTTCAGGCGTATTTACCATTGTAAAAGATACATTGGTGATGCCTGATCCATCTATAGCTACTTTTCCAAAAGGTATTGATAGTGTGGCAACGATAACAACAGCAGCAGGAACAGCAGCATTTGGCAGCGCCAATGGCAAAGACTCTGCAGGAATCAATACGGGGATTTTTGAAACTTCAACTAAACAACCTTTTGTAACCTTTGCTGAGGTGATGCCTAGTTTTCCAGGCGGTGATGATGAAATGTTTAAATACATTAACCAACAAACTGCTTATCCTAACCATGCAAGGGAAAATGGAATAGAGGGCAGGGTAATGCTTTCTTTTATAATACAGCCTAATGGTGAAATTACAAATATAAAGGTACTGCAAGGTATTGGTTTTGGTTGCGATGCAGAAGCTGTGCGTGTAGTAAGTGAAATGCCTAAATGGAATCCGGGAATGCAAAATGGGAAAGCATTGCCCGTTCAATTAAACCTTCCATTTTATTTTAAACTAGAGTAGTTGTTCAATAGCCTAAGAATGCTGTATTTTGCAGCATGTCGTTACCTAACATCAAACGCATTATTGACGGACTTCCAGATAGCCCGGGAGTGTATAAGTATTTCGATGCCAACCAGGTGTTAATGTATATTGGCAAAGCCAAAAATTTAAAAAAAAGGGTTTCATCTTATTTTACCAAAGGTCGTTTTGATAATCGAAAAACGGCTGTTATGGTTGGTAAAATCGCAGATATTCAGTATACATTAGTTGATACTGAAATTGATGCTTTGCTTTTGGAAAATGCGCTCATTAAAAAGTTTCAACCACGCTTCAACATCAATTTAAAAGATGACAAGACCTATCCGTGGATTTGCATTAAAAACGAGCGCTTCCCTCGAATTTTTCCTACTCGAACAAGAATCAAAGATGGGTCGGAGTATTTTGGTCCATACGCTTCTGTAGGGATGATGCACACCATTTTGGATTTAATTAAGCAATTGTATCCCACACGCAATTGCAACCTAAACCTTTCTGCTGAGAATATCGCAGCACAAAAGTTTAAGGCATGTATGGAATTTCAAATTGGCAATTGCAAGGCTCCGTGCATTGGTGAACAATCCGAAATAGATTATGATATCGCTATTAAACAAATCAAAAGCATCTTAAAAGGAAACGTTAATGAACCTGTTCAGCAACTTCGGCAATTGATGCATGACGCTTCCGAAAAACTGGCTTTTGAGCAAGCAGCACAACTGAAAAAGAAACTGGAATTGTTAGAGCGCTATCAAAGTAAGTCTACCATTGTGAATGCAATTCCACACGATGTAGACGTATTTAGCATCACAAGTAATGATAAATATGCTTTTGTTAATTATTTAAAAGTTTCGAAAGGAATGATTGTTCAAACACAAACCTTTGAACTAAAAAAGAAGTTAGATGAACCAGATAATGAACTGCTCGAGTTTGCCATTGGTCAAGTGCGAGAAGAATACAACAGTACTTCAACCGAAGTGATTCTTCCATTCGAAATTGATTTAGAAGCTACCGGTATTTTATTCACCATACCCAAGGCAGGTGATAAAAAGAAGCTGCTCGACCTTTCATTAAAGAACGCTATTTATTATAAAAAAGAAAAGCTTAGTCAGTACGAAAAGCTGAACCCTGAACTCAAGGTAGAGCGCGTGTTGACGCAGATGAAAACAGATTTACGTTTAACACAATTACCACGGCATATTGAGTGTTTCGACAATTCAAATATTCAAGGAAATTACCCAGTATCAGCAATGGTGGTGTTTAAAGATGCAAAGCCAAGTAAAAAAGATTATAGGCATTTTAATGTTCAAACGGTAGTAGGTCCTAATGATTTTGCTACCATGCAAGAAGTTATTACCCGCAGGTACAAGAGGGTACTGGAAGAGCAAATTCCCTTGCCCGATTTGATTATTGTGGATGGCGGTAAAGGGCAGTTGAGTTCAGCTGTGGAAAGCTTGAAGCAACTTGGGTTATACGGCAAGGTTCCAATTTTGGGAATAGCCAAAAGGTTAGAAGAACTTTATTATCCAGAAGATGAATTGCCATTGTATATTGACAAGAAGTCGGAAACACTTAAAATTATCCAGCAATTAAGAGATGAAGCGCATCGGTTCGGTATTACCCATCACCGCAACCGAAGAAGCAAAGGAACTTTTGTGTCCGAGTTAGATGAAATTAAAGGAGTTGGTCCCGAAACAGTAAAGTTGGTGCTCAAAGAATTGAAATCAGTTAAAAAAGTAAAAGAGGCCGACTTATTGGTGTTGGAGCAAATAGCGGGTAAATCAAAAGGAAGACTTATCTGGGAATATTTTAAGAGTCAATCATGATCGTGTCTTGATTTTAGGATTCTTTTGACCAGTTATTCACAATAATCCTAAATAAGATTAGTGTGTGATATACGCAACCTTTCAATAAAAAGCTGCATCTTTGTTTTAAACTATCAATTTCATAAAATGAAAAAACTATTACTATCAATGCTTGGCATTTGGGCATTAACAGCAAGTGCGCAAAAAGATCTACAAATTCAATTCGTGAATCCACAAGACGGTTTTGAGATTAACGATCAGCGTCCTTTTCCAGTGAACTTTAGAGTAAAAAATGTTGGAACGGATACCATACAAACCACAGATACTTTTAATGTGGCTATTTTATTGAATTTTCAGGTTATTGGAAACCAATTGAGGGGTGCAGTAAAAATTGCTCCTGGTGATTCATTGCTGCTTTCACCCCCAAATGGAGGCTTAAACTTAACATTTACAGAAGAACTAGATTCTGCACTCATGTGCGTGGTTGCATTTTTTGCCGATTCTACAATTGATACAAATGATTTGAATAATGGTGATTGTGTTTTGGGATCGTTGAAGTTTTTCCCTACAACTACTCCTGAGTTGGCTGCGATAGCTAACTCGGTAAAAGCATATCCAAATCCAGCCTCTCAAACATTCACTATTTCTTTAACAGCCGATAATGTATTAGTTGAGATTTTAGATGTTTCGGGTAAATTAATTGAAACAGTCCCAGTATCAATGGGAGAGGCAAGAACCAATGTAAGTAATTATGCAAACGGTATCTATGTTTACCGCATACAATCAGCAACAGGAGCAAACATCACAACAGGTCGTTTTTCAGTAATACACTAATTCAACTAAACTTCGCCAATCAAAAATGGTTGGCGAAGTTTTTTGATAATTTTTTGAGAAATCGTGTGGTATGTAAAAAGTATTTATATATTTGCCACCCTAATAAAATGGTTTCGTAGCTCAACTGAATAGAGCATCTGACTACGGATCAGAAGGTTACAGGTTTGAATCCTGTCGAGACCACCGCAAAAGCCAACATCATTTATGTTGGCTTTTTTGTTTGTAATCTGCTTAACCATGAGCACCTCATTTAACATTCATTCTCGGAAATGCAATAACAAAATCCACAGAATGTTTTTTTTTTGACTAGTAGATTGCATATAGTTGTAAAAATAAATCTAAGAATGAAAACCCTAACCCTTTCCTTATTTCTTTTAACCAATTTCATAGCATTTAGTCAGCAATTAGCACCATTTCCCAAAAACAATATCCAAGGTTTTAAGGAAAATAAGGGGCAAGTGCGCGACCAATATTGGCTGCCAAGAAACGATATCATGTATTATGGTGAATGGAATGGCTTAAGCTGTCATTTTAAGCAATTTGGTATGCATTATACCCTTACTAAAAACGAAGGAATAATTGCATCAAAATTGGACGTATCAACTAAACTTGAAAATATCAATGAATTAAATCAAATAAGCTCGTTTCGTGTTGATATTGAATGGTTAAATGCCAACAAGAATGGTACCATCGAGGCTGTTGAACCTTTTTCTTCGTTTGAACATTATTACAATGTGCCCGAAGGCAATCAACCCGCTTTGTATGTGAAAACATACAGCAAAATTGTTTACAAAGAATTGTATAAAGGAATTGACTTGGTATGGTTTACCAACAAAAGCGGGCAACCTGAGTACGATTTTGTACTAGCGCCTGGAGCCGATTTTCGCCAAATTCGCATTCAGATAGCAGGAGGTAACTTGTTTACCAACGACCAAAATGAACTTGTTATTAAAACTCCATTGGGTGATATTATTGAAGGTGGGCTCAAGGTGTTTCAAAACAACCAATTATTGCCTTCAAAATGGGTTGTGCAAAATGACGTTGTTACGTTGGCTATCGAAAATTATCAACCTGATTTTAAAATGGTGATTGATCCCCCTGTAAGGGTTTGGGGAACTTATCTTGGCGGAAACCAATTGGATATAGCTTTTAATACGGGTCTTGCGGAAAATAATACCATTCTTTTTTCAGGAACAACAGCTTCTACAAACAATATTGCTACTTCAGGTACACACATGAATACCTATGCAGGAGGTGTTTATGATGCTTTTTTTTCAAAATTTAATGATGATGGAAGTATGATTTTTACGACCTATTATGGTGGTAATAATACTGATGAAGGAGGAGGAATAGGCATTGACCAGCAATACAATATTTACTTCAGTGGATATACAAACTCCTCTTCAAATATTGCCACGCCTGGTGTTCATTCATCTAACCTCAACGGGCAAGTAGACGGATTCTTGGTTAAATTTGATCAAAATGGAATTAGAACTTGGGGAAGTTATTTTGGCTCAGCGGTAGATGATTTTTTGCAGTCGATTGCAGTTGTGCCAAGTTCCGGAGAGGTATACATTACAGGCTATGTTGTGAATTCGAGCACTGGCCAAGATGGCTATTTAGCTAAATTTACCACTGGAGGCCAATTAATATGGAGGAGCAATATTAACGGGAGTGGACAAGATAGGTCATTTGTTGTTAAAATAAATGAGCAGAACAATCCTTTTATTGCCGGATGGACTACTTCAACAAGTAACATTTCGACAGTTGGAACATTCCAACCTATCTATCAATCAAATACTGATGGTTTCATTATGAGTTATGACACTTCAGGAACCAAAAATTGGGGAACTTATTTTGGTGGAAGTTCTTCTGATCAAGTTTTTGGGCTAGAAGTAAGTGACAATGTACTATATATAGCAGGAGTAACTTCTTCTACAACAGGAATAGCATCAACAGGAGCATTTAAGACTACTAAAGATGTTGGACAAGACGGATTTGTTGCAGCGTTTAATCTCAATGGAACTCGAATTTGGGGAACTTATTTTGGTGGCAATGCTGCTGACCAAATTTGGAGAGTAGAACGAAAAGAAGGTAGAATTTATGTTGGAGGGATAACAGAATCAACTAACAATATTGCAACGACTGATGGTTTTTTAACGATAAAATCTGGGAGTGTCGATGCTTTTATGGCCAAATTAAGTCTTACAGGAATGCGTGAATACGCCACTTATTATGGAGGACTTGGAAGTGAGAGCTTTTATTTATTAGAGGTAGATCAAAACTTAAATATTTACTTTGGAGGGCAAACAGCCAGCACTTCTGGAATAGCAACTGTAAATGGTTATCAAACAACCCTTGGGGCGAATACAGATGCATTTTTTACTCAGTTTAAGGATTGCGCTCGAATACGACCACAAATAGTAAACAACGGTGCGGATACTTTTTGTGTAAATCAAAATGTTCAATTAACTGCTCAATTATTGAATGCTGTTACAGCGGATTCCATTATTTGGTTTGCCGATTCTTTAAATGGATCAGCGATTGGTTTTAATCAAGTGATAAATTTTGCCGCAACAAAATCAATGAAGATTTACGCAATCGCATTTAATGTTTGTGGAAGATCTGAGCACTATGATTCCATTTCAATAGTGGTGAAACCCGACACAATACCAGTTTTAGCTCCAAGTTTGTTAAATACAAGAACCTGTATAGGAGATACCATTCGGTTAAGTTCTGGAAATTCAGACACAACCAATCAATATACATGGACAGGACCTGCTGGTTTTACATCCTCAATGGCCAACCCTATACGTCCGTCAATTGTTGTGGCTTTTGCAGGTGCATACTCTGTGAGGGCAATTTCATCTAAAGGTTGTGTAAATGTCGCATCGGTGAATGTAGGGTTAAGCACAATGCCAACTGCTGTATCGAATAGCCCGATTTGCGAAGGAGATTCATTACGTTTATTTGCAGTTAACGCAAATATTCAAAATTGGGCTGGCCCAAATGGCTTCACTTCCTTCTTGAGAAACCCAACCATTAAAACATTAGACTCAACATTTTCCGGCACTTATTCGGTCACAATGGTTTCGAGTGTTGGCTGCACTGCCAGTGTTAACTTGCAAGTTTCAGTTTCTGCTAAACCTATTGTTGACATTACCAATAAAGCCAATTGGTGCGTTACAGATACTGTAAGGTTATCGGCTATATCGAACGGAATAACGTATACTTGGAGTGGGCCAAATGGTTTTGCATCTACCCAACTCAATCCAACTGTACTGGGTAATTTTAGGGTAAATGGTGGTAAATACAAACTCCAAGCAACAAGCCCTGGAGGTTGTGCAAATGCAGATTCGTTTAACTTATCACTTTCAACTTTGCCAATTGCCAATATTGTTAACGCAGTCTGCAGTGGCGACACCATCAAATTCAGAACATTTAATGCCAACAATTTAACTTGGACAGGCCCATCGGGTTTTGTTTCAAGTGATTCAATCGTTCGTATTCCCAACGCATCAGTTAGTAATACTGGAGCCTATAAAGTAGTAATGAGTAATGGAGGAGTATGTTTTGACAGCGTATCTTTTTCACTAACCGTTAATCCAAAACCTGTTTTGTCTATTGCAACTGATACAGCAATATGCACTGGAGATACCATGAGTATTGCTGCCGTATCTGGATTAACAAGTTATGCATGGACTGGTCCTGCTGGTTTTACATGGAGCATGTCTTCATTTATACGAGTAAATGTACAGCCTAATTTCAGTGGATTTTACAGGTTAGTAGGTGTTGGTGTAGGTAATTGCTCAAGCAGAGATTCTGTTTTTGTTAGAGTAAATCCAAGGCCACAAGTAGCTATTGTATCCAATACGGGAGTATGTGAAGGAGATACATTGGTGCTCAATACAAACCAAGCATTTGCATCTTACACTTGGGTTGGTCCTTCTGATTTGCAAAGCAACAATCGCCAAGTAACCGTTTTAAACGCAAGTAAAGTGTACGAAGGTAATTACCGATTAACTGTTGTAGATTCGAATGGGTGTAAAAATACAACAGAACAACAAGTGCAAATCAGACGGGCTATACGTCTTGCTAACTTGGCTACAAATGCACCTATTTGTGCCGGTAACACCTTGTCGTTAGCTGCAGGTGGAACAGGAATTGTTTCAACCAAATGGACTTCGCCAACCAACGGTATTTACACCGGAAGCCAAGCATTTGTGCCCAATGTACAACTTAGTGATAACGGCTTTTTTGCGCTACAAACAATCGATCAAAATGGATGTGTTTTTGACACAACCGTTTCTGTGAGTATTTTGGCATTGCCAGCGATTACAGCAGCAAGCAATGGACCTGTTTGCCGTGGAGGTACCTTGGAACTGGTGGCGATTAAAACAGATAATGGAACGGCTCTTTGGAGGGGACCAAACGGTTATGCAACTACTGCTTTAAACCCAATGCGTGCCAATATGCAATTTGGCGATTCGGGTTATTATAAAATCACTTTTACCAATACAAGTGGTTGCGCAAACAGTGATTCGATAATGGTTCAAGTTGTTATTTGTGCATCTATACAGGAGCACATACAATCAAAACCTATTTCATTGTATCCTAATCCATCAACTGGATTTGTTACAATTGAATTGCCATTGACTCATGATGTTAAGGCAATTGAATTATTAAGCATGGATGGAAAGCTTGCACAAACAATCGCTGTAGCACCAGGTGAAGCACGGGTGAATACCCAACTTAGTTTAGCCAATGGCTTATACTTAGTACAATATTCGAACGGCAATACTGTATATAGGGGCAAGTTATTAATTGCGAAATAACTTCATCGTATTTGCGTAAGTGGTGCCAGCGGTAACCTTTGCTGCGAAAAAGTATGCAATTGCTAAGCAAAAGATATTGCGCTTTACTTCGCTGAAGCTATGCAAAGCAAGCTTTGCTTCGCTGAACTTACACAAAGCAATTACAGCACAACCCGCGCCCCGAGCAATCGGGGCGCGGGTCTTACAGCCAACAACTGCTTAAAATCATACTTTAGCCCTTAATCCTTTTAAGATATTGGCTTGTTTATAAATCATGGATAACTCTGTTGCCCATACACCTAATTTTACCACTTTATTTATTGTTTATGACTACGACACCTGAAAAAATTGAATGCTTAATTATAGGTAGCGGCCCTGCAGGTTATACCGCAGCCATCTATGCCGCTCGTGCTGATATGAAACCTGTTGTATACGCAGGTATGCAACCAGGAGGACAACTCACCATTACAACTGATGTTGAAAATTATCCCGGTTATCCGGACGGAATTATGGGACCGGAAATGATGGAAAATTTTAGGAAACAAGCCGAACGACTTGGTACAGATGTTCGTTATGGAATGGTGACAGCTGTAGATTTTACAGGCAAACCACCTTATAAAGTAGTAGTGGATGAGAAGCACGAAATACTAGCTGAAACGGTTATTATATCCACTGGTGCATCTGCAAAATGGTTAGGTATTCCATCTGAAGAAAAACTAAATGGAAGAGGTGTTTCGGCTTGTGCTGTTTGTGATGGTTTCTTTTTTAGGGGCAAAGATGTTGCGATTGTGGGCGCTGGTGATACGGCTTGCGAAGAGGCCAGTTACTTAGCTAAAATTTGCAATAAGGTATACATGATTGTTCGTAGAGATGAGTTTAGAGCAAGCAAGGCCATGCAGCACAGGGTTGAAAATACACCGAATATTGAAATCTTGTTTAACTCAGAAACGGATGAGATATTAGGTGATATGAAAGTGGAAGGAGTTCGAATTCATAACAATGTTACGGGTGAGAAAAAAGAAATTGCGGTTCAAGGTTTTTTCGTGGCAATTGGTCACCAGCCCAATACTGAGATTTTTAAATCATTTATTACAATGGACGAAACAGGTTATATCATTACGCAACCTGGTTCGTCAAAAACCAATATTGAAGGTGTATTTGCTTGTGGTGATGCGCAAGATAAAATATACCGCCAAGCAGTTACCGCTGCTGGAAGCGGGTGCATGGCTGCATTGGATGCCGAACGTTATTTAAGTGCCAAACACCATGCTGCAGCTCACTAATATGAAAAAACTGTTTATAATAATTGCATTCGTTTTTGGCTTTCATACCATTGGCTTAGCACAACACGCTTGTTGTGTTGCAAGCAATGTTACATTGCAAAACCAACTCATGGCCCAACAACCTGATTTTGCGCAAGTGCATGCTGAACCAAGACCATTTACCTTAAACAACGCGGCTGGAATCATGATTCAATTTGCAACACCAGATGGCAAGCAAGCAAATGCGTACGTTGTAAAAGCAGCAAAAAAATCTAAAAAATACTTGTTTGTTTTTCACGAATGGTGGGGTTTAAATGATTATATCAAACGTGAAGCCGACCAGTTTGCTGCTGACTTACCAGGTGTAAATATTGTAGCCATTGATTTGTATGATGGCGCTGTAACTGCTAATAGAGAAGAGGCTGCAAAGTTAATGTCGGGCTTGTCAGAAGCTAGGGCGCAAGCCATTGTTGCTGGTGCTTTTGCTTATGCGGGTAAAAATGCCAAAGTGGCTACCACCGGATGGTGCATGGGAGGTGCTTGGAGCTTACAAGCTGCAATTGCTGGCACCAAACAAGTAAAAGGATGCGTAATGTATTATGGGTTTCCTGAAATGAATGTAGAAAAACTTAAGCGTTTGCAAACATCTATCTTGGGTATTTTTGCAGAAAAAGATGCCTTTATCAATGTGGAAACGGTGAAACAGTTTGAATTGAAACTGGCCGAAGCAGGTAAACAAATAACTGTTTACAATTATGTAGCGGTGCATGCTTTTGCAAATCCAAGCAACCCTGATTACAACCAGCAAGCAGCCAAAGACGCTTATGAGAACAAGGTATTGCCTTATCTACGAAAAGCGTTGAAAATAAAATAAATATGAACTGGATTGCATTAACTGATATTGGGCAATTGAATACCATTCAACAAGAATCGCTAACTAACCCTGTGGTTATCTTTAAACACAGCACACGTTGTTCGATTAGTTCAGCGGCACTTGCACGCATGGAAAGAGGTTGGCAAAAAGATGGTGTTAAAACATATTACTTAGATTTATTGGCTCACCGAGACATTTCAAATGCTGTAGCGGTAAATTATGGAGTAGAACACCAATCGCCTCAAGTTTTGGTTATTCAAAACGGAAGCTGCATTTACAATGAGTCACATTCAGGTATTATGCCTGAAGAAGTTGCTGAACACGTATCTTCAAATTGATTGTACAGTTTTAAAATGTTGCCCACATGGTGTTGAAATAACCTTGTAAGCAACGGTTTTGAAGCATGTAATTTCGTTTC
This sequence comes from Bacteroidia bacterium, assembly GCA_025454875.1. Classification (GTDB taxonomy): domain Bacteria; phylum Bacteroidota; class Bacteroidia; order UKL13-3; family UKL13-3; genus UKL13-3. The sequence goes on along the minus strand of JALONP010000001.1, from coordinate 158,545 downwards.
CATGTTTGATGTGATTTCGTTACTCGGATTGGTATGCTGTGGAGTATTGGCAGCTATTGTACTTTTTCAAATTTGGTATGGTTTGGGCGTATTGGGTAAATTCTCTTTTTACAAACCACAACCAGCTGTTCACACTAAACAAGAACCAGTTTCCATCATTATTGCTGCACGCAATGAATATGAAAACTTGCAGCGGTTTTTACCATCTATTTTAAATCAAGAATACCCTGAGTTTGAAGTGGTGGTGGTAAACCATTGTTCATGGGACCAAAGCCAACAGTATTTAGAAAGCATGCAAGCGACCTACCCTCGTCTAAAAGTATCGCAACTTTTAGAGCAAGAAAAATACCCAACGGGTAAAAAATTTGCCTTAACGATAGGAATTAAAGCTGCAAAATACGACCAGTTATTGTTTACCGATGCTGATTGTGAACCTGCCAGCAACAATTGGTTGGCTAATATGCAAAGTCGCTTTTCGCCACAAACTGAAATCGTATTAGGCTATTCACCTTTTTTTAAACAACCTGGATTTTTAAATAAATATGCTCGCTTTCATGATTTAATGACCGCCATTTTTTATTTTGCATTTGCCTTACGAAAGACAGCATTTATGGGTGTTGGCCGAAACTTGGCTTATCGGAAAGAACTGTTTTTTAAACACAAGGGATTTGCTTCACACCAACATTTGTTAACAGGTGATGATGATTTATTTGTAAACCAAGCTGCCACTGCAACCAATATAGCCATCGAATGTAGCGAAGACAGCTTTGTGTATACACCCGCTAAAACAACATTCTCAGCATGGATAAGGCAAAAAACAAGGCATTTGGTTGCAGGTAAATATTACAAAAATGAACACAGAGTAGCCCTAGCTTCTTTTTATATTGGTCAGTTATTGTTTTATATTGTAAGTGTAGCTGCTTTGGTTATTGATATTCATACCTGGCCAATGGTAGTTGGTTTGTATGCATTGCGGCTAGTGGTTCAGGTTGTGGTGTATTACAACGCGGCCATTAAACTCAAAGCAGCTCCTTTGCTCTGGGGCTTGCCAATTTGGGATATCATTTACACATTCAATATGGTTGTTTTTGGGGCTATCTCGTTATTCACCCGTAACCGTAAAAAGTGGTAACAATGCTGTTTCTTTGCAACCATGGAAACTGGAATTGAACTTATTCAAAAGTACTTTATAGATTTAACCGAACAACAATTGTTACAATTCGAAACTGCTTTCGAATTATACAAAGATTGGAATGAAAAAATCAATGTTGTTTCGCGAAAGGATATTGATTCACTTTTCGAAAAGCATATTTTACATTCTTTAGCTATTGCTAAGTTTATAGAGTTTAACCAAGGTACGCGTGTACTCGATATTGGCACGGGTGGCGGTTTTCCGGGTATACCGCTTAGCATCTTTTTTCCCAAAGTTCAATTTGTTTTGTGTGACTCCATCGCTAAAAAAATTACCGTAGCTGAATCAATATCTGAAACCATTGGGTTGCGTAATACTGATTTTGCAATTGGCAGGGTTGAACGGCTCAAAGAATCGTTTGATTTTATTGTGAGTAGGGCTGTTGCGCCTGCAGATCAGTTGTACAGGTGGACACAAAGTTACATAAGCAGCAAACAATTAAATGCCCAATACAATGGGTACTTGCTGCTTAAAGGGGGCGATTTAAAAGAAGAGCTAAAAACACTTCAATTGCAAAATAAAAAACTGATTATTGAAGAGTATCCGCTTACTAAATGGTTTGAAGAATCGTTTTTTGAAACCAAAAAATTGGTATACATTTATTGATGTGTTACGATCGTTTAGTTTGTTATCTGTCTTATTGTTTTGGTGCAACAGCAATCTGTTTGCCCAACCTAGCATTAATGGCAAAGTAATCGATACAAATGGAAACCCAATTGGTTTTGTAACCATTTACTGTAAAAGTCCACAAGCGGGCACCAACAGCAACGCAGATGGCACCTTTAAACTCCAGCTTCCCGAGGGTAATCATGAAGTTTATTTTCAGTGTGTAGGATACCAAACCAAGGTACTAAACCTTGCATCAAGCCAACAAGCCAATTCTATTGACGTTAGGTTAGCCGAACAAACATACTCGCTTAAAGAAGTGAATGTGCAATTAGGTGGTGTTAACCCCGCAGTTTGGATTATGCGCAAAGCAATTGCAGCTGCACCGTATTACCGAAGGCAAGTGCTTAAATATACGTCTACTGTATACGTTAAAGGAAGTGGTACCCTTGAAAAAGTTCCGTTTGTGTTTAAAAAACTGTTGGAAGAAGAAGGGTTTACCGAAGGCCAGACCTTTTTGGTAGAAAGCATTAACGAGCTTTCGTTTTCGCAACCAAATACCTATAAAGAAAAAGCTATTTCAATTAAAAGTTCGTTGCCACAAGAAGGAGCACCCGAGCCTATTCGCATGATTCGGGGTAGCTTGTACAATACAGATCGTACCGAGTTGATTTCACCATTATCACCACAAGCATTTTCTGTATACAACTTTACCTTAGAAGGAAGTTTTTATGAAAATGGGAGGGAAGTAAATCGTATTAGGGTTACACCCAAACGCAAAGGCAAGGATGTATTTACCGGATACGTGTACATTATGGAAAAGCTATGGTGTTTGCACAGTACTGATTTAACGGTAAATGATGGCCAGTTTACAACCACAATAGTTACATCATTTAGGCCGGTAGAAGGCTTTGATTATGTTTGGATGCCAGTTACCTATGATATTAAAGCTAAAGGCGGATTTTTAGGATTTAAAGGCAGTTTTAGGTACCTGGCTTCTGTGAGCGATTACAATGTAATGCTTAACCCATTACTGGATCATTCGTGGCTACAGAAAGGCAATATAATACCTCAAACTCAAGGTGAAGTAATTGAACCTAAAGCGGTACAGCCAACACCTGTTAAAACCAAGCGTCAAACACAAATTGATGAACTTCTTGCCAAGGATTCACTTACCAAAATGGAGATGCTTAAACTTGCATCAAAGATGAAAGCAGAGGCCGAATCAGAGGTGAGGCAAACCAAAGAAATACCCACTGATTCATCGGAGATGATTGTGGATAGTTTAGCAACGCAACGAGACATTAGTTTTTGGGAAGCTAATAGGCCTGTTCCACTGATGGAAAGTGAAGTGAGCAGCTACAGACAATATGATTCCATTCAGGCTAATGCCAAACCCGATACAGCAAGTAAGAAGCCCACTAAATATGGCTGGATTGGTGGGGTATTGCAAGGAGATTCAGGTGTTCTTGCTTCTTCAAAATTACGTTATGGTTGGAGCGGGATTGGTCCAGGCAGTGAAATTTTTGTCAATACTGTAGATGGTTGGGGTGCCAGTGTTCGATGGTCGATTGGGAATAACCGCACAGATGGCAAAGATTGGCTTTTTTCAAATCGTATTCGTGTTCCGTTTGAACGCAAAGCTGTGAATACATTTGCTTTGTTTTCGTGCACGTATGCTCCAGCATCTTTTGGTCAGGTTAAGTTAGAAGGAGGCTCTTACGTAAGTGATTTTAATCCAACTGGCGGAGCAGCACAATTTGAGCAATCCTTACTACTTGTTTTTGCACATCGTAATCCTGCAAAGTTATTCCAGCAAGACTACCTGAGCATTACGCACCAATACGAATTGGCAAATGGTTTGGTATGGGAACTGAGCATGGGTTATTATCACAGGTATGCACTCTCAAATACAAGCAGGTACCAAAAACAAGAAAGTATTGAAGACTATCATATCACGCCCAATGAACCTTTGCCAAATGATGTTTTTCCAACACACAATGCGGTATTGCTTACCAATAAGTTTGCGTATACACCTTTTGTTTATTACAAAATGATTAGGGGCAAAAAGGTATACCAGCCTAGCAATTGGCCTACGTTGGCATTCAATTCTTGGAATGGCTTATCAGGCATTGCTGGCAGTAATGTAGATTATATGCGCGTGCAATTGAGTGCAACCGAAAAAATACAACCTCTTCATTGGTTGCAACTTCAATCAATGGTGAGCCACCAGTTCTTTGTTTACAATAACCAAAGTTATTTGCCAGATGCAAATCATGTTTTTGGAAATGAATCGCCTGTATTTTCCGGAAATGCCTTCAACCGTTTTAGGCAGCTGGATTATTATGCATATGCAAATACACAATGGCTAACCATGTGGTTAAATGAAATAGAATGTAAACGAATTGTGCTCAAACGACTGCCATATGTAAACATGTTAACCATCAAAGAAGCGGTTTTTTACAATTCACTGTTTACGCCAACTATCCATTACCAAGAGTTAGGATACAGCCTTACTAACTTGTTAGGTGTAGGCAGACTCGATGTATTTGCAGGCTTTACAAACAGCAGCTACAGCAATTGGGGTGTGAGGTTATCGGTTTCACTTGCTCAGTTTAATTGAGTATTTTATTTGTATTTGCTGTTTAATTTTTACCACAAATAACCAGCGGCACATAGAATTCAATTAACCACCAATTTATAAACACTCACTCCAATTGCGTATCCATACACACTGCCATCCGGTTTGTGCACGATTCGAATTTTGTTGCATGCCTTACCCAAGTCAATTGGTTGCCAGTTCCGGCCTCCATCATTGGTTTCGTAACCAGATGTCAGTGTGCCAACATATCCTTGCTGCTCGTTTACAAAGCCAATACCAAATGGCCTAGCTTTGTGGTTGTTTACCAGCTTAAACTCTTTCCAACTTTTACCTCCATCAGTTGTTTTTAAAACAATTTGTTGGCTAATGGTTGTGTCTGGATTGTAACTTTGAACAGTGGCATAACCAACCTTAGATGATGGGAAAAAACATTTCCAAGTAAGTTCATAATGGCGTTTGGATTGGTAAACCGTTTTCCATGTTTTGCCTCCATCAGTGGTTCGCAATAAGCGTGCATGGCTTTTGCTTACATCTACATCACTCGCAGAACATGCAATTCCCTCAGTGGTGTTAAACATATCTATATCAAATAGCATGGTTCCGTATGCATTCATTTCCATTGAGGTAAACGTGTTACCGTTATCGTGACTCACAAGGATATTAGCTGGCCCACCCACACGGCCCACCGCGTATACATGGTATTTGTAATCAGCTACACCATGGTTAATGTATAGTTCTTTTACAATATCAATTGCGCATAAACCCTTAACGTAATTACCCATATACGAAACTGGCTGCCAAGTGAGTCCACCATTGGTTGTTTTATAGAGCGGAATGGTATCGGTTACATTTGGAAAATACTCAGTACCAACAGTACCTGCAAAACCGGTTAAAGTATCAATAAAAGCGATGCAACGAAAAAAAGTTCCTTTTTGTTCGAGTTGGAGTTCCCATGATTGTCCGGCATTACGTGTGCGGTAAATACGTCCGTATCCGTTTACATACCAACCGTTTTGTTCATCTACAAAGTAGATATCATCTTGTTTGCCTGGATAGGATTGTGTGTTTAGTTTTTGCCAAGTAACTTGTTGGGCAATACAAAAAACGGGGAGCAGCAGTAAAAGGATACAGGTAAATTTCATGTACACAAAATAAGTGGAGTAACTAAAACGGCTAATTTTTTTTGATAAATGGTTGTGAAGAGATTTGCGCTGGATTTCATGTATTGAAGGGTGGACAACCGTTAAATGATACTATAGCAACTTTTTTCAAGCGGTTTAAGATAAATAAATTCAAACATGTATATTACACGCTGATTCTGAATTGTAGATACGCATGTTAACCGAAGTAAAACCTAGAAAAGTACTTATTAAATCCTATTTAAAGGTCAAGCCTAGCCGCAATCAAATAGAAGGTTTAAAAAGCAACAAATTTGCATCGTATGACGCAGCTAAACAGCTATATAGCTTTGCAGAGGAGGAGATTAAGATAGTGGAGGGGAAGTGAGATGGAAGAATTTTATGACATATCAGATTGGTGGATAAAAGATTGGATTCAAACCATTGGCACACGTGAGAAGTTTTTCGTAGAAAACCCTGCGAACGGTAAGCAATATTATTTTAAAGAGTCTATATCAAAATATCCTTCTGAGTTTTGGTCTGAAATTATCGCGAGTAAACTAGGTAAGATGTTAGGCTTTAATATGCTAGACTATAATATCGCTGTTTACTGCACTACAGTAGGATGTTTGTGTGAATCTATGATAGATCAAACACATGAAGAGTTAGAACATGGAATAGGTTTAATTAAAAGAAGCAATCCTCTTTTTAAAATAACTGAAAGACCAGCTATCTATTTCAATGAAGTCATAAATTCACTGCAGAGTAACGATTTTATTGTAAGTTTTCTAGAAATAATGGTTTTTGATGCCTTGATTGGTAATCAAGACAGGCATTCTGAAAATTGGGCAGTTATTCGTTCGCTTCAAAGGGATAAATTGGTTTCCAACAAAAGCAGATTTATACGGTGGGCATATAAGAATTATAAAGAATCAGGTTTAACTTTGAAAAAGTTGCCATTCAGAAAATCGCTAATCAATATATTGCACCAAGAGAATATGCTTCAGTACACATTTGCACCAATCTACGATAGTGGCAGTAGCTTGGGTAGAGAGGTTGATGAAGCAAGAATAAAGGAGTTTTTGTTAGACGATTATAAAATACTTCGTTATATCCATAAGGGAGAGTCTGAAATTAGGTTAGATGGTAATAAAATTGGTCATTTTGCATTCCTTTCTAATATCATGAACTTGTATCCTAATGAATTGAGTACAATTATTAAGAGGGTTCAAAAGCAGTTTAATGAAGCACAATTAAAAGAAATGATAGGAAGAATTGATTTTAGCTTGCCCAATAAGTTTGAATCAAGCAAATTAACTTTAACAAGAAAAGAATTAATATTTAGATTAATTTGTACCCGTTTTAATGCACTTGAAAGGGTCTTAAGTAATGATTAAAGTTAGGGAGATTTATGTATCATGGAGAAGCGGAGATGGCTCAAGGCGTAAGCTTGTTGGTGTATTAAAGCGTTCTGCCAACAAAGGTATTACTTTCCAATATCTTAGCGAAGATGGAAAAGAGGCAGAAAAGGAGGGGTTTGAAGGTTATTCTGGATTTCCATTAGACTATAGTGCGATATATAAAGAAAGAGATTTAGATATATTTTCATTAAGATTGGTTCCATTAGAAAGAAAAGAAAGTTCTAAAATTTTGCATTTCTGGGAGGCAGAAGGAGTAACTGATAAGTTCGAATTGTTAGCCTTAACTCAAGGCTTACTTCCAACCGATAATTATGAATTTTTAGGGCTTTTTTATCCTAAAAAAGGCTTCAAGTTTGTTTCAGATATCGCTGGCTTATCGCACTTTAAAATTGAGTCAGGTTTAATAAAAGTAGGAGATGTTCTAGACTACAAGATTGAGTCCCATAAACACGCCTTTAAAAAAAAGGCCGTGAAGTTAATTTGGCAGACGACAGAGATAGGTTACATAAAAAATGTGCACAATAATATTTTCTTAGAATCGAATAAGAAGTTAAATGTTTCGGTTAAACAAATTGAAGAAAATGGTATTGTTAAAAACATTTTCATTACTATTGACAGTACTTTTTGACAACAGTACTAGTAAGAAATATATTAGCCATAACCCAATCAATTAAATGGAACAAGGCCTTATTTATATTTTAACCAACCCTGCCATGCCGGGGCTAGTAAAGATTGGCAAAACCAACCGTGTAGATGTAAAGCAACGAATGTTCGAATTGTACAGCACGGGTGTTCCAGTGCCATTTGATTGTGCTTATGCAGCTAAAGTAAACAACCCAGATAAAGTGGAAATGGCATTGCACACAGCATTTAGTCCGAACAGAATTAATGCCAAGCGTGAGTTTTTTAGTATTGAACCCTTGCAAGCAATTGCTATTTTGAAATTATTGGAAATAGCCGACCAAACCCAACAAGTAGATGCGGAGCCTGAGTTGGTAGATGCTACATCGCTTGAAGCAGGGGAGGCGATGCGTAAAAAAAGGCCAAATTTTAACTTTACAGAAATGCAAATTGCAGCCGGCTCAGAATTGGTATGTGTTCGAAATGGAGAGTCTGCTATTGTTCAGACTGCTCGTACTGTTCTATTTAGGGGTGAAGAAACTTCTTTAACCAATGCCACAAAAGCCATTTTGGAGTTGGACTACAGTGTGGCACCAGGACCTTATTGGACATTTAATGGCAGGTTACTCAGGGATATTTACAACGAAACTTATTTGCAATAACAATGATATGCGCGGCCTGCGGCCGCGCGATCCGCGGGAGGGATGGGAGCGGCATCCTGCTTGCAAGGCAAGCAGATACAGCGCTTTGCTTCGCTGAAGCTACGCGAGAGCAAGCTTTGCTTCGCTGAAGCTACGCGAGAGCAAGCTTTGCTTCGCTGAAGCTACGCAAAGCAAGTACAGCCCGACCCGCGCCCCGAGTAATTGGGGTAAGGGGCACGCCCAAAAACAAAATACCCCGCCTTTTTACTGGCAGGGCATTTTGGTGTCAAATCAAACGCACTTATTCCTCTAGTGCCTCAACCTCTGCCTCGGCTGCATTTAAGCGCCCTTTGGCAAAGTTTTTAGCAAAGTCCATAAATACTTTGTAGGCAGGCGTAAACGTGAACTTGCGCTCGCTGTTGCTACGGTCAATAATATTTCTGCGGTTTAGGGTTCCAATAAACTGCCTGCGTGCTTCACTGTTTTTAAGCTGGTTATTGTTTTGAACCAAATCAATATAAGATGAATTGTCGAACAATTGATCGATATAATCGTAATCAAACTCGGCATACTGAATTTCTTCTAGGAAATTTTTGCCTTCCTTATCCAACTCATAACATAGCAAACCAATAAAAATGCAGATGTCACGGCTAAGCATTTCCATGGTTTCTTCGCTAATCAAGTAGGCATAATCTGATTTAATATCGAGGTAAAACTCAAAGGTTTCTTTAAAAAACTTGCCATAAAAATCAGCGCTGTTTTTTAATTCTACAAACTTGGCATCGGTTGCCAAAATAAATTTGCCATCAAGCAAATCTGCTACTATCTCTTTATGATATCTGGGAAAATCCATGTCGGTTAATTTTAATTTTTGGTACTCGTAAATTCATTTCAGATGTGCGTATTACCATGCGATCGGCTTTATCGTCAAATTCAAGTTCAATACTGTCTTCGAACAAAAGGGTAGAGAGGGAGAAAAACTTTTCAGTTTCAATCTCCTTGTATTCGCCACGCAGTGTTTTGCCTGCCCACTCAAAAAAGTTGGAAACAGGGAGCTCTTGCGTGAGTTTAGTGAGGTAAAACTCTTTGTTAAAAATCCATTTATCGCTTGCACTTAAAACAGTATCCTCTAAGTATACTTCGTACACTTGCATAAATTGGTCAACAAACTCCTTGGCATTAAAGTACATATTGTCGTTGTACGGGTAGGTGCGCAGCGATTTAGGCACAAACGGCAAAATGTCTTTTACTTTATTTGGATTCTTTAAAAACTCTATCCAACCAGTAAGAATCATGGATTCACTTCGAATGCGCTCAATTAGTGGAAGTAACTCGTTGGTTAAGATTTTGGACTGACGCAACAAGTCATCGTTGGTTTGCACCAGAAAGGTATAAAGCTTTTCAAATTGTTGACGTGCCAATTCATCATCAAAATTAAGCCTGCGCACATTCACATACTGCGACACGTCAAGCAACCTATTGGTAATTGAGTGCGGATTGGTTACATCTAAAATGCTATTAAGAGGGGTAATGTAATAGTCAATCCAGAAGCTTGCTTTACGCACTTTTTCGCGGTAGTCAATTTTATCAACGTTCGATTTAAGTTCTTTGGTTTCACTGATTAATCGAATTGTATTTTTTTCAACCGCCTCAGTAAAATCACGTACCTCATTATTTAAATCAGTGATGCGTTGCAATAAAATATTGCGGTCTTTGGCAATGCCTTCTTTTATCTTTTTAAACAAAGATGTAATGGAATGCTCATATTTCTCAATGGTTTCGGGTAACAGTGGTTTAAACTCACTTAAAATAAACTCAAGTAGTTTAAAGTACACAGGTCTAATCTCAAAATCATCGGCTACCTTTTTTAAAAACTTATATTCTATAAGTTTAGGCAACAGTTCGTGCTCTGCATCAGCTAATATGCGGTTAAGTACTTCTACCTTTACCAAACCATCTTTTGCTTGAACATCAAATAATGCTTTGATGGTATCAAAATAGGTGGAGAGGAAGTTTAAGATCGTCCTTGGTTCTGTTCTCATGGGTTCTCTTGGTTACACTTCCAGTTTTAAGGTTTTATCCAATACCTCGCCATAAGCAGCATTGGTTTTTTCGTTGATATTGATTTTTCCTGCATTGCGGAAAATGAAGTAATACTTACCAAATCCGGGAACGGCATCAGGTGCAGCAAAAATCGGAATGAAAAAATGGTCTTTGCAAAAACGCACCAACTCAGGTCGGTTTTGTTTGTCGATGGTTGCTACCTCATCAATAAACAAAGCAATTCGGTTCTCATGATCGGCTAAAGCCAAACGGTTAATGATGTTCATTACAATCACCAAACGAATCATCTTGTCGGTTCCATCACTTTCAATTTGTTGCCCTAAGTCTACCTGCTTGGTGCTTCCTTTACGGCTTAAGTGAAGTGTAATATCGAACAAATCGTCAAACTCAATTTGTTGGCCACTTTCGAGGTAGTGGTCAAGCACTTTCAAGTTCTCACTATTGTCAAACTCAAACATCAACTGACCGCTAATTTGCTGGATTTGCGATATTTTGCGCACCTCATCCACCAAGCGTTTATTGTCCATCAACTCAATGGTAAGCGATTCGATGTCGGAGATACGGGTTTGCGAAAGTTTGGTATTGAACTTATTGTAAATAAATTCCTTGAACTCTTCGTAGCGCTTAAGCAAGGTATATGCTGGTGTTGCAAATTGTGCCGAAATGCTTTCGAGCAACGACTGCACGCTGCGCTCTTTGTCTTCAATTAACGCAACTTCTTCTTCTACGTATTTGATAAAATCCATTTCATCAGCAAACGTGCTTTGCAATTTGTCGCGTAATTTCTCGAATAAATGGTCTTTGTTAGCTTTGAGGGTAATTCGGTCCTGCCAGTTTAATTTAATCTTGTTAAACAATTGGTCTAGGCTTTCGTTGGTTTCAAATTCTTCGCCAACCAAGCCTAACTCATCAATTTCGTGCTTCATTTCAATGAGGCGGTTAATACGTTCTGCACGTTTTTGTTTGTCGTCAAGCAAGTCGCGTAACTCATTGCTTTTACGGGCAATGGTTTTGGCAATTTGTTTTTGCTCAGTTTCAAACTTTTCCTTTTGCGCCATTAACTCGTTTACCTCAGCTTTCATTTTTTCTAAGGTTTTAACCAAGTTTGGTTTTGATTTAATTTTGGCAAGTTTGACTTTAACCGTTTCTATATGGGCTTGAATCTGGCTCAATTCATTGCCCGATTTTTCCATATCCTTTACTACTTTGAGTAAAGCTTCTTGTTGGTTCTTTTCTTCTTTTAACTGGGCAAGTTCGGCCTTTAGTTCATCAACGTTTTTAAAGTCTTTAATGGTGATGTTTTTCGAAATATCAATTTGGCCATCAAAAACCGAAAGGGTTTGGCTGATTTTGTGTATCTGCTTCAATACTTGATCTCCAGGTAAACTGCTTACTTGCTCGCTTAAAATGGAGTTGAGCAGCTTGCGATTTTCAACTGAACCTGAAATTTTATTGATAAGTAAGTTGCTGTAATTTTTTACCTGCATATCCACCCTTGCTATTTGGCTGCCAAGGGTTTCAATTTTATTTTCGATTTGTTGGCTGTTCAGCTTTTGCAACTCAGCCATGGTCATGCGGCTTTCAATTTCTTTGCGCTGCTGATCGTAGTTTGCCAATTGCTCATTTAAGATATTAACAGGTTCGTACGAGTCAATTTCTTTAAGCTCTTGCTCCCTTTCTGAAAAGAACTGCGATTTAGCGGTAATCTCGGCTTCTTTGCCTCCAATTTTGCGATCAAGCTCTGCTTTTTGCGGAATCAACTCCTCGTTCATTTCGGTATTTAACCGACCAATTGCTTTGTCTTTATCATGCAATTGTACCTGCAATTCAGGTAATGTATGCTTGTAGTTCTTATCAAAGCCATAATACAGTTCCGATATAATACGCGCTTTTGCATTGTATTGGCTAACCAATTCCCTAAACTCATCAAACTCATTTTTAACAGATTTCAAATTCCTGATTTCGTTGTTCACACGTTTCAGGTCATTAATATCTTTTTTGTTCTTTTGTGAGAAGTTAAGGGTCTCGTTTTCCCTGTTATCGGCAATAATAAGGGCCTCTTTCAGGTTTTTATTGGTAATTAACTTGGTATTAATAAGGTAGCGGTAAATGCGCGAAAAATTATTGCTGATACCTTCGCTGCGTACACTGTCATCTAACCACACAACTGCGTTGTTGCGTTTACCACGTTGGTATACAAACTGAAACACTTCGCGTTTGTCTTTAAACAATTGAAGTTCAAGACCTGAAGCTGCAATCTTCTCTTTCACCTCTTCAAACTTGAGCAAACGTTTTTCTTCGCCAACAAAGTAATCTTCCTTGTATTCGCTATTAAGCAAGTAATATTCAAGGTTACTCTCACTGTCTCGTTTCACAATAATGCTGTAATACGATTTTTTGAAAACCTCAAATACAATGAAGCTTTGGTTGTGGTTGGGGAAATAGTGGTGAATGGTTTCTTTATCGCCTTTACGGTTTCCGCTAAACGACATTTTTTGCCCATCAATAATGAACAAAAAGTTAAGGGCGTAAATGAGTGTACTTTTTCCAATATTATTTGGCCCAACCAATTGCAATGAGTCGCAATCATCTAGCCTTACCTCGGCTTTGCCGTACACTTTAGAATTGAGAACAATGAGTCTAGTAAGCATGTAATGGTGCTGTTGTTAATGCAAGCAAATTAGGTAAGCTGTGGCAGCAGTTATCTACCATTTTTGCACAGCGGCACCATCGGTTACAATGCTTGTATAACAAGGGGTTATGCAAAATAGGATTTCTTTAACTTCTGATATTTCCTGATGAAAACAAGAGGTCTATCGACCAAGTTGGATATCATAAGCGACACCGCAGAGGGAAGCCAAGTTTCATTTTATTAATAAAGTGGTTTGTGTATGTTCGCACCATGCGATTTGAAAAACATATTTTTATTTGTGCCAACCAAAAAGCGGAAGGGAAGGCTTGTTGCGGAGAGCAACGCGGAATGGAATTGGTTGAAAAAATGAGGGAAGTACTGGCCGAAAAAGGGTTAAAGGGAAAAATAAGAGCCCAACGTAGCGGCTGTTTAGATGCTTGCAGCAAAGGGCCAGCTTTGGTTATTTACCCAGAGGGTACTTACTACGGGCATCTTCAACCATCGGATATTGAACGTATTGTGAATGAACACATCATTGAGGGTAAAGTCATTAAAGAACTCGAACTTCAGTTTTAGTTAACAGCCTAAGATGCGGCTGACTTTTGAATGGTAATGACCACCAATTTGCTTGTAGGGGTGTTGCTTTTTTCAGCTACTGAATCAATTGGAACCAATACATTGGTTTCGGGAAAATACGTTGCAGCGCATTGTTCGGGAATAGGGTAGGCAATCACTTTAAACTTTCGAGCCACCCGGTTTACACCTCCAAAATGATTGTGTAAGTCTACAATATCACGCTCTTCTAAACCCAGTTTTTGCATATCAGCTTTGTTGAGCAATACAACCCTTCGCTCATTGTAAATTCCCCTGTACCGATCATCCATCCCATAAATTGTCGTGTTAAATTGGTCGTGTGTGCGAATGGTCATCATCATTAACTCCCCCTCATTCAATTGTTGACGAACAATTTTGGCTGCATTAAAATGCGCTTTACCACTGCCAGTAAAGAATTTTCCTTCACGTGAGCCATTAGGCAAGTAAAATCCTCCAGGAATACGCACACGTGTATTGTAATCTTCAAACCCAGGTATTGTTTGTTCAATGGCATTACGAATGGCATCATTGTTTCCTTCAAATTGATTCCAATTTATTGTGGTCTTGTTTCTCAATGTTGCTTTTGCAAGGCGGCATACAATGGCTGCTTCGCTTAGCAATAATTGACTCACAGGTTTTAAATTACCTTTACTCATTTGCACCACACCCATTGAGTTTTCACAAGTAACAAATTGATGCTCACCAATTGCATTAACATCGGCATCGCTTCGGCCTAAGGTGGGTAAAATAAGGGCTTCGGTTCCGCATATCAAATGGCTTCGGTTTAACTTGGTGCTTATATGAACTGTAAGTCTACAATTACGCAGTGCTTTGGCAGTGTATAACGTATCGGGAGTTGCTGATAAAAAATTTCCACCCATTGCAATAAATACCTTGCCTGGCTCTTCATACATGGCTTTAATACAATCAACCACATCGTATCCAGCTTCATAAGGAGCTTGTATGCCAAACACATTGTTTAACTTATCAATAAACGCTTTTGATGGTTTTTCATAAATCCCCATTGTTCGGTCGCCTTGTACATTGCTATGCCCACGCACAGGGCATGTTCCAGCGCCTTGTTTGCCAATGCTGCCTTTTAACAGGAGCAAATTCACTACTTCTTTTATTGTATCAACTGCATTTTTGTGTTGGGTAAGTCCCATAGCCCAGCACGCAATAATTTTGTTTTTGTTTTGTAAAATGGCCGCAGCTTTTCGAATATCAGTTTCACTTATACCACATATTTCACTTAACTCAGTAAGTGTGTAATTTGAAAAAGTTTGAACCAACCCATCGTATCCATCCGTGTTTTGTTTAATAAATTCAAGGTCAAATACCGCCCCAGGCTTTTCTTTTTCACTTTCCCATAACACCATTTCAATTGCCTTTAGCAAAGCCAAATCGCCATTGATTTTTACTTGTAAAAACAAATCGGTAAGCTCTGGCTGCAGGCCCAAAACACCTTTTAGTTTCTGTGGATTATTAAAAGCAAGCAAACCAGCTTCGGGTAATGGATTTACAGAAATAATGGTGCATCCTTTTGATTTGGCCTGCTGCAAAGCCGACAACATTCGAGGGTGGTTGGTGCCTGGATTTTGTCCCAAAATAATAATCACTTCTGCGTGTTCAAAATCAGCTAAGGTAACAGAGCCTTTGCCTATACCAACCGACTCATTTAGCGCAACACCACTGCTTTCGTGGCACATATTGCTACAATCGGGCAAATTATTGGTGCCAAATGCCCTCACAAAAAGTTGGTACAAAAAGGCGGCTTCATTGCTGGTTCTACCCGAAGTATAAAAAACAGCATCGTTGGGCGAAGGTAGTTCGTTAAGCCTGTTGGCAATTAATTCAAATGCAGCATCCCAGGTAATCGATTGGTAATGTGTACCACCTTGCGGTAAATAAAGGGGCTCGGCTATGCGGCCACTTTTGCCAATTTCATAATCAGTAAATGTAGCAAGTTCATTAATGGAATGCGATTCAAAAAAGGAAGCCCACAGTGCTTTGGTTGTGGCTTCTTCTGCAATTGCTTTTGCCCCGTTTTCACAGTATTCAGCTACAGCTGATCGTTCATCATCAGGGTCAGGCCAAGCACATCCGGGGCAATCAAATCCTTTTTTTTGGTTTAAGCTCAACAATGCCTTGGTTCCTCTTGCCAAATCCATCTCACTAAATATATGCTTCACTGCTGAAACAACTGCTGGAATACCCGCAGCAGTTTTTTTAGGTGCTGTACGTTTTAGTTCTGAAAACAACTCAGGATTTTCCGGATTGGGTAACTCATTTGGTTCCATAATCAAGCAATTTCAGGTTTAAACGTACAATTATTTTGGTAAAGAATCACGTTTCAATAAAGCAAATCCACCTTTTTGAGCCATTACTTGCAAGTTATACTGTTGGTATTGTTTCACTTGATGCACTTTTACCACAAAATATGCTGGCTTATCAATAGGCCCTTCTAAAAGCCAAGAAATATTGCTTGCTTCAGTGTTTGTGTGTGGTTTGCTCTGGGTGTAAAAGTACTGTGCATAACTTTTATGTCCGAGTGATTCAACGTACACATCTTGGTTTTGAAGCTGTTGGTAAAATTCAATTGCGGGTAGTTGGGTATACACTTCAACCTTTGGAACAACCCATGCTAAATAACAAGGAATGGCAACACCAAATACTACTGAAATGGCCAATACAGCTTTGCCAATTTTGTTGCGCCACAAAAGGATGGTTCCGTAACAAACAACAACAACTAGTGTCAGCCCAATTACCCATTCTAGTCCGTTCCAAGGTGCTTTTTCGCTCAACGAAGCAACCACAAATGCGTCTTTGATGAGTGGAATTAATTGTTGTTTGTAATGTTCAATGAGTGGGAGCAACGACAACAACACACCAAGCAATACACCAATGATTAGGAATAACAAAACGAGTAACCGATTCATTCGTTTTGATTCATTTATCATTTGCTCTACAGCCAATGCTGCCATAAACGCAAGTGGCATCCAACACAATGAGCTGTAGTGAACAATTTTAGTAGTAACGATTGAAAACAAAACAAGCACTACGGCAAACAATAAAAACATCCACTGTTTTAAATGCCTTGTTTCAGGAGCCTGAGGTCTAGTAAAAAAACCTTGAATGGCAAAAACTGATGCTGGAAAACAGCCTAACAACAGTACAACTGGATGGTAAAACCAAGGTTGTCCATGGCCTGCTACAGGTTTACTAAACAACTCGGCCTGATACGCGATAAAATCAATCAATACTTGAAATCCGTTTTGCGCAATTTCAACAGCTACCCACAAACTTGAAATGAGTGATGTTGCCAATCCTAAATACAAAAACTGTCGCCATGAAAAAAAGAAGGTAAACCCATTTCGAACAATGTACGCAAGCACACACAATGCCGTAACCAAAATGGCTACTGGACCTTTGGTTAAAACAGCCAACCCCAGCCAAATTCCTGCCCATATAAAGCGTTTATTTTTTGAAGGATTGTTTGAACCAAATGAGGCAAGCGTGAGTTGCCATATTGCCAAAAAGATGAACAAGTTAAACCACGGATCGATGATTCCTGTTTTAAAATACATGGATGGCGTAATCGAAGCCAACATCATCAACACCCAAAACCAAGCAAATCTTGTACTCACCGTTTTTTTACCAATATGAAAAAGCAACCCAATTGTTATCATCCCGCAAATGGCGTTTGGAAAACGTGCAGCAAATTCATTGATACCAAAAAGGCGCATGCTTAATGCCTGCAACCAAAAAAACAAAGGTGGTTTTTCCCAAAATGGTTCAAAGTTTATTTGCACCCTAAAATACTCCCCGCTATACAACATCTCTCTGGCCGACTCCGCAAAATTGATTTCATCCCAATCAAATAAGTGTACGTTACCCAAAAATGGAATAAACAAAATGCCCGCAACCAAGGCTGCAACTATGGGATGGTTAGCGTATTTCATATGAGTGGTGTTGTACAGGATGAAGAGCGTATAACAATGTAGTTAACGTAATGCCAATGGCTGCGCCCGCCAATACATCTACCCAAAAATGTTGCAGTAAATAGATACGCGATATCCCAACCAATGCGGCAATTACGGGCCATACCCAGCCCCACTTTTTCTGCGGAATAAGCAGCCCTGTTAATGTATACAATGAAAAAGCAGCTGTTGTATGACCTGATGGAAAGCTATTGTATTTGTTGATGTCGATGCTTTCTAGCCAATGCAATCCAGTAATGCCTTCCATTACAATTGCAGGTCTATAATGGTCTGGAAATACTTGGTGTTTTAACAACTGTGTAACCAATGATGGTAATGCAAGACATAATACAATCATCCACCAATTTTTTTTACGGTAAATGATAAAAAGGATTCCTGCTACCAACAACAACAGGCCATCGCCAGCATAAGTTAAACATACCATTACCAAATCAAGCAAGGGGGTGTGCATTTGGTTAATCCAAATACTCAATGCCATTTGGCTGTATTGAAGTTGGTAAATCCATCCAATGGCCCAAATACCTAGAAATCCAAGATACATTGGTGTGTTTAACTGAAGCGTATGGCGCAGGTTTTGGCGGTACACGCAACAAAGTTGAATGAAATTCTGTGAATCCACAAAAAATTTATACAACACTAAATCAGCTATTTATTAAATAATTTAGTACTATGTATTGCAAAGTACATAACTAAGCATACCTTTGTTTCGTTAACCCGCAATATGCTTACTGTATGAATGTAGAAAATGCAAAAGCCCAAATGAAAAAGGGTATTCTTGAATTGTGTATCTTGAGCATCATTGCTCGAGGTGAAGTCTATGCATCAGATATTATTGAGGAATTAAAATCTGCAAAAATGATTGTGGTAGAGGGAACACTTTACCCGCTGTTAACCCGCTTAAAAAATGAAGGGCTCTTAAAATACCGGTGGGAAGAGTCGACTGCTGGACCTCCACGAAAATACTTTCAGTTAACAGAAGAAGGAAGTTTATACATAGCGGAATTAAATAAAACATGGGACGAACTAACCATAGCGGTTGCCCATATTACCAAACCAAACAATTAAGTACAATTATGAATAAAGTAGTGAGCATTCATTTAAATGGCGTTGTATTTACCATAGATGAAAACGCATACGAGCAGTTAAAGGCTTATTTAGATAAACTAAAAACATATTTTGGCAATACAGCTGGAGCATCAGAAATCGTGCAAGACATTGAAGCCAGAATTGCTGAATTATTGTCGCAAAGAATCATCAACCAACAAGTTGTGGTAGGGGTTGATGATGTGCAAGCAGTGATTTCGCAAATGGGTAATCCTGGTGAAATTGCCGACAATCCTGAACCTGAGCAAGCCAAACAAACCAACAACGAACGTAAACTAAGAAGAGATGCCAAACACAAAACCATTGGCGGGGTATGTGCGGGTATAGCAAATTATTTGGGCATCGATATTATGGTACCAAGGGTGTTGTTTTTGGTAGCATTTTTAATGTTTGGTTCCGGGTTACTCATTTACATTATTCTTTGGGCAGTTATTCCTGAGTCAAATGCACAAGAAAACTCAGCCGATTCACCTAGTATTCGCAGGTTGTTTCGCAATACCGAACAACAAACGATTGGTGGTGTATGCTCGGGGGCTGCCGATTACTTAGGAATTGATGCTATTTGGATTCGACTCGCTTTTGTAGCTGCATTTTTGTTTTTCGGTACAGGTTTCTTAGCGTATTTGATCTTGTGGATCGCAATTCCTGCTGCCAAAACTCCTTCCGAAAAACTACAAATGAAAGGGGAGCCAGTTGATGTACAGAACATTGAAAGGGTAGTGCGCGATGGTATCAATCGTGCCTCAGGAACTTTAGTAAGCCAGAGCGCGGCAACCAAAGGAATCAAAACCATTGCTTCGGCTATTGCCAAAATAATTGGTGGTATCTTACTCATCAGCTCTATTGTGTCGATTGGAATTGTATTGTTTTTATGGAATACCTCATTCGCAAATATTTTAACGCAACTCGATATCACTTCATATTATAAATACTTCGAATATGGTTTTGGACTATTTAGCTTATCTGTAGCAGGATTATTACTGGTGGTAGGAGTGAAGTTGCTTTTTCATACCCGAATTAAAATCAAATACTTGGCATTATTGCTTTGTATTGGCATGGTAACAGGCTTGTTAATGGTACTCCATTTTGGTTGGCAATACCGCCAGAGTGTTCACGAAAAAATGTCTGTAAAGCAAACCGTACTGCAAACACAAGCACCAGATACGCTATATATTGAAGCTGAGCAATACGAAACGGTATTGGATAATGAATCAATCAACGGCTCCGTGGTTATTAACAATGAAACTAGTAGCAAAACATTTAAACTCACAGGTATGGATCATTGGGTAAAAGTGTTTTACAATTCACGTTTGTCTATTAAACCAAGCGTAAACGATAGCATGAGTGTGGTATTGATTAAAACAGCAAGAGGTAACAATCCTGATGATGCACTTCGCACAGCAAACGCCATTCAGTACAAAGCTGATTTAATTGGCAATACCTTGAAACTTGATAATGGAATCAGGGTCGAAAAAAACCAACGATTTAAGTACCAACAAGTATGGGCGCGCATTAAAGTGCCAGTGGGAACCATAATAAAAGTTGATCCACAAATTATGAAAATGATTAACAAACACTATGAAGCTGATTTTGACTTGGGCGAAACGTTTAAAATGACACGCAAAGGGTTGATTTGCCTTGATTGCGAAGATACCGAAGACGAAATGGCTGACGATGATGTGAGTATTGAATGGAATATTGATGAAGATGACGGTGAAGTAAATATTCAAATCAAAACAGAATCGACACATAATGATACTGAAGAAGTGAAGGTATACGGGAGCTCAAAGAAATAAATTGGCTTTAGCCACGACTTATTTAGCCACGACTCGATTTTTTTCGACTTTAAATTTGTAATTGAATCCCAAAACACATTAATTGCCGATGACAGGTTTGAAACAATGCCTGTGAAACAATGACCAAAAAGAAAAAAATCAGACTCGAATTTCCAATTAAGGCTTCACCTTCCTTGTTGTACAATTACTTAAGCACCCCTTCTGGCTTATCGCAATGGTTTGCTGATGACGTAGATATTTACAATAATTTTTACAAGTTCAAGTGGGGGAAGGATGAGCAAGTAGCCGAGGTTGTGAAAAAAACGGCTAACAAATCCATTCGTTTTAGGTGGAGAGATGGTGCCGAGGACGAATATTTTGAGTTTGAAATTATTCAGGATGAATTAACAGACGATGTAGCGCTTGTGGTGACTGATTATGTAGATAGCATTGATGAAAAAAATGCAGGGCAACTTTGGGATAGCCAGGTGCATGAGTTAAAAATGAGTTTGGGAGCCTAGGCTCCCTTTTTTATGCAGTTAAGTTTTTTATTCGGTCACCGTACCATTTAACCGCCATTTCATTTATCCGCTCATATTGATGCAAGCCGTGCATGCAGGCAATACGCACGTAAGTTTGATTGCTGATATGTTCTTTCCAATAATGTGCAGTTTGAGTTAAGCCTTGTTTGTAGTAGGCATCATCAATTTCATTTTCCCATAAATGATCTCCAATTAAAATCCAATCTTCCAATTTACTCAAGCTATCGGCAGCATCATTTGCCAGCATGGCTTGGGGTATGATAAGGTTAAATGAGAAGCCATATCCCCACCAAAAAAGAGTGCGGCAAGCAAGTGGAAGGTGAGGGCCACTCAATTGTGGGCAATCAACAACCACATAAGGCAAACGCTTGTAATTTTCACCTTTGGTTACTTTGTAAATTGGGTTGTTTACAAAAACTCCTGAAGATACTTGTTTACCTACTTCATCAAGAATACTGCACATTTTATCCATGATTTGCTGCTTTATAAAAGGATAAAATGTGTCGGTAGCCATCTCTAGTTCATGTTTTGTCAGATTAATTGTTGATTTTCGCATTATGGTATTGGGTGTATTCTCCCTTAAAAAGCTGAACAAGCTCATCACATTTAAGTTTTTTCAAACCTTTATTCCCACATTCGTGGTGGTTATTTTTATACTGCTCATGCAATTTATTTGGCTGTATATTGATGACCTAGCTGGCAAAGGATTAAGCTGGTTCACCATCTTACAACTGATGTTTTACTTTTCGGCCAGTATAATCCCGCTCGCTTTGCCACTTGCTATTTTACTAGCTTCTATCATGACCTTTGGCAATTTAGGCGAATCCTATGAACTTATAGCAGCAAAAGCGGCAGGCATTTCGATATGGCGAATGTTTAGGCCAATGTTCATCGTAATGATTGGTTTAAGTTTGTTTGGCTTTTTTGTTTCAAATGTACTTATTCCGAGGGCAACCCTCAAGTACAAAGCGTTGTTATACGATATTAAAAAGCAAAAACCAGCACTGCTCATCAAAGAAGGTGTTTTTTACAACGGCATCGAAGGAATTAGCATGAGGGTTGGTAAACGGAATGAGCAAACGGGCGAATTGGGCGATATATTGATTTATGATAACCGTGCGCACGCTGGTCATGCGGTTGTTATTTTAGCACAAAAAGGTACGATGGGCATGAGCTCAAACGACCGTTACCTCATCTTCACATTGTTTAATGGAATACGGTATGAGGAACTTGATAAACAACAAGGTTATGAGCGAACAAGGCCACATACTTCTCTTTCGTTTGCCGAAGAGCAAATCATATTTGACATGTATGCATTTAACCTTAACCGAACTGACGAAAACATGTTTAAAGAAGGGTATCAAATGTTGAATGTGGTTCAGCTAAATGAAAAAATCGATTCGTTAAGTGGGATTATTCAACAAAAAATTAAAAATCCAGATTATTATGTAAATATGTATCTACGCATATCTGATAGTATCAGAAGTAGACACCACGTAATTGCTGCAACCGTTCCGGATACCAATTTGTTGTTATTGGTAAATGGAAGCAAACAAGATGTGATTGCATCTGCACTAAACAATGCCCGAACACTCAAATCTGTTTTGGATTACACTTCAACCGAAATTGCGGATGCCCAAAAGTTAAAAGTGCGGTATACCATTGAATGGCATAAAAAATACACCTTATCCATTGCATGTTTAATTATGTTTTTTATTGGTGCTCCGCTCGGCAGCATTATTCGCAAAGGTGGCTTTGGCGCTCCTGTTGTAATCTCTGTTTTGCTTTATATTGTCTTTCATATCATTTCGCTCACAGGCGAAAAAATGGCTAAAACAGGTTCGGCAACGCCATTGTCGGGTATGTGGCTTGCCATTATGATATTATCGCCATTAGGTGTTTTTTTAACTTACCAAGCCGCCAATGATTCGGGATTGTTTGATAAATCGGCATGGCTCGATTTGTGGAAACGGCTGTTTCAAAAACATAAATCCGATAAAGCTATTCCTTCGTAAGCATGCGCATTTTACAACTCATGAATCGGGTTCCTTGGCCACTTATTGACGGTGGAAGCATCATGTATTATCAATACTTGAATGGTTACCAAAGGTCAAATTGTGATGTGTCTGTGATTGCTCTAAATACCTCGAAGCACTACGTTAACGAATTGCCAGTTGCACTTACCAATATCGCTGATTGGCATTTGGTAGCCCACCAAAATGATGTGACAATTGGACAGGCATTTTTAAATTTGTTCAGTGGTAAATCGTATCATATGGAGCGATTTTATTCGAAGCCATTTGAAGAAAAACTGATTTCAATTTTACAAGAAACTACTTTTGATACAGTAGTGTGCGAAACCATTTATATGGCTCAATACATCGATACTATTCGCAAATACAGCAAGGCTAAAATTGTATTGCGACAACACAATGTAGAACATCAAATTTGGAAAACACTTGCAATAAACGAATCCAATTTAATCAAAAAAGGATATTATCAGTTGCTTGCTAGCCG
This sequence comes from Bacteroidia bacterium, assembly GCA_025454875.1. Taxonomy (GTDB): domain Bacteria; phylum Bacteroidota; class Bacteroidia; order UKL13-3; family UKL13-3; genus UKL13-3. Next base: position 135,115 of record JALONP010000001.1, on the reverse strand, counting down.
TTTGAAAAAAGCCGAAACAACCTTGATTAATGCTGCTGATGGATTATCAACAGTGACACAAAATGACAGTATAGTGTTTGCTCAAATGGGCTGTAAAATCCCAATGCATGTTGGTCCATTGGGAATTGATAATGAAGTAATTCAAAGGATTCCTAAGTCAGACCCAATTCCGTTTTCGTGTTTTCATATTGGCTCAATGGAATGGCAACCCAATATAGATGGTGTGACTTGGCTGTTAAAAAATGTATGGCCCAAAGTTGTTGCTAACAATCAAAACGCACAATTGCATTTGGCTGGGCGTAAGTTGAATGCCCAAACATATTTGCCATTTACCCAACAAGTATTTGTAGACGGTGAAGTAGACGATGCACACGCATACATGCAGCAACACCAAATAATGTTGGTTCCTTTGTTCTCGGGTAGTGGCATTCGCGTAAAAATAGTGGAGGGCATGGCCTTGGGTAAAGTGATTATCAGTACCTCTTTAGGGGCGCAAGGTATTCCATATACCCACGGTCAAAACATTATGATTGCCGATACGGCTGATGAATTTTATCAGTGTATAGTGCAATTGATGAACAATCAAGAGTTATGCAATGTTATAAGTAAACAGGCGCGACAGCTGGCTGCCGAAGAATTTAGCCAGTCTAAAATTATAGCAGATGCTATAGCGTTTTACCAAAACCTAAATTCATAAGTCATGGTTTAAACCGTTATCTTTGAAGTGTGAAAACAAAGTATCGGTTAAATCAATAAGTTCTGGAGAAGAAAACAAAAAATGAGTTTTACCTTTAATACCATAGAAGAAGCTGTTGAAGATATTCGCAATGGCAAAGTTGTAATTGTAGTAGATGATGAAGACCGCGAGAATGAAGGCGATTTTTTAACTGCTGCCAGAAATGTAACTCCAGAAGTAATTAACTTTATGGCTACTCATGGCCGTGGACTTATCTGCACACCAATTACAGCCCAAAGATGCGAAGAGCTGGGCCTCAATTTAATGGTGAAAGACAACAATGCTGTTCATGAAACTGCTTTTACCGTATCTATTGATTTGTTGGGCAAAGGATGCACAACTGGCATTTCAGCGCACGATAGAGCCAAAACTGTACAAGCCCTTATTGATCCTGATACCAAGCCAGAAGAACTAGGAAGGCCAGGACATATTTTCCCCCTCAAAGCGCAAGCAGATGGCGTACTCAGAAGGGCTGGACACACTGAGGCTGCCATTGATTTGGCTCGGCTTGCTGGGTTTGAACCTGCTGGTTGTATTGTTGAAATTTTGAATGAAGATGGCAGCATGGCTCGACTGCCAGACCTAATTAAAGTTGCAGAGCGCTTTCAATTAAAACTCATTACCATCAAAGATTTAATCGAATACCGATTAAAGCATGAGTCGCTGGTAAAACGTGTTATTGCGGTAAATATGCCCACACACCATGGACAATTTGAATTAATCGCATTTGAACAAAAAGATACTGGCCAAGAACATTTGGCTTTGGTAAAGGGAACATGGGCTGCGGATGAACCAGTTTTGGTAAGGGTTCATTCAAGTTGTGTTACTGGAGATATATTTCACAGCATGCGGTGCGATTGTGGCGACCAATTGCAAAAGGCAATGGAAATGATTGAACACGAAGGGAAAGGAGTGGTTATTTACATTAACCAAGAAGGAAGAGGAATTGGGTTAATGAATAAATTGAAAGCATACAAGCTCCAAGAACAAGGCTTGGATACTGTTGATGCGAATGTTCAATTGGGTTTTAAGCCTGATGAACGGGATTATGGTGTTGGGGCCCAAATTTTAAGAAATATTGGCGTACACAAAATGAGACTCATGACCAACAATCCAACCAAACGTGCAGGCCTTATCGGATACGGATTGGAAATTGTTGAAAATGTACCAATAAAGGTTACACCAAATCCACATAACAAAAAGTATATCGAAACCAAACAAACCAGAATGGGACATGAATAGGTTGTAGGTTACTTTGGCTTTATGGTATTGAGGCTTTTTTCAATTACTTCTATAACAGTATTTTAACCTCATTAAATACTTTAAAAAACCTAATCCCAAAACCATTACTCCTAAATACAAATCACAAAACAATGCTTTTCCCTTTTCAAATTGGCTCTACCAAAACATTTACCAAAACAGTATTACCAGAAGACACAGCGACCTTTGAAGCGGGCCAAGTGCATCCTGTGTATGCAACCTTTGCTTTAGGCCGCGATGCTGAATGGGCTTGCAGACTTTTTGTACTTGAGATGAAAGAAGAGGATGAAGAGGGGATTGGCACGTTTTTAAAAATAGAGCATGCTTCACCAGCATTGGTTGGATCTACAGTTGTATTTGAAGCCACTCTGCAATCAGCTATTGGCAATTCGGTTATTTGCAGTTTTACGGCAAAAGTGGGTGAAAGGGTTGTTGCATTTGGTGAAACTGGACAAAAAGTGATTAAGAAAGAGAAGTTGAATTCATTATTTCAATCATTATAATAGGTTTAACACAGAGACACGAAGGCACAAATCGTTTTTGAAATTAATCTACGTAATCTGCGGCTATAAACTAACCACTGGGACACAGAACCACATAGAATTATTTAAACCAATCTGCCTAATTAGCGGCTGCTATATTTGCCGTATTTTAAATTCATTTCATACAATAAATTCCCTTACTTAGCGGCTTTATTTATGGATATTAACTTAAAAGGAAAAAATGCACTTGTTTGCGGAGCTTCTCGCGGCATTGGAAATGCAATAGCTAAACAATTTGCTTTATTAGGAGCCAACGTAACCTTGGTTTCGCGAAGTGAACCAATTTTGGAACGTATTGTTCGCGATTTAGATACAAGCAAAGGACAAAAACACGATTTTATTGCAGCTGATTTTAACAAGCCTGAGGAGCTTAAACAAAAACTCGAAGTCAAAATTCATGAACCCAAGGTGTTTCACATTTTAGTAAATAATACCGGTGGCCCACCCGCAGGCCTTGCCATTGATGCTGAGCTGCATGAATTTACTACTGCATTTACACAACACTTGCTTTGCAACCAAGTTTTGGTGCAATCTGTGGTTGATGGTATGCGTGCCTCTGGTTATGGTCGCATTATCAATATAATTTCTACTTCGGTTAAAATTCCATTGAAAGGATTGGGCGTAAGCAATAGTATTCGTGGTGCAGTTGCCAATTGGAGTAAAACCCTGGCAAATGAATTAGGTCAATATGGTATTACAGTGAATAATATTTTACCGGGAGCAACAGCTACAGATAGGCTCACCCAAATTATTGAAGGCAAAGCCAATAAACAAAACCACAGTATTGATGAAGTAAGCAAAGAAATGACTGATGAAATTCCATTAGCCAGATTTGCGAGCCCTGAAGAAACGGCTTATGCTGCTGCATTTTTAGCCAGTGAATATGCAGCATATATTACAGGAATTAATTTGCCCGTTGATGGTGGCCGTACAGGAAACCTTTAATACAAACCAAATGTTATCATACTATCAAAACAAACTACAATAAATAATTACACATGAAAAAACTATTTGTAACATTGGCCATTGCATATGCTTTGGCTTCGCAAGCACAAACCATTCCTTTCCCACAGCCAAGCCCATTGGCTACCGTAACTCAGGCATTTGCTACTTCAAAAATTGAAATAAGCTATTCGCGTCCTAGTGCAAAAGGTCGCAAGGTGTATGGCGATGTTGTTTCTTTTGGAAAATTATGGCGTACCGGTGCAAATGGGGCTACTACAATTACGTTTGGTGAAGATGTGAAACTCAACGGAATGGATGTAAAAGCAGGTAAATACGGATTGGTAACCATTCCAAATGAAACTGAATGGACAATCATTATAACCAAAGATTTAAATGTAAATGATGCAAGTGCATATAAACAAGAAAATGATGTGGTTCGCTTGCAAGTAAAGCCAATCAAATTAAACTACAGTATTGAAACATTTACCATTGAAGTGGCAAACATCAAAACCAACGAGGCAGATATTGAAATTAAATGGGAAAATACAGCTGTAAGTTTTAAGGTAACCGCTGATTATGACGCACGCATTAGCAAGCAGATAGAGGAGGAGATGGCAAAAGACAGAAGGCCATACGGAGCAGCTGCTAACTATTATTTAGACAATGGCAAAGACTTAAACAAAGCATTGGAGTGGATTAACAAAGCGATAGCTGCTAATCCTAAAGCTTATTGGAATGTATTAACCAAAGCACGCATTCAAGTGGCTTTGAAAGATTACAATGGTGCAATGGCAACGTCAATGGAATCGTGGAACCTGGCAAAAGAAGATGGAGATGATGCTTACATGAAACGCAATGAAAAATTGCAAGCAGAAATTAAAGCAAATCCTGCTTACAAACCAGCTCCAGCTAAAAAGAAATAAGAATGTACGGAATCTAATCGGCACCGGTAACAAAATTAATTGCAATTAATCTATTGTAATCAGTGCGATACCCAAATATGATGATTTGAATTTAGTAACTTCTGAATAGATTTTGAAAGACGCATTGCCTTGGTGATGCGTCTTTTTTTATTCGTCCTTTTTGATTGTAAACGTATCAGGTTTATAAGATTGTGGACGATAGGTTTCAGGAATCGTAGTAGTGTTTCCATTGCGAATGGCGCCATAATGTGGACTCATAATTTCAATTCCGCCTTCGTTAAATTTATCCTGAATGTTTTGATGAAGCTCTGAATAAATATTGACCATTAAACGTGGACTGCGGGTATATGCATTAATTTGATAGCTTACGTAAAAATCATTTAATGCTGTTTGCAGCACAAATGGTTTTGGGTCATCAAGCAAATGTTCGGTAGCCAATGCGGCATCAACTAACAACTCATGTACTTTTCGCCATGGGGCATCATATCCAATGGTAACGCTGGTATTGATGATTAAACCACGTTCCGATGCCTGGCTGCTGTAATTAATTGAAAACCCAGATAGGATGCTGGAGTTTGGCAAAGTTACATCTTCATTTTTAGGTGTTCGAATGCGGGTTACGAGCATATTTTTCTCAATAACATCACCCAAAACTTCTCCAATTTTAACCCGATCTCCCAACTTAAAGGGTCGCATATATGTAATAACCAATCCAGCTACTGCATTGGCAATTGCTGATGAAGACCCAAATGAAATTAACAATCCTAAAAAGACAGAAACACCCTGAAACGCTGGCGAACCAGAGCCAGGCAAATAAGGCCAAATTACAATAAGCATAAATGCATACAGTAAAAATCGGATAATATTAAAAGTAGGTTTAGCCCAATCAGCATAAAAACCTTTAATGGTTAAGGCTCCTTTGGCTATTTCTTGGGTAATGAAATGAAGCCCTTTCACCAAATAAAAAACGAAACCATAAACAACAATGATACGAATGAAATTTGGAATAAAATCTACGATGGCATCTAAAATACTCTTAATAGGATTGATGGTATATTCAATAAGCGAGTCGGCCCATTGTTTGGTTTCAGGAAACAAGCTAAACAGCACTGGTAAAATTGCATACAGTGCAATGAGAATGATAAGTAGCCTAATACTTTTAATTAAAAAAAGCAAGAATGATGAAAGCCTTGCAGGGGTTAGCAATGGGTATGTTCCTATTTTAAACTGTTTAGAATGCACACCACTTAGAGCTATAATTTTGACTGATAACTTTCGATAATACCAATTCACTCCCCACACCAGCAATATAAAAATGGAGATGGCAATGGCAGCATATATTGATTTTTTCAAAATTCCTCTATATGACCATTCCTTGTGATTTTTGAGCATTACAGAAGCCAGTTGTTCTTTTCGGAGTTCTGCCAATGCGAGTAAACCCAATCCTTCAAGTGGTGTATCCACCGGCAATACAATCATTACCACGGTGCTTCCATACTTTACATTGTATCCATAAGGGTCTTTCACAATGGTTAATGAGTCGGCAATGAACTCTTCCGACTGTTCGGTAACATTGATAATACGCTGTGCGATGGCTGCTGCGCGCTCTTGTGGCGTAAAGCTACCAACTTGTACTTTCATTGTAAACAAGGTATCATCATGTACTATAACTGGAGCAGGTTGAGCAAAATGTTTTTGAACAATGCTTAACAGAAGAAATAGCAATACCGAATGCTTCATGGCTTATGATTTTGAATAGGTAAGTTCGACATTTTATGGCTAAAAAGAAATAATCCTTTTGAATCGTTCTATTGCCAATGCTACCAAAACCACCAATAAACACCCAATTACATTCAACCATAAAAACGAAACAATATCAGCTACATAAACGGCAATAACTCCTGCTTCGGCTATTAAGGCTGCATAAAACACTGCTTTGCTACCAATCCGCTTAAAATAGAACGCCACTACAAAAATGCCCAACATTGTTCCATAAAATAAGCTGCCTAAAATATTCACAGCTTCAATTAAACTTCCCAATTGCGAGGCAAACATGGCTGTGGCAATGCAAAATAAGCCCCAAAACAACGTAATCCATTTGCTTGCTTTGTAATAATGGTTGGATGATTGTTCTTTTACCCATAACCTTTTATACACATCAATAACGGTTGAAGAGGCCAATGAATTTAATGCTGCTGCAATACTTCCCCAAGCTGCTAAAAAAATAACTGCAATCAATAATCCAATTAAACCTTTGGGTAAATGATGCACCACAAAGTATAAAAAGATATAGTTCGTATCATTGGTATCCGCTACCGGATTGGCTTTTTTAATATTGGCAATGGCCAATGTTCGAACGTGTTTTTTTTCGGTTTCAATTTGTAGTAATTGCTGTTGAATCCGATCTGCTTCAGATTGATCGCTCGCATCAATCGCTTTATTTAAAAGGCGCACCATTGATTGCGACATGGCTGCAAGTGAATCATGTTTCGCTGTTTGCATTCGCAAATCTTCAGCACATTCAACACAATTTGATTGGAAGGTTTTGTTTAGTTGTGCTTCATTGAAAAAGATGGGGGCCTTGTAAAAAAGGTAAAATGAAAATACCAAGGCACCAATCAACAAAATCAAAAACTGCATAGGTACTTTTACCAAACCATTCATTAATAAACCCATTCGACTTTCACCAATATTTTTGGCCGTAAGGTATCTACCAACCTGACTTTGATCTGTGCCAAAATAGGAGAGAGCCAAAAAGAATCCACCAATCAATCCGCTCCAAATATTGTATTTGTCTTTCCACCAAGCGCTATCTGTAACATCAATATTGGTTTCAATGATATTGAGTTTACCCATTTTACCGGCCACTTGCAATGCATCTGTAAATCCGATATCATCAGGTAGCAATCGAACAACCATGTATCCAGCCAAAAACATTCCAATAAATACAATAAACAATTGCTGCATTTGCGTGTAAGCAACGGCTTTGGCACCACCCGTTAAGGTATAAATAATTAGCAAACCACCCATAATAAGGTTAGTTAGGTAAATATTCCAACCCAATAATGATGATAAAATAATGGAAGGTGCGTAAATGCTGATCCCTGTTGAAAGTCCACGAGAGATTAAAAACAAAATGGAGGTAAGTGTGCGGGTGCGCAAATCGAAACGTTGTTCTAAATACTCATAAGCAGTATAAACCTTTAGTTTATGAAAAATGGGAACAAACGTAATGCACAGCACGACCATGGCCAACGGCAATCCAAAATAGTACTGCACAAAGCGCATTCCATCGGTATAGGCCTGTCCGGGAGCAGAAAGAAACGTAATAGCGCTGGCTTGCGTTCCCATTATGGAAAGCAAAATTAAAAACCAACTCATGGAGTTATTGCTTTTAAAATAGCTATCTAGCGTTTTTTCGTGCTTGCTTTTGTATACGCCATAACCAATAACAGCAATAAGCGTTACAATAAGTACGAGCCAATCAAGTATGCTCATGAAAAGTATTGGGTAAAAAAGTAAAATAATGCGATTTCAATTGCCAACGCAACAATGACGATTATGTATAAATATGTAAAATTATTTTCTTTCATTTCTTTGGTTTAAAACGCAGAGACGCAGAGATTTTTTTAATCAATCTGCGTAATTAGCGGCTATTTTATTCTTCAAACGTTCAGTGCGCGAATCAATGGTATTCCTCTATTTCCCAAGTTCAATCAAATTTACCATTAACCGATAGGCTCCCGGCACACCTGCGGGTAATTCCCTAAAAAACACCAATCCTGTATACACAAAATTTCCTTTACCATGTTTAGCAATAATCAATGCCCCATTATCAGGTTTGCCTTTTGGAGATACACCGCCAACCGTCATTTCATAAGGGTCTGTCATGCTAATAGGTGCCACATAATTGCTATCCCATTCGCCTGCGTGGTAAATGCTTCGCTCCTGAATCCAACCTTCAAAATCTTTCTCAGTAATTTTATTGGGCGTATTCAATACAGGATGATTCGGCAACAAGAAATTCACTTTTGCCTCTTCATCGGTGATGCGGTTGCGTGTAATTTTAAACTTGTAGGGGCCAATATCACTGCTTAAAGGGCCCGCCCAACTATTGGTATTGTATTGAACAATAAGGTTACCACCAGCAGCCACATAATCCATTAGTTTTTGTTTAAAAGATGGAAGTTTTTCATTGGTATTGTATGCACGCACTCCAGTTACAATTGCATCGTATTGACTCAGGTTTTCGTTTGCGAGTTTATCATCCGTAAGTGTGGTTACTTCATATCCTAATTGGCTTAAACAGGCTTGCACTTCATCACCTGCACCTGGAATGTAGCCAATACGTTTACTCTCTTTCACCACATCCAACTTTACCAATTTAACTTCTGCTTCTGGGAACAACGTTTGAATCGGAATATGGTCGTATTTAATTTCTTTGATGCCTTTGTTGTAGGTTTGATTATCAACTACTGCATAGATGTTGATACGTTGATTGGTGGATTGGTTAATAGGTTTAACTTTAACTATGTAAGTTTTTTCATTTCCTTTTTTTTCAATTGCGAACTCACAAACAACTCTTTGTTTGTCTGGAACAATATGTTCTTTGGTTGACAGAAACATATCATATTCTCCATCTCCATCGCAAACAATTTCCCATCCATTAGGAATATCTATGTAATACTTGCCATTTACACTATCTCTACCTGCCTTTAAGGTAATGGTTAGTTTTTTCTCCTCATTTTTATCAAATATCAACACATCCTCACTCAAATTTATCATCACAGGAGGCGTAATCACTACCGGGCGGTATAATTCACCTTTTTCGGGGTCAACCCATTTGTATTGGATAGATGGCTGGTTAAAACTACTAAATGGTACTTTGCCGTCAAGTCCTACATAAAGATTCATAGGACTTTGAACATATTTTTCTGGCATGCCTAGAGTAGATTTATCATTAACATTAAAAATCGAATTGGTAATTCCTTTTTCCAACCAATATGTGCCATTATGTAATTGATCATTATAATAATATTGACACTTTAAATCAACAAAATATAGAGAATCTTTTATCGGATGTAGAAGAAACTCTTGTTTAGTATCCCTATGGGGAGAACCGTTAGATATTGAGATGGGAAACGTGCTTCGGTTAACGAAGGAAAACTTGTACTTTACAGATTCCTCAATAGAATAACTTGATTCCTTAGCTTGTAACTCGTAGAAAATTCCAGTTAGTAGTTCAAAGTTTTTTTCAATTTGTATTAACTTGTTTTGAACTGTAGGAGTTCTTGTATCTGTTCTTGTAATTAACTCATTTCTTGTTTTAATTAACATTTTTATTGATTCTTCTGGACTTTCAATCTTGTAGTCTTTTATAATCGTTTCAATCATTCTTCCAATCTTCTCTCCACCTTTCACCCTCTTCCAACTAAAATCAATCCCTTGAAAAATATCTTTCAATCCGGTAGTATCGCCTTTAATGGGTTTAAAGTATTCAAAGTATTCGCCACGTTGTTTAGCGCTGCCAAAACCTTGGCTTTTGTGCATGCTGCGGCTTTCGGCTGCTATTTCGCCATAACTTTTTCCTAACAATGGATTGTATCCACCTACATCCAATTTAATATACGCACTCATATCTGCATTGGGGTTTTGAAAGCGTGTACTTACATTCCAAAACAACCTGCGTGGTTTCCATACATCCACGTATTGTAATTGCTCCGGGAATCGGGTAGGGTCGCCTGCAGCATCAAAAGCTTCTTCGGCTAAGATGGCTGAAGTGGTATGATGCCCATGTCCACCGCTGCCATCGGTTGCGAAACGGGTAATGATAATATCAGGCCTAAAGTTGCGAATCACCCATACCATATCACTCAGTACAGAATCCTTGTTCCACTTTTGCAAAGTCTCTTCAGGCGATTTGCTAAAGCCAAAATCATATGCGCGGGTAAAATATTGTTCGCCACCATCAATTCTACGCGCAGCTAAAAGCTCTTGTGTTCGAATTACGCCCAATTCAACTCCTTGTTCAGGGCCAATTAAGTTCTGTCCGCCATCACCTCTTGTTAAACTCAAATAACCGGTACGCAAACATTTTTCGTTGGCCAAATAGGCAATCAGTCGGGTATTTTCATCATCAGGATGAGCTGCTATATACAATACCGAACCAACGGTGTTCAACTTTTTCAGTTGCAATAAAATTTCACTCGAAGTATAGGAGCGGGGAGCTTGCGCAAATACAGATGTGCAGATATGAAGATGTGCAGATATGAAAATGATTAATAAGTAACCAAAAAAAGGTCTATTCATGCTTTGAACAATTGAGGATGCAAAGTATGAAATCAAATTCAATTTGAAAATGGAATACTATTGAATACGATCACTGTGGCAATAAATATTAAACCTATTTCCTCTTAAAAAACCAATAAGTGTAATCCCAAACTCTTGTGCCGTTTGTACAGCCAAACTGCTTGGGGCACCAACAGCACAAACAATGGGAATACCTGCCATGGATGCCTTTTGCAGCAATTCAAAACTTGCCCGCCCGCTTAAAAGCAAGATGTATTCGTTAATTGCAGCATTTGGTTTACCGAAGTGAGCTCCCACCAACTTATCCATAGCATTATGCCTACCCACATCTTCTCGCAAAAGCAATAATGCGCCATCTTTTGTAAATAGCGCACAAGCATGTAATCCACCGGTATGCTCAAATACATTTTGTTGCGTCCTTAATTTATCTGGCAACGAAACAATAACATCTTTTGAGATTTGAAAATTGAAATCGGTAATCGGTAATTTACAATTCACTTTTATGGCTTCAATACTTTCCTTGCCACATACCCCGCAACTGCTTGTGGCGTAAAAATTTCTTTGAAGTTTACTTAGGTCAATTTCTACCTCAGGATTTAATTCAACACGTACAATATTCTCTTTGTTTTCAATGGTATTTGCCTCAGTACAATAGTGTATTTTATAAATTTGGTTTGCAGATTCAATGATGCCCTCGGTAATTAAAAAGCCCAATGCTAATTCAAAATCATTGCCGGGCGTGCGCATGGTTACCGAAATGCTTTTTTGAGTGCGATTGGTGGAGGGACCATATCCCAAGCGTATTTCTAAGGGTTCTTCCACTGCTAATAAATCAACAGTTTGTTGAATATCATTGCCATTTATTTTGGTTATTTGAATAGAAGATACGCTTGAACGTGTCATATTTATGTCCGCTAATTACGCTAATTTATTTTATTGATGGGCAAATAAGAAGCACAAAAGGAAAAGCCACAGATTACGCAGATTTATGATGAAATCCTTCTATTTCTTCGGGTTTCATACCTTTAGCATCTTGCTTAGGTATTCCATTCCTTCGAGCAACTACAATTTCATTTGATAAAATTCGCGTAACGGAATAAGTTCAACCACACCCGCTTTGGTTTCCAATAGGTCTTTTTGGTCTGTGGTTATAATCAGTCCTTTTTTGAGTTTAAAAAAGGTCATAGCTGCCGTTAATCCTGCAAGTTCTCGTGTTTCGGTGTCGCTGTTTATTTCGGAACACACTTGTATTACATGTTTTACTTTTTGCTTTTGGGCTACCACAAAATCACATTCTTTGTCTTCTTTAAAATAAGATAATTGAAACGGTTGTTGACGTAAATGCATGTATACTGCATTTTCCAGCATTCGTCCATTATCTTTTGAAAAGCTCAATGTATTAGAAGCAACTAAGCCATTATCTATGGCGTAAACTTTACGGGCATTTACAGCAACCGCCTTAGCCGACCAACTGAATTTTGGTAACAGAAAAAGCAGATAGCTATCTTCCAGCCAATGCAAGTAATCAGAAACAGAATTAGCCGAACCGATATTAAAAGCCTTGCGCAAGCTATTAAACGTTACGGGTTTACCTATGTTACTTAACAAAAACAACGTCATGTCCATTAAAGCTACTGTATTTTTAATACCATAACGTATGGCTATATCGCGTAGCACAATATCTTTTAAAAGCAATTGCAATACCTCTGGATTTTCATCTCGTAAATATTCTGGAAAACCTCCCGATTGCAAGTATCGTAGTACGTTTTTATCGGAATCTTTTTGTTTGGTATAAGTTAAAAACTCAGGGTATGAAAACGGAAATAACTCATGTCTTAAGTGCCTTCCAGTGAGTCGCGTTCCTAACTCTTTGCTGAGTAATGATGCATTTGATCCCGTTATGTACACTTTTTCACCTCTATCGTGGAGTTGACGGATAAACAATTCCCAATTGGGCACATTTTGTATCTCATCAAAATAATACGCTTGATGGCCAGTGCCCATAACCGAATCAAGTTTAACAAAATCTTTAACATCAAAACCATACACCCTTGGATCTTCGAAGTTGAAGTAAGCAATTGACTTAGCGTGCCGCTGCATTAACAATTTTAACAATGTGCTTTTGCCGCACCTTCGCACACCCGAGATTACTTCTATATGAGTAGCAGTTTTCGGCATTAACGCCAAATACAATCTTCTTACATATCCTTCATTTTCAGTATGCAAGTATTGTTGTTGGTGTGTAAATGCTTCTTTTATTTCTGCTTTCAGTATCACACCTCAAAATAAGTTTATTTTTACATTATATACAAGTTTATTTTCACAATATAAACTTTTGTATTTTTACAGTATAAATTTAACGATCTACGCTTACAAGTGATTGGGGATTTGTAGCTACTATTCGCTTAGTACGAATGGTTTTTAAAAATTGCTGAAGGGAAGTTTGTCCATTTTGGTAAAACTTTAAAAGGAGAGGGGCGCATTGCTTTTCATAAATAGCCAATAAAGGTTCATCAAATCCGGATGCTTCATTGTGGTAACATACAGCATCTGTTTGTTCATCTCTAGTATCCATTAATGCCTTCATGTCAGCTTTGGTAAAATAAGGATAATCGCAACCAACAACCAACAATCCGGTATCGGAGTGAAGTTGAAATGCGCTTAATAATCCAGTCATTGGACCTGCATTCAAAAATGTCGCATTGTCTTCAATGAGTTTATAGTACTGATTAAATAATTCTTTTTGTTGTACATTGCATGAAAGCATTACATCACTGCAAAACGATTTCAGCATTTGTGCAACATGGGCGTATTGTGGTAACTCATGGTAAGTAATCATTGCTTTGTCTTTTCCCATTCTGACACTTTGACCACCACACAAAACCAATCCTTTTAACGGCATTTGCGGCAACTCAAAAAAAGTATTGCCTAAAATAACGGCATCTTGTAACCGGTATTTTGCAATGGCCTGATCCAATAAATAATCACGAATAACAAGAAGCAATTTGGTTTTTATTGGATGTTTTAACTGCTGTTGAATGATTTGCGAAAGGGCTGGTTCCAGTCCCTCGTTTCGATCCAATTCCAAGCGTCCAATCTCATCGACAATTACCCATTCGAATGGTTGTAATGTATCATGCAGCAACAACTGGCGTGCTTTGGCAAAAGTATTTGCGTCAAATACAAACCGCCCGATACGTATACCCTCATCCGTTTCACTTAACTCAAAATCGCACACAGTTTGATTCGCTAAACTGTAAAGCTTTCGTCTACCATCAATATCCGGAGTTAAAATACCCCCAACTTTCGGATTATGTGCTGCCCATTTTACCAAACGTGAAGTTTTGCCTGTTTGAATAGGTTGGCTGTAGATATAAACGTTACTTGGCATAAAGCGTGAGGATGAGTAAGTTTTGAATAAACTTGGGATAAATAGCCAATCCGCGTGTTTGCTTTTTTGCCAATAGGAGCGCAGGCTTCACATAACCTTTAAGTTCGGGCAATTGTTCCATTAACACCACCAATGCTCCCGTTTGTTTGTTTCGTTTAACCCAATACTGTACGCACCATTGCACCAATGGAGTAATCACCCAAAATAACAACATCAAAGCTGCGATTGTTCGAACAAATGCATATGCGGCTTTGTTTAATTGGTTGCTTAATGCAAATACGAGTACAATTAAACAGAGTACAATCAAGCTCATCCACAGTTTATTCATACGTTTGGAATTCTGCATTTCAGCGAGTGGACTGGCACCAACGCTTGTATTTTCGAATTGAGCCAATATTGCTTCTTTGTTTTGTTGCAATCGGTTAAACAACCCTGCCGACCACCAACCTAACAGCATTCCCCACAAAGTATATCCGGCAGTGTACACAGCTATTAGCCAGAAACTGAACGAAAAATCTGCTACTACAGATAGGTCTTTAAGAATACTTGAAACAAACGTATCAAGTGCCTCCCAAATACTTTTACCGAATAGGAGCGTGGCTACTAAAAACTTTTGAACAGCTGATTCAAACAGTGCTACTCCACCAAATAAGATTGCAGCCAAATACCGGTAAGGAACGAACTGATATAATACCGCTCCCGCCAACCCTTGAAACCCAACAGCAATATAGGCCATAGGCGGAGCATGCGGACTTGCAACTGCTTTTACCATTAACACCAGCGCTGTTGCTTGCATAATAGACTTAAACGAATGTTTACTTACTTGTGCAATAAGCGTAATTACAACAATGGCAAAACCACCCAAAAAAAATCCAGTAAACGGTATCTTAAATGCGTGCATCATTCCTCCCAATCCACTTTCACTTAATGCCCATAAAGCAGTAAGCCGCATTTTGGCCCTATGTTCATCACTTATCATGATTGCTTTTGAAAGCGGGTCGATAAAATTTTATACGAAAAAACAAGGCTAATAACTGTGAGTATTGATGCCAGGAAAAAGGAAGCTCCAGGTAAATACACAGGTGCTTTATCGGAGGTGAAATAAGCAAACAAGCCATTCATCAATACAGGCCCAATAATGGATGTTACGCTCATTAAACTGGTAAGCGCACCTTGCAGTTCACCTTGTTCGTTAGGCGCAACTTGTGACGAAATAATGCCTTGCAATGCTGGGCCACATATACCTCCGAGGCAGTATGGCAGTAAGCAAACAAACATTACCCAAGTGGCGCTTGCCAATCCAAAAAACAATAACCCAACTGCATATAAGGCCAACCCAATATATATGGAACGTTGTTCGCCTAATTTGGGAATAACCACTCGGATGAGTCCACCTTGAACGCCTGCAATTAACACACCAACCACCCCCAATGAATAACCCACCATTGCTTCGTCCCAGTTAAACTTGTACATAGTATAAAAGCTCCAATTGCTCTGTACCGCATGAGCGGCCACGTAAATCAATACCAACGAAACCACCAACCCTGATACAACGGGATACTTTCGCAGCTGTAACAATGACCCTATAGGATTTGCACGTTTCCAATCAAAGGGTCTGCGCTGATCAGCAGTGAGCGATTCGGGTAAAACAATGAAGCCATAAAGCACGTTGGCAAACGACAACGCTGCTGCAACAAAAAAAGGTGCTCTTGCCCCAAAATGGGCCCCTGCCAATCCCCCAATTACCGGACCTATGATAAATCCGAGCCCAAAAGCCGCACCAATTAAACCAAAATTCTGTGAACGTTTTTCAGGGGTACTAATATCAGCAATATAAGCTGTTGCCGTGGTAAAGCTAGCTCCAAAAAAGCCAGCAATCACCCTTCCTACAAATAACCATGCCAGCGTAGGTGCAAATGCATGAAACACGTAATCAATACCTAGCCCAAACAATGAAAGCAAAAGAACTGGCCTACGTCCAAACCGATCACTTAATCCACCCATAATTGGTGAAAACAAAAACTGGGTAATGGCAAACGAAAACAAAAGCCAACCTCCATACCTTGATGCCTCACTAATACCTTCTCCTGTAAGTCCTTCAATGAGTTTAGGAACCACTGGAATAATCACTCCCAGGCCTATTACATCAACCAAAATAGTGATGAAAATAAAAACCAATGCTTTGTTTTGTTGCGTTTTCATAATTGGATAATTGAAATGCAATATAAATGTACCAGTATATTATTGTACCTTGCAACTTATATTTATGGCTCATTTTACTGATTTTCAATTCAACCAAAAACTACAAGACGGGTTGGATTCAATGGGATTTGAAACCCCAACTCCAATACAACAACAAGCGATTCCAGTTATATTAGATGGCAAGGACTTAATTGCTTGCGCCCAAACAGGCACGGGCAAAACAGCCGCTTATTTATTGCCTGTAATGCATAAAATTGCATCGGTTGCTAACTCCAATCTCAATACCTTAATCATTGCACCAACACGTGAGTTGGCCCAACAAATTGACCAACAAGTTGAAGGATTTGCTTATTTTACTGGCATTAGCTCCATTTGTGTTTATGGCGGAAATGATGGAAACGCATTTGCCCAACAACAAAAGGCCATGCGCGAAGGAGCCGATATTGTGATTGCAACTCCAGGAAGGTTACTTGCTATGCTAACCAGCAGTGGTTCGGTAGACATGAATTCGGTTCAACATTTAATATTAGATGAAGCTGACCGCATGTTGGATATGGGATTTTATGAAGACATTGTGCGCATTATCAATTACCTGCCCAAACAAAGGCAAACCCTGCTGTTTTCCGCAACCATGCCTCCAAAAATAAGGCAGCTTGCCAACCGCATTTTAAATGAACCTGCGCAAATCAATATTGCTATTAGTAAGCCAGCGGAAGGTATTTTGCAGCAAGCTTATATGGCTTATGACAACCAAAAAATGGCTTTGCTCAAATCGATTTTGAACACACACACAGAAGGAAGTATCATTTTGTTTGCGAGCACAAAAGACAAAGTGAAGGAGTTGGAACGCGACCTTAAACGAAATGGAATGCCTATTAAAGCATTTCACAGCGACTTGGAGCAAGCTGAACGTGAAGAAATCATGCGGGCATTTCGTAACCGTGATATTCGCATGTTAATTGGAACCGATATTTTATCGAGGGGAATTGATGTGGATGGTATTGGTTTGGTTGTAAATTATGATGTACCACCTGATCCTGAAGATTACGTGCACCGCATTGGAAGAACAGCCAGGGCCGAAACAACAGGTACTGCCATCACATTTATCAACCCTAAAGATGCAAGAAGATTTTACGATATTGAACAATTGATTGGCAATGACATTACCAAACTCGAACTGCCACAAGGGCTAGGAGAGGCACCTGCTTATGAACCACAAAAACGTATGCCAAAACCACAAGGCAAAAGAACGTTCGGTAAAAACAAAAAATTTAACAACTCTCCAAAAACCAATAATAACCAGAGACAAAAGCCCCATTAAAGGCATTTAGCGTAAAGTGAATGATTGGAAATTGAGATTATTCTTTTACCCATTTTAAACGGGTGAGTTCACTGTTTGCCCAATCGATTTCTATCAGATACATGCCCGATAAGAGTTGGTTAACTGCAATTGTAGAAGCATCTTTACCCGAATCAACCAATACACCTTGCAAATTGTAAATGCGCCATTCGTTTAGTTGAAATTGGTGGTCGTGGTCAATATGCAGTTCCTTTTTACTTGGATTAGGCCAAACCGTTGCTCTGGGTTTGCTAGCCTGAAATTCAGCTACAGAAACAGAGCGCGTGCGCAAGGTAAATTCGCAAATACCGGCAATTGCCAAACGTGCCATTCGGTAAAAATAGGGTAGGTGGCAATTCTGAATGCTATCAGAAGGAAGGTGCCAATGCGGACTAAAATCAAAATCATAATCTTCGGTTAAGCCAATTGCAGTGGCTCCCTTTTCCCAAAATGCTTCTTGATCTGTTGCACTTTCGCCTGGGTTGCGTATAAATGGGTTTAACGGAATTTGGTATTGTTTGCAAATGGAAGCCAACGAATCAGCATACGCAATAGAGTTGCCAATGGGTTTCGTATGAATCATTGCCAAGCTATCGTTGTTTCCGTCCCAAGCAATCATATCGAGGTTCATCATTAACTGCACATCCCAATAACCCAAGGGGCCATCAGGCGCAAATTTTCGACTCCCAACCAAACCAACTTCTTCTTCATCCCAAAAGGCAAAAATAATGGTGTACGGAAACGAAATATCTTTTAACACACGTGCCGCTTCCAATACTGCGGCAGTTCCACTTGCATTATCATCTGCACCTCGGGTGCGTGGCACTGCATCAAAATGACCAGATATGATAAATGCCTTTTTAGGATTAATAGCGCCCGGCTTATAGGCAATTATATTACGACCTATATCACTAAAGGGAATATTCTCTATTTGGTAACCATAAGAAATACATGTTTGTATCAAATAGTCTTCTGTTTGCACGTTACCCGGATTGTTTTTAAACCTGCTTTCAATTACCTGCTTTTGTCCACTAATGGCAACAGAATCGAGTCCAGTAAGAATACGCATAAACGAAAGCAATGTGTCGTTTGAAACAGCATTTACCGCATCTACACAAGCAATTTGTTGTGCGTTTACGTTGGTAAATAAAAGGGTAAACAAGCAAATGTTAAAAAGAATGCGCATATGATTCAGACAGTTAATCGTGTATTTAGGTTGCTTAAGGTATCCATTGTAAATAAGAACTTCGGGCTATTCCGGCCGGATTAATCCCTGGTTCACCTTCGGGTATAGGTATGCCCAGTTCCTTGTAATAATTAACCCAGGCAGCAAATGGTTTTTGGGTTGCAGGGTCGTTAAATGTCATGGGTTGCAAAGAAAACACAGGCTCATTATTATTGGCTGTTTTAAAGGCATCGTAAATCAGTTCTGAGCAATAGTACTTTTGGTTATTGTATAAAAAAGCATCGTCATAAGGTGTGTTTAATTGCGCTAAAGCAAATACCATCGCTGGTTTAACAAGATAGGTATATTCGGGCTTAAGCCTTGCTTGCAAGGTTGGGTGGGTGGTGCGTTTTGTAAATGTAGCCAAAGGCGTTCGTTGTACTTTTTGCCCGATGGCTTCTATTACCCAAACCGAATCTTTTTCAACTACAACTAAACCAATATGCGAAAACAATAATCCATCATTTCCTTTGGTTACAGTTTCAATGGCATCACACAATGCACCGCAATCCAAGTTTTGAAAAAGCAAATCACCCGTACGGTACTGCTTAGATGATTGTGCCGAAACTACTTGTAAAATAAGGCTTGTAAATAAACCTACCCAAAACTTCATGCACAAGTATAGGTAAACTTTTGAAGGTGTCACAACCCCATTTGTGAAGAAATTGCCATTTTGTTGTATGTTGTATCGCAGTAATTAACACAATCCATGAGTATTCAATCCCATTTTAAACGTCAATTCGAATCAGAGTTATGGATAGCTGAATCATTGGCTTCGGCTCTAAAGCAAGCGAATGAACCAGAACCACGATCGTTGCTATTGTTTTCGCATATAGCCGCAGCACACCATAATTGGCTTAACCGTATTGTGGGAGAAACATCCATGCTGAAGCCATTTGAAGAACGCACCATTGATGAAGCACTCGAATTGTACAGAAATGTAATTGCTAACGCCATCGCGTTTTTACAACAAACCACCGAAGCTGATTTTGAAAAGGAAATTGTGTTTACATCGGGTATTGACGGCAGCCAACGCAGCATGAAGGTTGGGGATATTTTAACCCATATGGTTACACATGGGTATTATCACCGAGGTCAAATTGTGGCTCAACTAAAAGGCAAACTAGAACCATTGCCATTGCTTACGCATATCATTTTTACATCAAAAAGGCTTGATTAATCAAGAACAGCGAATTTGACAATTTAGATTGCGTTGTATTTAAAGACTATTTTGTTTATTCGAAATGTCAATATATTTACCTGAATGATTAACGATGCTTTATTTACAGAGTGGGTTAAGGAATATACCAAAGAAATGTTCAATTGGGCATTTAAAAAAGTCTCTGATAAAACTTTAGCCGAAGACCTTGTTCAAGACACATTCTTAGCAGCTTATCATTCATTGGCTACTTTTAAAGCAGAAAGCAGTCCCAAAACATGGTTACTTGCCATTCTTAATAGGAAAATTATTGATTATTACCGCAGCAAGGCGCGATCAATAGTGCAGCATGAGATAAGTACAGGATATGGCAATATCGTGGAAAAATCGGATGAATTGTTTGACCAAAAGGGTGGTTGGAAATCATATAAATCTGCAAATTGGGAAGCAACAGAGCCGCATTTGCTGGATAGTCCAGAGTTTA
Organism: Bacteroidia bacterium; assembly: GCA_025454875.1. Taxonomy (GTDB): domain Bacteria; phylum Bacteroidota; class Bacteroidia; order UKL13-3; family UKL13-3; genus UKL13-3. The sequence continues at coordinate 114,600 of JALONP010000001.1, read as the reverse complement.
TACGCGTTTTTAAAGAGTGCTTGGCCAAATTACCAGAACGTTGGCAATCAAGCGTAAAGGCAAAATACATACTCGAAAAAGATTCAAAAGCAATTTGTAAGGAATTAGACATTACTCCGTCTAATTATTGGCAAATTCTTCACAGGAGCAAGTTGCTTCTCAAGCAATGCATTGAGAACAATTGGTTCAAACAATAACAATGAATCACTTAAACCGACTTCTATTTTTATCTTGTAAACAGGCAACCGAAGCCATTGAAAAAGGGAATACCATTCAGCTTAGTTTACTTGAACGCGCAAGGCTTAATCAACATTTAAAAATGTGCACTGCTTGCAATATGTATGCAGCCTTTAGTAATAAAGCCGAAATAGTTATCAAACAACTAGCTTTAGGAATAGAGAACGAACCTGAGATAAACGAAACAGAGTTGCAAGAGAAAGTGCTCAAAAAAATATTTCGAAAATAATTTGTAAGGCTTCAAGATTGTTTACGTCTAATTAAACAAAATTAATAATGATGAAACCAATCTTGCTTTTTTACCTAACGCTTGCAACATTCGCCAACGCTTATGCTCAGCAAGACTTTGCTACGCGAAAAAAACATTTTAACATTGAATCTTCTGGTTTGGCAATTCAAGGGTATGACCCTGTAAGTTACTTTACGAGTTCACCAATAAAAGGAAAATCCGACATTTACCTCTACTACAATGGCGTAAAGTATCTATTTGCAAGTCAGCAAAATCTTCAAACGTTCAAGCTAAACCCTACAAAATACGAACCTACTTATGGAGGTTGGTGCGCTTACGCAATGGGACAGTATGGCGAAAAAGTGGAGGTAGACCCGCTTAAATACAAGATTGTGGATGGTAAACTCAACCTTTTTTATTACAGCATCATTAACAATACATTGAACAAATGGAACGAAAAAGAAAGTGAGCTAAAACCATTAGCAGATAAAAACTGGGCTAAAATAATTAAGCAATAAAGATGAAAAAAACACTCACACTCATTGCTATACTTGTTTCATTAAACACCATTAGCCAAGTACCTCAAACGGTGCTCATTGAACATTTTACCAATACCAGATGCAGTGTTTGTGCTTCACGAAACCCTGGTTTGTATCAAAATATTGGCACACAACAACCGTCTGTATTGCATATTGCTTTTCACCCAAGTGCACCTTACAGTGCCTGTATTTTGAACCAACACAATAAGGTTGAAAACGATGCTAGAACAAATTATTACGGTGTTTACGGCAGCACACCTCGGATTGTAATTCAAGGAAATACAATCGGAACAGGAGTTGATTATAGTTCCTCAAACTTATTTAGTAGTTATGTAAACAATACCACCCCAATTGATATAGTAACGAGTATTACCAAAGCAGGTGATTCGATTATAGTTCGTGCCATTGTAAAGGCAGTCACATCTCATGGATTATCAAACTTGTTGGTAGCGGGCTTTTTGGTTGAGGAAGAGCTTCCATATGCTGCTCCTAATGGTGAGCAAACACACCATGATGTGTTTAGAAAAGGATTGTTTTCAATGAGTGGTGAAAGTTTTATTTGCCCTGCCAACAACGATTCTATCCTTTTTGAGCGTAAGGTGGCGATTGATCCAATATGGAATTTGGCTGAAATGTATGCAATCATTACGGTAACAAATCAAAACAAACAGGCCGTTCAAAGTTCACGGACGGCTAAATTAACCACCCCTACAAGTTTAAATACCCGTAACAAAGATCTTACTGTAATGGTCTTTCCAAATCCCGCAGCAAGCCTCTTAAATATTGCACTTGAAGAAATGATGGAAACGCAAATTGCGTTGTATGATCTGAGTGGTAGAAAAATTTACACTCAGCAATTTCAGAAACAATTGCAGCTTTCCACAATTGAATTCAAAAGCGGGATATACTTTCTTGAAATTAGCAATGCCAAAGGACTTGTAACCCGTAAAATTCAAATCGTGCATTAAATCGCTTCAGTTATAGCAATTCACGTAAATTCAAACCACAACTATGAAAAACACCATTTATGTACTTTTAAAGTTGGTTGTAGCAACCATTCTATTACAAACACTCTTCTTCAAATTCACTGCCGCGCCAGAATCCGTCTATATTTTTACTACAGCAGGCATTGAACCTGCAGGTCGAATTGGCTCTGGTATTGTTGAACTCATTGCTTCGGTTTTACTGTTTATCCCTGGCTTTAACGGCATAGGCGCATTATTGGCATTAAGCACCATGAGCGGAGCCTTGTTAACCCATTTCACCATTTTGGGCATTGAGGTAATGGGGGATGGAGGTAGTTTGTTTTATTTGGCTTGCACCGTTTTCGTATGCTCGGCCTACATCGTTTGGAACCAACGGAAAACCATTCCTTTTCTCAAGAATTATGTGCGGTAAAGCTGGATTACTTTTACTCATTTACTTGGGACGAGCAAGGAAACAAGGCTAGTGCCTCTGGAACATTCACGATAAACCGACTCGATTTTGGCATAGGCCAATCAAGCCTCATTCTTAGCAATAACGTGATTATCGATATTCAACTCAATCTTTCCAAATAATGAAACATTCACTCACCCACGTATCAATTAATTTATTTACACAACTCCAAAATCTGATTAAAGATTTAACAGACGAAATGTACTCAATGCCGCTTCAAGTTTTATCTGGTAACACACTTGCAAAGCATATCCGACATATCCTCGAATTGTATGAAGAAATGGTAAAAGGTGTCCATGCTGGAACCATTAACTATGATGCACGCAAAAGGAATCTGCTGCTTGAGCACAATCGGGAATTTACCCTACAATTTATAGAGGAGTTGAAAAACAATATTGCTGTTTTAACAGATGACAAGCCGATAATACTGGAAGCCGTATTTGATAATGAAAAGAACACCCTACAAACAAGCGTCCAACGCGAAATGGCTTATAATATTGAACATGCCATTCACCATATGGCTATTTTGCAAATTGCCATCAAACACCAATTTCCACAAATTAAGTTACCCGAACAATTTGGCATTGCCTATTCTACACAAGCTTATCTGAAACAAAATGTGCACGCTTAGTTTTGTTCCGCAACCCAATAATGGCTTTTTGCTTACTTCCAATCGCGATGAGGCAGTAGCAAGGCAAGCTGCATTGGCTCCTCAAGCGTATGTTCACCACAACATAGAAGTAGTTTACCCAAAGGATTTACAAGGTGGTGGCACTTGGTTGGCAATGGCTCAAAATGGGTTAACTGTATGCTTACTAAATGGGGCATTTACAAAGCACGAACGTACACCACCATACAAACATAGCAGGGGATTGGTGGTGATTGATTTTTTTAATCATTCAACCGTTGGCTCTTTTTTAAGCGAATATGATTTTAAAGATATTGAACCATTTACGTTGGTTGTTGTGGATGCTGTAAAAACCGGAATTCATGAAATTCGGTGGGATGGCCAACAAACTTATTTAATGGTAAAAGAGTGGAGTAAGCCGCATATTTGGTCTTCAGCAACATTGTATGAAACTGAAGTGATTAAACAACGTGAACGTTGGTTTAATGATTTTTTAGAGCAAAGTCCTAACGTAGATTTAAACCAAATGCTGCACTTCCATCATTTTGGCGGCAATCAGGATGAAGCTAATCGCTTTTTAATGAACCGCAACAATGTATTAAAAACAGTAAGCATAACCGGAATTAAAAAATGTGAAGCACAAACCATCATGCATTATGAAGATTTGTTATCTGGACAACACAGTGTGTTACAAATGAGCAAGTAACCATGGACAGTATTGTAATTCCACATACAAAAGCCATAGAAACAAAGCTTCCTTTTTGGTTGGTAAAGCTTATTCGTTTTGAGTTTTGGCCAACTTGGGCATTGTATTGGCCAGTTGTGATTTATGGTTTATGGCTTGCTCTCAAAGCGCGTTCGCTCACTTTTTTTACAACTGCTAACCCGTTAATGTACTTAGGCGGTTTGGTTGGCGAATCAAAAGAATCCATTTTAAAAACGATACCCAAACAGTATTTACCTACAACTTTATATGTGGATGCTGGTGAAAAGTTAAATAATATTGTTCACTTGTTAAATGCATACAACCTATCGTATCCCATTATTGTAAAGCCAGATATTGGGGAGAGAGGGAGAGGGGTGGCTAAAATTAATTCAGAACCTGAACTGGAAATATACTTAAGACAGAACCGAAGTAACTTGGTTGTTCAGTCTTTTATTTCTTATCCAATTGAGTTAGGTGTATTGTATTATAGGTTTCCCAATGGGTTGCAGTCAGGAATTACATCAATTGTTTGTAAATCGTTTTTGAGTATAACTGGCAATGGAAGTGATTGCTTGGAAACATTAATTCGAAAAGACGTTCGAGCCAACTTGCAATTGAATTACTTGCTCAACAAATTTTCAAATCGCTTACAGGAAGTTGTACCATATGAAGAATCCATAGTATTGGAGCCAATTGGTAACCATTGCAGAGGAACCACTTTTTATGATGCCAACCATTTAATTTCACCACAATTGGTTAAAGTGTTTGATGCAATCGCCAGTCAAATTGATGGTTTTTATATAGGCAGGTTCGATTTAAAAGTTAGCAGTATCAAAGATTTACTTGAAGGAAATAATATTCAAATAATGGAGTTAAATGGTGTTACCTCTGAGCCCGCCCATATTTATGATCCGAGTGCTTCACTCGTAAAAGCTTACAAAGCCTTGCTAACTCATTGGAGATTAGTATATGAAATTGCATACCAGAATCACATACGCGGTTATGACTACGCAACATTTAAAACGGTAGTAAATGAACTTCGTAAAAAACACGAATAAATGAACCTATTGATCTATTTTTTACTTGCTGTTATGATTAGTTTTGTTGGCTCATTGCAACCTGGTCCTGTTAATATGGCAGTGTTTTACCATTCGGTAAACCAACGTTACCAAACTGCAATAGCTGTGGCCATTGGAGGGTCGTTACCAGAAGTTTTATTCTCTTTTGTCGCATTCAAATTATTGCCAATTATTTCGGAGCACTTGCCTGTTGTACATCAATTTTCAAGTGCGATTAACAGCATATTAATCATTATCGGTTTGGTGTTAATGTTGGGTAAGCAAAACCGAACCGAAGAGGTGGTATTTAGTTCAGAAAAAGGCTTTTTGTCAGGCTTGCTATTGGCTTTTTTAAATCCACAGCTTCTTGTTTTCTGGATTGGAATCCTAACAGGATTATCAATTTACCAAATACAAATTAAATCAATTGATGGCCAACTTATTTTTGCAATAGGTACCGCAGTTGGGGCACTTATTGTTCATCTTTTGGTGATGCTATCAGTTAAGCGCTACCAAAACAGCCAATGGGTAGATTGGTTAAAAAAGTATAGCTTAAAATTGATTGGAGCCATATTAATTATCTTGGGTTTAACTCATCTTTTATCAAGCTAAATGAACGAGAATAAAAAAACTATTTGGATCACTACTGGCTACGAATTGTTTGCATTACAAGGTCCTAATAACCTTAAAGTAGAAGCCATTGCTAAGAAGACTGGAAAAAGTAAGTCCTCATTTTATCATTACTTTGGCGATCTTGAATTGTTTATAGAAGAATTATTGGATTACCATATTCAGCAATCACATGTTATTGCCAAAAAAGAACAAGCAGCAAAATGTATTGACCCAGAGTTAATCAACATCCTGATTGAACACAGGGCAGACCTTCTTTTTAGCAGGCAGTTACGAATCAATCAGCAGGTGAAACCTTTTTTTGATACGTTGCAGCAATCCAATTTAATTGTAGGAAATGCATTTGTAAGTATTTGGGTTAAAGAGCTTGAGTTAACTTTAAGCAAAGAACAAATTGCAGGAATTTTTTCGTTGGCATTGGAAAATTTTTACCTTCAAATAAATGAACAAAACCTTAATAAAACCTGGCTATCTTCATACTTCAATGCGCTAAAAAAAATAACCAGCCATTTTAGCGCTCCTCATATTGTACGGTAGCGACTAAAATACAACCAAACGAATGTGTTCATTTGCAAACAAAAATATGATGACCCACGCATTTCATAAATTCTGGTTAAAAGTTACTGCAATTGTTATTGGATCTTTCGGTCCGATTTTCTTTTTTGGTGCTATGTTGCCAACTAGCCAAGCAGCACAATTCACACTTGATTTGCTAAGTTGGCCAATTGATGGCGCTCAACATTTTGCTGAACCAACCACGCGCTTTTTATCCGCATTAACTGGTGGGTTCTTATTTGGATGGGGCGTAATGGTTTGGTGTTTATCTGTTTGGGTGTACGATTTAGCCCCCGAACAAGTTCGTAAATCTGTGCTTATTGGTTTATTGGCTTGGTTCGTATTGGATAGTTTAGGATCCATCGCATCAGGCAATACGTCAAATGCCCTTGTGAATATTATTGTATTGCTCATTGCTGCAGGCCCACTTTGGAAACCCATTAAAACACCAACTAGTTAAAAAATGAAACACACGTATTTTTTCAAAACACTACTTATTGCCCAAACCTTATTGGTATTGATTTATACCATATTCGCTTTCACCAATGAAGGAGCAAACCTGTTTGCTATTTTCATCGCAAATATTAAGGAATTGAATTGGAACGGACAATTCAATCTTGATTTTGCTTCCTATTTATCCTTATCTGGCTTATGGATAATGTGGCGAAACAATTTTTCAATATCAGCTATTATTCTAGCAATACTGGCCGCAATAGTCGGCATTATTGTATTTGCTCCTTATTTGCTTTACTTACTTATAAAAGTAGATGGTAATATACCAAAACTACTGGTGGGTGATAGGTAACCGTTGTCAAAACTTGAACCAATAAATCATCTTCGATTTGTATCTCACCTCCTCACACCTCCCTTAGCCACCGGCAGTGCCTCCAATGGATTATCTGGCCAAGCATGTTTTGGGTACCTGCGCTTGAGCTCACTACGCACTTCAAAATAGGTATTTTGCCAAAAGCTCTTCAAATCACTGGTTACTTGCACGGGTTTAAACCCTGGCGAAAGCAAATGCATAACCACAGGTGTATGACCATTATTGATGTGCGGTGTTTCCAATAAACCAAAAACCTCTTGCAAGCGTACCGATAATACGGGCGTTTCTCCATTGGGTAAATATTGAATGGGAATCATGGAGCCACTTGGCACTTTGAGTTTGGCCGGAGCCAATTTTTCTAGCAACTGTTGTTGCTCCCACGGCAACCATTGAAGCAATGCTTCCGATAAATTGATGCGTTTTAAATCTTCATTTTTTTTCACCCCAACATAATAGCCTCCAAGCCAATCCATATTGGTAAGCAGGAGTGAAGCAGTACTTACATCGGGCCATGATTCATCGCCATTCCAATATTGCAAGCTTTGAATACGGCATTGCAACTGTTGCATTGGTTCATCAAAATTGAGCAACTGTTCGCCTTCGGTTTGGATTGCTTTGGCAATGGCTTGTGTTAAAAATTGTTCATTGGGAGCGGGTAGGGGTTTGCTTTGCAATACAATGCTGCCAATGCGCAAATCTTTGCTTGCCACCAACCCACCTTTGCGGGTATCCCATGTAATCACTTCTTGTTCCTTGACCAGCGGACGTAAATCTTTGGGGTTAAGTGGTGAAGCCAAAAATATTTTGCCCAAGCCATCACGTGTATCCATATGGGCAACTGCTAACCAAGGCTCATTGCTCAAATCATCGCGGTGGCCGGCAACTGCATATTTCCCATTGGCCAATTGAAACTGGGCATTATTACCCGGCCTTGCAAATGCAATGCGTTCAGGGTATGCATAGGCTAACAATAAACCTGTTTCATACGAATCTACAGGGCCATTGTCTGCTTCCACTTTGAGTAAATTTCTGTACGACTGCGCAACTTTTTCGATACGCGAAAATTTATTGCCCAAGCCATTATTGCCTCTACCTCTGCGCAAAGCTTCTACACGCAAATTAAGGTCTATTCCGGCTTCGCGTGGCAATGGATCTCGCTCATCCAATACAGCTGCAATATCGGTAGCAAGTTGTTTGGCATGTTCGGTTTGAGCCATTAACAACATATGTGCAATTCGAGGATGGCAAGCCAGTTGGTGTATTTGTTTTCCGTGAGGAGTTACCTTTCCGTTTTCGAGTGCCCCAATTTGGTTCAATACGTCAGTAGCTTGCATTACATGCGCTTTGGGTGGAGGTGTGAGCCAACTGAGTTCCTCAATATTATTTACACCCCATACGGCCATATCCAAAACAACAGTTGCCAAATCAGCTTCCATTATTTCGGGTATGCGGTGTTCCGCTAAACGCTCGTGTGTGGCGGCTGTCCACATGCGGTAGCATACGCCATCAGTTAACCTCCCTGCTCTGCCTGCACGTTGGTCGGCTGAATCTTTTGATATTTGAATCGTTTCCAAACGCGATAATCCCGATTTGGGATCAAAGCGTTGGATGCGGCCATAACCCGTATCAATAACAATGCGAACTCCCTCAATGGTTAAACTGGTTTCGGCAATTGATGTTGCCAATACCACTTTTCGTTTCCCTTTTTTATTAGGCACAATTGCTGCTTGTTGCTCGCTAAATGGCAACATTCCATACAATGGATGAATCGACATATCGCGTAATTCATGTTTAAGCAAGTCGGCACATTTGCGTATATCCGCCTCTCCTGGCAAAAAAACCAAAGCATCACCCTCTTGCTCTCGCATGGCTTTTATAACCAACCGCGATGTTACTTCGGGTAACAATCGTTCATCTTGCCCACCTGCATAAATTACTTCAACCGGATATTGCTTACCCTCACTTTGCACAACAGGTGCTTTAAGCAAGTGGGAGAGTTGTGGCATATTGAGTGTTGCACTCATAACCAGCATGCGCAAATCTGGGCGGAGTACTTGTTGTGTTTCCCTGCATAAAGCCATGGCCACATCAGCATGAATGCTCCGCTCATGAAACTCATCAAATATTACCAAACCTACTCCCTCAAGCGCATTATCAGCATGCAACATGCGGGTTAAAATTCCTTCCGTTACCACTTCAATGCGCGTTGTCGCACTCGTTCTACTCTCAAACCGAATGCGGTATCCAATGGCATCACCAATATTGGTTTCATACAACTCACTCATGCGGGCAGCAATGGTTTTGGCAGCCAACCTGCGTGGCTCCAACATGATTATTTTTTGCCCAGCAAGCCATGGTTCGTCTAATAACGTAAGAGGCAATAAGGTACTTTTTCCAGCACCGGGAGGCGCTTGCACAATTAATGTGTTTTGCTCGCGCAAATGGTTTTGAACAGTACCAATAATTTCGGTAACGGGAAGGTTGGTGGTGTATGGATTAAAGGCCAAAATGAATGCTAAATAAAGGGCGAAGATAATCAGCCGAAGCCGATATCAAATCATATCAAGTTATCAACGTTGGATAACTTGTGGGAGAAGGATATTGTGAAATGGGTATTTTTGAAGGGTAAACTTTTGAATATTTAGAAGACTAATGCTGGTATTTGAGAGTTGGCGGTAATTTTAAGTGACGACACAAGAACAATAATATTAAGATATGGCAAAGGTTAACCTAGACGCAATAATACCAAGAGAAGACTTTGAAGTTGAAGAAAACGCAACTCCAGGAAAAAAGAAAGAAACACTTTCAATTGAAGACATAAAATCAGACTCATTCTTTTTTTCTAATGTTCGTAAGCCAGACTTTCAAAGAGAGACAAATGAATGGGACAGCAAAAAAATTGCTGACTTTATTGATAGCTTTCTAGATGGAGACCTTATCCCCGCAATTATTTTGTGGAGAAGCACCGGTGGTTACTTGTTTGTAATTGACGGTTCACACAGACTTAGTTCTTTGGCTGCTTGGATAAATGACGACTATGGAGATGGACCAATTTCAAAACAATTTTATGACGGTATTATTCCTGATGAACAAATTGATATTGCAGAAGAAACCCGTAAACTAATTCGGAAAAGAATTGGCTCTTATTCTGACTTCAAATTAGCATTAACTAATCCTGAAAAAGTATCACCTGAAATTCAGAGAAAAGCTAAGAACCTTGCAGCATTAGCAATTCAGTTACAATGGGTTGATGGTGGTGCAAATAAGGCAGAAAATTCATTTTTTAAAATAAACCAGCAAGCAGCACCTATTGACAAGACTGAATTGGTTTTGTTAGAAGCGAGAAAAAAACCTAACTGTATTGCTGCAAGAGCTATTATTCGAAGTGGTAAAGGACACAAGTATTGGTCCAACTTTTCAAAAGGGAATCAGATAACAATCCAAGAACTAGCAAAAGAAATCAACTCAGTTCTTTTTGCTCCAAAACTCGAAACGCCAATTAAAACATTGGACATACCAGTAGGCGGTAAAAACTATTCTGCACAAACATTGCCATTGATTCTTGAGTTTATAAACATAGTAAACAATATTCCAACGGACTTTAAAGAGAGTTTAGAAGATGATTTAACAGGTGACGAAACCGTTAATATATTAAAGCAGACAAGACGAATTGCTTGGCGAATAAACAACAATCATCCTTCTTCTTTAGGTCTCCACCCAGTTGTTTATTTCTACTCGCAAGACGGCAGACATAAGGTCGCTTCATTTTATGCAACACTTGCATTTGTAAAAGAGCTTGAAGAAAAGAATAAACTAAAGGAGTTCAGTCTAGTAAGACCGCAATTTGAAAATATCTTATTGCAAAATGACCCACTAATTCAACAGATAAATAGGAAATACAGAAGTGCGATAGCAAGCTACAGTCAGATTAAGGATTTTTATTTTGCAATAATTGAGCTTCTTCAAAAGGGAGTAAATGAAAACGAAGTTATTACACAACTGATAAAAACAAGTAAGTTCAATTATCTCACATTGACTGTAGAACAAAATGAAATAACGACTAACAAATTTTCAACTGAAAGAAAATCGGCTGTTTACATAAAAGAAGCACTCGCTAATGCTCCAAAATGTAAAATATGTGGTGGTTACATTCATAGAAATTCAATTTCAATTGACCATATTGAAAGAAAACAAGACGGTGGACTAGGAACAATTGATAACGGACAAATAACTCATCCATTTTGCAACACGACATTGAAAAACTGAGAAAAACTACCGCCAACAGCCGTTTGCCGCAATGGGGGCTGAAGTGGTTAAATCAAGTGCAGTGCTTCTATCAACATTTGTGCTTGGTTGACAGTGAAGTGCTCCGAAATCCCCCACTGCGGCAAGCGGCAAACCGTTAGCTGTAATGCAAATAGTCACAATGAAACTAAGGACAGCTTTAAAAATATTGTTCTTCTACTTAGCCCTATGTGGACTCTTTATATTGACCGTTTGGGCGAAGTATCTCTATAACATTGCTTCTTTAGGTGGAGCTGAAATAGCTGACACGCTTTTCGCTTTAGGATTTATACTTGTTACATTATTCTATGCGTTACTTGCTCTCTGGACAAGGAGATTATACAGACAGCAAGAGCTTAAAACTTTATCACATATTTTGCAGACCTTTCTGATATTTGCTTTAGGAGTTGGCTCATCTGTTTGCGGACTAATCTTTCTGTATAATTAAGGCGATTGACATGAATACATCTATTAAGGCTACATTTATATTGACTTACATATTCTTTGCATGGGTACTCTATGAAATGGACAAAGGGTGGGTGACATTTGGACTTGGTCTTGGTGATTATGTATACCTGTACGCAATTATTCTCTGGATTGTCTTCACAACAGTTGCATTCTGGAAAACAAGAAAAATTGACTTTAAAACAAGAAAACTTTTGGCACTAATTCTCATGACAGTGTTAATAGCATCTTGCGTTTATACAATTCTTATGCTGACAATTTATCGTGGGCCAGAATTACCTTGGGACGGTCATCTATTGGGTTAAGACAACAGCACTACCGCTAACATTTGCTTGGGGGCAATTGGCGCTAGTAAAGTGTTGTAGCAATGGAATTATTCAGTTTAGTAAGGATACAAATCCCATAAAGTTTTAATATTGTAACTATTACGGTAAGCCGTTAGTTAGCGGCAAGCTTATGAGCAGACTAACCATATTCATTTTATGCACGACAATTCTCATTTCGGCTTGTGGCACGAAAGATATTGACAATATTGAAAGGCAACATCTTCCGTTCGACTCTTTGCCAGAAAAAGTAAAGACAATTTATCAAAATCACCTACAAAAGGTGGACACAATTTTCGAGTATCATGTAATTACCACAGACAATTCTGTAGACTTCAAACACGAACACACAGGAATGGACAATGGAATATTAAACCTTGTGACACGAGGATTCAATCATCATTTCTATATAAATGGACAACACTTTAAGCTTCAGGCTAACAAGGGCGACCCGTTTATACTGCACGAAAAACACCTTTATTATACTTTAGAACTAAATCTTGCTGACTACAATTACAAAAGTGCTCAGTATGTTTCGGTTAACTTGGAGGACTACTTAAAATAACTCAATTAACAATGCTAACGATGAGGAAGCCACCCGCTAACAGCGGTTTTCCGTCATCCCGATAGCTATCGGGAGGCAACAGCGTAAGGCTACAAAACATTATAGGCAAGCGGCCTGTCGATAACCATTTGATTCTTACGTATAAGTTGTTTATGTTTGTACGTATAATAAATTGACATGAACACCAAACTTACTTTAAAGCTGGACAATTCTGTAATTGAAAAGGCAAAGACTTATGCCAAAAAGAAAAATACCAGCCTTTCAAAATTAATAGAATCATATCTTGGATTACTTGTAAACCCACAAGACTCTCAAGATGTGACTCCATTGGTAAAAAGTTTATCCGGAGTAGTTGAGCTACCTAAAAACGTTGACTACAAAAAAGACTACAAAAAACATCTATCAAACAAATACGCCAAATAGGATGACCAAAGTATTTGTTGACACCGATGTATGTTTAGACTTGCTATCGGGACGAAAGCCATTTAACAAAGCAGCAGAAATTTTATTCTCGCTTGCTGACTCCGGTAAAATTAAAATTTATGTCTCCTCTTTATCTTTTGCCAACATTGATTACGTTTTACGCTCACAATACTCAACAGCGCATTCTAGACAAATTATTGGGCAGTTCAAAACAATTGTGAATGTACTGCCTGTTGACAGCAAGACAATAGATTTAGCTGTAGCATCAGATTTCAATGACTTTGAAGACGCAATTCAATATTCTTGCGCAATAGAAAACAATTTGACAACAATCGTTACCAGAAACATCAAAGACTATAAAAAAGCAACAATAAAGGTGATGACACCGGAGACCTTTATTGCTATTCCCAACTAGACTAATCCGCCAGCCTATAACAGCAATCTTGCGCAATTGCCGTTAACTTGCTAAAATTAAATATTTCGTTTCTCTTTTTTTATCACAGCATAACAAATTAACTTTCCGTATCCCGATGTTTCGGGAGGCAATAGCACCAAGCGGCCAAACGTTAGTGTTTATCTTACAAAACCAATTAAGTGCACATCTAACGAATACAAAAAAGCAACCAGCCTAAGCCAGTTGCCTTTTGAAAAATGTACTTAGTGTTGTAGCAATGTAATTATTCAGCTTAGTAAGGATACAAAGCCCATAAAGTTTTAATATTGTAACTATTACGGTAAGCTGTTAGTGATAGGACATAATTGAACAGTCGCAAAAAAGAATTATATTCGAATCATGGAGAAAGTTCTCAAAATAACCAACTTGAAAGACCGCTCGTCAGACTTTGCATATTGGTCGACTCGAAGCCTTTCAGAACGTTTAGACACGATTGAAATTCTCAGACAACAATATTTTAGCTTAAAGAAAGGTGTTCAGCCAAGACTTCAAAGAGTTTGTAGAATTATTAATCAATCATAAGGCAGAATATCTAATTGTGGGTGGTTATGCTGTTGGTATTCATGGACACCCGCGCTACACGGGAGACCTAAATATTTGGTTGAACCCTACTCAAGAGAATGCGGACAGAATTTTAGCTTGTGTGAATGAATTTGGTTTCGCTTCTTATGGATTAAAACAAGACGACTTCACTAAAGAAGGGAATATTATTCAATTAGGATATCCTCCACTAAGAATTGACCTACTGACACAAATAGACGGAGTAACATTCAGTGAATGTTATCAGAATAAGACCCAGGTTGAAATCGAAGGTCTTCTCGTAGACTTTATTGGCTACAACGACCTACTAAAAAACAAAAAAGAATCTGGTCGGCTCAGAGACTTGGACGATATCGACAATCTTTCGTAAGATATTACGGTCTATAACAGCGGCCTTGCGCCATTGTCGTTAACTTACTAAAATTCAATATTTCGTTTCGCATTTTTAGTTATCTTGGCTTGACAGATTTTCGTCCCGCCTTCCAATACCTATCAGGAGAAAGGTCGCCAAAATCTTATCGTCTGCAGTACAAAGCCAATTAAGTTTGCATCTTACTAATACAAAAAAAGGCAACCAGCCTAAGCCAGTTGCCTTTTTAAAATAGATTGAGCGCTTATTAATCTTGAAGTATAGGAACTTTTTTACAGCCAACCACGCCTTTATTGCTTATGGCTTGCACAATGTAAATACCTGCCTCATACTGGTTGTTGAGTGCAATGGTTGTTTGTTGCACATGTGCATCGTTCAATTCTATTGTTTTAATCAGCTTACCATTTAAGTTGTATATGTTTACTTGGGTTAAATAGTCATTGGGTGTTCCCGCTAATATCAACTGTATTTGCTTAGAGGCAACATGCATTTCAATGGCATATTGCCCTAACTTGTTCATAACATCATTAGTAGCGCTTATTGGTGATGCTGGTGCAGATGCGTAGGTAGGGTAGTTTGGATACTGTGGTGTAACATATCCGGTTGATGGATTTGTTTCGTTTTCATACACATCATTGGGCTCATGGTAAGGCGTAATTTGCACCCAACTTACTTCAAGTGCTTTATCATCATATTGCATCACAGAAGGATCTCCTCCGTTCATCCAAATATCACTGGCATACCAAACGCCCAACCAAAATCGGGCTGCTCTAAAGCCTACATGGGTTGAGTCAAGCTCTTGTTTTACAAGCACGTTATCTACATACCAATTTAAACTCGGAGGTATGCCATTACCACCTGTATGCCAATCAATGGTGTATAAGTGAAAGCCTTGTGATAAATCAGTTCCGGGTGTGCTATGCCTTAACGATGAGTGATAACCTTCACCATTGCATAAACCTCCCCAAGTATTTAGGTTCATATCGTCAATGATATGCTTATTGCCAGTATAAAATGGTATTTCGCTTGGATTACCTGGTGGACTTGCAGGAAACTCAAAGTCAATTTCAGTATTCTTAATTGCTCCACCTTGGAAGTTTACATCTTCTATATAGTGAAAGGTCCAAAAGGCATTAATCATTCCAGGTGTGAGTTTAGCAAATACATCATACCTGCCCGAAGCAAAATAATCTTTGGTAGCAATACACGCCCCTACACGTTGCTTTCCGTTGCCATAATCAGTTGTAGCACCCATTACATTACCAGAGTACAAATCACCATGCCCATGTAACCTAAGCCCCTGTCCGCTAATTAACTCAATGTTTTCGGGAACAACCCCATTATTTTGAACTACATAATAGTTTCCCCACGATTTTTTAACAACCAACCATTTATCAAAAGAAAGGGGCGTACCAACTGGATCGGAAAAATTCTCGGTAAATACACCTGTTGGCGGCTCGGGTTTGGGTTTACTTACAAAAGAATAAATAACTCCTGGACTTTGGTTTAATACCTCAATATTATCTGCGTAAACGGTATCCAATTGACCTCGGTAAAATTCAATGCGGGCAAAACACTCGCTTATGGTCTCCATTTGGAATGGAACAGTAAAGGTATAAGTGTATAGTTGCCATGTAGTGGTTGGGTAAAACGTAGCGCTGTAAAAAGCAGAGGGAATGTTTGTACTATTGATTCGCACATCCAATGTAACACTAATGCCAGGCGTGGGGTTCTTTTTGCGCAAATAACATGAAATGGTGTAGGTATTTCCTTGGGTTAACAAGGGTAATTGTTGAATTACCCGAATATCGCCTTGCGAATTGGTTTTTGAAATTAACCGAAGGCATTTAGTAGAGTTGTTTAAATATCCACCCGAATCGATCGTTGCCCTTGATGTGTCAGTATGATCAACTTCCCATGCTGCCAAGTTTTGATCGAAACTTGAGTTTTCTAATAAGTTGTTGTTTTTAAGATCCATATCTCTTATGTACAAAGTGTCAAATTGCCCTCTGTAAAAACTTACCTCAACTAATGTAAGTAGTAAATTAGGATCACTTGGTGCAGTAAAATTTAAAGTAAATACCTGCCAATTACCCGTGGCTGTTATTGAAAGTGGAATAGTGGTGCTCATTGCACCAGGATAATTAAAACGCATTTGCAACGTAGCCTTTGCATTTTTCCCACTTTTAGTCTTAATTGTTGCTAACAACGTGTACGCCCTTCCTGGAGTTAATGCAGGAACTTGCTGCGATAAAAGTGCATCGCCATGCGTAACACGCCATGAAGTTAAAGCTGCACAGTAGGGTGAAAGGCCACTTGGATTTGGCTCTGTAAATACCCTTGTGGTATTAGGAGCAGCAATCCAATGAAGAAGGTGCTTTTCAAAATCTGAATTTTGAATAATGTTGTTGGTTGGATTGTAAACTTTAAACGTTTTGTCGTAAGGTGTTTTTACACATCCCGATTGTGCAATTGCACCAACAGTAGTGGTAATGCCAATTGCCAGCATAAGGTAAATTTTTTTCATAATGGAGTATTTAAGTGGATAACCAAATGTATGAAAAACGCCATACAATCCAAGCTAAAATGCTGATTAACAATTATGGTCGTCATAGTCGCATGTACTACTATTAAACATACAAGAGGCGTGTGGGTAATGATTAATTGATATTACTAAACAACTGATGCCTATACCGCTTCATATTTAATTCAATTACTTTAATGTTCACATAAATCCATTTTTTCGATTGTAAAGTGTAGCGCGCATTGAATTCATATGGTATTGCATTGCGAAACCATCAGCATTGCTTAGAATATAAATATATTTTATATTTGTAAGTAATAAATATGATTCATATGGCCACCTTCACAAGTTCACTTCCTCAAAACCTCCTCAATATGTTGGAAGACAAAGCCAAACAGCTTTCGGTTCCCAAAAATAAGTTGATAGAGCGTGCACTCAGTTTGTATCTTGACCAACTTAATAGAGCTGAGTACGCACGTTCATACAAACTCATGGCCGATGATGCGGACATCCTTGCTATTGCAGAAGAAGGCATGACAGAATACATGAGTCAATTACCCAACGAAAAGCTGCCATGAAACAAGGTGAGATTTGGTATGTTGATTTAAATCCAGTGAAAGGGAGTGAACAAGCGGGTTTGAGACCAGTAGTGGTGGTAAGCGGCAACTTGGCCAATACTTATTTGAATACCTTAATTTGTTGCCCTCTAACAAGCAAAGTTAAAAACTACAAAGGCAATCTGGTTTTAGAACCCAATGCGCAAAATGGATTAACTGTAAAATCAGAAGTACTCACTTTTCATATTCGATCCATTTCAAAAGAGCGCCTCACCCAAAAAGTGGGCACTATTGATGCGTTAGAACTCAAACAAATTAAACAGTGTTTGGATGATATTTGGAGGTATTGATAAGACTCTTGTAAATATTGACTTTGAATGTCTAACAACCAATTGCAAATAACTTATATCTCTTAAAAATTAAGCGCAAAGCCAATATTTACGCCCCATTTACGGGCATTTACATGGTTTAAATAAGTGAGCCTATGCACTACACCCAACTGAACAAACCGCAAGATGTTTTCGATACCGTAACCCACTTCAACATAAGGTTCGTTTTTAAATTCGTATACAGGCGAAAACACCCTTCCTTGTTCGTCAATTGGTGAAAACAACGCCCTGTCGGGCCCCGAAACGCTTCCATGCGCACTTTTTACAAATGCAAAGTTGCGCAGTTTCCACTCGCTAATAACAGGTATGCTGTTAAAAAACAATCCTTCAAAATGTTGAATATACCTAAAACTGTAGTATTCGTCTGCCACAAATTCATACACATTCATCAAGCTAAAATTGTAATCACTGTAAAATGCGGTTGCATTTCCACGTGGTACTTCCAACAATGGATAGGGAAGGGTTCCAAACACTTTACCAACCGTAAGGCTTACATCTGCATTACCTAAAATACCTGTGTTAAGATGGTGCTGCACATTTAATTGTACTTTTTGAAAATCAAAATCGCTGCCTAAAATGCCTTTCCAACCTTGGCTATACAATGCCGTAATAGCTGGGAATTTAGATTGCTGCATGCGTATACGCTCAACACCACGTGACACCATTATCTCTTTAAAAGCATAACGCGCCTCGATGGTAGCAGCAGCGTATTCAAAATCATTTGATACATTTTGTGGAGTTGCCACTTCATTAGGTTCTAATTTGTAAGCAAACACAAAGCTTCCTACCGGATTGTAATAGGTATGTTGTACGGTTGTTTTAAAGGTCCAGTTTCGGTTAGGCTGTATTAAAAAATAACCTTTTACATCACGCGTTTCGTTTAAGCGTGCATTGCTTGATATAAAACTAAGGGCTGTAAAAATATTGGTAGATGGTGATGCATGCAATTGCGTATTGGTGGCATCGGTTACCCCCATAATTTCATAATCGTTTTTATAAGAAATACCTGCAATGGTCCATTTTTTAGGGTTAATAATACGCTGCACACCCATCCCGTATTTCCATGATTGGTTATAGGTTCCATAGGCTAAGTGTCCGTTGAAAAACCATTTTTTCGAAAAATCGGTATTGGTTCTGAAGCCAACCCGGTAACGCCAATGTTGCACCTCGTTATACCCAACCAACAATACATTTGGTCCAATTTCTATTTTGCCAGCTACATAATATCCTTCGGCAATAATCTGCAAGATATCGAGGTAGGTTTTAACTACAGGAACATTCTTAACCGAATCAATCATGTTAATCATTTGCCTTTCTGTTTTGGTAAATGGCTCAGTGCGCACACTATCCCAATAAGCCGAATCGCGGTTAAGCATATCATCATCACGCACTACCAATGCCTCGTAAAAGATTGCAGGCTTTACTTCATTAACGGTAAAATTGCTGTTGGCGCGGTACATTTTGGCCACAAAACTGCTGCTGTTTTCGGTAGCTTGGGCAATATCTACAACAGCACGCGTACGTTGCGGAAGCCATATTCCTCCGGGCATTTGTACCATTTCTTGCTGAATTTTTAACCGATCTAAAAAGTTTACGTTTGCTGATGGTGAGAGCTCTACATCAATGCGCTTAAGAGCAAAACTTGAATCGGTAATCCAAATGGTACCAATAAAACCCAAGTCCTCGGGCCTACGCAGGCGTAATTGAATTTGATAACACTTAAGACCATCAAGTATCACCGAATCCATTAAGGTATACTTATAATACAAGGAACCGTTATCAGCAATTGGAGATAAAAAGTCTTTGTATAAAAACCGAATCCAGTTTTGGTTAAAGTTAAACTCGAGTAAACTAGAGCCCATTAAATCAAGCATTACATTGCCTTGTTGGGCCATAAAACCATTAATATCACTAGCTAAAATAACCTCCTTTGAAAGTGGAGGAGTATTGCTCTGGTAATATTTTGAAAACGTTTCACTGATAAAAACAGGTAAAATATATTTCCCTTCTTCATTTTTTATTTGAGCACTGGTATCAAATAATGATTGGAGTGGCTTAAACACTTTGCTGTTTTTGAGTTTCTCCGAAATATTATCCATAGCCATGTCGACTTTGGTATAACTATCAAACGAAAAACAACTAGCCGATAATTGATTGGTTTTGCTTTTGTTTTCGGCAGCTTTACGAATGATGCGTAATGCTGGATTTTCGCCCGCAATAATCACAACCTCATTCATTTGATTGGCATCAGGTTCCATTTCTACATTCAATACTTGAGATACGCCTGGCTTAATTTTTTGTTTCACAGTTTTATAACCCACATACGTAAAAATCAGGGTGTCTGAATGCGTATTTGAAACAACTTGGTACTTCCCTTCAAAATCAGTAGTGGCTCCTTGTTGCGTTCCATTAAACCTTATGCTCACAAATGGCAACGCTTCAGGTCGGCCTTTTTCGGTTACAACTCCCTTTACAACCGTTTGCGCCAACAACGATTCAATAAATAAATGGGAACAAATGAGTAAAGTGAGTTTAAGGTATTTCATAAATGCATTAGCAAGAAAGCAAATCTGATGATATCTGCAATTAGGTTTCGGTCAGTATGTATAAAAGTGGGGGTTAAATACACATTCATTTATTCAATGCTTGATTATATTTGTTAAATGAAGTCACAAAAACAGTTCGCATTCTTGATTTTGACAAGCCTTATTGGAACCGTTCCATTGTTGGCCCAAATACCTCAGTTATCGGCCAATTTACAACAACTGTTGATACAACCTACTAGCAAACTCAATACAATGTACAAAGAGTACAACCAACAATACGTGGGTGCATTAATCAAGGTGAACCAACCATTTAACGAAACGCCACTTTCTACACTTGGCGTACAAATAGGCACAAGAGCAGGAGCCATTTATTCAGTTCGCATACCAGTGGGTCAGCTTAGGGCTTTTACTCAAGTAAAAGGTATCCGTTATATTCAACTTGATGAGCCGATCGGGTACCAATTAGATGCTGCCCGAAAATCAGCGCGGGTTGACTCCGTGCATGCAGGCATTCAGTTACCTCAAGCATTTACTGGAAAAAATGTGGTGGTAGGCATTATTGATGCCGGTTTTGATTACAGCCATCCAACATTTTATGATACAACTGGAACGGTGCTTCGGATTAAGCGTGTGTGGGAACAGCGAAATCAAGGAACACCACCTCAAGGTTTTTCTTATGGAAACGAACTTACCGATACAACACAAATGATTGCCGAAGGCGCTGAAGTGGATTCGTTCTCACACGGAACCCATGTTGGAGGCATCGCGGCAGGATCTGGATATACAGGTGCCAATAACCAAAAATACCGAGGAGTTGCCTATGAAAGCGATTTGGTGTTGGTGGGCATTAGACCTGAAAAAAGTGAATGGACTGGCATGGGTATGAGTAGCATTGTAGATGCTGTTAATTATATTTTTACTTATGCTCAATCGGTTGGAAAACCAGCAGTTGCCAACTTGAGTTGGGGCTGCTCAATTGGTCCAAACGATGGTACTTCTTTGTTTGCAGAGGCACTCAACGAACTTACTGGAGGAGGCCGCATTTTTGTGAACTCGGCTGGTAACAATGGTGATGAAAACATTCATTTACTCAAAACATTTACAGCAACCGATACCACGCTTCACTCATTTGTTACGTTCCCTACGGTAAATGGTGAAAAAAGAACTTGGCTTGATGCATGGGGTGAAGCTGGAAATACGTTTGAAGTTCAATTACGTTTATTTAGCGGAGCCAACCAAGTTATTGCATCGTCATGGATTACACTCAATGGCGAAACACTCGACACCTTTTTGATTGGGAATAATGCGGATACCTTGTTTTTTAAATCTACTGCTATCGCGTCTGACTTTAATGGCAAGCCACATGTGTTATTTGATTTGTTTAGCAAAACCAATTTGGCTTTGTGCCTAAGCATTAAGGCCAAACAAGGCAAGGTACATGCGTGGCTAGGGTATGTTCAAGATTATGTTGGGCATTATGGCGCCTTTTCGCAAAATGGGCAAAGTTGGGCGGTAAGTGGTGATAATAAGTATACTTTGGGTGAAATGAGTTGTGCTTCAGCGGCCATTACGGTTGCGGCTTATGCTTCGCAAATTGCATTTACCAACTTGGGAGGCAATACAGTTTCATATTCTGGATATGCTGTCACCAACCAAATAGTTCGTTTTTCGAGCAGAGGGCCAACTGTAGATGGTCGAATTAAACCTGATATTGCGGCTCCGGGAATGACGCTTGCCAGTGCCGTAAACTCGTACGACATTTCGTATGCACCCAATGGTGACAATTATAGTTCAAGTGTGTTTGCTGTAAATAGAAATAACCGAAATTATTATTATGCTCATGCCAGCGGAACATCTATGTCGTCACCTATGGCAGCAGGTGCCATTGCTTTGTTGCTTCAGGTAAATCCTGCACTTGAGCCTGGGCGTGTATTGGCTATTTTACAAAAATCAGCGCTAAAAGACAATTTCACTACAGCCAAACCCGACTCAAGCAGGTGGGGTGCTGGTAAACTCAATGCCTATGCTGCTGTAAAAGAAGCCCTACTTACTGTAGGGCTCCAAGATGGTAAAGATGCCCAATCCATTTCGGTTCAATTGTATCCTAACCCTACAAAAGGCGAAAGGGTAGTGCTGGAGCGTAACAATTGCAATATGCCCATTTGGGTTACGGTTACAGATATAACTGGCAAATCACTTGAAACAACAATTTGGTTAAGCAACGCGTGTGAAACCTCGATTGACACCAACCACTTAAAAGCAGGAATGTATTTTGTAACACTTGAATGGGCTGGAGGTAAGCAAGCAATTAAATTACTTATTCAATAAAAAACCCGAAGCCTTATGAGCCTCGGGTGTTGAGTAGGAATACACCAAAAATGGTGGTTATTGTTTCATTATTTTTTGGGTGTATGTTTGGTTTGCTAAGGTAATTTGCACCCAATACATGCCAGCAGGTAAATGGCTAACTGAAATATTTGGTTGTTGACTTGCGTTGTATTGTGCCACCAACTGACCTTGCATATTGTATACAAATGCTTGGTTTACTTGATTGTCAAATTGGATAAAATCGGTTGTTGGGTTAGGGTAAAAAAGTGGAGTAGAGGTGGTATTTGTTTCTTTTAAACCAACACTTCCGATATTCAATTTCACCATTGCACCACCCTCTTTTAATGTAATACCAGCTCCGTATAAGAAGCCATTTACAACCTCTATATCGCTCATGGTATGAAACCTGAAATTGGCTTTTTCATACAAATCGCCAGTAATATTTAACCATGTAACGCCACCATCGTTGCTGCGGTATACCTTTTGGGTTGTATCTGCTTGCGTAAATGAACCTTGGATAGACAAAAACACATCGTTTCCCTTAGCCCAAACGCATCCCATATTGGTTGGATAACTTAAGCTAATGGATAAAGTATCCCAAGTTGTTTGGTTATCGCGCGAAATAAAAAAGCTAGGTCTATTGGTTGCGAAAGGAATATAGGTGGCATAAAATGTTTCAGGGTCTTGTTGGTTTTGGTACAATTTGGCAAAATAACCCAAGCCAAATCCAGCTGGCAATGTAGTATTGCGGGTAATCCAGTTTTGGCCCATATCGCCTGTAAGTGCGCGGTATCCGGCACCTAAAACCAAGGTATCGCCAATAGAGTAAATATAACCAGGCGTGCGAAAATCGTTCGGAACAGTTAACCTGCCCCAAGCCGCATCTGTATTTTTCTTATACAAAATGATGTTTGATTCCAATCTGGCTAAGATGTACTCTTGGTGTACGTGTAATTGAACCGGTGCTAAGGTAACACCATTAAAACCCGCAGTATCCAATACCCAATTATCACCATTATCTGTAGAGTAATAAGGGAAGTAATTGCCATTGCCTGAAAAAGAGGCATATAAGCGATTGCCTAATCTAACTATTCCTGAATTACCAGAAATTGCTGATTGTAAGCCATTTGATTTTGCTTCCCAGGTTGCACCGTTATCGGTTGAGCGAAACAATTGTCCGGTAGTTCCAGCCCAAAAGTTTGTTCCGTCTACATACAATTGTTGCATACTTGTAAAAGGTGGGAAAGCGCTACTGGTAACAGTTTGCCATTGTGCTTGGCTTTGTGTAACAAATACCAGTAATACGAAAGTGTAAATAAACTGTTTCATGTTGTTTGATTAATTGGTTTTCAAAATTGAGAGTTTAAACAAGCGCATACAATCCGTTAATTATCGTAGATTAAAAACGGTATTGCCCACAGCAAACAAATACTTCACTAAAGCAAGTAGCAACCCAGCCGTTGAACCCTAAAGTCCCCAAAGGCTTATCAATACTGACTTTCTAATTAAACCAATTACCTCATAATTAATATTATGTTAAATAATATAGTTGAAAAACAAGGAGCCTACGCTCCCTGTTATTATATGTTTTGAATTAAAGTTCTCCTTCGAGTTGTACCCTTTTGCGTTTGGTTTCCATTGTTTTTTGTTCATCCCCTAAATTGGCATAAACCTGTTGCATACTGGTTAAAATCGAAACCATGATTCCAATTTTCTCTTTGCGTTGGTTCGATTCTGTTTCAGGTAATCCTTCGGCAAGCTCAAGTGCTTTTGTAAAATATCCCAAAGCAACTTGCAAAATTGCATCCTGTTCTTTCTTCAATACATTCCATTTACGGTCGTACTCGGCTTGAGTTGTTCCTGTTACGGCATTCATCTTCTCTACAATTTCGGTGGTCTTGTTGTTGGTTAAGGCTCCCAAATTGTAATATGCATCAATATAATCTTCCTTAAGTTCGATTACTTTTTTGTAATCCGCTTCGGCATTGGTTACATAAACTTTATTCATTTTGTAACTGGTATCGGCAAGTTTGCTTTGCTTACGCGCATCCGCATCAAGTTTTGATTTTAACGCTGGTGTTGCTGTTTTGGCCTTTTTGCTTAATACTGCAGCGCTGTCTTTGGCATTACGTGATGTTTTAATTGCGTTTGCAGCAAAATTATCGTACACATTGCCCCTAACAAATAACAACATAATGTTTTCTGGATCGAGAGCCAATGCATCATTAAGTTTGGTTAGCAATACATCTTGTCTGCCTTGCGCCAAATACACATTAAGTTCCATATTAATCAAATCACGATCAGTTGGAAACTTGGTACGACCTGCTTCAATATAACTCAATCCTTTTGCAGTATCTTTTTGCATCATGTAAATATTACCCATTAAGCGGTAAAGTGTTGGCTCTTGGTAATCAACATCAATGAGTTTTTGCAAATTCACTTTGGCTAGCTCATAGTTTTCGGTTTGCACACCCAAATAGCCCATGCTTAATTGGATGTTCTTTTCAGAAATATTATTCTTTTTTAGGTCCCCGTTTTTATCATAAGGCATTGCCTTTAAGGTTAAATCAAAAAACTTTTGGGCATTCACTGCGTCCTTTGCTTGGTAATATTCGAGTGCTTTGTTGTAGGTTGCAAACGCAGCATTAATGGTCATAAACTGGCAGTACTCATCATACCTTTTTTTGGTATCAAGTTCCATGCATTTCAAACAGCCGTTGGCAAATTTTTCGATTGCATCTTTATCGAGCGAAGCAAATGCAGGGTTTATATAGATTGAATCATATACCGAAGCATAATAATACCACATTTTAGGGTCGTTTCTGGTTTCATCATGTACCGATGCAGCATCAATTGATTTTTTTGCATCTTCCAACTCGTTGTTGCGCAAGTATATGGCAGCACTTTCAACATTGTTTCGTTGCGCATAAGCAGCCAACGAGCATAAGGCCGTAGCCATTAAAAGCATTTTTTTCATGCGTGTTTGAGAATAAATTGAGTTGCGAAGCTACATTTTTTTATAAAATATCCGAAGGTTAACCATAATGATGCCAAGGTTATGAAATCGTTAAATTTGAACGCATGTACAGTAAATAAGCCTAACGGCAGCCTTTAGCGTATAAATTGTACGTTATTACTAACCCTGTTCGCTTATTTTCGCAGCACTTCATATGATTAAGGAACACAACGGATATTTATACAAAGACAGGGAAATTAGCTGGATGCTGTTTAATGAGCGTGTGTTGCAAGAAGCTGAGAACAAAACAACACCACTACTTGAGCGGTTAAAATTTTTAGCGATTTTTTCATCCAACAATGATGAGTTTTTTAAAGTGAGGGTTGCGGCATTGCGCAGGGGTCAAAAAGGAACCCGCAAGAGCCAATCCGAAACGCAATTCCCTCCTGATGTGACGTTGAGCGAGATTCAGCGGTTGGCAGTTATCCAACAAGACCGTTTTAACAAAGTGTACAACCAAATATTAAATGAACTTGCAGAAAACCAAATATACATTATCAACGAGCAAGGGCTAAGTGCACAACAACACCAAAATGTTCGGAGCTATTTTAAGTCGGATGTGTTGCCTCATTTATTTCCGGTTTTGCTTGATGATTTAAAACACTCTCCTCACCTACGCGATCGCTCGATATACCTTGCGGTGCGTATGAGCAAGCAGGGCGAACTAAGCCAAGCCAAACATGCGCTTATTGAAATTCCAATTGATCCTTTAAAGCGGTTTTACATTTTACCAAAGGAAGATAACAAAACGTATATTCTATTTTTGGACGATGTGATTCGGCACTCGTTAAAAGATATTTTTCGCATTTTTGATTACGATACCTTTGAAGCATATACGATAAAACTCACGCGTGACGCTGATTTTGTGCTGGAAAATGAAGACAATGATGTGTTTAAAGAAACCTTGCTCGACAAAATTCAAAAAAGCATCAAACAACGCAGCAAAGGTGTCCCCACGCGTTTTGTGTACGATAATGCATTGCCTAAAACAATGCTCGATTTATTGATTCAGAAACTCCAACTCAAAAATGTAAACCTAATTCCAGGCGGACGATACCATAATTTCAAAGATTTTATGGATTTTCCGAAAGTGGGACAAAGCACCGACTACTACCCTCCTTTGCCTGCAATTGCGATTGCTGAACTTGATCAAACAAATACTGTTTTTGATTTGGTGGTAAAACAAGATGTGGTGGTGCACCATCCTTACCAAAGTTTTGATTACCTCATTCGCATGCTGCGTGAAGCGGCTATTGATCCAAAAGTAGTGGCAATTCAAATTACCTTGTACCGTGTAGCCAAACATAGCAATGTGGTGAATGCCCTTATTAACGCAGTGAAAAACGGCAAAAAGGTTACTGTACTAATGGAATTACAAGCCCGATTTGATGAGGAGCACAATATTTATTGGACCAATCAATTGCAAGAAGCAGGTGCACGTGTGCATTTTGGTAAACCCGGCCAAAAAGTGCATACCAAATTGTGTTTGATTACCCGAGAGGAAGAAGGAAAACTAAAGCAATACGCACATCTATCTACCGGAAATTACAATGGTGTCACCTCGAGGGTTTATTGTGATCATGGCTTGTTTACATGCGATAAACGCATTACCGAAGAGGTTGAAAAAATGATGGAATTACTTTTTCAAAGTCCACGCAAGCATAAATTTAATCATTTGTTGGTTGCGCCTGAGTTTATGGTGAAGCAGTTTTATGCCTTAATAGATGCAGAGATTGCCTATGCGAAGGCAGGTAAGCCAGCTTATATCATAGCTAAAATGAACAGCTTAATGGATGATGGCATGATTAAAAAATTGTATGATGCCAGCAAGGCAGGTGTTCGGATACAGTTAATTGTAAGAGGTATTTGCTCTTTGGTGCCAGGCGTTAAAGGTCTGAGCGAAAACATAACAGTAACCAGTATTATTGATCGGTTTTTGGAACATGCACGTGTTTACATTTTTGCAAATAATGGAAATGAAAAAATGTACCTATCATCAGCCGATTGGATGACAAGGAACTTGTACCGCAGAATTGAATGTGCGTTCCCTATTTACGATGAGGCATGCAAATCCCAAATTAAAGCCATTATTGATATCCAATTACGTGACAATGTAAAGGCGCGCAGGATTGATATTGATTTTGACAATAAGCTTCCCGTTACAGATGGCAATACAGAGTTGGTTAGGGCACAATATGCAACCTATCAGTATTTGCAGCAAACCTTATCAGTACAATAACTCGTAAATATATCATACCTTTGTTTGCGTAATGCAGGTTACCGCGCTGCCGCAAGGTGGTGAGGAAAGTCCGGGCAACACAGAGTACCGTGCCACCTAACGGGTGGGCAATGCAATTGTGAAGTTGCATTGACAGCAAGTGCCACAGAAAAGAAGTAGCCTCAGTTATTTTTGCAATAACAGAGGTGATAGTGAAAAGGTGGTGTAAGAGACCACCGCTTTTGCAGCAATGCAAATGGCAGGGTAAACCTCACGGGTTGTAAGGCCAAATAGGCCGGAGCGCGCCAGCAATGGCGCTAAGAGCTACTCGTTCAATTCCGGTGGGTAGGCTGCTAGAGGTATGTTGCGAAACATATCCCAGATAAATGGTAACCACTTTGGGTTAAACCAAGGTACAGAACCCGGCTTATCGCATTGCACAAAAGATAAAGGAGGCCTTGTGCCTCCTTTTCCATTTTATGTATTTTAGAACTTAGTTGGATTACCCAAACGCTATTCCAATGTTTGATTGGCGTAGGGAATTTGGATTTTGGCGTTAAAACCTGTTAGGTCTGTTTCATCTAAAATTGTCCATTTGCCTTCAAGAGCCTTGATTCTACCTTCTATATTTTTAAAACCCAATCCAGTTGCGGCTAATTCTTTTGGCAATCCCACTCCATTATCGGTGTAGTGGCAAACCAACTGGTCTTTTTTAGTTGTTATGTTGATGTTGATTTCAGTTGCTTGCGCATGTTTGATAGTATTGTTAATCAATTCCATTAATACACGGTAAATGCCAATTTGGGCAGGCCAGTTTAGTTGCGTTGCATCCAGATTGGATGAAAATGTACACGCAATATTATTTGTATTGGATAGTTGTTGTGTAACCGACTCAAGTGTGGCAATCAACCCAAACTGCTCTAATTGTGGCGGAATTAACTCGTGGCTTATCCTTCGCATAGAGGCAATGGATGTTTCAATATATGACCGAATATCGGTTAGTGTTTGTTGTTGCTCTTCTTCTAATTGTTGAGCTGTTTTTTCGAACTGAACAAGGCGCATACGTGAAATTGATAAAATGGCACCCAACTCATCGTGTAAATTTTCAGCAATGCGCTTACGTTCTCCTTCTTGCACTGCTATACTCGATTGAAGCAAATCAAGTTGGTGTTTATTTTTGAGTTCTTCTTTGGCCAACTGTTGCTTAAACAGGTTTTTTTGAAACTGTAAGTTAAGGAAAACCACTCCAACGGCTATTAAAAAAATGATAGCCATAAAAAGTCCAATAACTGAAAGAATGCTTACTTCTGCCGCTGTTTCCATAAACCTACAAAAAAACAACTGTACATCACAAGGATAAAAAATGAATGAAAAACCCACATCTTGGCACCAAGCTTTGTTCCTTTGGCAATTTCCTTAATTGTACTATCAAAATAGAACAATAACAAACTGGAAGAATAATAAATAAAGAGCCCTGAGTTAATCCATAACAACGAGTAAAATAAATATGCCTTTAACTCACGGATGGTTTGATTGAGCATAAAACTATAGGTAAAAAGCGAAACGATGATGAATAGAATACTCTGAATTAACAGCAAAAATGAATTAAACTCTTTTAATGAATCATTCACAATGATATCTGTAGTTGCAACAACCCAAAAAAGTATTACCCCAACTTCAAAAACACGTTTATTGATAAAACCATTAAAGACTTTACTATAAAACCAACCCAAAAGACCAACACTTCCATATATATAGATATGAAGAAACACCATGTTGTTTATTCTCAAGGAGCTCAAGTAACTTGAAATGCATTGTATCAATGTAGAAAATAAAAGGAACCAAGAAAAAATTCGGAGCTCTTTGTTTAATACCTTGTATTTAATAAATGCATAGACAGCCGTAACAATTATCGGAATATTGGTTAAATCCAGAATAAGCGATACACTTATCATGCTGGTTGTTTAGTTTCCGAATGCTTGGTACAACTGACTTGATTCATCACAAACCTGTGGGCAAGGTTGTGTTAAGTCAAATACAATCTCTCTGCCTTCGCTGTTGATTATAATAACATCTTGGCCTTCATCATTCACTGGCGTTAAATATAAATGAATTGTATTATTGCTATCTAAGCCTAAATACGCTCTGGCTTGTTTGTATTGGCAGTAATCAATAATCGTAGAGTCGGTGCTTGGTTGAAGCACATTGATTAAATCACCTCCTGGAATTAAGAACGACCTAGTTACCCTATTGATATATCCTCCACTATTGGGTTGCGCACGCCACCAATTTCCATAATTGCGTATAGCGTTAATGGCCTCCTGCACTGGAACGCCAGATACGCCCAGAGTCTGCTTTGAAGCAACTTTTACTTCGCTGGCCTTATTTTGTTCAGGATTTTTGCTGCAACCAACAAAAACCAGCATACTCAATACCGTAGAGCATGCGAATACACCTTTTAAATTTTTCATTGTGTTTTGATTAGATATTCAATAATAAGCAATTGCTATTTTGAAAATGACATAATAAAACGCTCCCTTAGTTAATAAGTGAGTTGTATAGTCCAAAAAAAAAGCCGTTCAATATGAACGGCTTTCAAAAGAGTTATTCAGTTGGCGGTGCATCAGGGTTGTTGCTGGTTGGTTCCTCTCCTACTGTATCTGCTCCATTAGTCCCCTCAGCTGTTGTAGCGTCTTCTACTTCTTCTACATAATCTACCTTGGCAATAGAAGCAATCGAGTCTTTATCATCAATATTGATTAAACGAACACCTTGGGTTACACGACCCAATACACGCAAATCTTTCACAGACAAACGAATCGTGATTCCATTTTTAGTCATAATCATGATATCGTTGGTATCATCAACCTCCTTAATGGCAACCAGTTTTCCTGTTTTTTCAGTTACATTCATTGCCATTACACCTTTACCACCTCTGTTGGTAATTCGGTAATCTTCCACTTCACTGCGTTTGCCCATTCCATTTTCAGTTACCACCAACACATTGGTTTTTTTAGGGTCTTCGATTGCAATCATTCCTAATACGGTATCACCTTCTTCTAAGCGAATAGCCCTAACACCGGTTGCTGTTCTGCCCATTGGACGCACTGTGCTTTCGTTAAAACGGATGGCTTTACCTGATTCGCTAGCGATGATGATTTCGCTTGACCCTGTTGTTAAACGAGCCTCTACCAACATATCCCCTTCACGCACATTTATGGCATTTACCCCATTTGCTCTTGGCCTTGAGTATGCTTCAAGCGTTGTTTTTTTGATGGTTCCTTGTTCAGTACACATCATAACAAAATTGCTGTTCAAGTAAGCTTCATCCGAAAGTGTTTTTACGTTCAAATAAGCCATTACTTTATCGTCAGGTGTAATGTTAATCAAGTTTTGAATGGCCCTACCCTTCGACACTTTATCGCCTTCAGGTATTTCCCAAACTTTTAGCCAGAAACATTTTCCTTGATTGGTAAAGAACAATAAATAATTGTGGTTGGTGGCCATAAATACGTGCTCCACAAAATCTTCTTCACGTTTGCTTACCCCACGCGAACCACGCCCTCCCCTGTTTTGCGTACGGTATTCAGACAATGATGTGCGTTTAACATATCCTAAATGCGATATGGTAATTACCACCTCGTCATCCGGAATTAAGTCTTCCATGCTCATGTCATTTCCGGCATGAACAATATCCGTGCGTCTGGCATCACCATACTTCTCTTTCATTTCCAAAAGCTCATCTTTGATGATTTGGTAACGGAGGCTTTCATCATTTAATACCGACTGTAAATATTGAATAAGCTTCATCAATTCTGCGTACTCCTCTTTGATTTTGTCGCGCTCTAGGCCAGTAAGCGTTCGTAAACGCATATCCAAAATGGCCTTAGCCTGAATCTCGCTTAGCTTAAAGTTCTCCATTAAACCAACCTTAGCCTCTTCAGGTGTTGGTGTTTCGCGAATTAATTTGATTACGGCATCAAGATTATCTAACGCAATCAAAAGTCCTTCGAGGATATGAGCGCGTTTTTGAGCTTCTTCTAGTTCGTATTGGGTTCTGCGCACAACTACCTCATGGCGATGCTCAACGAAGTAACGAATCAAATCTTTGAGGTTCAGCATCTCGGGGCGGCCTTTTACCAAAGCAACATTATTGACGCTAAACGAAGTTTGAAGCGCTGTATACTTGTATAATTTATTTAAAACGATATTGGGTACCGCATCTCGTTTGATATCGTACACAATGCGCATACCATCGCGGTCACTCTCGTCTCGAATATCCGAGATGCCTTCGATTACCTTTTCGTTAATCAACTCGGCTGTTTTTGCAATTAACTGTGCTTTGTTTACCTGGTAAGGAATTTCATTTACAACAATTTGATCTTTGCCTGTTTTAGAAGTTTCAAAAGTGGCTTTGGCGCGCATCACAATTCTACCCCTACCTGTTTCAAAAGCCTCGCGAACACCTTCGTAACCGTAAATGGTTCCTCCGGTTGGAAAATCTGGGGCTTTTACAAACTTCATTAACTCAGCAACCGTAATTTCACGGTTATCAATATAAGCAATTGTACCATCAATGGCTTCGGTAATATTATGTGGAGCCATATTGGTTGCCATACCAACAGCAATACCTGAAGCTCCATTAACCAACAAATGCGGAATTTTTGAAGGCAATACGGTTGGCTCTTGTAGGGAGTCGTCAAAGTTGGGTCTGAAATCAACAGTGTTTTTATCTATATCAACCAGCAACTCTTCGGCAATTTTACGCAACCTTGCCTCTGTGTAACGCATCGCTGCTGGTGGATCTCCATCAATTGATCCAAAGTTTCCTTGGCCATCAACCAAAGTGTAACGCATGCTCCAATCCTGTGCCATGCGCACCATGGTGTCGTATACAGACGAATCGCCATGCGGGTGGTATTTACCTAATACTTCTCCCACAATACGAGCCGACTTTTTGTAAGGTCGATTGGCAGCTAAGCCAAGCTCGGTCATACCGTAAAGTACCCTTCGATGTACAGGCTTTAAACCGTCACGCACATCAGGTAACGCTCTCGAAACAATAACCGACATCGAATAATCGATATAGGCCGTTTTCATTTCATCTTCAATGTTGATGGAAATAATTCTGTCTTCTGCCATTCTATAATTTACTAATAGTTTTTATAAGTATTGGATTCTCAAACACTTTGGTATTCGTGCATTTAAGAAGCATTGCAAGATACAGTTTGCCCCCCTGTTAACCACCCCTTTTTACCAGAAAATACCCACATAAAGTTGCACGTTTGTGGATAATGAAAAGTATGTACATTTGACCAATTCAAAAATCAATTTTATGAAACAAGTTCGCCTTTGTTTGTTGTTTTGTGTTTCAACGTTTTGTATGATGCAAATCGCTTTTGCAACCCGCGTTGATTCGGTTGATGTATTGCATTATGAACTGAACTTGACGATTCGAAACCTAGGTACCAAAACCATTTCGGGAAAAGCATTGATTACCGCAAGGTGCAACTACACAATCGCCAATCGCATTACGCTTGATTTGCTTCAATTGGGTGTTTCAGAAGTGCGCATTAATGATAGCATTGTTTCATTTATTCAAACCGACTCCACTTTGCATATACAATGCAATCAAACGTATTCCACAAATGATACCCTTCAATTGGAAATAGCCTATTCGGGGCAGCCCAAATCGGATGGTACTTGGGGTGGGTTTTATTTTAGCGGAGATTATGCTTACAACATGGGGGTTGGGTTTGACGCCAATCCACATAATTTTGGCAGATGTTGGTTTCCATGTAACGACAATTTTACGGATCGAGCCACCTACGAATTTCATGTGGAAACCGATAGTGGTTTTGTGGCCGTATGCAATGGACTAAAACTTTCGGACACTGCAGCCCCTGATGGAGGCCGTATTTGGAACTGGCGTTTACAACAACCAATCCCCACCTATTTAGCTTCGGTTGCTGTTGGTCGATATGCGCTTCTTGAGTATTCATTTACTGGAAAAGAGCGTACTTATCCTGTTGTGATTGCAGTTACGTCTGCTGACACAGTAAAAGCCAAAACCTCGCTTCAAAAACTCAATCAAGCAATTGCATGCTTTGAAGAAAAATATGGTCCATATGCTTTTGACCGTGTAGGTTATGTTGGTGTACCATTTAACGCAGGAGCCATGGAGCATGCAACAAATATTGCGTATCCGCTCTACGCGTTAAACGGGAATTTTACTTACGAAACCTTGTTTGCACATGAACTGGCGCATATGTGGTGGGGCAATTTGGCTACATGTAGCACAGCTGCTGATATGTGGCTCAACGAAGGATGGGCTAGTTTTAATGAGGCATTGTTTTTAGAGTGCGTGTATGGAACAGAATCCTATTACCAAGAAATAAATCAAAATACCCTTGATGTATTGCTTGGTGCCCCGCGAAACGATGGCGCTTGGTACCCTGTTTCGGGTGTTCCTCACAATGCTACTTATGGAAACCATGTGTATAAAAAGGGGGCGTTAATGGCACATACTTTACGCTCTATTATGGGTGATTCTTCCTTTTTTAGTGCCTGTAAAACGTATTTTAATACGTTTTATATGAAGGCAGTAAACACAGCTGATTTACAAGCTGTTTTTCAACAACACACCAATATAGACCTAGGTACCTTTTTTGCCAATTGGATTTTGTTACCAGGTCATTCGGCCACGGTTGTTTCCAATTACAAAACAATTGAAGGCCCCAATGGCATTCAACATCAATTTGAATTGACCGAAAGATACAGGTACCACAACTCTCCTACAGCTAAGTTCCCTGTTACACTCAGTTTGCATCTTTCAAACCAAAACACACCTGTTCTCAAAACAATTTGGATTGAGTCAGGCCAAGCGCAGTTTGATACCATTTTATCAAATTCAGTTGCGCTCATCGCATACGAATTAAACAGCGACCAAAAAGTACACCTAGGCCAATACACAACAGATACGCTTCTTTCGAATACGGGGTTGGTTAATTTACCAAACGTATTGTTTAGCCTCAATATTCAACGAAACAGCGTAAATCCAAACCGTTTGTTTGTGACGCATTATTGGGTTGGTGCCATTGATCAAAACCTTCGCAATGAAGGTATTCGGATTAGTCCGGATAGGTATTGGAGTGTACAAGGAATTCAGGATACTACTTTAAACAGTTGGGCTTTTTTAAATTACAATGGTACTCCATCACAATTTTTAGATGCTGATTTAATGGCCGACATGCAAACCGAAGACAGCCTTGTTTTGCTTTACAGAGAAGGGCCTGGTAAACCTTGGAAAGTGCATACCAACAACACTTTTCAGCCTGGAGGAAGTAAAACCGACAAATCGGGACGTTTCTGGATTACACGCATCCAAAATGGTGAATACGCATTTGGTTTGCGCGATGTAAAAGTTGTAGGTATAGCTAAAAACCAAAAGCAAACATTCGATACATTTGGCTTTTTAGTGATTCCGAATCCTGCTTCAAGCACAAGTGCATTAACCGTTCAATTTGAACAGCCGCTTTGGGTTAAAGATGTCGAAATACATGATGCAAAGGCGAAAAGAGTGTGTACGCTTTCTGTTAAAACAACAACCCAAAACTTATCATTAAAGCATTTGCCTCAATTGCCTGCTGGCCAATATTACTTAACTGTTACAAGTTCAAGTACATCAAAAACCCAATCTTTTTTGATTGAGTGATTGAGTGAGGCTATTTTGCACTCGAAACATAGAATGTATCCACCGAAAACATTTGCTGGTAATTATCGGCTACCTTGTTTGAAAATGCAGATGGGTTATTAAATACCGGAAAACTATCTATTTTTAACGCATGCACCCCATCAAACCATTTTAATACATCTCCGTTAAGTCTCAGGTTAATGTGGTCTCCGGCCATTAGTTGTTTTGGCTCATTTAGCAAAAAAGTAACCTTTCGTATACCAGTATATGGTGGGTTAAATCCTCCTACATGCCAAATAAAAGTGGCGTTGGGATTGTTAGGTTTGGTAAATTTCCCTTCCATTTTTGCCATAATATACCCTGACACCCATGTCCAAAACATGCCTAAAGCTGGATCTAAATCGCCTGTTTGTGCGCCTGTAAAGTTGCGCTCAGCATCAACACCAATTAAAAAAGTGAACCCATTTACCCTACCCAAAGGCAATTGACGGTGGCTGATTTGCTTGCTCGAAGGCCTTAAATCGTCAACCAAATGATATGACTCGGGAATTAAGTATGCGCCTGTATCGTACAACAACTCAAAATTTGAAAGGTAGTACATAAGGGTTTGAATGCGAAATGAATCGTCCAAAGTCGTTACATACTGCTGATTAAAACCAACAGGTACTGAACCAGCAAGATGCGAAACTTGTAATGTTAAAGTGGCTTTCGTATGTGTGGAATCAGGAGCGAGAATATCGGCTTGAGGAACCACTTCAATATGTTTTTCACAACCTCCAAGTCCTAATCCTAAAACAACAATTAAAATCCCTAAAATAAATTGGCGCATAATGAACAAACATGGGCATGAATGATAAGTTTTTATCAACATCTGTAAAAGCCAGTTTGAGAAGACAATCACTTTTATAGATTTGCCGCACTTTAATTAACAAACATGATCAAACAAGTTACAGTAATTGGTTCAGGTACCATGGGAAATGGTATCGCACATGTATTTGCACAATATGGATACAGCGTTTCGCTGGTAGATGTAAACGAAAAAGCGTTGCAAAAGGCGCTTGATACCATTTCAAAAAATCTAGACCGACAAGTAACCAAAGGTAGTCTAACTCCTGAACAAAAAGAGGCTACTTTAAACAATATCAAAACATATACTACCCTATCAGAGGGAGCAGCAAAAGCAGACTTGGTAGTAGAAGCAGCAACAGAAAACATGGCAATTAAGCTCGATATATTCAAGCAGTTGGATGAAATTGCACCTGCACATTGTATTCTAGCTTCAAACACATCTTCTATTTCCATTACCAAAATTGGTTCGGTAACCAAACGTCCGCAACAAGTAATTGGCATGCACTTTATGAACCCAGTGCCTGTTATGAAACTTGTTGAAGTAATTAATGGGTATAAAACCAGCAAAGAGGTTACGCAAACCATAACGGCATTGAGTAAAGCAATCGGAAAGATTCCAGCCGAAGCCAATGACTATCCAGGATTTATTGCAAACCGCATTTTAATGCCAATGATAAATGAAGCTATTTGGACACTTCATGAAGGAGTTGGCACGGTCGAATCAATTGATACTGTAATGAAACTTGGTATGGCTCACCCTATGGGGCCATTGCAACTTGCTGATTTTATTGGCTTGGATGTTTGTTTGGCTATTTTGGAGGTATTGCATACGGGTTTCGGCAATCCGAAATATGCTCCTTGTCCGTTGTTGGTTAATATGGTTACCGCCAACAACCTTGGCGTCAAATCAGGTGAAGGATTTTATACATACACTCCCGGAAGCAAAGAGCTTGTAGTTGCAGCTCAATTTGCAAGCAAGGGCTAAACAACCATACTGCATGCTAAAAAGGCCTTTCATTTTGAAAGGCCTTTTTTCTTATTATCAATTAATTAAGAACCAAAATTTAGGGTATTACTTTAGATAATAACCCTATTCTCAACTGCTCCCACTCGGAAGTTAATGCAACCGAATCGCTATTGGCTTTTTCGAGAATCATTCTCATTTCTTCAAGGTGCTTTAACTCGTCATACAGAATCTTATGATATTGAATAACAGACAACTGTGCTTCTTTCACTTTTAAACTCTGTTCGATTAGGCTTTGCCACTTAGCCATCTCAACAGACAAGTCGGGTGCAGTGTGTTGGGTGCGGAACATAGTGCCCGTTCCGAGCAATAACCAATCTGGGCTTATATCATCAAAAACACTGATAATCTTTTGAATAAGATCCACTCCAGGTTTGTTTCTACCCGTGGTAATATGGGTAATTAGTGGCAACGAAACATCTAATGCTTTTGCAAAAGAGGATTTGGTGTGGTCTTTCCGCACCATCACCTCAATGATACGTTTGTTTAGATCATCTAACATATTGATAATAAATTATAAACAACGAGGGTGTTTACGATTGTTAATTACGCAATTTACATTTGTTTACAACAATTACAAATGTTAAGTTCTGCTATTTACTTTTGTTAATTCTTGCATTCGAGTCTTTATTTACATTTGTTTTATCTAATTATTGATTATCTGAATTTTACGCAATTATTTATCGCTCAAAAATAGGCTTATTTACTGATGTAAATTATCAAATAACATCTGTAAATGTCTCTTTAAAGCAATTATTTCTGATCCCAAATGCCAACCTTTCCACAATAAGTGCTTTTACCTCTACCTCGCTTGTTATATTCTTGGCAAAACGGATATATTGCATCCAATAATATTCAATTATCCTATGATTAAACCTTTAAAACCTCTGCTATTAGTAGCTGGAGCGCTTTTATCCTCTTCCCTTCTGGCCCAATCTATCGGTGATTCATATCCAAAAGACCGTGACTTGATTTACCAAGGCAATGTATTACATGATAGTGAAGAGTACGACTTGGCAATTGCCAAATATTTGGCAGTAAATCCGAACGACTCGTTTTACAGTGCAGCCCTTCAAGAAATGTCGACCACTTATATGGCTGCCAAACAGCCATTAAAAGCAGTTGAATCAGCCTATAAAGGATTGCAGCTAAACGATGATAACAGGCGTGAGTTTTTGTTGCTATTTGCAAATGCCTTAGATGATGCAGGATTTAGAGACTCCGCATTGGCTATCTACAAACAAGGACTTGAGCAATTTCCATTCTACAATCGGTTTCAATATGAACAAGGAATTGTCCATTCGCGCCATAAGGAGTGGAGAGCAGCGCTAAATGCCTACACTGCTTCATTCCAAAACAACCCTTTTCATGCAGGAACGCATTTCAGAATCGCATTTTTGGCCGCTGAATGCAATGAGCCAGCTCTTTCCTTAATGGCATTTAGCATGTACATGATCATGAATAATACTGCCAACAACTTGCTTTATGTAGTTGACCGCATGGAAAAGGTTGCTGGCAATGAATACACTAACGAGTTCCAAATAGGCGAAAACTTGTTTGAAAAAGCACAACTTTCAGAAGTAAATGAAATTATCTTATCCAAAGCTGCCTTGAATGGAAAATACAAAAGCAAGGTTAAACTCAATTTTTGGATTGTGAAGCAATTGCAAGTTATGCTCGAAAAACTGCCTGCCAACTATGATTCTGGCGATCCGCTGCTTAATTTTTACGTTCGCTTTTTTGAGCAAACCTGGAAAAAGAATTTGTTCGAAGGTTATTTATTGTATTGTTTTCAAAACATTCCCTCGAAAGAAATTGAAAAGGAAGCCAAGGCTAAGCAAGCCAAAATAAATGAGTTCACCTCTTGGGCCAAAACCTACTTTAATGATATACGAAGCGACCGGGTTGTTACCTTAAATGGTAAACAGGTGCGCACCAAGCTGTGGTATGATGGCTTATCATTAGCTGCAATGGGCGATGAAGATGACAAAGGCCAAAACCAAGGGTATTGGCAATATTATACCAAAGGCTTTAAAAGTGCGGAAGGCTTGTTTGTTGATAATAAAAAATCAGGCAAATGGACCTACTACTACTTTGATGGGAAGGTAAAATCCATTGAGTTTTTTGACCCACCAGGAGTGATTAACGGCCCATTTGAAATGTTTCACAACAACGGATTTAAGCGCGAAGTGTCGACTTATAAAAACGAGAAGTTTGATGGACTAACCCAACTGTTCAATGTGAATGGAACAGCAGCTGCTACATTTACCTACAACAATGGGAAGAAAAATGGCATTCGGAAGGATTATGATGCTTACGGAAGACTGCAAAACGAAG
Source organism: Bacteroidia bacterium (assembly GCA_025454875.1). Classification (GTDB taxonomy): domain Bacteria; phylum Bacteroidota; class Bacteroidia; order UKL13-3; family UKL13-3; genus UKL13-3. Next base: position 74,850 of record JALONP010000001.1, on the reverse strand, counting down.
GTGAACTGGTGAATGATGTTTACAATGGCACCTATAAAACATTTTACACCAATGGATCCGTTGATTTAACAGGTACTGTTAAAGAAGGTGATTTTGATGGACCTATCACCTACTACCATTTAAACGGAAAGATAAGAACAAGTGGCACATTTGCTGCGGGCAAACGTGTTGGCAATTGGAAATGGTTTTATGATGATGGAAAATTGCAAACAGAGGGAAATTACATTGCAGGAAACCAAACAGGTGTTTGGAAGTATTACCATTCGAATGGCATTTTAAGAGAAGAATCTACCTTTAGCAATGATAAATTGAACGGACTTTCAAAGTCTTATGACTTAAAGGGCAAAATTTGGGATGAAACAATCTACAAAAATGGCAAGCCAGATAGCTATAAAAACTACGACACAACGGGTGCAATCATTGCACAGGCTAAATCTTCAGGGGGTAAAATACAAGTAGTGAATTTTACTTCATATCGGGCAAAAAAATCGGAAGGTGTTCTGGTAAATGGAAGCGAAGAAGGCGAATGGAAATATTACCATCCTAATGGCACCTTGGCGTATACATTAAATTTTGAGAAAGGCCAACGCAAGGGCATACTCGTATACAATTATAAAAATGGAGTTAAAAGTTACGAACTCAACTATAAAGATAACCAACGACATGGGTATTATCGCTCCTATTATTTAAATGGAAAACTCCAAGCGGAAGGTTATTATCAAAACGATGAACAACATGGAGAGTGGAAATTTTACACCCCGAATGGAGCCCTCGATGCTGTGGAATTTTTTCAAGAAGGTGCTTTGAGTGGAAAAACACTCGATTACATGGCCGATAGCACCTTGCATGGTTATTCAGATTATACCAACGGTTTTTTCAACAATTTTGTACAATACGACAGCTCGGGTAAAGTCGCTTTTGAAACAAAACTCAACCACGGAACGGGCTTGTATCAATTGTTTGGGCCAACAGGTAAAGTTATTCTCAGTTGCAATTATGTTGGAGGCAAAAAAGATGGAGAGTACATTGTGTACCATAGCAGCAACAAAGTAAAAATCAAACAACAATACCTGAAAGGAATCGCACAGGGAGCATACACTACATACCACGAAAATGGGAAAATCCACATATCGGGCCGCTATGTAAATGATGAGCGAGACAGTGTATGGAACTATTATGATGAAAATGGGAACCGTTACCGAACTACGACATACAAATTTGATGAAGGCAATGGAAAAGAACTGCTTTATTATGCTAATGGAAATATTGAAAGTGAGCGCGTTTTGGTAAATGATGAAAGAGACGGAGAATACCGCTACTACGGATACAATGGTGAATTGGTGTTAAAAATGATTTATGAGAATGGGGTTATCGTTGCCTGTGCTCCAAATGATGCCAATGGAAAACCTATGCCTTATCAGCAAGTAAAAAATGAGACATTTAATATGGTTACATACTATGCCAATGGTAAAAAAGCGTTAAGCTTTCAAATGGTGAAAGGATATTATGAAGGCCAGTACATTCAGTATTATCCGAATGGGAACGTGTATGAGGAAACCCCATTTGTGCATGGCAACTACGAAGGAACCCACATGCAATACAATGAAAATGGAACCCTTAAATTTAAGCAGGATTATTTGTACAACGATTTAAATGGATGGAGTTATAAATATGATGCCAATGGAAAACTATTGGTGTCAACTCCTTATCTGATGGATTTAAAACATGGTATTGAAAAACAATATGATGCCGCTGGCAAAATTATTAAAACACGAACCTTTTATTATGGCGACCTATATGAATAAACTGGTTTGCATTTTGGTACTATTTGTTTTGGGGTCACCTCTTTTAGCGCAACCCACATATCCATACGAATCACTAAAAAGCCAATACAAGGGGCAATCTATTTTACTGCTAAAACACGAACACGTACTCACATGTGCCGTTCGCAAAAACAAACCAGCTGTTACAAGTGATTACCATACACTTGTTTATTACTTAGACAATAAGGGAATTGGCGCAAATGAACGCTCCATTACATATGCTCCTGGCTTTTATACCATCACTTCTTGGAACGTAGCAACCTATACAAAGGTAAATGGCAAATACACTAAAATGCCTGTAACACAATACAAAGATGAAGACAATACTGGAGGCAGTATCTTTTATGACGGCATCAAGTACCGTAAATATTACTTGCCTGGATTAAGCGAAGATGCAATAACCGAAACAAAGTATTCATATAGTTATGAAGATCCGGGAAGTTTGGGTTCGTTTTATTTTAAGCGAAGCATTCCTACCCTGCTTACTTCTTACAAAGTCATTGTATCGCCTGATGTTGAAATTGGATATACTTTTTTTGGCGACAGCACTGATATTCATTTAACCGTAACAAAAGAAGGAAAAAATACCATTTACCAATGGCAACTTGAAAATGGAAAAATGCTCAAAAGTTATACTGATGCAGTAAATGATAGGTACGATGAACCCCATGTATTTGTTTACATCAAAGGGTACAAAACGTCAAACCTAGGATATGTTAACCTATTCGGAAACGTTCCATTATTGTACAAACACGATTACAAGTATATTTCTGCGGTTAACAAACAACCTGCTCATGCTGATTTAAAGCAAGTGGTTGACTCTATTATTCAAGCAGCGCCCAATCGTTTTGAAACTATAAAGGGCATTTATTATTGGGTACAACAACACATGAAATACATTGCATTTGAAGACGGACTAGGTGGGCAAATACCTCGGGAGGCTAATGATGTATTTGCCAAGAAGTATGGCGATTGCAAGGATTTTTCAAGTTTGATTACAGCAATGCTCAAAGAAGCTGGTATCAAAGGGTATTTGTGTTGGATAGGCACCCGCGATTTACCATACACCTATGAACAACTTCCACTTGGGTATGCAAGTAACCACATGATTGCTGCGGTACATGAAAACAACCAATGGATATTTATTGATGGAACTTCTAAACATACTCCCCTTGGCTGGCCATCGGGTTTTATTCAAGAAAAGGAAGCACTTATCTCCATTTCGCCCGATTCATTTGTGGTGGTTAGGGTGCCCAAAATACCTGATACCGCCAATTACAGTTACCAGCAAATTACCATCCAATTGGGAGATGACGGAAGAACTTTACAAGGAGAATCATCGGTTTTGCTTAAAGGATACAACCACAGCAATTGGGCTGATGCATTTTATTATGCCGGTACCGACAAGATTGAAACGCAGATGAAAGGAATGCTTGGTTTGGGTAATAATAAGTTCGCCATTAACAGCTTAAACCATCAGCATTTGTTTACCAACGATTCTGCCTTGAAGATTAACTTTACATTTACCCTACCAGATTATATTCGGAGTATAGACAGCACTATTTATGTAAACATGCATTTGCGAAAATCGCTTGCCGACTATAAAATAGATACTGCAGGAGGCCGAACCATTGCCCGCGAATTTGAGTACACTTGGCTTGACGAATCAGAAGTACGCTTCCAAATTCCCAAAGGTTATGTTGTTTCAAAGCTACCTGCGAATACTACCCATCAAGATGCTGACTTTACCTGCACCTTTACTTATAGCATTGAAAACGGCTATGTGGTACTGCGTAAAAAGTCGCGTTACAACCACTTAACAGTTGAAAAAGAAAATTTCGCAAAATGGAATGCTTTAATGGAAAACATTACCAAACGATACAAAGATTTAGTACTCTTAACAAAACAATAACCTGATGAAAAAAACCGTATTTACCTGTTACATGCTCTTGCTCTTAATTTTAGGGCACCAAGGCTACTCTCAAAACTATTCATTTTCCTTGTTTGGCCAGAAGTTGCCAGAGGCTTTGCCTACATACTCTCCAGATTCAGTTGATAAAAAAAGTGCCACTGTTTATGTGTTCATGGATAAAACCACAGAGTATATTTTTGACGAAAAAGGTGAAGGCGTAAACCAATATTTTGTAACGCACTCATTAAAATACATGAATGATGATAAGGCCGTTGAAGACAATAATAAAATATACGTGTCTACCAACTCAAGCCAAGAATTACTGTACATTCAAACACGTGTGGTTGTGAATGGTAAATTAGCTTACAGCGCAAACGAAAAAGACTTTATTGAGGTAGAAGAGGATGGTAAAAAATACAATATGATAGCCTTAAAGAGTGTTTCAAAAGGTTGCCTTATTGAAACCTTAATTGGCTATAAATTGGATGCAGAACTGTATGGAGAAGATGTTTTCCAAAATAGTTACCCAGTTAGAGAAGGCCGCTTTACGCTCATTACACCTGAGCAGCTTAAGTTTAACACTCGTGTATACAATGCAAATGGGTCCTTTGCCAATACCGATTCGTTGCATCAAGCCCGTAGGTTTAGTTATATGCAGTTTAAAAATATTCCTGCTGTTGACGGAGAAGAAAAATACAGTTTGGGCAATGCCAATAAATTGCGCGTTGAGTACGTATACCACCAACATATGGTTTCAGGTAAAAAGTATCTTAAATGGCCTGAAATGGGCCGTATTTTATTTGAACGCATGAACCGTGATTTTGATAAAAACGGTAAAGACCTTGATAAGATTTTGGCCAGCATTAAAATTAAACAGTATAAAACTACGGCTGAAAAGGTATTTGCAATTGAAAATTATATTAAAACCAATATTTCATCTGAACCCCAAGCTCCCGAAACTGAAGGTTTTGCCCAAGTAATGAAATTGAAATACACCTACCCTTTTAAAATTAACCAACTGTATACGCAGTTGTTTCGCAAAGCAGGCATTGCTTGCGAATTGGTGTTAACTTGTGAAAAGCCATACAAACGTTTTGATCCAACATTTGACTCATGGACCTACCTCAAAAACTTGTTATTCTATTTTCCTGAAATCAATCAATTTATGGATCCCGATGCTACTTTGAGCAGGCTTGGTACCATTAATACTGATTTTTTGGGGCAGCAGGCTTTGTTTGTAAAATCTGTTCTAATTGGTGAAACCTTAAGTGCGAGTGCTTCTGTGCGTACCATCCCTGCTAACAAAGGAGAACAAACCAAAGACTATGAGCGCTACTCGGCCAGTTTAAATGCGGACTTATCAAGTTTGCAAATTCAATACGAACGAGAGATGAACGGGTATGCAGAACAAGGTTTTAAAGGTTTGTGTTATGCTTTGCCCGAAGATAAGAAAAAAGAAATAATGGAAGGATTTGTAAAAGGGCTAGCCACTGATGCCAAGCTGAAAAACCTTGAGTTATTAAATACTGATATTTCTGTATATGAAAACAACTCCAAGCCACTTGTAATTAAAGCACAATTAGATGCCCCTCATTATGTTGAAAGCGCTGGCGAATCGAAGGTAATTGTCAAAATTGGTGAGTTAATTGGGCAACAAATGGAAATGTACCAAGCCACACCTCGTACAAATCCGGTTGATATCCCGTTTGCGCATAACTACGACAGAACCATCGTACTCACCATTCCTGAAGGATACGTATTCAAAGGACTTGACAAACTCAATATCAACCATACATTTACCAACAGCGCAGGTGCACCTTCATTTGGGTTTACCTCTAGGTATACGCTTGAAAACAATAAGCTAACCATTTACTGCACTGAGTACTACAATGATTTAGTATATCCTGTTGAACAATTTAACAACTACAAAACGGTAATTAACGATGCTGCCGATTTTAACAAAATTGCTGTATTAATTGAAAAGAAATAAAACGAATCTGAAGGTGGTGTGTTACATTTACTATGAAACCACATGTATTGGAAACCACCACCTTCATTAACCGTCCGCTTGAAGAAGTGTTTGCATTTTTTAGCAAGGCCGAGAACCTGAATGAATTAACACCCCCAGAACTGCATTTTACGATAGATACCCCCCTGCCAATTGCAATGTATGAGGGCACATTGATTGATTACCGCATTAAGTTAAATGGTATTCCATTTAAATGGAAAACACGTATCACCAAATGGAATCCTCCCTATGAGTTTATAGACGAACAAATAAAAGGGCCTTACGTTCAATGGCACCATACCCACACCTTTAAAGCGAGTAATGGCGGAACAATTATGACAGATACTGTTGCTTTTTTATCGCCTGGGTGGATACTTGAGCCCCTTATTAATGCGTTGTTTGTACAAAAAAAGGTAATCGAAATTTTTAAATACCGTGAGTCTCAACTCAAGCGCATTTTCCCAGATTAAATACCTGGTTTCATTACTATTACTTGCTAGAAACCAATCCTCCTAATAGTTACCCACAAGTTACGCAACTGCTTTCTGTTCGATGCAGATTTCGTATCTTAGCAGCATGGAAAATTTTGTTGTTTCGGCACGCAAATACAGGCCATCTACTTTCGAAAGTGTTATTGGTCAGGAGCATATAACCAATACGCTCAAAAATGCAATCCGAAACAACCAACTTGCACATGCATTTTTGTTCTGTGGTCCGCGGGGTGTTGGCAAAACCACATGTGCGCGTATTCTTGCCAAAACCATTAATTGTTTAAACATTACAGAAAGTATTGAAGCTTGTAATGAGTGTGACTCATGTAAGGCATTCAACCAAAATGCTTCGTTTAATATTTATGAACTTGACGCTGCATCAAACAACTCAGTAGATGATATAAGAGGGCTTGTAGAACAGGTACGTTATGCTCCGCAGGGTGCTAAATACAAAATATACATTATTGATGAGGTGCACATGCTGAGTGCTGCCGCCTTTAATGCATTCTTAAAAACATTAGAGGAACCGCCCGCTTATGCTAAGTTTATTTTGGCTACCACCGAGCGCCACAAGATTTTACCAACCATTTTGTCGCGATGCCAGGTTTTTGATTTTCACCGGATCAAAATCGAAAGTGCGGTTATACAATTGCAAAAAATTATTGCTCAAGAGGGCATGACCGCTGAGCCAGAAGCATTGCATACAATTGCCCAAAAAGCAGATGGAGCAATGCGTGATGCACTCTCTATTTTTGATCGCATCGTTAGCTTTAGTGGGAATAATATTACCTACCAACATGTTATTGACAACTTAAACATTCTTGATTACGAATATTATTTTAAGGGTGTGCAACACATGATTGATAAAGATGTGCCTGGCATGTTATTGTTATTTGATGATGTGTTGGCAAAAGGTTTTGATGCTCAACATTTTTTGGCAGGATTTGCAGAGCATTTGCGCAATCTGTTAATGTGTAAGTTTCCCAATACACACAAATTACTTGAGGCTCCAAACAGCATTACCAACCGGTTTATGCAACAATCGCAGCAATGCACCCAAATGCTGATGGTAAATGCCTTAAACTTGCTTAATAAATGTGAACTCGAGTATAAAGCAAGTAAAAACCCACGTTTACATGTAGAGCTTACCCTTGTTAAGTTATGTCACCTTCAAACAATTATTGATGTTCAATCAGGAGATCCTGATGCTAAAAAAAAAATGATTGACCAGTTGGGTTTAGCTCCCCAGCCGCCACAAACTAATCTAAAACCATCACCTCCTACCCCAACAGCAATTGCTTCAGAACCCACCAATAAGATAGCCCCAGAAGTTCCACCAACTGAACAGCCAACCCTACAACCCAAACCAATTGTGCCTATTCCAAAGGCTGGTATTGCCAACTCGTTGCAAAACAAGTTGGATAAAATTAAGCAACAGGTTCAGCAAAACCCTTCTGCCTCACTTGCAGTTGAAACAACACCAGCCATAGCCGAAGTAGAGCCTGAAACTCGTATTGCGCTAACAGAAAGCAGCTTGCTTCCTATTTGGAACCAATACTTAGAAAAACTGGCTAATGATGGCAAAAAGAGTTTAAGTGTAATTTATAAAAACGCAGGCATTTGCATTTTAAATGAATCAATCATCCAGCTTACATTAATTAGCCAGCTTGAAAAGGAAATGGTTGAGGAGGATAAAATGGCTGTTTTGCCCTACTTGCGCTCAAACTTAAAAAATGCCGATATTGATTTTGCTTTTTTAATTAACCAACAAAGTCAGCCATACAAAGCATTTACTGCAGAAGACCGCTTTAAAGCAATGGCTGAAAAAAATCCCGTTTTAGAAGAACTTCGTCAATCATTTGGACTCGAACTTGAATAATACCATGGTAAAAACATCTCGTTCATTTAAAGCAATTGTAAAAGCCAAGCTTGCCAAACTCATCAATTATTTTCTCAAAGGCTTGTTGGTTGTGCTCCCGTTTGCCATTACGTTTAGCATTATCCGTTCGGTAGTGGTTTGGTTAGATACCATGTTTGATGTAGGAATCCCTGCTGTTGGTTTTTTAATCGTTATCGTAAGCATCATCGTTTTAGGGTGGCTTGGATCGAGTATTTTTACCCAAACCTTGCTCAACTTTTTGGATGATATTCTAGGCCGAATTCCTTTCGTCAAAATCATTTACACTTCGGTTAAAGATTTTATGGAAGCATTTGTTGGCGATAAAAAGAAATTTAACAACCCCGTATTGGTTCAATTGGGAGACGGTATCTTAAAACCAGGATTTATTACCCAAGACGATTTAACAAGTTTAAATCTTCCAGGAATGGTAGCTGTATATTGCCCACATTCATATGCTTTTTCAGGTAATTTATTCTTTGTAACCAAAGATAAAGTGAGGCCATTGGATGGCAACCCAACAGAAGTAATGAAATATATTGTATCAGGCGGTGTAACAGCAATTGACTAGTGCGACATGTGGCTATTTCAATTAATACGGCTTCCAAATTTAATTCTGATGATGCTTACTCAAGTATTGTCTTTTTATTGCCTTAGCAATCCGTACACCAACACCTTCATTTCTGATACACGTTTTGTATTGCTTGTGATCGCAACCGTTTTGGTTGCAGCCGGTGGTTATATTATTAACGATTACATGGATGTAAAACTTGATTTGGTAAACAAACCATTAAAAGTGGTGGTGGGACAAAAAATTAGCCGAAGAAAAACCATGTTGTTGCATTTGCTTGTCAATCTTTTTGCAATTGTTTGTGCTTGGCAAGTTGGTAAATCTGTTTTACTAAGTGTGTGTTTAGCAGCATTTTTTTTATGGATGTACTCAGCTCATTTTAAACGTACTTTTTTATGGGGTAACTTATTAATTGCCTTATTAAGTGCTTTTGTTGTAAGCATTAACTTTGTATTTGACCAAAGTTTAAATGGGGTATTAGTTGCTGCGTACTCCTTGTTTGCTTTTTCAACCACACTCATCCGCGAAATTATTAAAGATACCGAAGATATGCGAGGCGATAGTAAGTTCAAATGCACTACTATTCCTATTGTTTTGGGGGTACGCAAAACCAAAACCATTTTAACAACATTAAGTATTGGGTTGCTTATAACCTTAATTGTATTTGTGGGATATTACCCTGCCAACTTTCAGTTTTACCATACAACCTCAAGAGGAGGTTTATTGATGCACATGCTCCTACTGGTTTTTATTCCGATCTTGGTGTTGATTTACCTTATTGTTGTTGCTGATACACAATCGGATTTTAAACGATTAAGTTGGGTATCAAAACTAATTATGCTTACTGGCATTTTAAGTATGTGCTGGTGGCGCATTTAGTAATCGACCTATCAAAACAGGCAACTTAAGCAGTGCGACATATTAGTTAGATTTGCTTAGTTCAGCAAAATTTGAAAAGAAATAAGGGATTGTTTCTATTCCTTTAAGGTAGTTCACTATACCATAATGCTCATTGGGTGAGTGCAACGCATCACTATCTAAACCAAAACCCATTAAAACAGATTTTAGTCCAAGTTCGCGTTCAAACAATGCAACAATTGGAATACTTCCACCACCACGAGTTGGTATTGGCTTTTTACCAAAGGTTGTTTCCATAGCTTTGGCTGCAGCTTTGTATGCAATAGATTCTGTTGGTGTAACTACAGGCTCACCTCCGTGATGAGGTTTTACTACAACACGCACGCCTTTTGGCGCAATGCTTTCGAAGTGTTTTTGAAACAATGCCGTAATTTCATCGCTTGTTTGATTGGGAACCAAGCGCATTGAAATTTTTGCATATGCCTTTGATGGAAGTACGGTTTTGGCTCCTTCACCAATATACCCCCCCCAAATTCCGTTAACATCAAGTGTGGGTCTAATTCCAGTGCGTTCCAAAACGGTATATCCTTTTTCGCCCCAAACATCTTCAATATCCAAATCCTTCTTATAAGCTTCTAAATCAAATGGTGCCAAGTTTAAATCAGCACGCTCAGCCGCAGTGAGTTCAGCTACATTATTGTAAAAACCTGGGATGGTAATATGGTTATTTTCATCATGCATACTGGCAATCATTTTAGCCAATATATTGATTGGATTAGCGATAGCCCCCCCGTAAACACCACTGTGCAAATCGCGGTTAGGTCCCGTTACTTCTACTTCAACATAACTTAATCCGCGTAATCCAGTATCAATTGAAGGGGTATCATTCGCAATCATCGATGTATCGCTAATCAAAACCACATCCGCTTTTAACCTATCCTTGTTTTCAATGCAAAATTTTCCAAGGTTGGCACTACCTACCTCCTCTTCACCTTCAATCATAAACTTAACATTGCACGGAAGATTATTGCTTTGCATCATGTATTCAAATGCTTTTACATGCATGTAAAACTGTCCCTTATCATCAGCTGAACCCCTAGCAAAAATAGCTCCTTCGGGGTGGTTTGGTGTTGTACGTATGGTAGGTTCAAATGGTGGCGTATCCCAAAGTTCAATAGGTACAGCCGGCTGCACATCATAATGGCCATACACCAATACGGTTGGTAATGTTGGATCAATGAGTTTTTCGCCATACACAATTGGGTAGCCTGCCGTAGGGCAAATTTCAACCTTATCGGCACCAGCAGCTATCAATCGATCCCTAACAAATTCAGCAGTGCGGTGCACATCAGCTTGGTAAGCAGGATCAGCGCTAATTGAAGGTATACGCAACAAGTCGAATAATTCTGCTAATAAACGGTCTTTATTGCTGGCGATAAATTGTTGAATGGTACTCATGTTACTATATTTAGTGTGTGCGAAAATAGAATTCAGATTGGATAACCAAAATGATTAGTTTGCTTTATTTACGGTATCTATAAAGATATCTTGCATGCTTGGGAGTTTTTCCTCAAAACCCAATATCGTGGTACATTGCAACAACTCACTTATTACTTGATTTGTGTGCATATGCTGGGCCAACTGAATGGTTGTGGTTTGCCTTTGACCATTGGTATGGCTGCTCAATATGGTTGTATCTGTTAAGGATTCCAGGTCTGCTGGTGTATGCGTTACTTCGTATATATGCTTTTTATACTGTTCTCTTAAGTTTGATACTTTGCCTTCGAGCACCAAATTTGATTGATGAATAAGTCCAATTCGATCACACAATTGCTCCACACTTTCCATCCGATGAGTTGAAAAAATGATACTTGTTCCATTTGCTTTAAGACCTAGGATCTCTGAAGTAATCATTGCAGCATTAATTGGGTCAAAACCCGAAAAAGGCTCGTCTAAAATAAGCAACTTTGGCGCATGCATAACCGTGGCAATAAACTGTACTTTTTGTTGCATTCCCTTGCTTAATTCTTCTACTTTTTTATTCCACCATGATTGAATCTCAAATCGTTCAATCCAATTTTTGAGTTTATCCATGGCTGCTGCTCGCGAAAGACCTTTAAGTTGGGCAAAGTAAAGCAGTTGCTCACCTACTTCCATTTTTTTATAAAGCCCGCGCTCTTCGGGTAAATAGCCAATTTGTTGCGTGTGTTCGGGTTTTAAGCCACTACCCATAAAAAGCACTTCGCCTTCATCAGCCTTTGTAATTTGGGTGATGATGCGAATCAAACTGGTTTTGCCCGCACCATTAGGGCCCAGCAAGCCAAAAATTGTACCTTCTTCTACTTGCAAACTTACTTTATTTAATGCTTGCACATTTGCGTATTGTTTAGATACTGAACGAACCTCTAATACATTCATGCTGCATATATAATTGATTATTGGCTAAAAATTGTGTTGTGTAATTCGGTTTTTTTTTAGTTATTCGAATTAAATAAGTGTACAAAATACACCAATTACCATTATGAAAAAACAATTTGGCTTACTCGTTTGTGCAATTAGCTTGATATCTTTAAATATACAAGCCCAACTACCGAAACATCTTGTATTTATAGGTGGTTCTGCCGGATACTATAACCAGTTTAACGTATGGAGCCTGCCAGTTGGTTACCAATACTGTATTCCTAAAACCGATATACAAATAATGGGTGGCGTGAGGCAAACATTGGGTTTTGGTCAATCAGCGTTTACAATAAACAAACAAAAAACCACTATTGACGATATATCAAATTACAGTGTGAACCTGATGATTGGGGCTTCGTACCAATGCAGTTTTGGAGGTGTTATTGGATTTAACATTGATTTAGCTGGAGCGACATTTGGAACACGTTCATACAAAACGGTAGGTAAAGACCCGATATACTCTGTAAAGCCTGAAACCATCAATGTATTGTTAGGAGGCGATAACGATAGAGGGAGCCTAAACTCAACTTTTTATATTGGATACCGTTTTAAAAATAACCTCTTGTTACAAGGTGGCTTTGCTCATTATGGAATGGCTTACAAGTACTCAGGGCGTGCAGCTGATAGCCGCTCAATCACCTTTGTAAATGTTCCCTACATTCAGGTAGAATATCCTTTATGGATAAGCAAGAAGGCCGAGTAGCTAGTTAAAGTATTCGCGCATCCGCTCAAAAAAGCCCTTTTCGTTTTTACTTGGATGTGGCTTAAAGTTGTCAGCATCTCTTAGTTTTTCCAGCAACTCCTTCTCGTCTGCGGTTAATTTTTGGGGCGTCCAAATATTCACATGAACCAGCTGATCACCTCTGTGGTGGCTGTTTAGTTCAGGCACACCTTTGCTTCGCAAGCGTAATATTTTACCCGCTTGGGTACCCGCATCAATTTTTACTTTTACTTTTCCATCTACAGTTGGCACTTCAACAGTGGTTCCGAGGGCAGCATCTGCAAATGACACATATAAATCAAACAAGATATTGTTTCCATCACGTTTTAAGATGGGATCCTCTTGTTCTTCAATAGCAATAATCAAATCACCACTTGGCCCACCGCCAGGACCTGCATTTCCTTTTCCGCTCATGCTTAACTGCATTCCATCAGCTACGCCTGCAGGAATATTAATGGTAACGATATCTTCTACAGGAATCAACCCATCAGGTCCAGCACCTGCAGGGCGTTTGTCTACAATTTTACCTGACCCATGGCACATAGGGCAAGCCTGTGTGGTGGCCATTTGCCCTAAAAAAGTTTGCGTTACCCTTCTAATTTGACCAGCACCATTGCATGTTGTACACGTTTTGAAGGTGAGTCCTTCGGCAACTTTCATGCGTTTGTACTTGATTTTTTTCTCAGCACCCGCAGCTACTTCTTGCAAATTCATTTTTACCTTAATGCGTACATCGTTGCCTCTCACTCCGTTTTGCCTTCTGCCCCCACTTCTACCTCCACCAAAAAATGATTCGAAAGGACTTCCATCGCCAAACACATCTCCAAACTGGCTAAAAATATCGTCCATATTCATGTGGGTTCCGCCACCATAACCACCTTGTCCCATACCAGCATGGCCAAAACGATCGTATTTGGCTTTTTTCTCAGGGTCAGTTAACACTTCATAAGCTTCGGCTGCTTCTTTGAATTTATCTTCTGCCTCTTTATTGCCTGGGTTTTTATCTGGATGGTACTTAATTGCAAGCTGCCTATATGCCTTTTTCAATTCATCGGCAGTAGCATTCTTGCTTACGCCTAGTACTTCATAATAATCTCGTTTTGCCATTTTGTGTTTACTGCTATTATTCGCCTACCACCACTTTGGCGAAACGAATCACTTTATCTTGTAAAAAATATCCTTTCTCAACTTCATCTACAACTTTGCCTTTAAGCTCTTCGCTTGGGGCAGGAATATTGGTTATCGCTTCATGGAAATCGCTGTCAAATGGTTTCCCCACCGATTCCATTGCCTTTAAACCTTTGGAAACCAAAATAGAAGTCAGCTTTTGGTTAACCAATTCAATTCCTTCTTTTACAGCGTTTACTTCGGTTGCCTTTTCCATTGCCTTCAACGCTCTCGAAAAATCGTCAAGTGCGGGTAATAAGGCTAGCAATACCTCTTGATTTGCTGTTTTGAATAACTCAATTCGTTCAGCACTTGTTCTGCGTTTGTAGTTATCAAATTCTGCGTATAAACGTTTGTATTTATCATCCAAAACTGCGTATTGGGCTTCCCAATCTGTTACGGTCGCATTGGCATTTTCGGCAGTATCTGGTGACGAATTTTCATTAACGGCATCAGTTGCTTCTGGTTTTGTTTCTTCTACTATTTCCTGCTCAACTGTTGTTGTTTCTGGTTTTTCGTGTGGCGTATCGTTCATAATCTATTTGCTTAAATCGTATCAGTCCAAGTTATTCAAATTCATTGCCAACGCAGAGTCGGTGTCAATTTGACATCATTGCATATATGGCTGCAATGCCTTGTCGAGTGCCGATTCCCAAACATCCTTTGCCACTAAAACACCTGCAGTATCTATTAAAAAATTAGCGGGTATCCGTTGGATTTTATAAGCCGAAACCAAATCACCACGCCAGCCTTTAAAATCACATATATGGTTGCGCCAATACAAATTGTCTTTGCGCACAGCGGCATCAAACAAATCGGGTTTGGTATCCAAAGAAACTTGAATTACGATGAATTTTATCTTTTTCCGGAGCGATAACGCACGGTAGCGCTCAAATAATTTGAGGGTACTTAAATTGTGTTGGCGAGAAGGTTGGTTCCATGAAGCCCAAAAATCAATAAGCACCATATTGCCTCGTAGTTTGGCAAGCGAGATGGTATCTCCAGTAGCTGCAATAACTTCAATAGATGGTGCTTTGTCGCCAATTTGAAGTGGTTGTTGTGTTAGAGGTTTACTAAACCAATACGCCTGAAGCCAGCTTAACAAGTAAATGGTAATCACTTTGCAAAAATGCGATTTAGGATTAAGCTTCCCAAACTATGCATCAATGCGTGTGATGTCGGCACCAATTGCCTTGAGGCGTTCATCAATTTGCTGGTAACCTCTGTCTATCTGTTCAATATTGTGAATGGTGCTGGTACCGTTAGCAGCTAATGCTGCAATAAGCATGGCTACACCGGCTCTGATATCAGGCGAACTCATGGTGATTCCTCGCAAGCTTGTTTCGCGGTTAGAGCCAATTACAACAGCACGGTGTGGATCGCATAAAATGATTTTAGCGCCCATATCAATAAGGTTGTCAACAAAAAACAAGCGGCTTTCAAACATCCATTGGTGAATAAGCACGCTGCCTTTGGCTTGGGTAGCAGTAACCAACGCAATTGAAATTAAATCAGGTGTAAATGCTGGCCAAATACCATCTTTAATGGTAAGTATTGATCCATCAATGAGCGATTGAATTTTATACGAATCCTGAGCCGGTACATAAATATCATCGCCTCTAAACTCTAATTCAATACCCATTCTGCGAAACACTGAGGGAATAATCCCCAAATCAGGTATTGAACAATTCTTAATGGTGATTTCTGATTTGGTTGTAGCTGCCAAGCCAATAAATGAGCCAATTTCAATCATGTCCGGCAACATGCGGTGGGTGCAGCCACCTAGTTCGCTCACCCCTTCAATGGTGAGTAAGTTCGACCCAATTCCTGAGATTTTGCCCCCCATGCTGTTAATCATTTTACAGAGTTGCTGTAAATAGGGTTCTGATGCGGCATTGTAAATTTGGGTGGTTCCTTTAGCCAAGGATGCTGCCATTACAATATTGGCAGTTCCAGTAACAGACGCTTCATCAAGCATCATGTATGTGCCTTTAAGGTTGGCAGCATTGATTTTATAAAAACGTTCGTCACGCAAATGATCGAAGGTTGCTCCTAGAGCTTCAAATCCTCGCAAATGAGTATCCACAGGCCTCCGGCCAATTTTATCACCCCCAGGTTCAGGTATGTATGCGGTACCAAACCTCGCCAACAAAGGCCCAATAATCATAATAGACCCTCTAAGGGCTGCGCCCTTCTTTTTAAAATCATCGCTGCGCAAGTATTCGAGGTTCACATGTTTAGCTTCGAATGTGTACGTATCGTTTGAAATTTTTTCAACCACAACACCTAAGTCACCCATTAACTCAATTAGCTTAAGCACATCGCGTATAGCAGGCACATTGTGCAATGTAACCTTTTGGCTTGTGAGCAAAACTGCCGATACAATTTGCAATGCTTCGTTTTTGGCTCCTTGTGGAACCAATTCGCCTTTTAAAGGCTTACCGCCTCTTACTTTAAATGATGACATTATTTGATAATAATTACCTTACGAAGTAAACAGTATGATGTGAGTATTTTATAAACTGTTCGAATGAATTGTTAACCACTAGATGTGAATTGAGATGGTGATTTTGAAATAATGGACGCATTCAAATTCTGAATAAAGATGTAAATTGCCTCAATAATTTACTCATTATGCCAATTCGTAAACCTTTTAACTTAACTAAGTGGATTGAAGAAAACCGTCATTTACTGAAACCACCCGTAGGCAATAAAAACCTATATCCTGAAGGAACTGATTATATTGTAATGATTGTTGCGGGTCCTAATGCCCGTAAAGATTACCATTATAACGAAACCGAAGAATTGTTTTACCAATTGGAAGGCAATATCAATGTGCGCATTCAAGAAGATGGAAAGGCTGTTGATGTGCCGTTGGGCCCAGGTGATATGTTCTTGTGCCCTGCCCATACGCCACACTCCCCTGCACGGAGCGAAGGATCGCTTGGATTGGTGATTGAACGCGTGCGCAAAGGAAAGGGTTTAATGGATGGACTGCAATGGCATTGTGAAAAATGCAACAATAAACTCCACGAATACAAATTTGAGTTGGTTGATATTGAAACAGATTTTTTACCCCGCTTTAAAGAATTTTATAACTCACTTGAACTACGCACTTGCAAGCAATGTGGCACTGTGATGGAAACCGACCCAAGGTTTAGTTAGGCAGTGGGCAGTGGTCAGTGGACAGTGGGTATAGGAAATTGGTAAGTTCAAGGTATTGTGGTAATAAAAGAAAATTAGTACCTATCATTTATGATGACACTAGAAGAGTTTGAAACCTATAACCTTGCTAATGAGTTATCTGACTTTATTTGGAATATAGTAAACAAGTGGGATAGCTTTGATAAAGATACAATTGGAAAACAATTGGTGCGATCATCTGACTCTATTTCTGCTAACTTAGCGGAAGGGTATGGTCGATTTTTTTATAAAGAAAATAAACAGTTTTGTTACTACAGTAGAGGGTCATTACTTGAAACAAAAACTTGGATAGAGAAAGCTGCAAGAAGGAATTTGATTGCACCAAAAGAAAGTGAAGCACTCATTTCTAAATTAGAAATTGTTCACAAAAAACTTAAGGCTTACATCAAGTCGATTGGAAAAGCTAAAGCCTCTTAAAGTTCCTACCAACTATCAGTTCATTTCCAAATAACGTCTAACTAATGACTATTCACAAATAACTAATGACCAACAACTACAAACAAATGACCAAAATTGATATACACGCACATATATTGCCTGAGTTTATTCCGAACCTGAAAGAGCGTTATGGCTATGGAGATGAGTTTATTTACTTAGATCATTACCAACCTGGACGTGCCGATATGATGAAGGCTGACGGAACCTTTTTTAGGGCAATTGATGAATTGTGCTGGGACCCAAAAGCCATCATCCAACACATGGACAGACATGGTGTGCAGTTGATGGCCTTATCTACCATTCCGGTTTTGTTTTATTATTGGGCAAAAGCAGAGCACACGCATGATTGGAGTCAGTACATTAACAATCATTTGGCACAAATTCAACGCGACTACCCTACCCGATTTGTTGGACTTGGAACTTTACCCATGCAAGATACTGCGCTTGCAGTGGAAGAATTACTGAGGTGTAAACATGAACTCAATTTACCCGGAGTTGAAATTGCCACTAATATTCTGGATTTAAACTTAGATGATGAACGGTTTTTCCCATTTTATGAAGCTGCTGAACGTGAGAGCATGTGCATTTTTGTGCACCCATGGGATATGATGGGACAAGATAAAATGAAAAAGTATTGGTTGCCTTGGCTAGTTGGCATGCCTGCCGAAACTTCACGTGCTATCTGCAGCATGTTGTTTGGAGGAGTGTTTGATCAGTTTCCAAAGCTAAGAGTGATGTTTGCACATGGTGGAGGCTGTTTTCCGCATACCATTGGCCGTATTAGCCATGGTTACCATGCACGCCCTGATTTGTGTAATGTAAATCATGTAGCTGATCCATATGAATATACCAAGAAATTTTACATTGATAGTTTGGTGCATGATGATGAAGCATTGCGTTACAATTTAAAACTTTTTGGAGCTGAACGCATTGCCTTGGGAAGTGATTTCCCTTTCCCATTGGGCGATTTGGAACACGGTAAATTTATTGAATTAATGGCTGATTTAACAACTGAACAAAAAGCACAGATGCTGAGTAAAACCGCCAAAGAGTGGTTGGGGATTTAACAATTAATTCCCAATGAAAAAATACTTCAAACCCTATTTCCAGTTTTTGATTAAGCCTTATTATCCCTCGCCTCAAAAGGTAAAGGCACTTAATTTATCTCCCCTAATTGATTTTGGATCGTTGTTGCTATTTACCTTGATAGCAGACTCCGTCCTCATGATTCCAAATGAAATAGGATTGGTTAATGCAGACTTTAAAGCAGCTGAAATATATGAATCCTTGAAACAACTTGGATGGTTACTATTCTATTTTATTGGGGCTATTCTATTCCCTGTGATTGAAGAACTTCTATTTCGATTACACTTGAAATCTGTAAAAGGCAGTTACATATTTTACCTATTTATCTGTTTTGTATTAGCCGTACTATTGATTAACGCCTTTTTTCTCAGAACCCAAGTCGCTGTTGCGCTTTTCGTTTTACTTTGTGTTTTTCTATTTACAATCTTACTCACATGGCCTTATCTTAAACAATACCAATTTACATGTATCCGTTTTTTACTGAAGTATTTTCATATACATGTATGGTTATCAGCCGTTGTATTTGCAATGATGCATGTTACTAATTACACACTCTATTCTACAACAGCTTTATTATTAAGTCCGTTATTGGTTTTGCCACAGTTATTTGCAGGATTAACATTATCCTATATCCGTTTAAAGTATGGTATACTGAGCTCCATCATTATGCATGGGCTGCATAACGGGCTTTTGTTTACTGTAATGTATTTATCAGAATAGCATTATTAACCCAAATGTGGATAGCTTGTTAACTTAACAAAAAGACCATTCGTTTTTTACCAAGCAATACGTATTTTCACGTATCATTCAAATAAGGTTATGAGCAAATACGAAGAATTTAAACCAGTTACTGATTGGCGCAGATTTAATGGTGAGCGTATTGAAAACGATATCATCCAAGAAGTAGAGCAATTGATTGTTCGGGAAAAAGAAGTTGGCAACAAACTCAAAATTTGCATAGGAACCGATTCCCAGGTTACCGGAGAAGTTACCGAATTTGCAACTGTTATTGTTTTTGTTAGACAAAAACGTGGTGGGTATATGCTTATCAGCTCGCAAAAAACCAAACAACAATTTGGCATCAAGGAGCGTATGTTGCATGAAGTAGCTATGTCGATTGATATTGCTTACAAATTGTGCGAGGTACTTGAAAGGTATGATGTTGACCTCGAAGTGCATGCAGATATCAATACCAATCCGCAGTTTAAATCCAACACCGCATTGAGTGAAGCCATGGGCTATATTCTAAGCATGGGATTTGTTTTTAAAGCCAAACCCGAGGCGTTTGCAAGCTCATACTGTGCCAATAAAATCGTACACTAGCTTGTTAAAAAAACAGCTTGAGCAAACGTTGCTTTAATGCACGTTTGTAATCTGTATATTTGCCACATGTTGAAAGATATTGTAGACCAACCATCCGAAGGAATTACACTTGCTGCTGTATATGAACTGAGTGCTGAAAAGGAAATGGTTTGGAATGTGTACTTGTTAAATTACAAAGAAGAGAGTATTGAAGGAGTATTGGTAGTAAGCAAAGGATATGGAGAGCCTGATGAAAATACAGTCGAAACTTCTGTTCTGCGCCATTTCGTAAATGAGATTCCTGCACAAAGTTTTGCTCGGATAGAACCTCTTCAAGAAGATTTATTCGCCCTTAACAATGAATATTTTGTTACGTATTATTTGGGCAGTACCTTGTTTGAAAAAAAGTTTGTGTTTGCTCCCTACACCATTAGTGCAAAAAACACGCAACATATTACATTCATTGGCCAACAAGGAATTGAACTGCTGTAACCATGTCGCAAACCATTGTTAATAAAAGAGCTTCATTTGATTACCATTTGTTGCAAACCTATACTGCGGGTATCCAACTATTGGGTAGCGAAATTAAATCGGTGCGTGAGGGTAATGTAAATCTAAGTGATGCCTTTTGCTTTTTTAAACCCGTACGGGCCAAAGGCACTGAAGAGTTGTATGTGCGCGGAATGAATATTGGAACTTTTAAACAAGCCTCGCATTACAACCACGATACCTTAAGGGTGCGCAAACTGCTGCTCACTAAAGCAGAACTTCGGAAACTCAAATCAAAAGCTACAGAAAAGGGACTCACAATTGTCCCTGTTAGAATGTATATCTCAGAAACAGGTTATGCAAAAATTGATATTGCAATAGCCCAAGGCAAAAAAAGTTATGATAAACGGGAGAGCATTAAAGAGCGTGATGTAAAAAGAAGCATGAGCCGAAACGAAGATTGATTACACTCTTGTTGGTAAAAATATTTCAGCCATCATACAACGTGCGCTTCCGCCTCCATTGGATTCAATAGTATCAAGTGGTGCAGTTACTATTTTAGCAAACATGCTTAACTGCGCCACTTGTGTTGCCCTCAAACTATTGTAAGCCTGTTGGCTCATTACCAAAAGGGTTTCTCCCTTATCATTCACTACCTCCAACATA
Source organism: Bacteroidia bacterium (assembly GCA_025454875.1). Taxonomy (GTDB): domain Bacteria; phylum Bacteroidota; class Bacteroidia; order UKL13-3; family UKL13-3; genus UKL13-3. The sequence continues at coordinate 53,757 of JALONP010000001.1, read as the reverse complement.
TTGCCTGCAAAATGCTCCAATTGCGCTTGCGAAATCTCCACAATAGCTTTTTTTGTTGCATTCACAATTCGTTTGCGATCAGTTTCATTTGAAACACACTCTAGGCAAACAACCATAAACTGTGAACCAACACACATTACCACATTGGTATGGTAAATAGGATTTCCGTTGCGGTCAGTGGCATTGAACAAAATGGGTTTGTATTGAAAATCATTGCAAAAACGATTAACCAAGTCAATATCAGTTCGAGGTGAAACACATGCATAACAAATTTTATTTTGCCTATCGAGCACCATGCTTCCGGTACCTTCCAGGTATTTGCTTTGCAATTCATATGGCGAATAATCCACTACTTTGTTAACCGTAAATGCAGTTGAAAGTGTATCAATAATATCTTGCCTGCGTTCTGCCCTTCGGTTTGGAGCTTGCATAGGAAAAAGCACTACGGTTCCATCGTGCAACATCCCCAACCAATTGTTTGGAAAAATAGAATCGGGCGTGTGTGGCTCAGGCGTATCATTTACCACCAATACACTAACCCCATTTGCACGTAATACCGAAACAAAATTGGTAAACTCTACCAAGGCCAACTCTTGGGTTTCTGACTTTGCTGCTTGGGCTTGTTGAAAGGAATTGCTATCAGCAGTTTGTTCGTTAAATGTGAATCGAACAGGCTGAATCATAAGCAAATTTTGGGCATGTTGCTTCATTGGTAACTATATAAAACCACTTACGAAGAAGCAACAATTTTGGTTCAATGCCAAGTGCATTTTTGGATAGAGGCTATTTCCCGATTTTAATTAGATTTGCCACACACCACTTAGCATTTATATGCGTGCAGACCGATTTAAAGTAATAACCGTAGAAAGTGATTTTGGGGCTGGAAAAAAAGGCGCAGCCTTAGGCCCTCAAGCTTTATTAGAACAATTGCAAAAGCGTGCGTTTACATCTTTTGATGTGTTTAATTATACCCGTTTGGTGCCTCAGCAAATTGCACCCAAGGAAGAAACACCTTATGGAAAAAACATCGAAAACATTAAAAACTTTCAAGAAAAAATTGTTGAACACATACAAGACACCCTTCGATTAGAAAAAATTCCATTCATTTTATCAGGAGACCACAGCAGTGCCAATGCACTCATTTCGGGCATTAAAGATTTTCATGCCAACGCACGGATAGGTGTAATTTGGATCGATGCGCATGCTGATTTGCATAGCCCTTATACCACTCCATCGGGTAATATTCACGGGATGCCTATTGCCGCCTTAATGGGTGACGATCACCGTGAGATGGCTAAAAATAATCCCAAAGAAATTACCCGTAACTTTTGGGAAACCCTTAAAAAATTAGGGCGCAGACGCATTACTCCGAAAATTCAAGGAAAAGATTTGGTGTTTATTGCCTTAAGAAGCACCGAAGAAGAAGAAGAAAAAATTATTACCAAAGAAGGTATTAAAGCCTTTAGACCAGAAGACATCAAACACTTGGGAATAGAAATGGTGGCCGAACAAACCTTAAACCATTTGCATAACTGTCAATACATTTATATTAGTTTTGATGTAGATAGTCTCGATACCCAATACTCACAAGGCACAGGAACACCTGTTCCAGATGGACTCACTATTGAACAAGCATCGTACTTGCTACGTACTTTTTGCAATAGTGAAAAATTAGTAGGCATGGAAATTACAGAAATAAATCCTTTACTAGATGCTGAAAACCCAATGCACGAAGTGATTGCCAATTTGGTATTGGATACTTACGGCAATGCCTAAAAAAATTATTGCTGTTGATTTAGCAAAAAAGCAACCGTATCTGCGCCATCTGCATAATCTGTAAGTTCTGGGAATTGAGCCTTCCCAAATGGAACTGTAGGGATATCAGCTAATGGCGTTCCAACAACACATTGCAGTTGGTCTTCTTGGCTTTTGAGTAACGATGCCAATTGGTCTACAGATTCGTACCTTTCATAAAACAACATACCCAATGGAGAAGCTAACCGTTCATCTTCCTTGATTAGTAAGAAGTTGTTATCTAAATGTTGGGTTAGATTCATTAACAAAATCGCTTTGTGATACGTGTAGTTGTTCATGTACTTATGGTGGTTTGCTAAATGATTCCACAATTCTATCGATTCATAAAACTTGACAAAATCATATCCTTTAGGAACATAGAGTTTGGATACATTTCGGCACCCTAAACCAAAATAGGTAAAGATATCTGTTCCTAATGCAGCAAGCTCTTCAGGGGTTTCGTCACCAGTTAAAATAGCAACACTGTTGCGGTTTGCTCTTAACAACGATGGTTGGTTTCTAAAATAATATTCGAAATACCTATTTGAGTTGTTACTACCAGTTGCAATAACTGCATCATAACCCGAAGGCAAACGACTTTCTGAAATCCTTATTTGAGATGATACTTGAGGACTTAATTGTTGCAGTTGGTTTACAACAGCTTTAAGGAGTACCGAATCATCATCAGCGTATTTAATGAGGGCAATATTGCCCGTTACAATCGTTGATAAAATATCATGAAAGCCCACCAAAGGAATGTTTCCAGCCAAAATAAGGGCGATGGTTTTGCTTTGGTTGGACTCCAGTGCGTATGCACGCATCCATTTGCTAATCGATTCATTGGTTAGCAACTCCGCCCAACCTTTAAATGCGAGTGAGGCATACGCTGGGGTAAACCAGTTATTTTGTTGGTATGCGCGCGTAAACAATGGATTTTGAATATCAGCGGCTTGTTGTTCCATCCATTTACCCAACTGTACTAAAGCCTCCACACGCTGTTGAAAAGTCATTTTTATTTAGAATGATTATACTTTGTGATGCAAATCAACAAAACTTATTTTGCATTTGTTAATATTCAAAAATAAAAATACAACTATGGCTATAATGATTACTGACGAATGCATCAACTGCGGTGCATGCGAACCTGAATGTCCGAATAATGCAATTTATGAAAGTGGAGCTGAATGGGCTTGGGCCGATGGAAATAACCTAACTGGTACGCTTACTGTAGATGGAGAAACTGTGGATGTTACCAAAAGGTTTGCTCCAAAATCAGACGATACGTATTATATTGTTACAGGTAAATGCACAGAGTGTGTTGGCTTTCATGAAGAACCTCAATGCGCAGCTGTATGTCCAGTTGATTGTTGTGTGCCCGACCCTGACCATGTAGAATCGCAAGAAGTGCTTATGGGTAAGAAAGAACGTATGCATTTGTAATGCAAAAAATAATTCCCTCTTTAAAAAGACTCGCCTGTGCGGGTCTTTTTTTTGGTTACATGTTATCGAAAACGTTCATCTGATTTGCGTCCGATTCTTATCTGACTGGGTGGGAATTTTAGCTTATACTAAACGGAATATGTATTTCAAATCCAGTAGAAATTGCCTTGTGAAATAGTAAACACATCTGACGCAGAAATCCTGTTAGGCGCAGTTATATAATCTTCTTCCATTCAGTTTCTAAATATTGAATTGTCCTTTTCCATGCGTCAGTTAAAATGTTGTCTAATGAGTCAAAGTCGGCCTGATCACTAGCATTAGTTGTAGAGTTCCAATCAGTAACTAAGCGCCAATCTAAATAGGCATTTTCGAAACTTATTTTGGGGATCAAAACTTTTGGAGGGGATTGAATACTTGGTGACATTCTTCCATGGGCCAGATGATTTCTATAGTCTCGAATGTCTTTTAATGGGTGGCCATTATTATTTTTCCATTTATCTTGAGCCTGTTTACTTCCCGGTGAATTTGTTGTCGAAGTCTTCTTGTTAGAAGCCCATGGGTCAAATTGGTTTGGCTCAGCAATTCTCTGCAAAAATTCAAAGGCGACATCTTGAGCTGCAACAATATGAAAAAGACCTTCAGAAAGGAGATCTGTATCTAAAACTGATTGCGTTTTTCCGCTGAGTGCATTTCGAATTTCAAATGCTCTTACTAAATGTCTAAAAGTAGTATAATGCAACTGTGCTTTACAAATGTCTTCTGCGGTAAAACCAGCAGCTGTTAATTTTTTGCTGTTCTTAAAGTGAATATTTGTCGGTCTGTTTGTCATTGGTACTATATGCTTCGTCCAATATGATTCGTAGCTAGGAAAATCAGTTGACATAAACTGCGTCCAATAGTGCTTTTCAAAGTTGTCCCCATCATTTAATAATGTTGCTGTCATATAGTTTGATTTTTTATTGGGATAAAACTAATTCCTAAACTCAAATAATTACAAATACAGCTAGGATATAAATCCCTATATCAATTTTGCAAAAAAAGCGACCAAAGTTGTTAAATCAGCATACTAAAAGGTAGTATTAAAACAATTTAGGCTGATCAGTTGGTCCTTTTTTAGGCTTCACTCCTTTCGGCTTTTCTTTGTTTAACAGCACATCGTCTTCATCAAGTAACTTCTTAATTTTTGCTTGCTCAGCAGCTTCAAGCTCCTCGTTAATTAAGGTCATTTGTGTTTCTTCCAATACTGTTGCCGCTTCCATTACCTCATCTTCCATTTCGGTTGCCGGGTCGGGAGGCAATAGTTGAATGGATACAAACTCTTTACCTGCAAATTTATTCCCAATTGCCTTCCACCCTTTCACTTCAATTGCTTCCTCTAAGCGAATGGTTTCGAGTTTGGCAGTAGCCTTGGTTTTTCCAGTATTGGTTTCAAGTTCAGCAACCGGACTAATCAAATCGGTTGCCAATACCACTTTGCATTTAACACCCTCGGGAACCAACAAAAACTTCTTGTTTTGGGTTAATGTTTCGATTACAAAGCGTTTGATAAAATAACACTTCTCTTTTTCGTTTAAATAAACCAAGCTAATGGCGCGCTTAGGCTTAAACTTTGATATGGAAACAACTTGTTCAGCCTCGTAGTGGTTGCTTAATTCAAACGAAGTCAGCTCATACTGCCCATCTTTGTAAATAACTAAAATTTGATCGTGGGTATCAAACTCACCTAAATATTTACCGCGGTCATCAACATTGAGTCGGCCAAGAATTTCATCATACCAAATTTTTCGACCACCTAATGTAGAGGCCCCTTTTGCTTTTAGTTTAACACCTTTGAGCAAATACTTACTTACAATGTTACCCAATACAGTGCGGCCTTTGATAGCCAAATCAGCAAAGTTAAAATCAAAAACAAGTTTACGAGCGTGGCTTAGCGGACTTAACGTTATCTCAACCAACTCGGCTTCGCTATTTGGGTTGGCCGTAAAATAAAGCACTTTGCTATTGGGAGATCCAGTTGTTAAGTCATATTCTTTATCGCGGGTAATACCCAATACATTAAACCTTTTGGCGTAACTTGTTTTGGTTTTGCCATCCATGTAAATCATGTTGTACACCCTACGTTCATCGTTTTTCCGAAACACATCAACATGAATAATGTCTTTACCCATAAAGGCTTTGTCTTGCACCTTGCTAATTTGCATTTTACCATCACGCCTAAACACAATGATATCGTCAAGGTCGGAACAATCAGCAATGTATTCATCTTTTTTAAGTCCGGTACCCACAAAGCCTTCTGCCCTGTTTACATACAATTTTTGATTGGCAATAGCAACTTGGTTGGCTTGAATAGTATCAAACAATTTGATTTCGGTTTTGCGTTCACGGCCTTTGCCATATTTTTTTAACAAGCCCTCGTAATACTTAATTTGGTAAGGCTTGATATTGTCTATATCGCTTTGTACTTGAATAAGCTCCTCTTCAATTTTGCGCATAAACTCATCGGCCTTAAACGAATCATATTTAGAAATACGCTTGATTTTGATTTCGGTTAGTTTGAGGATGTCATCTTCCGTAATCTCTCGTTTGAATAGTTTTTTGTACTTATTTACCCCAGCAAAAATGGTATCAATTACCGCTTCAAACGTTTCACATTCTTCAATATCTCGGTAAATGCGCTTTTCAATAAACAGTTTTTCTAACGAACTAAAATGCCATTGCTCTTCAAGCTCTCCTTTTCGAATTTCAAGTTCCCTTTTTAGCAATCCGCGTGTATGCTCCACTGAATGTCGCAGTAGCTCATCTACCCCTAAAAACATAGGCCTATCACCTACAATTACGCATGCATTTGGCGATATCGAAATTTCACAATCCGTAAATGCGTACAACGCATCAATGGTAATATCAGGTGAAACACCTGGGGCAAGCAATACCTGTATTTCAACGTCTTTTGCAGTATTGTCAATCACCTTTTTGATTTTGATTTTGCCATTATCATTTGCCTTGATAATAGAATCAATTAAGCTTGTGGTAGTGGTAGCGAATGGGATATCGCGAATGACCAACGTCTTTTTATCAAGCTCTTCAATTTTGGCTCTTACCCGTACCTTAGCGCCTTTGGCACCACGGTTGTAATTGGTTACGTCAATCATCCCTCCTGTTGCAAAATCGGGATATAACTCAATTTGTTTTCCTTTTACAACATCAATTGCTGCGCGCAATAACTCGCAAAAATTATGTGGTAAAATTTTGGTGGCTAACCCAACCGCAATACCCTCAACACCTTGTGCCAATAAAAGTGGAAACTTCATTGGGAGTGTCACTGGTTCTTTTTTACGGCCGTCATACGAAGCTTGCCAAGTGGTAGTTTGGTTGTTAAAAGCAACTTCGAGCGCAAACTTAGACAAACGTGCTTCGATGTAGCGAGGAGCAGCAGCAGCATCACCTGTGCGCACGTCACCCCAGTTTCCTTGGGTATCAAACAATAAATCTTTTTGGCCTAACCCTACTAATGCATCACCAATGGCAGCATCACCATGTGGGTGGTACTGCATGGTTTGCCCAATTACGTTGGCCACTTTGTTAAATCGGCCATCATCCATGTCTTTCATTGCATGCAAAATCCTGCGCTGCACGGGTTTCATACCGTCTTCAATAGCAGGTACGGCACGCTCTAAAATAACATAAGATGCATAATCTAAAAACCAATTTTCATACAGTCCAGTAACGGGTGTTACATTGTGCATGCTATGATCGCGGTTGTTTGTTGTATTTATTACTTCGTCACTCATGGATTGTCACTCACTTTTTTAAAAACCTTGAATAAAAAACAAGGTTATTTGCTCCTATTATTTATACCAACTCTTCATCAGCCGTTTCAGGTATTACATCTTTTTCAATTTTAAGATGCTCGATGATAAAGTTTTGACGGTCGATGGTGTTTTTACCCATATAATATTCTAACAACTTAGGAATAGGTGTTTCAGCAGTTAAAATTACCGGTTGCAACTTTATGTCTTCACCTATAAAGAGGCCAAACTCATCAGGTGAAATCTCGCCAAGACCTTTAAAACGTGTTATCTCAGGTCGTACACCTAATTGTGCCATTGCCCGTTGTTTTTCTTCCTCACTGTAACAGTAAATGGTTTTTTGTTTGTTACGAACCCTAAACAAAGGTGTTTCTAAAATATAAAGGTGTCCGTTTTTAACCAAGTCAGGGAAAAACTGCAAGAAAAACGTCAGCATCAACAGTCGAATATGCATACCATCAACATCGGCATCGGTGGCTATAACAATATTGTTATAACGCAAGCCGTCTATTCCCTCTTCGATGTTTAAGGCATGTTGTAAAAGGTTAAACTCTTCATTTTCATAAACCACCTTTTTGGTTAACCCATAACAATTGAGAGGCTTACCCCTTAAACTAAAAACTGCCTGGGTTTGAACATCTCGGCTTTTGGTAATGCTGCCACTTGCCGAGTCGCCTTCCGTAATGAACAATGTAGTATCGTACCTGCGTTCTTCTTTTTCGTCTTCGTTGTAATGCAACCTGCAATCGCGTAATTTTCGGTTATGCACGCTTGCTTTTTTGGCACGCTCATTGGCAAGTTTTTTAATGCCTGCCATTTCTTTGCGTTCACGCTCACTTTGCATGATGCGCTTAAGCAATGCATCGGCCGTTTGTGGATGCTTGTGCAAATAATCGTCAAGTGATTTTTTAAGAAAATCAATGACAAAGTTTTTAATGGTTGGCGAATCGGGACCCATGTTTACCGAGCCAAGTTTGGTTTTGGTTTGGCTTTCGAAAACAGGTTCTTGAACCCGCACACTGATGGCCGCAACTATGGAAGCCCGAATATCGGCTAAGTCGAATTCGCGTTTGTAAAACTCCCTTACCGTTTTGGCAAATGCTTCTCTAAAAGCCAACAAGTGTGTTCCACCTTGAGTAGTGTACTGCCCGTTCACATAGCTGTAGTAATCCTCGCCATATTGATTCTCATGTGTAATTGCAACCTCAATGTCTTCTCCTTTTAAATGAATAATGGGGTAGCGGATATGCTCTTCATTGGTTTTGCGTTTAAGTAAATCCAATAATCCATCCCTTGAATAAAACTTTCGGTCGTTGTATTGAATGGTTAAACCCGAATTGAGGTAAGCATAATTCCAAAGTTGGTTTTCAATAAAATCAGGGATATAGTGGTAATGCTTAAAAATAGAATCATCGGCAATAAACGAAACCAAAGTTCCATCAGGCTCAAGTGTGTTTTGGGGTTTATGCTCTTTAATCAATTCACCTTTATCAAACTCAGCAATAACGGTTTTGCCATCTCTAAACGACTGCACTTTAAAGTAAGTACTCAATGCATTTACCGCTTTGGTACCCACTCCATTTAACCCAACTGATTTTTGAAAGGCTTTGCTATCATATTTACCACCAGTGTTTATCTTGCTTACTACATCTACCACCTTCCCCAATGGGATTCCTCTTCCATAATCGCGCACGGTTACTTTATTGTCCTGAATTTGGATGTCGATGGTTTTGCCGTTTCCCATTACATGCTCATCGATGCTATTGTCAATAACCTCTTTGAGTAAAACATAAATACCATCATCAGGAGCGGAACCATCGCCTAATTTTCCGATATACATACCTGGGCGAAGCCGAATATGTTCGCGCCAATCTAAACTGCGTATACTGTCCTCGTTGTATACTACTTTACTCTCTGCCATAAAACACGTATCAATTGTTAAACCAATAAATGCATTGATTCAAGCCTGCAAATTACCCATTCTGACTGGTGCATAATCCACAGATTGCAGCAGGTTTGTGGATATATTTTAAGTACGGTTATCAAGTATCCAATTTGTATCTGCTAAAGCAAAACAACGAGACATCTTTATGCAACCGTAACACGCACATTTATATCTTTTAAACCATATTCGATAAATAAGAACGCGCGCGCCGGCAACGCCGGCGCGCGCGTTCTTTATCTAACTACGACAGTTAATAACTGTTGAGCATCATTGGCATCACCAACATTAATATATGTTCATTCTCTTCGGCAACAGCAGGCAATAATACCCCAGCACGGTTAGGCTGTGACATTTCCAAACGCACCTCTGTACCATCAACAGCACCAATCATTTCAGCCAAATACTTAGAGTTAAAACCTATTTCCAAATCTTCTCCCTCATACTGGCACTTGAGCTTTTCTTGCGCTTCGTTTTCGAAATCAATATCCTCAGCAGAAATGGTTAACTCACTCCCTGCAAGTTTCAAACGTATTTGGTGTGTTGTTTTGTTCGAAGTAATTGAAACACGCTTAACAGACATGGCAAACTCATTGCGGTCCATTAGCAACTTGTTCGGATTATCTTGTGGAATTACTGCTTTGTAATCAGGATATTTTTCATCAATCAAACGGCATACCAACGTTACATCACCGAACATAAAATGCGCATTCGATTTGTTGAAGTCGATCGTAACTTCGGTATCATCATTTGGCAATGATGCCTTTAATAAGTTGAGTGCTTTTTTAGGCAAAATAAATGAATCCTCAACACCTGGTTTAATATCGCTGCGGTTAAAGCGAACAAGCCTATTGGCATCTGTTGCAACGAACGTAATATCGTTTGCTGAAAGCTGAACCAATACGCCCGTTAAGTTCAAACGTAATTCATCGCTGCTTGTTGCAAACACCGTTTTGGTGATGGCTTTTTGCAATACCTTGGCAGGAATGGTGAATTTTTGACCTCCATCTACACCCGGATTCTTTGGAAACTCGTCTCCTTTTTGTGCTGTTAGTTTAAACCTACCTGCATCGTACTTAATTTCAACAGCACCCTTTTCAAGATTCACTGAAAAAGCCAACGGTTGATCGGGTAGGCTTTTCAACAAATCAAGTGTGGTTCTTGAAGGAATGGCAATTGCCAAGTCTTCTTTTGCATCCACCTTAATGCTTGTTGTCATGGTGGTTTCCAAATCTGTAGCAGAAATTTTCAGCTCCCCATCTTTAATATCGAATAAAAAATTATTCAAAATAGGGATAATCGGTTTCGACACCACTACTCCATCAATCATGGAAAGGTGCTTTAATAATGTAGTACTATTAACAATAAATTTCATGCAAAAAGGTAATTAGAGCTTCACTTGATTGGTAGCGAAAATAGCAGCACAGCCTTTGTGATTAAACACAAGTTATACACAGTTTGTGGGGTATCTAAACCAAAACAGCCACGAAGTGTATTCGTGGCTGTCTATTATTCTTGTTCTAATAAGCTTAACGCGCTAACACCACTTTTGCATTGAAGACAGTGGCTCCTTTTTGCAGATTCACAAAATAGATGCCATTAGGTTCGTTGCTTAAATCCAAATGCATATGGTGGTTTAAATCGGCACGCAATTGTTGCTGAAATACAACTTTGCCAGCCATATCGGTAATCACTACATTGGCTTCTGTTAACTGACCCGGTACAACCAAGCGAACTGCTCCTTGCGAAGGGTTTGGCTGCAACTGAATATAAGCGCTCAAATCATTCTCGCTTAAGCCAACAGTAGCCGGTGGCAAATCAAACGCCTGAACTCCATCGGTAACCGACATGTTTGAACCCTGATTGGCACTGTAGCCCAAACCTCTGCGGGCAAATGTACGCCAAATCAAATCGCTGTTTGCTCCTCCATTGTTAATTGAATCCGCTTGCAAAATCGCATTACGTGCGTCCACAAAACCAGGGCTGCAAGTTTGCAATTTTAATCCGTCAACCACCAATTGTAACGCAATATTGTTTCCGCCTTTTCCATTATACAAATCTGGATCAAAACCATATTTATCAACCAAATTCCAATACATATCCCACAACATGCTGCACCAAACGGTACCCACATAATGTACACCTTGGTTGTTTTTAATATAATCATACGTCATTGGGTTAGCCGTCATATTGCGTGTGTAGCGGTATTCACGTATTCCCAATCCGCTGGTTGATTGGTTAAATACAAAAGTTCCAATACCTCGACCCAAGTTTGCACTGTCACTAGGTTTAGCTGTAAATACCAACGAAAGAAAATCGCTCCAACCCTCACCTGCCTGTTCACCGTTTGCCAAACAACTGCTTGCTGTTGGTCCGCCTGTTAACCTGTTCGAGAGTCCGTGTCCATACTCGTGCGCAATTACTCCATTGTCAAAATCGCTATCATAGGCTTTTACTTTTGGCACTCCTGTTAAACGCAATCGCAATGTATCGCCCGCATCTATGCGTGCGCGTAACCTCGCCCCATCTGCGCGGCTAATCATTACTGATGGGATTGTAATTGCAGGGTTAGAACCAGTCATTGCAATAGCTGCTTGGCTATTGTTGGTAATGACGATTGCAGCTACAGCTCCTGCATTTTGTGCATTCAATACCTTTTGGGTAAATCCGCAGGTACCACGGTAAATGATTGCGATTTTACCTGCAAGTTCGGCTCCATTCACAATCGGTTGGCAGCCCAACGAATCAGCAAATGTACCATCCGATACAATTACCCCTTCCGCTTCTATTGTATCAAATTGTCTTGGGCCAAACTGAGAAATAGGTGATAAATACAATCCTAAAATAGATGCTGGAGCCAACACACGTAGATTATTTGATTGTGCGGCAGCACCATTTACTGGCCATAAAAACATTTGCATACGACCGCTACTTCCATCATTTGGAGTTGAGAAATTGGCGTTGCTGGTACCACTTCCATCTTGGGCTTCGGCTTGCACCTCATCGCTTCCTACACCGCCCTTACCATAATTATTGTTTTGAAAATTACCCGATTCCTCATCAAAACCATAATGGTACAATACATCATGCAACACGTTATTGGCATAAAACAATTGGGTAATCGAAGCATCTAAATACGATTGCGGATTCATCCATGTAGAATCCATCGGAAAATCAAAGACTAAACTGTCTCCTCCATCAGGGCTGTAACCATTGCCATTATTAGCTAAGGTATCTTCATCAGCATATACGTTATTGCCTTTGGTGGTAAAAAAATCAGGTCCCACAACCGCATTTGTATCATGCCAGCCATATGGCGATGCAAGGTCATCTGCAGCGTTGCTAACCATTACACGTGGTCCGTGGTTAGGGCTCTCGGCAGGAAATGGATATACATGGTATGTTCCTGTTCCACTCGATTTTCCAAATGCGGAGGTACTTTCTTGTGCAGCTACAATTTGTGCCTCTGTGCTTTCATTTTCGCGACCAAACATTCCGTGTGCCACGTTGCAATGCACTGTGTAATTGTTTTTTGAAACCAGTTTCCCATTTAAAGCATTGATACGCATGTTCCACCAATCATGGGTGGTTGGGTTGTAAATTTCAACCATGTAAACAAGTGTTAGTGCTGATGCTTCACGCTCATATGCCAATTGCATTACAATAGGCTCGGTCGAAACGGATTGTTCCATTATCTTCATCATATTGCCTGCAGTAAGCGGTAAATCTGCCTTTTGCATTGCTGGCATCACATTCATTTGTGCTTCGCTTCCAACTGCCGCCAATGCTGCTGCAGAGCCAATAGTTGGTTGTGCCGCATTTGTGATTGTTTTAGCCTCGGCTACAAATTGGTTTGAGTGTGCAACCACTTTGCCTTGTTTTGAAAAGTGCAAAGCCGAAACTGAATTAAACACTGGGATACCATTTACATACTGCATAAAATACACATGGCGCACACCATTGTGTTTTGAGGTATAAGAACTGATTACTTTTAATCCTTCTAAATCAGCTGTGGTTAATTTGGGATCTCGAATCAGCAATTGAGCTTTTAATTCTGCATCCGTAATTTGGCTAAATGCCATTGTTAAGTTGGCAAGGAATAAAAAAAGTAAACCTGTTTTTTTCATACGTTTATGTCGTTAATCTATCGAAGGTAAGGGTTATTTTGAATTTACAAACATCCCGAAACCCAGCCAATGGGGATAACGCTTCCAATGATAGTGTTTACAATACCTTAACGTAAACTAATCGCAAAAGTTTGACAGAAGACCCCTCTGTGGATTATCGGTTAAATAGCATGCGCATGCCTAACTGGCTCTCGTTGAATACCCCATTTTGGTAGGCTACATGGCCATTTACCAAGGTATGCGTAATAACCGAATGGAACGTGGTTCCAGTAAATGGACTCCATTTGCATTTGTAAAGCAACGATTCGGGTGTAACGGTAAATGCTTTGTTCAAATCAACCAATACCAGATCAGCGTAGTATCCTTCACGGATAAAACCGCGCCTGTCTATTTCAAACATTTCGGCCACATTGTGGCTCATTTTCTGCGCTATTTGTGGCAACGATATTTTACCTTGGTGGTAAAACTCCAACATGGCATTAAGTGAATGCTGAACCAAAGGGCCACCCGATGGTGCGCTTAAATAAGGTTGTTCCTTCTCGGCAATGGTATGTGGAGCGTGGTCTGTTGCTACAACATCTATGCGCCCATCAAGCACCGCATCAAAAATGGCTTGCCTATCGCTTGCCAACTTTACTGCGGGGTTCCATTTAATATAGTTTCCTTTTGTTGGGTAATCTTCGTTGGTGAACCACAAATGGTGTATGCAAGCTTCAGCAGTGATACGTTTTTGTGAAAGCGGAATATCGTTGGTAAATAAGGCCAACTCTTCGGCTGTGCTTATATGAAGGATATGCAAACGCGAGCCAAATTGCTTAGCCAACGATACCGCGTAGGAAGAAGATTTATAACAAGCCTCACGACTCCGAATTAAATGGTGGTAAGAGGCATCCATATTTTCGCCATAGGTTTGTTTGTATGCTGCTTGCGTTTGTTTCACCATTGGGTCGTCTTCACAATGGGTGGTAATAATTGTTTTTACCTCTCTAAATATAGCCTCCAGCGCCTTCGGGTCATCTACCAGCATATCTCCTGTACTCGACCCCATAAATATTTTAACCCCACACATGGTGCGTTCGTTTACCTTTAACAACTCTTGTAAATTGTTGTTGGTTGTACCCATGTAAAAAGAGTAATTGGCTAACGAGCACTGAGCAGCCCTGGCGTATTTTTGCTCAAGTAACTCAATGGTTACTGCACTTGGTGACGTATTGGGCATTTCCATATACGAGGTCATTCCACCTGCTACAGCAGCTTTTGCTTCGGTGTTTATTTCGCCTTTGTGTGTAAGCCCGGGCTCCCTAAAATGCACTTGGTCGTCAATTACACCTGGCATTAAATGCAAACCTGTAGCATCAATCACCGTATCGGCTGGCATTGAAATACCATTGGTATCTATTTTTTCAATAAATCCGTTTTTGATGAATAAGTCTGCGTAAAAAACCTTCCCTTCATTTACAACCTGTGCATTCCGAATAACTACCGTTGCCATTGTATGTTTAATAATATTTGGCCAAAACTAATACAAGTTGTGTGGCTTTTGCAAAGAGTGGCGGTATTAATTTATTCGTAGCGCAATGCCTCTATCGGATCCAGGCGTGATGCTTTAATAGCAGGATACAAACCCGAAGCCAACCCCACGCAAAGGCAAAGCACCAAACCGGCTATCATCCAAAGCCATGGAATAATGAAGCCACCATTAAGCAATAACGAAACTGCATTGCCAATGGCAATACCCAAGATTACACCCCCAATGCCACCAATTTGGCAAATGGCAATTGCTTCGAGCAAAAACTGTCTTCTTATAACCGATGCCGTTGCTCCAATGGATTTGCGAATACCAATTTCGCGTGTGCGCTCTGTTACAGAAACCAACATGATATTCATTAACCCAACTGCAGCACCTAATAACGTAATAAAGCCAATCACGGTTGCCGCAATGGTAGCATATGATAACATGCC
The DNA here is from genome assembly GCA_025454875.1 of Bacteroidia bacterium. Taxonomy (GTDB): domain Bacteria; phylum Bacteroidota; class Bacteroidia; order UKL13-3; family UKL13-3; genus UKL13-3. The sequence goes on along the minus strand of JALONP010000001.1, from coordinate 38,686 downwards.
GATAATTTCTTTGGCAATATTATCTGCTTTCATTATTTCAAAATTATTGGCACTACTTGCTGGCAGCTTACGCACCCTTCTAAATACCGCTTCTGCTTCGGCAACGGCCGCTTCCAACTCAGGCACATCGGTTACAGCAACAGTAATCACATAACTCATATTGGGTCGAGCAAACACTTGCCGTGCATTTTCAATTGGCACCACCACAATGCGGTCGCCACCAAATCCCATAGCAGAACCCTTTTCACTCAGCACGCCTACTACCCTGTATTTAGCCGAACCCACATAAATGCTTTCGCCTAAAGGTTGCTTTTTCTTAAACAACTTATCGGCTATTTCCTTTCCAATAATGGCAACATTCGAAGCACCTTGTATTTCATTAGAACCAAAATTACGCCCCGATTTTAAATCGTAACCTGCTACTTTTAAATAGTTTTCATCGCCACCCATTACCATCACATTGGGCTCTGTTTTAATGGCACCAAACTTAACCGTACTAGCAAACGATGCATTCACCGACACCGATGTAGTAGATGGGTACTGGTATTCTTCTTTAAACCGATACGCATCCTGGCGCGTAATATTTTGGTACTTTTTAGGCGCTTTGCCTTTGGTGCCAAATTGGATTGAACTCGACCGGTTTTTAATATTAAATGTATTGGCTCCTACGTTTGAAAAACTTGAGTTGATGGATGATTTAATGCCATCAATAGCTGTTAAAATGCCTACCAATGCCATAATGCCAATGGAAATAATGAGCGCAGTAATAACAGCGCGCATTTTATTGGCAGCAATTGAGCCCAAGGCAATTTGCAAGTTTTCGGCAAAAGTCATATTGGTATAACGAAGGTAAACAGATTCGGTTGGCTTGCGCTACCGTTCATCAAACTCCAACTGCTTTTTTTTCAACAAACGCAAATCCTTTGCGGTCGGCTTCTTCAATATAATCAATCACCATTCCAGCAAAAAAGAAAACTTCGCCAGGATGGTACAATACTTCGATGCCTTGAACCGTGGCTTGTTTGTCTTTATCGGTTTTGGTATCAAACCCAATAAGCAAGCGTTTGTTGGTCTCATTTTTTTGCCTGATACCAACCCTCAAGCAGGCATCGTTAGGTATTTGCAAGGTTTGTCGGTATTTGGCAATAGCCAATAAAGCGTTTTCGGTAAATTCAATAAGCTGCATGCGTGGCAAACATACATTTTTTTACTGGCCAAATAAAAGTCCATTTGGGGCTTGCTTTCGCGTAGCTTCAGCGAAGCAAAGCGTGCTTTTGCGTTATCCCGCTGCGGCAATGTTTTGCCGCAGCGGGGATGTGACTAAACCGTTTATTCTTTCATTACCCTACACACTTGCCTATTGGGGCCAGTTTGTACCATTACCAAATACAAACCCTTTTCCCAAGTGCTTGTATTAATGGCTTGGCCAAAAGGTTGCGTGCGTTCCAATACCACTCTGCCCTGTACATTTACCACTGTGATAATCGACTCTTGCTCATCGGCAAAACCGTGCAAATACAATTGGTTGGTTACCGGGTTGGGATATGCTTTTACGGGTCTGTGTTCTATAAATGCCCGCTCGTGCATTTGGGTTGGAAACGATTGTGAAGTAGCCTTAAAGGCAACCAATACGTATTCGCTCCATAAAGCAAGTGGATCTTTTAAATAATATGGCTTATCAAGCAATACAAGTGTATCATTGGGTAAACCAAATAAAGATACAATGGCAAATTGAATGCTATCTTCTGTTATATCTATCCCATCGATTTTACGTTCCCAATTCGGGATAAATGCATAATTAAAACTTCCCTTTAAAGCCCCTGTTTGACCAGCCACTTTAATATAGTTTTCACCAATTCTTGTTTTAGGCAATAGTTGGTCATTCATATACGCAACTTGATCATACACATAAAAATTTAAACAAAAATCACTGCCTTTGCTATAAAAATCTGTCAAGTTTGTAATTGCGTCAAACGTATTCACCCATACTTCTCCTCCGTTAACATTGGTACTTATCATGGCAAAATGAGGCTTAATCAAAAAGGGAATTGCCTCTCCATATAGTGTACCATTTACTGTTATGGTATCATTATACCAGCATACAATGGCTAGCCTATTTGATGTATTGGCTAATGTAAAATATCCACTATTTGACTTGTCTTTCATTTTTAACTTATAGTGGTGATGCCAATCCCATGAACTTGTGCTTGGGTTAAATGCTCCCCAAACCAAATCGCTTGTGAGTTCATCATTTAAACTATCACGGGTATAGGTTTGATTCTGTATTGTAAATTCATGGTTTAATTGGAGACTTCTACCAGCTAGGATTAATTTACCTCCAACAACAGTCATTCTATCAAACTCAACTGGTAATTTCCAACTGTTTGTGATTGCTTTTGTGGCTAAATTGATTTGGAGTACAATTGCCTTGTCTTTTTCAAAATTTTGAGGATTGATTAATTGGCTATCTATTGGATAAGCACAGTTAAACAAGGCGTACAAACGTTGTGTGCTAGTATCTACGCAATACGAAAAAGGGCGATTGTTTTTGTTTGACTGTGTGATAGGTACAGTTGAAATAGCGCCAGTTGAATTAACAGGCAAATCTATTAATAATCTTACACTGCCACTAACAGAAACTGCGACCAATCTTTTTGAAAAGGCAATTAGTTCATTCGAGTTTGTTACAGAGTCTACTTGCAACAAGCCATTACTGTAAATAGGCACATTCATACTTGTACCCATAACCCATTCGCTATCGTTCAAAACTTGCTGCCCTATTGCCAAACCATCAGGAAAAGAAGTTACCCCATTTAAAGTAAAGTGGGACAATATTGCACCTTGTTTTGTAAAAACAGTAACTTGGGAATTTATGCTAAACTCACCTATTCCCTTGTAAGCAACGGGCATAGTATCAAATTGACATGAATCATTGAAGATGTTAACTAATACATAATTGTTTCCTAAAGGGAAAACCGCAGGTTGATTACCTGACACACGTTTAGCAAATTGAAAATCTTGCCCTCTGACATTCGCATATGCAAAAACTGCCGTAAGCAATATGCTAATTACTTTGGTTTTCATACAATATTTATTTGAGCCTAGAGTCAATTACAATTAGCAGGCTTGCTTAAAGTAAGTGTACACGAAACCGCATTCCAATTAATTACAAAAACACCATTAACCGGATTACAACCTGTACCATAACATCCATAAGTTTTACCATTTACTGAAGACGCCTGCTGATTCGCAAATCCTTTTGCACCACTTCCATATGATGGATCAAATGTTAACGTAATAGTAGGATTGGCACAACAGGCAACATTAAACACTTTAACACCTGCTGGGCCAGCCCAAGCTCCTGCCCAACCATCAGCATAATTGTTACTTGTAGCAGAGCCTCCTCCAGGGCACGAAATGGTTAAGGTAAATTTACAATCACTGTAGTTAACAACCGTAATTTGGGCATTGGCTTTTTGTGCACTACCCAGCCAAAACAAGGCCATTAGTAAGCAAACGCTAAGGGTGAAGAATTTGGTGTGTGTGTGTGTGTAAGGCGAGCTCCTAGAGCTGGCGCATACGGGTTTTGGGTTTTCATAACGTGAGTGTTATTTTGTCAATCGAATTTAGGTGATGTATCCAAAAATAACAAGGCATCAATTCTTAATTTTTGTAAACCTGCTACCTTATGGTAAAATTGTAGCAGAAATGGTTAGTGCTTGTGATCCATTTTTCCAAATATGATTACCAAGGTCAATTAGTTTTTGTTTGTCACTTTCTACTACCCTAGCAAAAATATTACACGCGTCAAGTCCTTTACCCTCGCCATAATATATTCCAAAACAGTTTGCCGTTTTAGCTCTAACAGGCTTTGTTGGACCGAATACTACTTCTCCCATTTCAGTAAATATTGATGCGTTTTCTTGAATAATATCAAGTTGTGGAACATCGTCTATCCAGATTTCTTGTCCAGAAACCCTTGCATGGTTAAACGTTCTTGTAAACGGAAGTATACTCAAAAAAGCCATTGATGTAATAGGTGCAGTATCCGTATAACATTCGAATCGTATTTCTTGATTATAGGATGTTGTTATTTTAAATCCATTCATTTTTTAGATATTAAATTGTACGTTCTAAACTAACATAAGAATAAAATTATTTGCTAAGAGTACTTGGCGTACTATTAAAACAAATAACCAATCAGATAGCCAAGATAGAAAAAAGACGCCACCAAATGAATCCCCGCTGCGGCAATGTTTTGCCGCAGCGGGATATGATTTAACCGTATACTCTTTTATTAGCCAGCCTTAAATTGTACAATAATCTATTTACTCACAATCAATAGGTGAACACAATTTTCTACTGCATGTTTCCATTCAATATGAATGTTCGGATCAGATTATATGTTATTAAACACATGTTTTAATGCTGGCAAAAAATTGCTGATTTTGGGTCCATGTTATTACTTATTATTATTCATAGGAACTATCCTCAATAAATAAGTACTATTTGACCATATTTATGTAGGTTATAATATCATTTACATAAGCTATTGTCGTAATATTTGGCGAAGTAAACATAAACCCATTTGAAAACAGAAATACTGATGTTCCACTTACAGCTATGTGATACGCAATAGAAATAGATATAAGAGAAATGCTTGGAGAAGGCGACTTAACAAAAAAGAGAGAGACAGAGAATGGATTTTTGTTTTAATTTTACAACATATGAAAATAGCAATTATTGGCTCTGGTAACGTAGGCGGAGCATTAGCAAAAAAATGGATAAAATCAGGTCATACAGTCTTAGTTGGAGCAAGGTTTCCGCTTAGTGAGAAAAATTTAAAATTAGCTACTGAAATTGGAGAAGACCGCTTTACTTCTTTTACTAGTGCAGTAAAACAATGTGAGGTAATTTTGATTTCAACTCCCGCTACCGCCACTGTTGAAGTAGTAAAAAGTTTAGGCGACACATCGGGTAAAATCATCATTGATGCTATGAATATTGTGATGGGCAGAGGACCTGAAGGATATAAGCATACTACTGATGCAATCTTAGATAATACACATACAAAAGATGTGGTAAAATGCTTCAATACAACTGGCTTTAATAATATGCAAAACCCTGATTATGGGAATATTGCTCTGGATTTATTTGTAGCAGGTGATAGCGAAAAAGGAAAACAAGCAGCCATACTATTAGCTAAAGATGCTGGATTTGCTGAATGCTACAGTATTGGTGGTAACGACAAGTTTGAACTCATGGAACAATTTGCTTGGTTTTGGATTAACCTTGCCATGTTTCAGGGACAAGGCAGGGAAATTGGCTTTAAGTTAATGAAACGCTAACAGATGAATATGCTGAATTTGAGTGCGAGGTGGCTGCGTCTTTTAGTTAATTACTGTAGAGTATATGAAGCTAAGTGGATGGTAACTTCGCTTAACTATTGTTTATGGGGCTTGCAAACGTATGTCGAAACCTAAAGTTTGAACTTACATATTTATAAGCCATCATAATTAACCTATGATTCGCTTCAAACATTCGTCTTCGCAATCCTCAATTTCTTATTCTTATCTTGGCTTAGCGGGTGCAGCAAGTTACCGTGTAACGCGGAACACGCGCAGCGAGTGAGTGAAACGAACCTCGCTGAAGCCCCTTCCTTTTAACTAAAACAGAAGGTGTAGAAGTGGGTTATCTTGTGTATCTATTTTTTAATGAGTTACGCAATACGGCCCCACTTGCTTAAACGGGTATATTCGGCAAAAAATTCGGCCACAGGTTTGTGCTCGTGCAAAGCCAAGGTTGGATCTTTTTCTAACAGTTGTTGGGCCGCTTGCCTAGCTTGTTGTAAGATGAGTTGATCATTGGCAAGGTCAGCTATGCGTAAATCCAATACCCCGCTTTGGGCTGTTCCATCCATTGCCCCGGGCCCCCTCAATTTTAAATCTACTTCCGAAATTTCAAATCCGTTATTTGTATTGCATAACGTACGAACTCGCAATGCAGCATCACCACTCAACTTTTGCTTGGTCATTAAAATGCAATACGATTGTTCGGCTCCACGCCCTACCCTGCCGCGCAATTGGTGCAACTGCGACAATCCAAAACGCTCCGCACTTTCAATCACCATTACACTCGCATTGGGTACATTTACACCTACTTCAATAACTGTGGTGGCAACCATAATTTGGCTTTGTCCTTTTACAAACCGTTGCATTTCGGCTTCCTTATCTGCAGGTTTCATTTTGCCATGAACCATGCTTACTTGGTATTGTGGCATAGGAAACATATTGGCAATTTCTTCAAAGCCGTGCTGCAAATTAGCATAATCCATTTTTTCACTTTCAGCAATTAATGGATACACCACATACACTTGCCTGCCTTTGGCTATTTGCTCACGCATAAATCCGTAAACACGAAGTCTATTCGACTCCGTGCGGTGCACCGTTTGTATGGGTTTGCGGTTGGCAGGCAATTCATCAATTACCGATGTATCCAAATCGCCATACAAGGTCATTGCCAAGGTGCGTGGAATGGGTGTAGCTGTCATTACCAACTGGTGTGGTGGAAATTTATTTTTACCCCACATTTTTGCGCGTTGTGCCACACCAAACCGGTGTTGTTCATCAACAATGGCCAAGCCTAGGTTTTGAAACACGACCGTTTCTTCTATTAACGCGTGTGTACCAATAAGCAGGTGAATACTGCCATTGGCAATACCTTCTAAAATCACTTTACGCTCTTTGGTTGGAGTGCTTCCGGTAAGCAACTTTACCTCTACATCCATTTGTTGAAGCAGTTGCTTGATGGTTTCAAAATGTTGTTGGGCTAAGATTTCGGTAGGCGCCATTAAGCTTGCTTGGTAGCCATTATCAATTGCCATGAGCATGCTCATGAGTGCAACAACGGTTTTGCCACTTCCCACATCACCTTGCAACAAACGGTTCATTTGCTTGCCCGACTTCACATCTGCACGTATTTCTTTAACCACACGTTTTTGTGCATTGGTTAACTCAAATGGCAAATAAGAATTGTAAAACGTGTTGAAATAGTGGCCTACTTGCGAAAATTGGATACCATTGTAAATAGCCTTTTGTTTTTGTTTGTAGGCAAGCAACCGCAATTGTATAAAAAACAACTCTTCAAACTTTAACCGATAGGTTGCCTGTTGCAACTTGGCATTGTTTTCAGGAAAATGAATTTGCATTAAAGCCTCTTTGCGGGACGTGATTTTATAAGATTGCACCAACCAATCGGGCAAGTTTTCGGGTACATTAAACCGCTCGTCAGCCAGCAAGGCATTGGTTAACTTCATTAACACCTTGCTATCCAAAGCACGGTTGCGCATGCGTTCTGTCACCGTATAAAAAGGCATCATGCGCAGGTATTTTTTGCCTCCTTCTTCATCGGGTTCATCTACCGTTGGATGCGCAATATTGTAGCTTCCATTAAACAGATTGGGTTTACCAAATACAACATATTCTTTGCCTTCTTTAACAGCCTCCTGCACCCATTTGGCTCCCTGAAACCAAACCAATTCGATACGACCAGTACCATCGTACAATTCGGCTACCAGCCGTTGAGCGCGTTTTTGCCCCACAGTTCTAAAGTGCATAATCTTGCCCTTAAGTTGGATATAGGGCATTTCAGGCTCTATTTGGTTGATGCTGTAAATTTTAGACCGATCGATATGCCTGTATGGAAAATGAAAGAGCAAATCGCTGAGTGTAAAGATACCTAACTCTTTTTGCAAGAGTTCGGCCCTGTTGGTTCCCACTCCTTTTAAATATACGATTGGCGTTTGTAAAAACGATGACATGCAATGCAAGTATACCATTTACAATTGGCAAATATTCAACAGTAACCCGCGTAGCTGTGTACACTTTACCACAATATGTGCACTTTTAGCCGCAACACATTTGGGTATTAATTGTATAATTGGACCATGCAAAAATGGATATTGGTTTTATGCACTTGCTTTTCGTTAATAGCCCAAGCGCAGTTGTTTCCTTTTGAGTTAAAAGGCAAATGGGGATATATGGATGCCGAAGGTACCATTCGGATACAGGCAGTATATGATTACGCGGATGATTTTTATGAAGACAAGGCAGTAGTGGCTTTACGCAATTTACCTTGTGTGATTAACTTTGAGCAAAAACGAATCGTTGATACAGGTATTTACCAATACATCAGTCGGTTTTCGAGTGGGTTGGCATCAGCTACTCATTTTAATGGCCAAAAATCATATATCGATTCAACTGGAAAGGCGCGCATTGCCTTAGATGCTGCTATTTATGAAGCTAGGCCATTCGCTAATGGAATTGCAGTTGTATCTAAAAAAATGGATGAGCACCAGACCAAATTTGGACGTGATATTGCCACGCTGGGTTACAAATTTGCGTTGATGAATACCGAAGGCAAATACATTACCGGATTTGATTTTGATGATGCCGAAGATGCTCGCGATGGTATTGTTAAAGTACGTGTTGGAGCCAAAATAGGGTTGCTTAATACACAAGGCCAATGGATAAGTAAACCTACATTTTTTGCGGTGGGTGTATTTTCAGAGTCGTTGGCACTTGCAGATCAAGATGGAAAGTTTGGGTACATCAATACGCAAGGACAATGGGTGGTGCAACCCAAATTTGAAATGGGCATGACCTTTACCGAAGGGCTCGCTGGCGTGAGTTTAAAAGGCAAGGTTGGGTTTATTAATACTGCTGGCGACTGGGTTATAGAACCACAATTTGACGCTGTAAAACCTTTTGCCGAAGGAAAGGCTGCAGCGTATAAAGATGGGAAATGGGGTTTTATTAATAAGCAAGGGCAATGGGTGATTCGGAATGTATTTGACAATACCGGAATATTTAGCGAACAGCTTTGTGCCGTATTGGTAAAGCGCTATTGGGGTTTTATTGATGCCCAAGGCAAACTGGTTATTCCTGCTGAGTTTGATGCGGCCGGTTCTTTTCACAATGGAGTGGCTGATATTGTATACAAAGACTTGAATTTATACATCAACACACAAGGTAGGTTGTTGCCAATTATTCAAAAGTAAATGCCAAAACTTACTCACGCCTAACTGAAACCAAAGCGCCATTTTGGAACACAAAATGATACTTGAGGTTAGATAACCGAACGTATTTTTTTTGCAGCGAAGCGTATATCCATTCTTCTTTTCGAGGTTGGTTCTGAAGCACTAAAATGGAATCGGGTTTTCCAAAAATGGTTTTTACATCGCTCGTTTTGTAAGCTACAATTGCTGATGAGGACTCTAAAGTTTGAAACACCAACAAATAAGAGCGCACCGTAGCAATACGTTCAGGTTGATACTTGCCCGGACTGTTGGCAGCCACCTCCTGAGCATACAATTGTTGTAAGTGTAACAACAGCGAATCGACATAAGCAGCAAGTGTTTTGAGCTCTTGTTTGCTTACAGGCCTGCGGCTGGTACTATCAGCTTGCTGAGCATACCCTGCTGTTCCTAAAAACAATCCTAAACAAATGCATACCATTCGGAGCATGTTGCAATATAATTGGTTTGTAGTTTAGTTAATACCAATAGGCAGGTAGTTAAAATTATTGATACACTAAAAATACTCCCAATTTTACACTCGATTCCCTAAAGGTTGCGGGGCGCCAGAAACCAACCTGCGATAAATCGGCAAGGGTGCGTTTGTGCAGCATGGTGGCTGCTTCGGTAAATAAAGTTAGGTTAAATGAGGGTGATAGTTGAAACGTTTTGTGAATGCCAGCATGTAGCAAAATATTGGTGAATTGTTTGTTGTCAACCACCTTTTGAGTGAGACTGGTTAGTGCAGCTTTTAACTCGGCATCGGCATAGGTAGTGTATTGGTGTAATCCATAACCAGCACCAGCAATGATTTTCACAATTGGCTTAGAGTATTGGTTAAAGAATAATTTTTCGATTGAGCCGATTTGTTCAAAACCAGATCGTTCAATTAGAAAATAATACGGCAAAAACTGGTCGTTGAAAGCGAGGCTGGTGCTTGCGGCTGTGTAACGAAGTTCGGTAGAAACATGCCAACTTTGGGTGATGTTTGCCTGCAAACGAATGAGGGCACCGTTGTGGTAACCACCTATGTTTTGGTAAGTCACAGGTTTAGTTGGAACAAGAAAGGTAGTTCCTGAGTAGAAACCAGTTCCAATTGAAAACGCGGACCAAACCGAAACAGAATCGGGCCGGTTGAACAATTGGGCGAGGGTTGCGGTGTACCTAAGAATCAATATCAATAAAAGCAATATGTATTTTTTATTCATACTCATATTCGAGAATTGGTATTGACCAAAGTATTAAATAAGCGTTTCGTATTTGTGGTAAAAAGATAATACTCCTGCTTCTTAAAAATTTCATTAAAGATTTGTGGTTGGGTATTGGGCTTTTGGCATTAGGTAATTAGATAATGAGATGATTTGATTATGCAAATGCAGCCGTCACTTCGAGTAGAGCTGCAAGCTCGTATCGAGAAGTGTTGGTTGGGCAGTAGATATTAGATATTCACACTTAAACCTTTATTTAAAACGAATAATTTTGAATAAAATCTAATAAACAACAGAAACGCCCAATTGCAATGCATCATACACGAAACGAACTTGGTTCAACATGGTATTGCCATTTTGATAACTTATTTGATTAAAAATGCCACTTGTTAAATCTTCATTTCTGTATTGCAAATGCCTCAAATAAGTAAGCCTGATATCGAATGTTACTTTTTTAAAACGAAACTCCTTGCCAACCATTAATGGCAACATTAAACTTTCGATTGACAAATAAGGTCGATTCCATTGTAACAAATAAGCTGGTGTGTTGTTGTTGGACTTTACATAGGTTTTAGAATTGTAGAAATTCGGATTATTGGCAATACCAACGCCTAAGAACACGTTTTTAAAAGGCCGTTTCAAATGGTATTTTAAATGTGCAAAGGCCGGAGGAACAGCCCGTGCCACCTGCATATTGATGGTATTTTCGAATCCATCTTCTTCATAAAAGTAGGTGTAATTTCCATCTTTGGCTAAGTACATAAGTCCCAACTCTAATGAAACCAGATTTTTGTATCGCAACTCGTAAAACAACTTAAAGGCATTGTACGTGTAGTAGTGGTTTGGTTTTACAAACCCACTTCCAAATGTTGGCACTCTCAATAAGTCGGTATGCCTCGAATAAGTTAACCCGATAGAATGGTTAATTGCTTTTTGTTTGAGTAATGTGGTTTGTTGCCCAAACGCAGAATTAAACAAAGAACAAAAAAGGATGTGTATACCTAAAAGCAACGCAAATGAGCTGGGGTGTTTCATTCTTGAGTAGTATGAGAATACCTGATTGAGTTCGTTTTGCAATATACATTTTATTGGGCTTTGGGCAGTAGGCATTAAACATTCACACTTAAACCTTAACACTCAAAACTTAACACTAAAACTAATGCCTTCATTCAATACTCAAACTCCCCAATTAGTAATTCATCATTTTAATTTTGGCTTAGCGGGTGCAGCAAGGTACCGTGTACCGCGAAACACGCGCAGCGAGTGAGTGAAACGAACATCGCTGAAGCCCAAAACAGTATAATACACTAAATTCACTTTACTAAAACTGCCTCTTGCCATATGTGTATTTATTTTTAAATGGAAGTATATTGCGGCAAAAGATTGTATATGCATAAAATTTGGTTAGTTGTTCAGCGTGAGTACATGACGCGGGTGCGAAAAAAATCATTTTTAATAATGACCCTCGTTGCTCCTTTGTTAATGGTTTTGTTTTATGGAATCATTATTTACTTTACCATTAACCGCGATATAGGGGAATCGGACAAAACGGTATACGTGTACGACCCAAATGCTGTTGTGCAGAACCGACTCGAGAGTAAACCTTCGCTTCAATTTGTTTTTGGGGATTTGCTTCCTGATGCAATTTCTCAAAAAAAGTTTTTGGAAAATGGCGGTTATTATGCCATTTTATCAATACCTGATAGCAATGCAAACCTAAATGGTGCTCGATTAATTGCTATTGACCAACCCAGTTTAAGCACGGTGAGCGAAATTGAAACACAATTGGAACAGGTGCTTAGCCATGCTAAACTAGAACGGATGGGCATTGACAAAAAACTGATTGACGAAATTCAATCGACAGAAGTCAATATTGCAACTTCGAAAGCCACCGAAACGGGCGTTGAAAACAGTAGTGCTGAGGCCAATACGGTGATAGGTTTTATTGGAGCATTGTTCATTTACTTTTTTATCTTTTTATATGGTGTTCAAGTAATGCGTGGTGTAATTGAGGAAAAAACAAACCGTATTGTAGAGGTGATTATTTCATCTGTTAAACCCTTTGAATTGATGGCTGGAAAAATAATTGGCTTGGCCTTGGTTGGACTTACACAGTTTTTAATTTGGGTGGTTTTACTATCGGTATTGGGTGGTGGTGTTGGTGCTTGGTATGCTGGCTCAATGGCCGAGGGTACAGGGGCAGCAGCTTCATCTGAGATGAGCAATATTACAAGCGCTTTGGCTGGATTTAACTTTGGATATTTTGCGTTTGTATTTGCCTTTTACTTTATTAGCGGGTACCTGTTTTATGGTGCTTTATTTGCCGCAATCGGATCTGCTGTAGATAACGAAACCGACACCCAACAATTTATGCTACCAGTTACCTTGCCACTTGTTTTTGCCATTGTGTTGGCACAAAGTGTAGTGGTATCGAACCCTCATAGCAGCTTATCTGTATGGTTATCTTGCATTCCTTTCACCTCACCAGTGGTAATGATGGTACGTTTACCGTTTGGAGTGCCCGCTGGCCAATTATTGCTTTCAATGGTGTGTATGGTGGTAGGCTTTATAGGAACAGTATGGCTTGCAGGTCGCATTTACCGAATTGGCATTTTACTTTATGGCAAAAAACCAAGCTATAAAGAAATTGCCAAATGGCTGTTTCGCAAAGATTAAGCACCCTTAATTTGCACGCAACAATTTGAGTTGGACACTGCCAAGTGCTGATGTAACCCTTACGACATACATTCCGGCTGCAAACAACTGTGGATTAAATTCCAATTGCTGGGGTGCTTGAGGGTATTGGTAAATGATTTGTCCTTGCACATTGTAAACGGCAACACTTGCTCCTTGAACTGCTGTTAAATCCAAAACTGCCGAGCCTGTTCCATTTGCAAAGGCAAAGGTATTGTTAAGTGATACGGCTGCTGCCAATTGTGAAACCGACTGTATTGATGTTGGGAAATTTCCCAATCCGCGTTCATTAAATACACGGCCCATTTTCCAGCTAAAATAAGAACCCAACAAAATGCTATCAGCTTGCATGAACAGTGTTGCTGCTTCAGGCATAGTGGTGCTTTCTGTCATAGATGAAATGGTTTCGAGCATTAGCATTGCCGTAGAGTCTAATCCAATTTCGTTTGTAATATCCAACAAAGTGCTTGTCCATATCTCGCAATCGCGGTAAGGGTTTCCGGTTATGTTTGCATAGGTTCTACTTGTTTGTCCATCGCGTCCGCCCCAAAAACCACTCACTCCTGCTGCTCTTGGATTGGGACCATCCCAGTTAAACAATTTACGCCAGTTGTATTCTGTGTATTTTTTTGATTGAATAGCGGCAATTACATCACACATTGCTTCTTCAATAGCCCTACGTTCAGACGACATATTGGGCGATGGGTTGATGAAAAAAGAAAGTGCATGCGTATACTCATGTGAAATCACATCTCCATCTTCAGCATCGGGCACTCCTCCTGTTCCAAAATTGAGCGATGTATCGCCAAAGTTGAATGAGGAGTTATCATCAGATCCTGAATGTGCATCAACTTTAATGGTGTATTGTTTGAGTTGGTTAAACCCCAACGACTGAAAATACAATTGGGTATGGGTAATATGGTACAAAGCCATTGCATCTTTAAAACCTGACTGTGACCTAAGGTAATTAAATGTTGGTGTATTCGATGTGGCGGGCGCTACAAATGGCGACCTCAAATCAACAACCCTGGCATATTGGTTCTGCAGGGTAAATAAACCATTGGCAAATGTAACAGGTATGGTAACCTCCTCGCGTGCGTCATTGATTAAGGCATAGTCGCTATCGTTGTAATGCTGATAGGTTCCATTTTGCCCGTAAATAACTCCTTGTGGTGTTAACGGATCGGGTAAAAAAACCAGCGCAGTTGCAGGCGTATCGGGAGTAAATAGATTAAACGCAGCGGGACGCTCGTAGATGAGGTTTCCATCTGCGTCACTCAGAACATACCCTTCAGGACTTAGTTGTTCAAAAGCAATAGTAGCCGAACCATTATTTGCTATCCAAAATGCTTTTTTACTTGTGCCAATCGCTGCCGCTGAAGGCCAACCAGATGTTTCAACCAATTTATCAAATACAGATAAGGTAACTTGATTTGCGTTGGTATTCACTTTTAAGGTAGCACCCCAAATCGGTATTCCTTTATAGGTTTGTTGGTACAAGTAATGGTAGCCTATACGTGATTGTGTTTGGTGAACAAGTTGCATCCCCACATCTGGCAATTGTAGATACCGATGGGTTTGGGTATAGTGTTTAGCAATCGCTTCGGCTGGAGCTGTTTCAGATAACGGGATTTGTTTTGGACTAAAATCAACAAGTGCGCGCGACTCAAGTTGTTGGTTCACCGCAATGCGAATATCGGCAACACCCTTTTGATTACTGGCGTTTTGGCCTATTGCATTCAGTGGCATAATGGCTGATACAGCTAATACAGAGAGCAAATTCAATGCGCATTTCATATTGTTTAGATTATCGTTCGGTAATAAAGGTTGTTTGCAAATATGGTTTTTCTTTGATATCACTAAAAAACTGACTTGCCAGTGACTTTCTGATTTCAAATGTAAAGCATAAACCCTCTTCATACAATACATTTACCACCTTTGCCTTGTGCATTTTAAAGAGTCGGAACACTTCAGGCTCATGCACGTAATCGGTTTTTAGTTGGTATACTTCAGCAATATAGTTTTGTACCAAACCCGCTTGTTCTATTGCTTTTTGTGCTGCCGTATGATACGCTTGTATTAATCCCGGAACTCCTAGCAAGGTGCCACCAAAATACCTTACCACAATAACAAGCGATTGGGTAATTTGTGCTGATACCATTGCCCTTAAAATTGGTTTTCCTGCACTGTTGGCTGGCTCTCCGTCATCGCTCGATTGTTTAAATACACCATCAAATCCTAAAATTAATCCGTAACAGCAATGGTTTGCTGATGGATGTTGTTTGGTAGTTTGCTGCAATAGTTGTTTGGCTTCTTGTTGATTACTAACATTAAAAACCATCCCAATAAAGGTACTGCCTCGGTCTTTAAACTCGGCAATTGTATGTTTGGCTGGTACTAGGTAAGTATCTGTAAACATTAGGCAACAGCTAATAAAAGAATAGAAAGTATAGCAGTAAGTAACCCAAGCATATTGCGTTTGGTAATGCGCTCTTTAAATAAAAAAAACGATGCAATTGAAGCGCCAATCACAATAGCAATATTGTTTATGGGAAATACCAAAGTGGCATCAAAATGAGCGAGTGTTTTAACCAAAAAAAACATGCAGAAATAATTGGGTACTCCCAACAACAATCCCCATCCAATTGCGCGCCATTGTATGGGTTTGCGCATAACCAATAATGTACCAATGCCAATTAAACAAGCTACCAAAAACACAGTAGTCACAATATCACTTGCTGTTGCAGGTGGAATGTAGCGCTGTTGCAAATAGTTAAGCAAGGTATCAATCAATCCACTTCCTACAAAAACAACTACTGGCAAAAACCATAACTTTATTGAAACCGTTGATTCGCCTTGCGGAGGCTGCTGCATAAACCAAACTGCAATGAGTGACAAACAAATGCCAATTGCTTTTACCGTGGTGAACGACTCTCCATGCAAGAGGATTGCCGCCAGAACCGGAACTACAACCGAAAGTTTTGCTGCCACCATGCTTACCGAAACGCCCAGTTGTTGGGCAGTGCGACCAATTGCATAAAAGATGGTGATAAACAATACTCCTAAAAAAGCGGTGAACACAAACCACTCTTGCTCCCAAAATGCAGTTGCAATAACTGGCTGTTCTGAAAGCAAATTACCTACTAGTACGCATACCAAGTAATTAACCACAATAGCCTGAAAAGTAGGCACCTGAAAACGCTCGAACCATTTAAAACACAAAACGGTTAAAACCGAAAGTCCAATACTAAGCAGTAAATAAAGGATTGCCATAAATGGTTAAGTCTACTGAATCAATTTTTTTTTGAAATAAGCGCTTAGCGCCTTTAAATACTGGAGCTTCAATGCCTTCTGTAAGTTCAGTGGGTGAGGTAAAGACTTGAGCTTCGTCCCAGATTCCACTTGCAATTATTTGGTTTAATGTGGTTGTACCACCTTCTACAATTACTGATTGGATTTCCTTTTCGGCTAAAACCTTGCACACTTCTTTCCATTCTATTGGATTGGTTGGCAAACAGCAATATTCAATATTGGCAAGCGGCTCTTGAGGCAAGGTGTTTGTGAACACAAGGGTTCGCACGCTGCCATCAGCAATATGGTGTTGAGGTGTTATTCGGTGATGGCTATCAAAAGTAATGCGAATTGGATTTTTTCCGGGATACGCTCGGGTATTCAGTTTAGGATTATCTGTAAGAATGGTTCGGTTGCCAACTAAAATGGCATCTTCAATGCCACGCCATTTGTGCACGGTTAACTGAACCACTAATCCTGTAATATGTCTTTTGTGTTCAAAATCAGTAGCGCTCAATTTACTTGCATCTGGGGCAATAAAACCGTCTAGTGTTTGTGCCCATTTTAATACAATATAAGGACGTTTGTGTGTTTGATAAGTAACAAACCTTCTGTTTAACCACAAACATTCGTTGCTCAGCACACCAACTTCAACTTTGATGCCGTGGGATTGTAAATGGGCAATTCCTTTGCCAGCAACTTGATCAAACGGGTCTTGCATGCCAACCACTACCCTGCTCACTCCTGCTTTAACCAACGCATGGGAGCATGGTGGTGTTTTGCCAAAATGATTGCATGGCTCTAAGTTTACATAAACCGTGCTTCCAACTGCTGTGTTTGGGTATTGAATTGATTGCAATGCATGTATTTCGGCATGAGCTCCACCAAATTGTTTGTGCCAACCTTGCCCAATAATGGTATCATTTTGCACAATTACACACCCTACCATGGGATTAGGTGCAACAAAGCCTTGCCCAAGTTGAGCCAGTTCAATACACCTAAGCATGTATTGTTCATCACGGTTTAGGTTCATCAGATTTTGGAGGTTTGCTTGCAAAACTATGATTTACCAAGTATACACCACAAATTGTTAAAAGTACTGCAATAGCAATACCTGCATTCAGTTTTTCATTTAACCAAAACCAACCCAATAATACGGCCACAATGGTGTTAATATATGCGTAAGTGGAAACGATGGTTGCTGGTAAATGTTTGAGAATATACATAAAACTTCCGTACCCGATTAAAGAACCAAACACCACTAAATACGCAATACTCCACCAAGCTTCAACTGCTGGGTTAAACTGATTCCACTCACCCAACGAAGAACCCAAAACCAGCAATACCAAGCCGGCACTCATCATTTGAAAACTGGCCCCAAACAACGGATGCATTCCTGTTTGGTTGCGTTTTACATAGATGCTACCACCTCCCCAACAAGTGATGGCAATAAGTAAAAACACAATCCCTTGTACATATTGTGGGTTGGCAAACTCCTTAAGGTTGTCTCTAAAAATAAGTACTTGAGCAATCAAACACAAAAGAATACCAAACCATGCAGCAGGTTTAATGGATTCACGCGTGCCTAATAACATATTGAATCCGATGATGGATAAAGGCGTGAGTGCACAAATCAATGCGGCCAATCCGCTGCTGATGTATATTTCGGCCCACGATACCAAACCATTTCCAATAACAAGCATTAAAAACCCCGTAATTAATTGAACGGCAAATTGCTTTCGCGTTGGCAAAGGATATCCTTTTACCAGAAAAAAAACAGCAATAAGCACACCTGCGGTTAAATGCCGAATTCCGGCCATGATAAAAGGCGGCATTGACTGAACCCCAATACGGATGGCTAAAAATGTGGTTCCCCAAAAAATGGCTACAGCAATATAGGCGAGCCACGCATGGAGGTTGGATGTTTGCTTCATGAATGAGTTGGCAAATCTAATGATTGGGGCGAGATTGCATGGATTAACTGCTGAAAATAATTTGCTGCATATTGCAGCCTGCTTCCATACCAGCTAAACAGTTCGCCATCTACCAATGTGATTGTTGCATTTGGCACTAACAGCTTTAGTTCTTCGATATGTTTTTCCTTAAACGGATAGGGTTCTGATGACAAAAAAATATGTTGTGGATTGATTGTTCGAATATCATCGTTGCTTAACTCTGGATAACGAGTGGAAGTGCATCCATTTTGCAGCCCCATTCTACCTAACATATCACCAATAAAGGTTTGTGCCCCTGCTGCCATCCAAGGCTTTCGCCATATAAGGTAAAGCACCGTAGTTGGGGCTATTGGCACAAGTTGGGTAAATGAGGTTTTAATTTGGTCAACCAGCTGTTTGGCCTGCGATTCTTTATTTACCAAGCTTCCGATTTGTTCAATCATTGCCAACGCCTCATTCAGGTCTTGAATATCACTCATCCAAACGGGGTATTGCAGTGCAAGTGTTTCAATTTGGTCTTTGCTGTTTTCTTCTTTATTACCAATGACCAAATCGGGGTGCAGGTTCTCAATTTTTGCCAAGGAGAGCGTTTTGGTTCCACCAATTCTTGGTTTTGATTGATGCATGTTTTTAGGATGGATACAAAACAACGTTTGGCCAACAACCTCGTTGCTGCAACCCAACCAGTGCAATAACTCTGTTTGTGAAGGCACTAGCGAAACAATACGCTGTGGGCTATCGGGAACACTGATTGTTCGGTGCATTTGGTCAGTAACTTGCTTCAACATATCGTTCCAAAAATAAGTGCATCACTATAGAATACTCAACAAATTTGATTTTATTTGTTAGCACTATTTAAACAAAAGCATATGGAAAACAAACCACGTATTTCAGATTTAGCCCTTCGATATGGACTCATATTGGGGTTTGCACAAATTGCCATCAATTTGATTTTGTACATTATCGACAAAGAATTGATGGTTTCGTTTTGGCTAGGATTACTTTCGCTTGTTGTATCAATCACCATTATAGTGATGCCTGTTCGCCAATTTAAGCGTGATAACGGAAGCATCTTGTTTAAAGAAGCATTCTTAATTTGTTTAATCACCATGGCTGGTGCAGGATTAATTAGCACTGTATTTAGTTATGTACTGTACAATGTAATAGATCCGGATTTGAGTACGTTTATCAAAGAACAAACCATTCAAAAAACCGTTTCGGTAATGGAAAAATTTGGCGCCAGCGAAGAAGATATTGCAAAATCAATTGAAGGGATGAACCAACAAGACTTTAACTTTAATGCACAACGTTTAGGAAGCCAATACCTGTGGGCAATTGTATTTAGTACCATTCCTGCACTTATTATTGCCGCAATTATGCGTACCAAACAAAAACCTTTTGACGATACCCAAGCCTAACCAATGAGTAAAACTGACATCTCTGTACTGATTCCATTGTTTAATGAAGACGAATCGTTACCCGAGCTAATAGCATGGATAGAAAAAGTAATGGCTGCCAATGCTTTTTCGTATGAAGTGATTTTGGTTGATGATGGTAGTACCGACCGCTCATGGGAAGTAATTCAAACACTTGCCAAGCAAAACGCCTTCATTAAGGGAATTCGTTTCCGTAGAAATTATGGCAAATCGGCTGCATTAAACGTGGGTTTTGCTGCAACCATTGGCAATGTAGTCATTACAATGGATGCCGATTTACAAGATTCACCTGATGAGATTCCTGCCTTGTACAGCATGATTGTAAAAGATGGTTATGATATCGTAAGTGGTTGGAAAAAGAAACGCTACGACCCACTGAGCAAAACCATTCCTACCAAATTGTTTAACTGGGCAACACGCAGCATGAGTGGCATTCACAACCTGCACGACTTTAACTGTGGGCTTAAATCTTACCGCAGCGAGGTTGTTAAAAACATCGAAGTTTATAACGAAATGCACAGGTATATTCCAGTAATTGCCAAATGGGCCGGATTTACTAAAATAACAGAAAAAGAAGTTCAGCATCGCGAACGCAAATACGGAACCACCAAGTTTGGCTTAGAAAGATTTATCAACGGTTTTCTAGACCTGCTCACCATCTTTTTTGTTTCAAAATTTGGCAAACGTCCAATGCATTTTTTTGGCGTGCTTGGCACGTTAATGTTTTTTATAGGCACGTTTATCACCTTATTCCTTGTTGGCGAAAAAATAGTAAACGCTTACCAAGGAGTGCTGCAACGCAGTGTAACTGACCAACCTCTTTTTTACCTTGCATTGGTTACCATTATTATTGGCGTACAGTTGTTTTTAGCTGGTTTTATTGGCGAAATGATTTCGCGAAACTCATCTGAACGAAACGAATACGGAATCAAAGAGAAACTGGGATTTGAGTAAAAAGATATTAATAATAGGGCCAGCACACCCTTTGCGTGGCGGACTCGCAACATACAACGAAAGGTTAGCTAAGGCATTTAACCAAATGGGACATACATGTTCCATCATGAGTTTTTCGCTTCAGTACCCACAGTTTTTGTTTCCTGGCAAAACCCAATATGCCACTGATGCAGCTCCTGCTGATTTAATTATCAGAAGTAAAATTAACTCCATGAATCCATTCAATTGGATTAGGGTTGGCAAAATGCTTGCTGACGAGGAATACGATATTGTGGTTTTTAGGTATTGGTTAAGTTTTATGGCTCCTGCCTTAGGAACAATTGCCCGCCTGCTTGGCACTAATAAAAAAACGCGCATTATTGCGATAACCGATAATATAATTCCACATGAGAAACGGTTTTTCGACAATACCCTCACCCGTTATTTTCTTTCGGCTTGCCATGGGTTTATTACCATGTCGCAAGCGGTTTTGGGTGATCTCAAAAAATTGAACCAGCACCACCCTGCCAAGTATGTGGCACACCCAATGTACGACATGTTTGGTCCGCAGTTACCTAAACCTGAAGCCCAGCAAAAACTTGGTTTAACCACGGGTGGGTCTTACCTTTTATTTTTTGGCTTCATACGCAAATACAAAGGATTGCACTTGTTGCTCGATGCTTTTGCCGAACCACAAGTACAAGCTTTAGGCTGCAAATTGATTGTAGCGGGAGAGTTTTACGAAGATGCTCAACCTTACCTTGACCAAATAGCACAGTTAGGCATACAAGACAAAGTAATGCTAAGCAACGATTTTATACCCAATACTGAAGTAAGCACCTACTTTTGTGCTGCCGATTTGGTGGTACAAACCTATTTGGATGCCACCCAAAGTGGCGTGACTCAAATTGCCTATTTTTATAATAAACCAATGGTAGTAACCAATGTTGGCGGACTTGCGGAGTTGGTTCCTGATGGCAAGGTTGGTTATGTAGTTGATGTAGATAAGGTTGCCGTTGCAAATGCTATTGTTCGTTATTATCAGGAGCAAAAAGAGCAAGAAATGGTGGCCAATATTGCCATTGAAAAGCAAAAGTTCACTTGGGAACATTTATGCAACCAAATCCTACAATTGGCTGAACAATGAAACGGTTTAGCATTTGCCATTTTGCAAGCGTTCATACCACAACCGATACGCGGGTGTTTCACCGCGAATGTGTGTCGTTGGCTAAACAGCACCATGTAACTTACATAGCGGTGGGTGGCGAAAGCGGTACATTCAATGGAGTCAATGTAATTGCTTTACCCAAACCTCCCACCCGATTGCACCGTTTGTTTGGAACCACATTTAACGCATTTTGGGTTGCTTGCAAACAGCGTGCAGATATTTACCATATACACGATGCCGAACTGATTATTTTTGGATTATTGCTCAGGCTTTGGGGCAAGCAGGTTGTTTATGATATTCATGAAAATACCTATGAAGATATTTTACATAAACCTTGGATACCTAAGCCTTTGAGGTGGCTGTTGGCTAAAGGCTACCGTGTGCTTGAGTGGTTGTCGTCTCTTACCATGCATACCATTTTAGTTATTGCACAACCTCAATTTTCCCAAAGGTTTAAAGCAAAACAAATAGGTATTATTCAAAATTTTGCCGACACAAAACAATTGGCACCCTATGCACATACCGAGCGTGCTCAACTTACTCGGAGTTTGTTTTACATGGGAACCATTTTCGACTATTACTACAACATCATTCCAGTTATTAAAGCACTGGCAATACTAAAGGAAAAACAAATTGAAGTACAGTTACATTGTGTTGGTTATACTGGAAACTATGTGCAACAAATACTTGAACCATTACCTGAATACCAAGCTGTAAAAAACCAAATTCAATTTTATGGTTACCTTAAGCCAGAGGCCGGTTTCGAAATATCAAAAAAATGCGCATTAGGCTTGTGTTTAAAAAACCAACCCGAATCTATTTTGGTTTCTCATGAGCGTAAATTCTTCGAATACATGGCGCTTGGCCTTCCATCCATTAGCTGCAATTCTCATATTTATAATGATGTGGTAACCAAACATTCAGTTGGTTTGACTACCGATTTAGCAGATGCGAGTGCCATTGCCCACACCATTCAAACCGCCTTTGAAGGAGATATAAACCAATTTGCTCAAAATGCGCTAAAAGCAGCAGAATCAACCTTTAACTGGCAATCACAAGAACGCATTTTGTTGCAAACCTATCAAAATTGGTTTGGTTCGTAAGGCAATTCAGGCTTTACCAAAATCACCTTTTCCTTATCTACAACAACTGCCCCGGGCGCAGCTCCCTTGGGTTTACGTACGTATTTTTTGAGCGTATAACTTACCGGAACCCAATCGCTTCCCTTCAACTTAGAATAATAAGCTGCTAGTTGCGCAGCCTTTTCTAAAACCGGTTGAGGAATGGATTTTCCAGATTGATTTTTCACAACCACATGAGAACCGGAAACGTCTTTGGCATGCAACCACAAATCATTTTTGTGAGCATACCGTTGGGTTAATTGATCGTTGTTTGCTGCACTTTTACCCACCCATACGTCAAAACCCAGTATGGTAAATGATTTAAAAAGTGTAGGTGGTGCTTGTGTTTTGGTTGATGGTAAAAATTTTTCGAGTATCGCTATCGAAGCCGTTTGTTGTGCGGTTGCAAGTTGTTCTGTTACCTTATTTAACTGTTCTTTGGCCAATACCAAACGGGATTCGAGTTGGCCTTTTTGATTTTTTTGAAGCTTGGCTTTGCGGTAGTAATAGGCTGCATTTTGCTGTGGGTTTAGGTCTTTTTTCAATTTAACCACAACAGCATTATTGTTAAAATCGAACAAACTCACTTGGTGCATACCAGCTGTAAATGCGTGTAAATTAGCCATCAATAAATGGCCAATCTCTTCATCTGAAAGCTTTTGCTGTTGCTGATGAATGGCTTCTTGGGTCTTAAGAATAAGGGCTTGTATTCGTTTTTGTTGTTGTTGCAAATGATGAAGCACCTTGCTTTTAAGTGTTTGCAAGCGAAACTGACTCAAACTGCGTTTGGCAAATTCGTGTAAGGCAAGCCAAACCGATTCGGTTTCAAAAAGCACTGTTTGCGTTTGCTCAATGGTCAATAAGAAAGTCCCCTCCGTATCTTTGCTAACATAAAAATAAGTTGGAATCGGCAACAGAACATCTGGCACTAATTGGTTGGTATTAATGGCTTGCGCCAATGTCATTTTCCAATCGTTGGCAATTTGTTTCCTGAACAAATCAACCGCCACCGATGATTGGTATAGCACCACATTGGCAAGTGCTCCGTAGCATTTAAACACAAATTCATATCCATCAAATTGTATCGAGAAAGAACGATTGCCTTCATGTTGCAAAATTTGCATTGGCTGTTTACCCCAAATCAATTCAAAGCAAGGTTGCGCATTGGAAGGTTTTACCAAATGGGTATCCCCCGATAAAAAATAACAGGTTTGGTTTTGTGTTATCATTTTTATATACCACCAGCGTGATTCCGAACGCCACAATAACACAAGTTCGTCTTTGTTTAAAGTATATGCTTCTTCAAATGTAAATCCTTTTAAATGATTGGATAATGCCGTTGACATTGCCCTTACCACTGGTAACGATTGGTGAGCCGAAATGGCTTTTTTCATAACGTTAATGTTAATCCGTCATAAGCCAAATGCATTCCTTGCGGCAAACTTGGTTCTACTTCCGCATGCAAACCTAATTGATGGCTAATATGGGTAAAATAGGCTTGCTTAGGCTTAATTTCGTTCACCAATTCAATTGCTTCTTGCAATGAGAAATGAGAAATGTGTTGCTCACGCCTGAGTGCATTTACCACCAAGGTTCCGCAGCCTTTTATTTTTTCCTTTTCTTGAGGTGATATGTAATTGGCATCAGTAATGTATACCAAATCGTTTGCAGCAACACCTTCGCTAAACCTAAAACCCAATACCGGAAGTTTATAGTGCATTACTTCGATACATTGTATGGAAAGGCGGTTGTGCTGAAGTTGGGTATTGGCATGTAAACGGTGCAACGAAATATCGGGAATGCCAGGGTATTTATGCTCACTAAATATATAATGAAACTCTTGCCTCATTTGCAACTCAACTTGCTCAGTGCAATACACATCGATTGGCTTTTTCATTTTAAAGTTAAACCCACGTATATCGTCCATTCCTGCAATATGGTCTTTATGCGCATGGGTAAACAATAAACCATCTAATTGAGGTACTTGGTGAGTTAACATTTGCTGCCTAAAATCTGGCCCTGAATCCACCACCCAATACGCGCCATTGGAAACCACAGCAATAGACGTGCGCAGCCTTTTATCACGTAAATCGGCCGAACTGCAAACACTGCAACTGCAAGCAATAAGCGGAACTCCTTGTGATGTACCTGTACCTAAAAAAGTGATTTGCATGGCCGGGCTAAAATACAATATTGTGTTAAGGATAACGCTAAATTTATAAATTTTACTAACTTGGTATGGTAAATGAAATCTATACCCAAGTATATTATGGGAATACTAATGATTGTTGTGCAGCAATCGTTAGCGCAAAATCTTGTGATTAATGGAGATTTTGAATCATTTTCAACCTGCCCTACTGGCTTATCTCAAGTAACAAGAGCCACAGGTTGGTACAATGCAAACACCGCCACAACTGACTATTACAATTCCTGCGTAATAACTGATGCCGGAGTGCCAGCCAACGCATTTGGCAACCAAGCAGCAAGAAGTGGATTGGGTTATGGAGGAATGGTGGTTCACAATTCAAGCAACCCTACTTACCGCGAGTATTTAAGAGGTACGTTAACAAGTACGTTGATTGCGGGCCAATCTTATTATTTTGAAATGTATATTAGCAGAGGCGACAACTGGAATTTGGCTTCCAATAAAATTGGAGTGCATTTTACTTCCAACAGTTTTGTTCCTCAACCCGATTTTAATATTGTTTATTTAACTCCTCAAATACTGCCCAACACCTTTTTTTATGATCAATCAGGATGGGAATTGTACTCTGGAACTTTCACTGCTTCTGGCAATGAAACACAATTTATTATTGGAAACTTTGAATCACCAGGAAACTCAACGACAGTGATAAGCGGTGCCGGTAATTCAGGTATCAGTTATTATTATGTTGATGATGTTTCGTTGGTTTTTGGGTGCGATATGCCTTTTAATATTCTAGGAAATGATAAGTTTGTATGCGGAGACTCGACTGTAACCACAAAGTTGGATGCGTTCCATCCAAACGCCCAAAGCTACCTTTGGAATACAGGTGAAACTACTTCTTCCATTACCATTAACAAATCAGGAACATATTGGGTACGTTATTCATCTGGCATTTGCCAACGAACCGATACTATCTTGGTTACGTACAAGCCTGTTGCCAAAGTCTTACTCGGCAACGATACCACTTTGTGCAATGGCAATACCTTGAGATTGGGAAGGGCAGGTGTAGGAACCACTCTTATATGGAGCACCGCAACCACAGGCAATTTTATTACAGTATCTACTCCCGGTTGGTACTGGGTATATACCAACTTAAATGGGTGCCAATTTAGAGACAGTATTTTTGTTCAGGTCGAAAACAAAATCCCAATTGACCTTGGCCCAAATCGGGTTATTTGTTTAGGCGACAGTGTGAGGTTGGAATCCTCGCTACCAAGCACAAACTACAATTGGAATACAGGTGCTAACAGTTCATTTATTCAAGCAAAAACGGCAGGTATTTATTGGCTCGAAGCAAACAATAACGGATGCCGAAACCGCGACTCAATTACCGTTGCAGTTGCTGCAAAACCGAATGTAAATCTTGGATTGGATACTGGAATTTGCAGTGGGGGCTCTATTAAATTAAGAATCCCAGACTTTAATCCTGCATTTAATTATAGGTGGAAAAACGGAAGCTCTGATTCGGTTGTTTGGATAAATGCCGCGGATACCATATGGGTGCAAGCCGAAAGAGATTTGTGCCGCAATTCAGACACAGTCATCACACGAATAAAACCCTTACCAATCGTTGATTTAGGCCCAAATACAACCATTTGCGGAGCGCCACCAATTACATTAAATGCTGGAAATCCTGGAGCACAATACAGTTGGAACAATGGCCAAACAAGCCAACAAACAACCATCTTAAGCGGTGGCTTGTATTGGGTAACCGTAACGCAAAACGGATGCGTCCAAACCGATTCGGTGTCAATAGCATTCCAACCCAAACCACCCCTTGAACTTGGCAACAATACACAACTATGCGAAGGCGATTCAGTGGTATATAACATTGCTATCCCAAGCGCAACTTACCTTTGGAATGATGGCTCTACTGCAGCAACATTTACTGCCAAATCAACCGGCATGGTGAAAGTGATCTTGAGCAGAGGGGTTTGTTCCATTAGCGATTCTGTTTGGGTGAATCTTATTCCAAACCCTCAATTTAGTCTTGGTCCCAACATCGCTTCCTGTTTGCAATCCCCTATCCTACTTGCCTCTCCAATTGCAGCTGATTCGTTTAGGTGGGAACAAAACCAAACCGATTCTTTTGTTTGGATTACACAACCTAGCTGGCACTGGCTTAAACTTTCAAAAGCTGGTTGTTCATTTACCGACTCAATCTACATTACCCAACTTCCCATACCCGTAGTATCTATAAACGCGCCAAGCCAAATTTGTGTTGGCGATTCGATTACGCTTGATGCTGCGAACACTGGCAGTACCTTTAACTGGAATACTGCTGATACTACCCAAAGCATAATGGCAACAGCGCCTGCTTTGTATTGGGTAAAAGTAACAAATACGAATGGGTGTTTTGCCAGCGATACATTGTTTATCGATACCTTTGCAACACCTTCATTTACAATAGGTAACGACACATTTGTATGCAAAGGCTCTCAACTTACAATTGAGCCCAACGAATCTTTTAGTAGGTACGCATGGAGTACGGGTGAAACTTCGAGACAAATTAGCATTGCAGAAGCTGGTAATTACACCTTAACGATACACGATAACAATAACTGCCAATTTACCGATGGAATTAAGATCGAAACAAAAGCATTGCCTGTCATCGGGCTTCCTCAATTGATTAAAGTATGTGAGCCAAAAGAATTTGCTATCAAAGCAAAACCCGGATATGCTCAATACCTTTGGAATACTGGTGATGCCACAAACGAATTGTTGGTAAATGATTATGGAATTTATGCAATAACGGTAACCGACTCGTTTTTATGTAGTGCAACGGCACAAGTGGATATAAGCACCAACTGCCCCGGCACTGTGATTACACCCAATGCGTTTACCCCAAACAATGATGGCGTAAATGATGATTACCTTCCTCAATACCGAAATGTAATACAAACAGAATTTAGTGTTTACAACCGCTGGGGAGAGTTGTTATTTTCCACCAACCTCTTAAACCAAGGATGGAACGGCACTTATGGCAACCAACCAATGCCTGCCGATGTGTATATTTACCAAATAAAATATACTGGAGCCAACAATGGCCAACACCTACTTAATGGCAACTTTACCTTAATTAGGTAATGATTCTATATTTGTAAATAATTTTTTATTTAACCAATTACCTCATATGAATATCATATACCGAAGTTGCGTTTTGGCAAGTTTGAGCTTAAGTTTAATTATTACCGCTTGCTCACAAACCCCATCCAACCAACACCAACCGAGCTTACAGACTCAACCAACAATTGTATTGGTTTCTCCTGCCCAATTTGATTCATTGCATAAATCACTTCCAAATGCTGTAATCCTTGATGTACGCACTCCAGGTGAAGTAAAAAAAGGAATAATAACGGGGGCAACTACTTTGGATTTATTTCGTGATGATTTTGAAGCTACCCTTAAACAAATGGATAAAACCAAACCTTATTTGGTATACTGCGGAATTGGTGGGCGAAGTGCCGAAGCAGCAGAACTCATGCAGCGTTTGGGATTTACCCAAATTTATGATTTAGACGGTGGTATCACCCGTTGGAAAAAAGAGGGGTTTCAAATAAGTGTGCCTACTCAATAACCAAACGCTCAATTGCTATTCCAGTGTTGGTTTGAATGGTAACCGTGTAGATACCGGCCCTTAATTGACCTATATTCAATTGACCTTGGGTGCTTGTTAACACCGTTTGTCCCAGCATATTGGTTAGTTGCACTTCTATTATAGGATAAGCAGCTTCAATTGTTACCAATTGCTTGGCTGGATTAGGGAATATCGAAACAGGAATTGTTCGTGCTTCTTTCAGGCCTACCGTTGGCTGCGTCCTTCTTTTAAAATCATAACGAGCATACACAGGGTAATGATCTGATGTATTGGATAAGTACTGGTTTAGTTGCGAAGACAACTGACTCATTACCCCGCTCGATTCCCTAACGTAAAACGAATCACTTAACAACCGGTTATTGCCAATATGATCTATCATGTTGGGTGGGTTAAATGTTGGATAAGAAGTTAGTCCTGCCAAGCTTAAACGCATGCTTGGGAAAAAATAACGAGTTGTATCGTTAACAAATGATGCAAATGGGGTTGGTAAAGGTTGCCCACCAAGGCTAATTACTGATTGGTCTAAATCGTCATTATAATCGCCCAACAACACGATTTTTTGTTGTGAACGATTTTGTTCAATATACATTTTGAGCCAATCCATTGCTCTTTTTCTGCGGTTATAAGACGCTGTATCAGGACTAGGGCCTGTGTTTGCTTTTAAGTGCAACACATAAAAATAAATAGTATCTATCGGGTTTGCTCCTTTGGTTTTAAGTGCAACTTCAAGTGGCCGTCTACCCGCAAAATCAAATGAAGACGCATCTGCCAAATTTCGATACGATACCAATTCGAACATGCTTTTCTTCCAAATCATTGCCATTTTTTGCGTTGCCGAGAAACTTGAATTTACTCCGTCATACGCTGGAAGTTGGGCCAATAAATTTGCAAATACGGTATTATCCGACACTTCGCACAAACCCCAAGCATCCATATCGGTGCGTTCAATTACCGTTTTTACATTGGTAAATTGAAGGGCTTCGTTGGTTGGACCCTCAATAACATCACCAAACCACTCTGCGTTCCAACAGGCAATATCCGTTAAGGTGTCGTTGCCAACCTTGACCACTTGCGCCTGAGCACCTATTGCGACAAATAGGATTAAACTAAAGTATGATACTTTCATGTGCGCGAAGATAACCTAACCAACCCTAACCACGAAACCAACCCAAGTACAAAAGTTAACAACAACTGCGCTCCGTGAATCACGAATGCAAGTGCGGTACCTGTTGTAATTGAAACACCAAATACCAATAATAACTGGCTTACCAAAAAGTGATACGCACCCATTCCGCCTCCTTGTATTGGTACCGACCTCCCCAAACTTCCGATAACCATTAGCACAAATGCATGCGAAAGACCCAAAGTTGCCGTTTCAGTAAATACCGAAAACCACAAATAAGTCATTAAGTAATAACAAACCCATATAAGCACGGTGTAAATAGCGAAAAGTGTTTTTTGCTTCATCTCAATCAATTGCTTGGCCGCACCGCTCAAAGATTGTATCCTTTTCGCCAACTGTGGAAGCCTCTTGTAAAACCAATAAAGTAATAAACCAAACACCGTCAGCGCTGTAATGAGCAGCAATGGAAACCATGGGCTTAACTTTATTTGTTTTAAGCGTTCAGCAAATGCATTGATAATATATCTCTGAATGAAATCATCAACTGATGTCGACACAAAAAATGCAGAAACCAAAAGCAATATTAAGAGCGAAAGCACATCTACGATTCGTTCTACTACAACACTTAATACCGATCGCTCAATTGGCATAGATCCATATTTCGAAAGCAAGGCACAGCGTGTAATTTCACCCAACCTTGGTGTAACAATATTTACAGCATAACCCATGCTCAGTGATCCAAATAAGACAGATACAGTGGCATTTGCATCCATCGCATTGGTTAGCAATTGCCAGCGTTTGCTGCGAAACCAGTACCCCAAAATTGAAACAAGGTAAACAGGTAGCAGCATCTTGTAATTGCCATTTTGTAATGTTTGTTGCAAAGATTCAATTGGAATATTGCGAAAAGCCAAGTACAATAAGGCAATACCAATTGCCAGCACAGTTACCCATTGAATTGTTGTTGAGCGCATCACATGCAATACACGTAAAAAGCAATACAAATAACAATACTTGAACTACGACATCTTACGTATTTTTTGAAAACACATTGGTTTTACGGATACTTCCCAATACTTTTGAATTGAAAAAAATAAACCACAATCCTATGACTACATTGTACAAATCAATCTCTAAAGTTGTTGCAGCTGGAATCATTGTTGCGGCAACTGCACCTGCCTTTGCGCAAGGTGATGCCGCTGTGCTGTTAAGAGCAGGGCAATCTGATGCAAATGCACTATTTAATGGCTATATGGGTCCACTAATGAAATCTTTTGGTGCAGGCCTTAATAGTGGATGGTACCAAACAGCTAAACCACATGGAATTGGCGGTTTTGATATCACTGTTTCGGCCAACCTTACTTTTGCCCCTACTGCTGACCAAACCTTTTCATTAAACGGACTTCAAAAAGTGCGTCCACAGGCTGGTCAACCAAGCGAAGCGCCTTCGGTATTTGGAAGCGGCAAAGGCCCAATCATAGAGGTTGTGGATAAAAGTCCATTTACTAATCAGGATACTGCAATTGCCCAATTTCAATTACCAGAGGGAATTGGAACAAATTTATTTGCAGTTCCAACCGCACAACTTGCTGTAGGTGTTGGATTTGGTACAGATATAGCGATTCGGTTTGTGCCTTCATTAAGCTTAGGCGATGCAGGAATTGGCTTGTTTGGATTTGCTGTTAAACACGATTTTAAGCAATGGATTCCTGGACTCAAAAATCTACCTTTCGATATGTCGGCTATGTTTGGATACACCACCATGAGTTCAGACGTGCGTTTTTCAGGCAATAACGCACTCCAACCAGTATCAGATACCAATATCTACAACCCTAACCCAGGCAAAAATTACAACAACCAAAAAGCAGAGTTCAAATCTACTGCCTGGACAACCAATGTGATTATATCAAAAAAATTAGGTCCATTCACACCGTATGTTGGATTGGGCTATCAAAATGCATCAACCGACCTTAAAATATTAGGCGATTATCCAGTTACAGTACCCAACAGTGTTGCTGCTGCTACAAACCCACTCGATCCATCGTTTGGTAAGCCAGCACGAATTGAAGAACTAAAAGATCCTGTAACGATCAGTGGTGATATCAGTGGATTTAGAGCCAACGCAGGATTCCGTTTAAAACTAGCAGTGTTAACGTTTCATGCTGATTACACATTTGGCGAATACCGTGTCCTTTCAGCAGGTATTGGTCTGAACTTGCAATCGATTGCTCCTTTTAAACTGTAACTGATTGACTTCCCAACAAAAAAGGCGGCATATTTATGCCGCCTTTTTTGTTGGGAAACTTTTACCGTAGTTTGGCTGTTAAAATAAAAATTATAAACATGGTTACTGTTAGCACAGATCAAGACTTTGCATCCTTATTACAACAACACAACAAAGTAGTGGTAAAGTATTTTGCCAATTGGTGTGGCACCTGCCGTTTATTCTCTCCAAAGTTTAAAAAAATGAGCGATAAGGCTGAATTTGCTGGCGTTACCTTTTTGGATGTGAATGCCGAAGAAAACCCTGAAGCACGCAAACTTGCAGGGGTAAGCAACCTGCCCTATTTTGCCGTTTTTAAAGATGGAAAACTGGTTGCTGCCGATACCACAGCCAAAGAAGATGGCGTTGAAAAATTGATCCAACAAATCCTTTAACAAATGAAAATTGCTGCAATCAAAAAACTTGTTGAAACTTACAACTTAGAAACGCTTACCGAAGCAGAACAAGCCCTTGAGAATGAGCTACCGTTAACCATTGAAGTTGAAGGTGAAGATGATGGTGAAAAATTCACCCATATTCTGGGAGCCATCGATATTTTACAAAGGGTAAGAAACGAGGGTAAAGAAACCGCAGTTGCATTACGTGAGTTTACACAAAGAGTGCGCAATTCCATTGGCTCATAATACCATGCTGTTGTTGGTAATTTCATATGGTAAAATGAATTAATTATGTAAGTTTGCGCACCTCGCTAAAAAAATAAAAAACGTATGTCAAACCCAATAGATTACGCAGCCATCTTTATCCAATTTTTAGTAGCTGCAGGTTTTATTGTTACAACCATGTTGGCCACCCATTGGATAGGCCCTAAACGCAAAAGCGAAAAAAAACTCGACAACTTCGAATGTGGAATTGACAGCCAAGGCAATGCGCGACTCCCATTCTCAATTAAATACTTCCTTACTGCTATCTTATTTGTAATGTTTGATGTAGAAGTCATTTTTATGTACCCATGGGCCGTTAATTTCAAACAATTAGGCACCTTCGGTTTCATAGAAATGTTGCTATTCACAGGCACACTTTTACTAGGTTTCTTTTACATTATCAAAAAAGGTGCTTTGAAGTGGGAATAAGTTCATTGGTTTAATGGATTCAAGGTTACATGTTTTAGATAATCACTAAGCCATAAACCCAAAAACCAGAAAGCCTAAAACCGTAAATAAAATGTCAACCGAAAAAGATATCATCAAAATGCCTCCAGGAGTTGAAGGTCCTGGATTTTTTGCCACTTCGCTTGATAAAGCGGTTGGCTTAGCTCGTGCAAATTCATTATGGCCGCTCCCTTTTGCAACCTCATGCTGCGGTATTGAATTTATGGCTACCATGGGCTCAAACTACGATTTGGCTCGTTTTGGATCAGAGCGCATCAGTTTTTCACCACGTCAGGCTGATGTTTTGTTGGTTGCTGGAACCATTGCAAAAAAAATGGGCCCCGTTGTCAAACAAGTGTATTTGCAAATGGCCGAACCTCGCTGGGTAATTGCAATTGGTGCTTGCGCGAGCAGTGGCGGAATATTTGACACTTACTCTGTGTTGCAAGGTATTGATAAAGTGATCCCTGTTGATGTGTATGTACCAGGTTGCCCTCCACGCCCCGAACAAATTATTGATGGTGTAATGAAGGTACAAGAATTGGCCAAGAACGAAACACGCGACCGCAGAAACTCTGCCGAATACAAAGCATTATTGGCTACTTACGGAATTGATTGATATGAGTGAAATAACCAACGAATATTTATTAAGCAGGCTACGTGCTCATTTCGGTGAGTTTATTTACAATGAATCAACTCCATACGAATTGGCAACAATCGTATTGCATAAAGACAAAATCAAAGAGGTGATTACGTGGTTGAAAAACGACCCTGAATTAAAATTTCAGTTTTTAACCGATGTCTGCGGAATTCACTTCCCTGAAGCAACAGGTGCTGAATTGGGTGTGATTTACCATCTGCATAGTTTAACAAATAATGTAAGGTTGCGCATCAAGTGTTTTATGTCACTTGAACAACCAAGCATTGCCAGTATAAGTGATATTTTTCCTGCGGCCAACTGGCAAGAACGTGAAACATTTGACTTTTATGGAATTCAGTTTGAAGGGCATCCTGACTTACGTAGAATTTTGAACGTAGATGAAATGGATTATTTCCCGTTACGCAAAGAATATCCGCTTGAAGACGGAACACGCACAGATAAAGAAGATCAATATTTTGGAAGGTAATTGAAAAACAACATGAGTAATATTACCGAAATAAAAAACGAATTAACAACCGAGCATCACTCAACATTGGGTAACCAACACAGTGATGAGGATTACAATATCCTTAACCTTGGCCCTACCCACCCTGCAACACACGGCATTTTTCAGAACATCCTTAAAATGGATGGTGAAATCATTAAAGATGCTGAACAAACCGTAGGATACATTCACCGCGCTTTTGAAAAAATTGCCGAACACCGTCCGTATTATCAAGTAACTCCGTTAACCGATAGGCTTAACTATTGCTCCTCTCCTATTAACAATATGGGATGGCACATGACGGTTGAAAAATTGATTGGAGCCGAAATTCCAAAACGTGCGCAATACATGCGTGTTATCATTATGGAACTTGCGCGCATTGCTGATCATATTATTTGCAATACCATTATTGGCGCTGATACAGGAGCATTAACAGGTTTTACTTACATGTTCCAATGGCGTGAAAAAATTTACGATATCTACGAACAAATCTGTGGTGCGCGCTTAACAACCAATATTGGCCGCATAGGTGGCTTGGAGCGCGATTTTAATGATGAGGTTTATAAAAAACTAAAGGCCTTTTTAAAAGAGTTCCCTAAGGCTTTAACCGAATTCACCAACCTACTGGAACGTAACCGTATTTTTATGGATCGTATTGTAGGTGTGGGAGCAATAAGCGCAGAGCGTGCATTGGCTTACGGATTTACAGGTCCAAATTTACGTGCTGCAGGAGTTGATTACGATGTGCGTGTAATGAATCCTTATAGCTCCTACCAAGATTTTGAATTTAATATTCCTATTGGAACAGCCGGTGATACATTTGATCGCTTTAGGGTGAGACAAGAGGAAATGTGGGAAAGCTTAAAAGTCATTCAACAAGCATTGGACAATATGCCTCCGGGTAAATTTTTTGCTGATGTACCCGAGTTTTATTTGCCACCTAAAGAAGATGTGTACACCAGCATGGAATCATTGATTTGGCATTTTAAAATAGTGATGGGTGAAACAGAAGTGCCAAAAGGTGAAGTGTACCATGCGGTTGAAGGAGGAAATGGAGAACTTGGATTTTATTTGGTAAGTGATGGAGGACGCGCAGCGTACCGCCTTCATTTCCGTAGGCCTTGTTTTATTTATTATCAAGCCTACCCTGAAATGATTAAAGGTTCGATGTTGAGTGATGCAATTATTACCATGAGTAGCATGAATGTAATTGCAGGAGAGTTGGATGCCTAAGTGATTTGAAAATGTGATGATAAAATTTAGGGATAACTGAAGATTAACTGGTTGTGTGAATTTTAATATTAAATCTGCGAAATCTGCAGCTAAAAATTAAAATAAAAAGATAATGACTACTGAAATAAAATTTAATGCAGAAACGATGGCTACGGTTCAACAAATTATAGCCCGTTACCCTGCCGGAAAACAAAAATCGGCACTGCTACCTGTATTGCATATTGCACAAGCAGAGTTTGATGGTTGGTTAAGTCCAGAGGTTATGGATTACGTAGCAAGTATCTTAAACCTGCAACCAATAGAAGTATATGAAGTTGCATCGTTTTACAGCATGTACAATTTAAAGCCAGTGGGCAAATGCTTATTGGAGGTTTGCAGAACCAGCAGTTGTTGGTTACGCGGAGCCGAAGATGTGGTAAAACATATTGAAAAACGATTGGGAATTAAAGAAGGCGAAACAACCACAGATGGAATGTTCACTTTGAAAACAGTCGAGTGTTTGGGCTCTTGTGGAACGGCACCAATGTTGATGTGTGGGGCTCAATTTCATGAAAACCTCACGCTTGAAAAAGTAGATGCACTGTTGGACAATTTGAGAAGGGAAAACAAACGCAAAACCTACTTTGATGATGTAGTAATAGAAAGTTATTGATAAAAATATAAAGCCGCTAATTTCGCCAATTACTTAAATTAAATGCCTCAGTTAAATCTAAAAAATAGTGTTGACTATCCTTTTTCTGAAGAAGCTTACTCAATTATAGGAGCTTGTATGGAGGTTCATTCATATTTAGGCAAGGGATTTTTAGAAGCTGTTTACAAAGATGCACTTCAACATGAGTTTAAGCTAAAAGGGATTCAATTTGAAAGAGAAAAAAGATTTGAAATTCATTATAAAGATGAGTTGCTAACACATTATTATGTATCTGATTTCACAATTGATAATAAAATAATACTTGAGGTAAAAGCTCAAGAGGGTGCAATTGAAAATCATTACAAACAGGTAATTAATTACCTTGCTATCAGTGGTTATCAATTAGGCATTTTAGTAAATTTTGGTGAAGATTCTTTGACTTACAGACGAGTAGTATTGAACAAAAGCATAGGGATAAACAATAAATAAATTAACGTAATTAGCGGCTAAAACCGCGTAAGTAAAGTAACCAGTGGCAAAAAGAAGTAAATAAAATGGGAAGAAAACTTTTAACAGAACATATTAACGTACCAGGAATTCAAGGTTATGAAGTATACCGCAAAATGGGTGGTTATGCTTCGGTTGAAAAAGCCGTAAAAACCATGAAACCCGAAGAAGTGGTTGAAGAAGTAAAAAAATCTGGACTTCGTGGTCGTGGTGGTGCTGGTTTTCCTACTGGAATGAAATGGAGTTTTTTGGCCAAACCTGAAGGTGTTCCTCGTTATTTGGTTTGCAATGCAGATGAAAGTGAACCCGGAACATTTAAAGATCGCTACTTGATGTCGCGCTTGCCGCATTTACTTATTGAAGGAATGATTACTTCGAGTTATGCGTTGGGTGCGAATACTTCATATATTTATGTACGTGGTGAATATTACTACGTTATTGCTATTTTAGAAAAAGCAATTGCTGAAGCATATGCTGCAGGTTGGTTAGGTAAAAACATACAAGGTTCTGGTTACGACTTAGATTTGTATGTTCAACCTGGTGGTGGAGCTTACATCTGCGGTGAAGAAACTGCTTTGTTAGAATCACTCGAAGGTAAACGTGGCAACCCTCGCATTAAACCGCCATTTCCAGCCATTGCAGGTTTGTATGGTTGCCCAACAGTGGTGAATAATGTTGAAACCATTGCCGCAGTGGTTCCGATTGTGAACCAAGGTGGCGATGCTTACGCTGCAATTGGTATTGGTAAATCAACCGGAACAAAGTTAATTTCAGCTTCAGGGCATATCAAAAAACCGGGTATTTATGAAATTGAATTGGGTGTTCCAGTTGAAGAGTTTATCTACAGCGATGAATATTGTGGCGGTATCTTAAATGACAAAAAACTAAAAGCAGTTGTTGCCGGAGGTTCTTCAGTTCCTATTTTACCAACCGACTTAATCTTAAAAACAGCGGCAGGTGAGCCTCGTTTAATGACCTACGAGAGCTTAGCAGATGGTGGATTTGCAACTGGTACCATGTTGGGATCCGGTGGTTTCATTGTGATGGATGAAACAGTAAGCATTCCTAAAAATCTATGGAACTTCACCCGTTTTTACCACCACGAAAGCTGCGGACAGTGCAGCCCATGCCGCGAGGGAACAGGATGGATGGAAAAAATATTACACAAAATTGTAGATGGACATGGCTCACTCGAAGACATTGATTTACTTTGGGAGTTGCAACGTAAAATTGAAGGCAATACCATTTGCCCATTAGGCGATGCAGCTGCTTGGCCTGTGGCTAGTGCCATTCGCCATTTTAGAGCTGAGTTTGAAGAGTATGTTAAACATGGAGAAAAAATAAAAGACGTAAAATACTATTTCCATACCAACAATATGGATCCGGCAGCGGCATATAGTAGCTTATAATTACCGCCACGGATGAGCACAGAAAAATGTTAAATCAGAGGAAATAATAAAGAAAAAGCCGCTAATTGCGCTGATTAAAAAATAAAATTTGCGTATCCAGATAGCTATCGGGAGCGGCTAAAAAAGAAAAAATTATACCACATAACAACACAATAAATTCTGTGTTAATCAGTGGCAATAAAACCAACGACTACGTAACTAAATCTGCGTAATCTGCGGCTAGAAACAAAATAAAGAAATTCGCTTTTTGCGAAAACGATAAATAAAAAATATGGCAAAAGTAACCATAGATGGAATTACAGTTGAGGTAGCAGATGGAACAACCATTCTTAATGCTGCCCGCGCAATTGGCAAGGATGTGGCCCCTCCTGCCATGTGTTATTACAGTTCGCTTAAAACCAGCGGTGGCTATTGCCGCACTTGCTTGGTTGAAGTAAGCAAAGGCAGCGAAAAAGATCCTCGCCCAATGCCTAAACTTGTAGCAAGCTGCCGCACCACCGTAATGGATGGCATGGAAGTGAAAAACTTTACCAGCGAAAAAGTACTGGATGCTCGCAAAGGTGTTGTTGAGTTTTTATTAGCC
>JALONP010000003.1 GCA_025454875.1 Bacteroidia bacterium | reverse complement strand
GATTACAAAAGATGAAGGCATTGTGTACAAACGAATTTATGCTAAGGGCAATATATTGGAGTTGCACTCCGACAATAAAACATACTCTCCATATAACGTTCATGCCAAAGATATATTGGAAATTTGGCAGTTTGTATGCACCTTAAATATCTCAGATAAAAAAGATGAAGAGCTAAATTTAGAAAGTATTGTAAACATGCTGCGCAGCATGCGGGTGGAGATTGAACAGTTGAAAAGAGGTAAATAAATAAAAGACGAAGTAAAATTCTTTATATCAACCTGTATCCTTAAATGGGGTCACAGAGGTTGTTACGATGCGTTCTCAATAGCACAATTTTTTATGAATGATTTAATCAAAGGTAGAGGCTCACAACAAAATACCCCTAATCGTTTTAGCAAATACGAAACGGTAACCGAACATGTTGAAGGGCTGGATGAACCTTTACTGCAAGAAGTAACAACACAAGTATTTTTTGATTACCCCAAAAATATCGTCAATAAAATTGAGAGTCCTGATGTGGGAATGCAATTTTCAGTAAATCCATACCAAGGTTGTGAGCATGGCTGTGTGTATTGTTATGCACGAAATAGTCATGAATACTGGGGATTCAGTGCTGGACTTGATTTTGAATCAAAGCTTATTGCCAAACCCAATGCACCTCAATTGCTGGCGCAAGCTTTCGAACATAAAAATTGGAACCCCGCAGTTATATCGTTATCAGGAAATACTGATTGTTACCAGCCTATAGAACGCACGTATAAACTCACACGGCAATTATTAGAGGTTTGTTTAGCGTATAAAAACCCTGTTGGTATTATCACCAAAAACCAATTAATCCTGCGCGATTTGGATATCCTAAAACAACTTGCATCGCATCAATTGGTGCAAGTATATGTTACCATTACTTCGTTAGATGAAAGCATCAGGCAAAAGTTAGAACCTCGCACTACAACTTATGCTAATAGACTGAAAGTAGTTGAACAATTAACACAAGCAGGCATACCTTGTGGCGTAATGGTAGCACCTATTATTCCGGGTTTAACTAATTATGGAATAGCTGAAGTAATACAAGCCGCAGGCAAAGCGGGAGCCTACAATGCGGGTTATACGATACTTCGTTTAAATGGAAAACTCAATGCCTTGTTTAGTGACTGGGTACACAAAGCGTATCCTGATGCAGCGACTAAAATTTTAAAACAAACAGCAGCCTGCCATGGTGGTCAGGTGAATGATTCACGTTACACCAAACGCATGAAAGGCGAGGGGAAAATCGCTGAAACCATTCGCAATTTATTTGTAGCATCTCGTAATAAATATATGTCACAACAACCACTCTACGATTTTAACACAACCGCATTTGAACGCCCTTACAAAGTTGGCGATCAGTTGAAGTTATTATAATAATTTATAACGCTCCATTCTTAATTTCATCTACCACACCAGGGTCCAATAATGTTGATGTATCACCTAAATTTTCGGTTTCACCTTCGGCAATTTTGCGCAATATCCTGCGCATAATTTTACCACTTCGTGTTTTAGGTAGTCCTTTTACAAACTGAATTTTATCGGGCTTGGCAATGGGACCAATAATGCGCGAAACGGTTTGGATAATATCTTGTCGAGTGAGGTTTTCGTCATGATGATGTCCTTCATAAATCACATATGCATAGATGCCTTGACCTTTTAAATCATGCGGATAGCCAACAATTGCACTTTCTACCACACCACTGTGCATATTCAATGCATTCTCCAATTCAGCTGTTCCAATTCGATGTCCACTTACATTGAGTACATCATCTACACGACCAGTAATGCGGTAATTTCCATCATTATCGCGTAAACAACCATCTCCTGTAAAATATTTACCGGGATAAGTCGCGAAATATGTTGTGCGACAGCGTTCATGATCTCCATAGGTTGTGCGTAGCATACCGGGCCATGGATGGGTAATGCACAAATTTCCACTCACACCATTGCCCTCTATCACATTTCCGTTTTCATCTACCAATTGCGGTTGTACCCCAGGCATTGGTAAAGTAGCATGCGCTGGTTTTTGTGGTGTAACACCAGCCAAATTTGATATTAATGTTCCTCCGGTTTCAGTTTGCCACCAAGTATCCACTATCGGACATTTTTCTTTGCCAATATTTTGATGATACCAATGCCAAGCTTCCTCATTTATCGGTTCGCCAACAGTGCCCAATACTTTTAGCGAGCTCAAATTTTTATCCTTTACATAATTTAAACCAAAGCCCATTAAACTGCGAATAGCAGTTGGAGCAGTATACATTATATTTACTTTGTGCTTGTCTACAATTTCCCAAAAGCGTCCCGCATCTGGCCAGGTAGGTACACCTTCAAATAATACGGTTGTTGCGCCTGCACTCAATGGTCCATAAACGATGTAACTATGTCCTGTAATCCATCCAATATCGGCTGTACAAAAGTGTACTTGCCCCGGTTGGTATTGAAATACATTTATAAACGTATAGTTGGTCCATATCATATAGCCTCCTATGGTATGTACTACACCTTTGGGTTTGCCTGTAGAACCGGAAGTGTATAAAATAAAAAGAGGATCCTCAGCATCCATTGAAGCCGCAGGAAAATGTACAACACCATCTTTCTCTATTTGTGTTTCCGCATGTTCCATTTCATCTTCCCACCACACATCACGACCTTTAATCATTGATACCGGGGTGCGGGTACGCGTGTACACAATTACTTTTTTTACGGTTCGGTTTCCTATCAAAGCGTCATCAATTACACCTTTAAGTGGAATATCTTTATTGCCTCTGTAAGCACCATCACAGGTTATAATATATTCAGCTTGTGCATCGTAAACCCTATCGGCAATGCTTTGTGCCGAGAATCCGCCAAAAATTACCGAATGAATTGCACCAATTCGAGCGCATCCTAAAACGGCATATGTTAATTCAGGAATCATTCCCATATAAATGCATACACGATCACCTTTTTTTACACCAAGGTTGGTAAGCATTTGCGCTACTTGGCAAACACGTTTGTGTAACCGATTGTATGTTACAATGCGCGTCCGT
This sequence comes from Bacteroidia bacterium, assembly GCA_025454875.1. Taxonomy (GTDB): domain Bacteria; phylum Bacteroidota; class Bacteroidia; order UKL13-3; family UKL13-3; genus UKL13-3. The sequence goes on along the minus strand of JALONP010000003.1, from coordinate 180,002 downwards.
TCTTCAGGATTATTCGGTTCCCATATAATAGCTGGGTCTTCACCTCGTGTTGCTAAATGCCTATCAATACAGTTTTCAGTAATGTTGAGTTTACCTCCTTTAAACCATTCTACTTTGGGTTCGGTAAAGTTCCAATCAAGAACTTTATCCCATTTTTGATGCCAAGTGAATTGATCAGCAATTTCGCCCCAAAATTGTTCAGGGTTTTCGATGCTTTTGCGGTACGCTTCTTTGTATTGTTCAAAGCTTGTGATTTGGTATGAGTATGACATAATGGTGGTTGTTAAATTATGATTACGAAGGTATTTATCGCTCTAGTATTAGCCTCATCATATCTTGCTAAATAGGTATTGTTATGCTAATTATGTATAGTTGTGTTCAATTTAAATGGTATGGAAGCAATCCATTGTCCAAAATGTAAAACTGAAAATATAAACAAAAGCGGCTTGGTTAAAGGTCGTCAGAGGTATTTGTGTAAATCATGTAATTACTATTTTTCAGTATTAAAAGATGGGAAAAGCATCGATACCTATTATGTAATTAAGGCACTTCAATTATATATAGAAGGGGTGAGTTTACGTGAAATTGAACGTTTGATTGGTGTGAGCCATGTATCGGTAATGAACTGGGTAAAAAAGTACGGTATATCTGCACCCGAAAATCCAGAATACCATCCAACCTACAAAGTATTGCGACACGATGAGTTAACAAGCTATTTGTCAAACCGTGATCAACTAAAAAATGCAGGAATGATTATTACTGAATTGGGGGATAAATTCATGCTTATTAAATGGGAGCGATTAAAGGGTAAAAAGTAAAATGGTGAACTTTAAACTATACCATTTTACATCAATATAGTTTTGATATAGGTGAGCCCGTTAGAGTTTAGAGATTTGTTCTCGAAAACCAACAATTACTCACAGTATGAAAACATATTACTCATTCATTGGCACCGGACTGCTGCTTTTGTGTTCGCTTGCCAGTTTTGGTCAAGGAACTGATAACTACGGTTCAGGAATCAAAGTAAATTTAGATAGCACAGGGAAAAAGTATGTGCGTATGATTACCTGGCATCAAGTATGGGTACGTTACACAGATAATAACCCTGGCTCAACTATCAACGGAGAATTATCTAAGAGCCAATGGGACATGAGTTTGCGCAGGTCTCGTTTCTTATTATACTCCCAAATCACACCTGATTTTTTAATCTTAACTCATTTTGGTATTAACAATTCTAACCAAGTAAGCGGTGGTGCAAACGGGCAAGGAGCAACAGGTTTAGACGGTAAAAAACCACAGTTGTTTTTACATGATGCTTGGGTGGAACACAAAGTGTTTCAAAACAAACTTTCGATAGGAGCTGGATTGCATTACTGGCAAGGTCCATCGCGAATGGGATCAGCATCTACACTAAGTTTTTTAGCTATTGATGCTCCTATATTTAACTGGCAAAATATAGAGGCAACAGATCAGTTCGCCCGGCAGTTTGGTATTTACTTTAAAGGAAAAATTTTGCCAAACAATAGGCTTGATTACCGTGCTTCAATCAATTTTCCATACGCATTGCCTAAAGGTACAGCCTTAACCAGATTGGATACAACTGCGGCAAAAAACAAGGTGGAAATTGCAAACTATAAAGGAGGTGGTCAGCCCAAAAACGCGTTTCAGGGATATTTTCAATACCAGTTTTGGGATATTGAAAACAACTTATTGCCTTTTACGGTGGGTACTTATCTTGGTACCAAAAAAGTTTTTAATTTAGGTGTTGGAGCTTATTACCATCCTGATGCTATGTGGTCTGCCAAACCTAACGCCATAGGTAGGTGGGATACCGTAACACACAATCAATTGTTTATTGCGGCAGATGCTTTTTTAGACCTTCCGCTCAAAAATGGATTTGCGCTCACTGCTTATTTAAATTACAACCATTTTGATATGGGACCAAACTATGTGCGCAATATTGCCATTGATAATCCAACAAATGGAGTAATTGCAGCACAAAGCAGTTTTAATGGTTCAGGAAATGCAATGCCAACTACTGGTACGGGAAGTATTATTTATGGGCAATCTGGTTTATTGTTGCCCAAAATGGGTAAACTAGGCAAGTTGCAACCTTATGCTGCTGTAACCGTATCAACATTTGAAAGAATAAAGGACCGTGATGTTACACCTGACATAGGCTTAAACTGGTACTTAAACGGACATTCTTCAAAAATTACCTTTAACTATAGAGCTCGACCCGTATTCAAAAATGCTGATCCAACAAGGCCTTATGGTGACGTGATTTTGGATTCACGCAAAGCCGAATTCTCCATTCAATTTCAAGTTTATTTATAATCATCAATATACCTACATACTTATGGAAAACTCAAATCAACAACAAAGCATCTTTAAAGTTATTGGTGCTTCATCACTCGGTACACTCATTGAGTGGTACGATTTCTACATCTTTGGCAGCTTGGCTGTTATCATTGGCAAGCAATTGTTTCCAAGCGATGCAGGCGCTTCGGCACTCATTAATACATTGGCAATTTTTGCGGCAGGATTTATTGTTCGTCCTTTTGGAGCTTTGGTTTTTGGGCGATTGGGTGATTTAATTGGCCGTAAATACACTTTTTTGCTCACCCTTGTTTTGATGGGTGGTTCCACATTTTTAATTGGACTTATTCCTTCATATGCCACAATCGGTTACACAGCTCCCATCTTGGTACTCATTCTTCGTTTAATTCAAGGTTTGGCTTTGGGTGGTGAATATGGGGGAGCAGCAACCTATGTAGCAGAACATGCTCCGGCAGGTAGGCGTGGTTTTTTCACCAGTTGGATTCAAACTACGGCCACCTTAGGTTTGTTTTTATCACTCGGAGTTATTGTGCTCACTAAAAACTCAATTGGCGCAGCGGCCTTTGCAGATTGGGGTTGGCGTATTCCATTTCTACTTTCAATTTTGTTAGTGGTTGTTTCAATTTATATCCGGATGAAAATGCACGAATCCCCCATGTTTTCAAAGTTGAAATCTGAGGGTAAAATTTCGGTGAATCCATTAAAGGAGAGCTTTAGCCATAAAGCTAATTTTAAAATGGTATTGCTTGCACTGTTTGGTGCTACAATGGGACAAGGTGTAATTTGGTATACAGGTCAATTTTATGCGCAATCATTTTTGGAAAATACAGTTAAACTCGATTTCAATGAATCGCGCTACATTTTGTTATGGGCAATATTATTTGCAACACCCTTTTTTGTTGTATTTGGTAGTTGGAGTGATCGTGTAGGTCGTAAATGGATAATGCTTACTGGAATGTTATTGGGTATAATTTGTTATCGCCCTATTTACCAATTATTTTTAGATAAAACCTCAATAACTGTGCTCACTGCCGAAACAGTGCAAAGTGCAGAAGCACCTATTACAAAAGTTGAAGCAATTGCAGGTTCGCAAGATTCAATTTTAACAACAACAGTTTCTAAGCAATTAACTTCGGGTGCTGCATTTAAAGAAGTAATTACTGAAAAACGTTTTGCCGATGGAAGCAAAGCACCAGAAATCAAAACAACCTATATTGATAAAAAATTATCTGATCGTAATTTTTGGCTATTTGTATTTTTGGTATTTATACAAATCATTTTTGTAACAATGGTTTACGGACCAATTGCGGCATTCTTAGTTGAACTGTTTCCAACTAAAATTCGATATACTTCCATGTCGCTTCCATACCATATAGGTAATGGCGTATTTGGCGGATTGGTTCCATTTATTGCTACCTTAATTGCCAGCTATAGCAGTTCTACACCACTTAGTGGTTTGTGGTATCCAATCGGAATAGCGATTGCCTCATTTATTATTGGTGCAGTATACATTAACAACAAAATTGACGAAAACGTAAACGACTAACATTTTAAAATAGTAACATTATGAATACAATTAAAAGAATTTTAGGAGTGGTATGGATTGTACTCGCTCCTGTACTGGTAATTTTTATGTTTAGCCAAGCATCTGAAAAAGTAGCCGCTGCCGCAGAAGGAATTGCGCGTACGAATACACTCTTACAATGGGCAATTATCTTAATTATATTTTTACCCATTTGTGCAGGCTTGGTCATTTTTGGATTATATGCTTTAAAAGGTGAATATGATCATTTACCCGAAAGTTCAGAGGAGTTATAGCCAACACCCAATAACAAAAAGCCGTTTGCAAATGCAAGCGGCTTTTTGTTTTACCGAATTTATGCTAATTTGGATTTTTAGTTACCATGAATTCCAATAAACGTCAAAAAAATACGGCTTTATTTATTGCACTCAGTTTATTGTTTGGTTATCCCTTGTTGTCTATTGTAAATACACAAAATACCATTGGACATATACCCGTTTTGTTCGTGTACATCGCTATAGTGTGGGTGGTAAGCATCATTTTGCTTTACGTTGCTGCTGAAATAAAACCTTTTAGGAAGTCATCAAAACAACCCCATGAATAATTGGATTATTATTGCATGTGCACTGATGTACTTGGTGCTGCTTTTTGCAGTTGCTTACTTTGCTGAGTTTCGTTTAAAGATTGGTAAAAGTGTAGTGAACAACCCCTATGTTTATGCATTATCACTGTGCGTTTATTGTACTGCATGGACTTATTATGGGAGTGTCGGTAGGGCAGCAACACAGGGTATTGATTTTCTAACTATTTATATTGGTCCTACATTAGGTGCAGCACTTTTTTTTCCCGTATTGTATAAAATTATTCGCATCACCAAAGCGCAGCGAGTAAACAGTATTGCTGACTTCATTTCCACGCGTTATGGTAAAAACAGTTCAATCGCCTCGGTAGTAAGTTTGTTTTGTATTATAGCAGTTATCCCTTACATCGCTTTGCAAATAAAAGCCATATCAATTAGTTTGGATGTGCTTACAGCAAACAGTTTACCTGAGTCAAGTACCATATATATTACACTTGTATTAGCTGTATTTATAATCATTTTTGGCACACGCTCTGTTGATGCAACAGAAAAACATGAAGGAATGGTTGCGGCCATCGCCTTCGAGTCTATTGTAAAATTGGTGGCATTTGTTGCGGCCGGGGTATTTGTGACCTATGGAGTATTTGGCGGTTTTTCTAATGTATTTGAATTGGCAGAACAAAATAGCGATTTGCAACAATTGTTTACGCTCAATGGAGAGCATGGATATATGAGCTGGTTCACGATTATGATGTTATCGATGGTTGCGGTCGTTTTTTTGCCTAGGCAGTTTCAGGTAGGTGTGATTGAAAATATTAAAGAGGAACATTTAAAAAAGGCTATTTGGATGTTCCCACTGTATTTGCTGGTTATTAATGTTTTTGTTTTGCCCATTGCTTTTGGGGGCAAGTTAAGTTTGCCATCCTCGGTTGATGCTGATACGTATGTATTGGCTATTCCTTTATTTTTTAAACATGATGTATTGAGTTTGGCTGTATTTATCGGAGGTTTTTCGGCAGCCACCAGCATGATTATTGTTGAAACAATTGCTTTAAGTACAATGGTAAGCAATAACTTGGTAATGCCTATTTTGTTTAGCAGGCAAGGATTTATGAATACAGTTGACCAATCCATTCGGCAACTTATTTTGCGTGTACGCAGATTCTCGATTATTGTTATTTTACTTGTTGCATTGTTGTTTGATGTCTACATCGCACAATATTTTTCACTGGTTTCTATAGGCCTTATTTCATTTGCAGGTGTGGCCCAGTTAGTTCCGTCTATTTTGGGTGGATTGTTTTGGAAGTCGGCTTCAAAAAATGGGGCGCTTACAGGAATTATTGTTGGTTTTTTGATTTGGTTTTACACCTTAATCGTTCCTGCTTTGGTTAATACACATATTATAGATAATCATGTTTTACTAAATGGCCCTTTTGGCATTTCATGGCTTAATCCACAAGCATTATTTGGGCTTAAGGGTTTTGATTCGATAACACATAGCTTGTTCTGGAGCATGTTGTTTAATTGTGTTGCTTATTTCTGGATTTCATTGTACAGTAAACTTAATGCACAAGAAATATTTCAAGCGCAATTGTTTGTTGATATTGACACTTACAATTTGCAAGAGCAAAACATCATGTGGCGAGGAACAGCTTACATGCCTGAATTACACACCTTACTTTCAAATTTTTTAGGCCAAACGAGGGCACAAAACCTGATTCAGAACTATGCTGCTCGTCATAAGATTGATTTGCAATCTCCGAAAGCTGATCCACGAATGGTGTATTTTATCGAGCGTATTTTAGCTGGAGTTATTGGGTCTGCATCAGCCCGCATAATGGTAAGCACTGTTACAAAGGAAGACGAAATTAGTTTGAAGGAAGTGTTTCAAATGTTGCAAGAATCGCAGCAGTTGATTGAATTAAACAAAGAGCTCCGTAAAAAGTCAAATGAACTCACCCGGGCATCTGAACAATTGAAAGAAGCTTATACCAAACTAAAACAAATGGATGAGGCCAAGGATGAATTTCTGTACACCGTAACACATGAACTGCGAACGCCTTTAACTTCAATAAGGTCAATGGCTGAGATAGTCTATGATCATCCTGATCTTGAAGAAGCACAGCGTCAACAATTTTTAGGTGCTGTAGTAAAAGAGTCAGAACGATTAAGCCATTTGATTACACAAGTATTAAATCTTGAAAAGTATGAGAATGGGAAACAATCTTTACATTATACATCCTTTGATTTTGGAAAATTGGTGGAAGATGTTTCAACTTCATTCGCATTATTAGCAAAAGAAAAAAGTATTGTTTTTAAAACGTTTATACCTAACAGCATGTTATTGCTTCGTGCGGATAAAGATTTATTGCAGCAGGTTATTGTTAATCTATTGGGCAATGCAATGAAGTTTACTGCTGAGGGAGGGGCTATAAAAGTGAATGTTGTTGAAGAAAATGAATGGGTACATGTTTCTGTAAGCGATACTGGAAAAGGGATTCCATTGGAGTGGCAACCGTTTATTTTTGATAAATTTTTTCAAGCGATTAATCAAACGGTAAAAAAGCCTGTTGGTACGGGATTAGGTTTAGCCATTTGCAAACGTATCGTAGAAATGCATGGAGGAAGCATCGAAGTTAAAAGTGAATTAGGTAAAGGTGCTCATTTCCGATTTATGATACCTACTTTTGTAACAAATTTACCATCATAAGCACATGAGCCAGGCATATAAAATTTTAGTAGTTGACGATGATCCTTATATTCTCATGTCGCTTGAGTTTTTAATGCGCAAGACAGGGTTTAATGTAACCATTGCACGAAACGGAACAGAGGCTCTTGAGTTATTAGAAACGTATTTGCCCGATGTGGTTTTGCTGGATATTATGATGCCCGATGTAGACGGTTATGCTATTTGCACCTACATACAACAAACACCTAAACATACGGATTGCAAAGTGGTATTTTTAAGTGCCAAAAGCAAAGAAGCAGATATTCAAAAAGGATACGATTTAGGAGCAGATTTATACATCACCAAACCATTTTCAAACAAAGATTTAGTGAGTAAAATTACTGCGTTGTTGGATTGATTTAATAGAATACTACACCTCTTCAAATGCTCCCATGCCTGAAAACTTTTCAATACGTTTGTTGATTAAATCCTCTGAACCAAACTTTTTGAGTTCTTCGATCTGTTGAGTCAAAGTTTCTTTCATTGTTGCATACATTTCTTCCGGATTGTTATGTGCACCGCCTAACGGCTCTGCAATAATTCCATCAATCAAACCATTCTGCAGCATATCAGTTGCTGTAAGTTTTAATGCTTCGGCTGCTTTGGCTTTATGATCCCAACTGCGCCATAAAATAGATGAGCACGACTCCGGTGAAATAACCGAGTACCAGGTGTTTTCAAGCATCAATACTTTATCACCCACACCAATTCCCAAAGCACCGCCCGAAGCTCCTTCTCCAATTACCACGCAAATTACAGGTACTTTGAGTACACTCATTTCCAATAAATTTTTTGCAATGGCTTCACCTTGTCCACGCTCTTCAGCTTCTAATCCTGGTGATGCGCCTGGGGTATCAATTAATGTTACAATAGGAATATTAAATTTTTCAGCCAATTTCATCAGGCGCAAGGCTTTGCGGTAACCTTCGGGGTTTGGCATTCCAAAGTTGCGAAATTGACGTTGTTTGGTATTGCGGCCTTTTTGGTGGCCAATAACCATTACACTTTGATTGCCTAGCCTAGCCAACCCACCAACTATCGCCTTGTCATCTTTTACATTTCGGTCGCCATGTTGTTCAATGAAGTCAGTGAAACAATGCTCAATATAATCAAGTGCATATGGCCTATCAGCGTGGCGTGAGATTTGTACACGCTGCCAGCCTGTTAGGTTGCCGTATATTTTTTTCTTTTCGAGGAGAATTTTTTCTTCAAGGTCTTTAATAGTTGGTGCTAGATCTATCTTGCTCTTTTCGGCTAATTGTTTTGCCTTTTGTAATTGTTCGTCAAGTTCTTGAATTGATTTTTCGAAGTCGAAATATGTTGTCATAGTTGTGTTCTACCAATACGAGGCGCAAAGTAAATAAGAATAGCGAATAAAAAAGTTTAAAGTTTGGGTTGACAAAACGATTAATAGGCCTATATTTGCATCCCGTTTGAGAGAAATCTCATTCATATTCTACATGGTGTGGTAGTTCAGCTGGTTAGAATACGTGCCTGTCACGCACGGGGTCGCGGGTTCGAGTCCCGTCCGCACCGCAAAGCCTCAACGAAAGTTGGGGCTTTTTTGTTGTAAAAAATGTATGAGTTTGAGTCCCTTTCTATAACTATTGGGACGCACCGCAAAAGCCTCAACGAAAGTTGGGGCTTTTGCGGGTTAAAAAATGTATGAGTTCGAGTTCCTCCCAATAACTATCGGGACGTACCGCAAGGGCCTCAACACAAGTTGAGGCTTTTATTATTTTTGTGCATATTGCCAACGGATGAGTTTATACACTTCAACACAAAAGTTGCTTCGTTTGGGCTTCTGGTTCTTTTACCGTAAGGTGCATATTCACCAACTGCAAAATGTTCCGGTTAATGGTCCTGTTTTGTTGGTTTCCAATCACCCGAATTCGTTTATGGATGCATTGGTTATTGGAGCTTTTTTGCCAAGGCCTACTCATTTTTTGGCAAGAGGTGATGCGTTTAAAAATCCAGTTTTAGCCAAAATATTCAAGGCCTATCATATGTTGCCCGTTTATAGGGCTAGTGAAGGTAAAGAGAATATTGGAAAGAATTTTGAAACGTTTGATGCAAGTTACGAAGCGGTTAATAAAGGAGGAATGGTACTTATTTTTGGTGAAGGATTGTGCAAAAACAATTGGGATTTACGTCCTCTCAAAAAGGGACCTGCCCGCATAGCTCAGCGCGCTTGGAGTAGTAACGAGCATGCAAAAAAATTGGTGATTGTTCCCGTTGGCTTAACGTATGAGCATTTTACGGGAGGAGGGAAGTCTCTTCTTATTCGTTATGGTACACCTATTACACATTTGCAAATGCAACACTATTTGGATGCCCCTGGATTTGTGCAGCAATTGAATGATCGCATTAAAAATCAGCTGGAGCAGTTGGCTTATGTTGATGCAGGCCTAAATGAAGATACAACTGATTATGAAAAGTTTGTAGCTAGGTGGAAAGCATCAGAAGAAAAAGGGGCAGATGTGTACTCAGAACTTCTGAAAAGCAGCACAGAAAGTAATATTACATCTAAACGTTGGGTTACCCGTTTGCATTATGGTGTGATTGCCTTACCACATTACTGGTTAATGATGTTGATTGCAAAAAAACTAACCAAAGGCAGCGTGTTTTATGATTCTATTTTATTTGGACTCACCTTGTTTTTATTTCCGTTGTATTGGATAACGTTGCTTCTTGTCTTGCTTATAATTGTATTTTGATAGTTGAACAATAATTATTTTGTCCCATAGGAACGAAATATTGTTAACAATAAATGTAAAAACGTAATTGAGTCCTGTGGGGTCGACATGTAATTATGCTACAACAATCCTTGAAAAAAATATTGCTCATCACAATCAACCTCAAATTTTTCTAAAAACGCTTTATACTCTTGTACGAATGTGTTCTTTAAATGATGTTGCTCCTGATTTTGGATATACATTGTCACATTTGGGAGTTGAGATTTTCCATACGAAAATGCTCCATATCCGCTTTGCCGTTCAAATCTTTCTTTTGTAAATTTCTTCTCATTAATCCACCTAGAAGAATTGGCTTTTACCTCTTGCATTAAACTTACAATGGATTGGTGTGAACGAACGCCAATCAAGATATGAATATGATTCGCTGTGCCATTAATGCCTACCAATTTAACTATGTCGATGTTTTACTGCAAAAACAAATTGAATATGTATTTGGGTATATGTGTTTGACTTGGGAATCTGTATTTCGCCTCTATGGGGCTACTTAGATTTAATCTTTCACCTTATTTAATCCCATTGCATTAATCATCCAATTAGGCAAAGGTTTATGTTGACCACGTTTTTTTAAATCAAGGTACCAACCGAATTTTTTCATGATGGGAACTTTATGTGTTTCAACCATTTCAATTAACATTCCATCAGGATCTTCAGCATAACTAAATCGCCCTCCCGATTCGCCCATATCAAATGTATCTGCACTATCAACTGTAAATTCAATGCCGTTTTTTTTCATTCGTTCTTTCAGGGCATTCATATTGCTTACATCAAAGCATAAATGAATAAAACCACCATCTCCCCAGTAACGATTGGCAAAAGTTTTGGTTGGCGTTCTGTCCAACGACTGTACCAATTCAATTTCGATATTGCCCAATAACTTGCTAAAAGGTGCTGTAAAATTGTTTAGAAAGGATAACAAAACCCTCCGATATTGCCCTGCTCCTAAATCTTGAAATTCTCCTGTTTTGTCGTATATTACTTTTTCAATACCCAAACATTGTGCGTAAAACTGGATTGATTTTTCAATATTGCTTACACCAATTACAGCACCACCAACTCCACCCATCATATAAGGCTTGGCTTTGAAAAAGTTACGACTTTCAATCACTTGGTATGTATTTCCAAACTCGTCTGTTACCCAAAATGTTTGTGCATTGGAAGGCGTAGTTAAGAGAGGAGAGCAGATAACTTTTCCATTCAGTTCTTCATAAGCCTTCGATACATTTGTGCATTTAATTTTAACGGCATTCATTCCCAAATCACCAAAAACCGGAGCACGTTCTGGATACACAGTTTTGCGACTTGTAAATTGCCAAATTTCTGCACCGCCACCACCATTCATATTCATAGCTAAAATAGCTCTCCGGGCATGCACTTCGCCACCAGTATAACGAGTCATTAAAGTAGCTTTTGCTTCATCATCAAATATCTTTACATCGAAGCCAAACGTTTTGCGAAACCAAGTGAAATATGCTCCCGCATCGGGTATGCCAATGCCCACTTGTTGAATTCCAGAAATGAGTTGTTCCATTATTTAAGCCCTAATTTTTTTACCAATAATACAAATGCTGAGGGGAAATAACGGTACAAGAATAATAAAATTAGTTCTTGTTGTACTATATACACTTTGCGTTTATTTTTTGCTACTGCCGAAACTATTTTGGCTGCACAAACCTCTGCCTTAATTCCTTTGGCTTGCCCTTCATCCAGCAGTTCATGTTTGGTGCCATCACTTTTAAGTGCGTTATAAGAAATATTGGTGAGAATACGGCCGGGAGCTACTATGGTAAAGTGAATATTGGGTGCTTTATTTTCGAGCATCCACGATTCGAAAAAACCTTCCATTGCATGTTTAGAAGCGGCATATGCACTTCGTTGTGGAAAGCCAAAAGTACCGGTAACACTACTAATATTTACAATATTGGCATGGGTTGATTTGGTAAGTAGCGGCCATAAATTTTTAGTTAACCTAACAGGTGAAAAAAAATTGAGTTCCATTATTGAACGGTCTACTTTTTCAGCAGTTTCTTCGGCCTGCGAACGTTGGCTTATCCCTGCATTGTTTACTAATATATCAAGATGGGGACAAAGTTGCTTTATTTGAGTGGCAAGTAAATCTACTTGTTCCATTGAAGCTAAATCTGCTTGAAAAAGATGCACCACTGCACCTTTGTTTTCACATTCGCGTTTTACATCTTCTAAATTTTGTTTGTTTCGTGCCGCCAACAGCAACGTATAATTTGGTTGCGCCCACTGCAATGCCAGTGCTTTTCCAATGCCTGAACTTGCTCCTGTAATGAGTATTGTTTTATTCATTTGGTGTCAAATATAAAACGATGACAATAAAAATGATGTTAAATATACCCAATCATATAAGTGGTTTATAGTGTGAGCAAATAATCGTATTTAATATGATTGGTAGTTGTTTATGCCAATTGTATTGAATAATGGCGAGGGTAAAGTGATTAAAAAAATTTTATTGGTTTGCAGAAACTAATTCTATTAATATATTCGCACTCCTTTTGGGGGATTAGCTCAGCTGGCTAGAGCGCTTGCATGGCATGCAAGAGGTCATCGGTTCGACTCCGTTATCCTCCACCACGACCGCACTTATTGGTGTGGTCGTTTTTATTTAATCGGTTGTCTAAATCGCTGTTGGAATCTCAATACCGTTTTCTGTAATTTCAAGTGCCACCCCAGTAGGTCTTTTTTATTTTCATATTTAATCAAAGGAATTTGTGTTTGTTACATCACAAATTTTAATATAACTATTGTCACACCGTAAATAATGGTAGCAAGAATGATCCCTCGTGCAACGAGGTAATAATTTTTATTTAAGAATAAAAAAAATGTGGCAAGGTTGAGCACAGCACATAAACTGAGCATTGGTGATAATACTTTGTGTTTGGTTGCAACTTGAACAAACTGTGCTAAATCAACGGCAGCAAATTTGCTGTAATAAAAACCTAATACTCCTAGTACAGGCAGTATAATGCCCATTATTAATCCTAAAATCAAACTGTCTTTTATCTTCATATTATATTGTTAAATCCCATTCGTTTAGAAATGGAATGGCATGGTGTGCGGTTAAATCAAAATGAACTGGAACAATTGAAACATAACCATTGGCAAGTGCCCACTCATCAGTATCTTCTCCTTTGTCGTTATTGATAAATTTTCCTGTTAGCCAAAAATAGTTGCGGCCATTGGGATCTGTGCGTTCATCAAATTCCTCTTTCCACTTCGCATTGGCTTGCCTGCATATTTTGCTTCCTTTTATTTCATCTTCTTTTAGATTGGGGATGTTTACGTTGAGCAGTGTTCCTTGTGGCAATCCATTTTTTAAAATATTACTTGAAACACTGGTTGCTACTTTTTTGGCAAATGAAAAATCGGCATCGTATGCAAAATTACATAACGAAAAACCCACTGCAGGAATACCTTCAATTGCTCCTTCCATTGCCGCACTCATTGTTCCAGAATACAATACATTGATAGATGAGTTACTACCATGGTTAATACCCGAAACCAACAAATCAGGTTTGCGATGCAATACTTTATCTACCGCTAATTTCACACAATCTGCCGGAGTGCCACTGCATTGATAAGCCGTAATCTCTCCGTAAATGTCCGTTTTTTCTAGGCGTAAAGGTTTACTAATAGTTACTGCATGACCCATAGCACTTTGGGGACTATCGGGCGCCACAATAACAACTTCTCCTAAATGTTTAACGGCATCTACCAAATTGCGAATGCCGGGAGCTGTGATTCCATCATCATTTGAAACCAATATTAAGGGCTTACTCATTTTATTTTTGTAGTAATTGTAAGATATCTTTTTCTAAAGTTGTGGCTGGGGTCTCTACAATTTTTCCTTTTAAAACACCTTTGTTAAAAACGAAAAAAGTTGGAACATATTCTATGTTTAAAGAAGAAATATCGGGAAGCGGACATTTCTTTTTGCGGTCTACTCCAATCAGTTCAATTCGTGCGTAATCAATCCCCGCTTGTTGCGCTATTTTAAATAATGCGGGCACGTGCTCTTTGCTATCACCACACCAAGTTCCTAATACCACAACCATGCTTACAGATGATGCGACCATTTTTAAATCAGCAATGGCCAACGAGTCGGGTTTATATGCATCAAATTGTTGCTGGTACCAGCTATAACTTTTTAGTTGTTCGTGCTTAATTGCACCAATTAATAAACTTGTATCACTCATTTGCGAAAATGATGGAGTGGTTAATAATGCAATACAGCAAATTAAAAATAGGTACTTCATTAAAAAGTCAATGCTTTTTTCACCATGTTTTCGCTACCAATAAAAATAGGAACACGTTGGTGCAATTCCGTTGGTTGAATATCCAATACGCGCTGTTTTCCTGTAGTAGCAATACCTCCAGCTTGTTCTACGATGAATGCCATCGGAATACACTCAAACATTAACCTCAATTTTCCATTTGGGGCTTTTGCTGTTGGAGGGTAAATGAAAATGCCCCCTTTAAGCAAGTTGCGGTGTAGGTCGGCTACCATTGAGCCAATATAACGCGCGCTGTATGGGCGTTTGGTTTCCTTGTCTTTTTCTTTGCACCATTTGATGTATTGTTGAACACTATCTGGAAAATCAAGTGCATTTCCTTCGTTCAGAGAATAAATGCTGCCGTCAGAAGGACATTGAATATCAGGGTGTGAAAGGCAAAACTCTCCAATAGAGTTGTCGAGTGTAAATCCATTTACACCTTTACCTGTAGAGTAAACAAGCATTGTGGAAGAGCCATAAATCACATAGCCTGCTGCCACCAGTTGGTTTCCGGGTTGCAATACATCAGCCAATGTAGGCTCGGTTCCTTGTGGCGTAACCCTGCGGTAAACGGAGAAAATGGTACCTATTGAAACGTTTACATCAATATTGGATGAGCCATCTAGTGGATCGATGCATACCACATAGTTTCCATTTTTAGAATGTGTTCCGTTTAAAGCAATCATGTTGTCTTCTTCTTCGCTTGCAAAAGCGCATACTTCACCACCTCGTGAAAGTACTGTTGTGAACATTTCATTGCCAATCATATCTAGTTTTTTCACGTCTTCGCCTTGCACATTCACATCCCCAGTATCACCAATAATTTCGGCTATGCCTGCTTTATTAACCTCGCGGCTAATTACTTTGGCAGCAATGCCAATATCTCTTAAAATACGTGAAAGTTCGCCTTTGGCAAATGGGAATTCATGCTGACGCTCAATGATGAATTGCCCTAGAGTGGTAAAGTTAAATTGAGACATGATACAGTGTAGTATAATTGAATAGTGAGGCAAATATATACTTAATTGAAGTTTTAGCTAACCCAGTGGCTAAAAAGAAACCTTTGTTTATATTCGTTTAAAATATTTCGACTATGAAAAAAATCTATTATTTAATCGCTGTTGTTTTTGCCCTAAATAGCTTAAAAGCGCAAGATTATTGCAATACCAACAGGTACACCAATACCCCCGTTTTTACCTTTATTGATGTGAAAAAAACATCGAACTTGGTATATGGCGTTGCTCAAAATTGGTTAGGGAACACCGACAGCTTGCGTTTTGATTACTATGAACTCAAGCCTGAATCAGATTCGCTTATGGCAAGACCAACCATTGTATTGGTTCATGGAGGTTCGTTTTTGTTTGGTACAAGAGGTGATATGCAAAACCTAGCCATTGAATATGTAAAACGAGGGTTTAACGTTGCTTCAATTAGTTACCGTATGGGTTGGAATTTTGGCACATTTGGGGTATGTAACGGTGATACTATCGGACTTAAAAAGGCCATATACCGAGCCATTCAAGACGGCCGTGCTGCGTTGCGTTATTTGCATCACAATGCGCAATTATTTAAAATAGATACCAATGCTCTTTTTATGGGAGGTATTAGTGCTGGTGGTGCAATGGCTATTCAAATTGCGTATATCAGCCAAGGAGATTTGGATCGTTTGTTTGCGCAAGGTCGAACAGATTTGGGCCATCTAGATTCTTCGGGAAACAATATACAAGCTAATTGGAAACTTAAAGGAGTAATCAATATGTGGGGAGCAATTATTGATACGGTGTTTAATCAACCATTGCCAAATATTCCGGTAATTTCTTTTCATGGTACAGCAGATGCTACTGTTCCATTTGTAAGTGGTCCGTTTAATTCATGCGTTTCACCGATTACTTACCCAACTATTTACGGTTCATCTGCATTGCATGATGTAATGGTTAATAATGGGGTTTGCAGTGAGTTAAATTATAAGGTAAATGGAGGGCATGGAGTGTATGATGATGCGTATATCACTTCTAGATCAAGCTGTTTTATTAAGAGTGTTTTGTGCGGTGTTTGCACTACACGCAAACATGAAGAGCGCACTCCAAGCTGTGCAACCGGTGTAGGTATCGCTGAACAATCAAGCCACTCGCGTATTAAAATTTACCCATCACCAGCAACTACTAACTTAACCATTGAAGGCGTATCACTGCCTGAATACCTTGAAGTATACACAATTACAGGAACACGTTGCATGCAAGCAGCGGTTGTTGGCAATACCGCTAATATACAGGCCCTGACACCAGGAATGTATTTGGCTAAAATTGGAAACACTTTCATTAAATTTGCCAAAAATTAGAAAGATTCGACCGTGAAAGTATTCAAATTTGGGGGTGCATCCGTGCGTGATGCTGCAGCCGTAAAAAATGTAGCAGGTGTTTTAAGTTTATTTCAAAAAGAGCAATTGCTCGTGGTTGTTTCAGCAATGGGAAAAACAACCAATGCTTTAGAGCAATTAGCCGAAGCATATTATAAAAAGCTCAAAACAAAACATGCTTTATACAACGAAATTAAATCGTTTCATGACAGTGTAATTGCAGGGTTGCTTCAAAACCCAAATAGCAACGCGTACGATGATATTGAAAACTTGTTCATTGAATTGGAATGCATGCTTGAAACCAAGCCAGAAAGCAGCTTTGATTGTGTATACGATCAAATAGTGAGTTATGGAGAAGTGTTTTCGAGCCGCATTATCAGTGCCTATTTAAATGAAACAGGTCACCGCAACCGGTGGATGGATGCCCAAAACTTTATAGCAACCGACAATACGTACCGTGAAGGCAAAGTAGATTGGGAAATTACCCAAGAGATGATTGCTAAAAAATTACGCCCAATTGTAAACAAACAAATGGTGGTGACGCAAGGTTTTATTGGTAGAAGCCAAGATTTAAAAACAGTAACCCTTGGGCGTGAAGGATCTGATTATTCTGCAGCCATTTTTGCGTATGGTTTAGATGCTGAGAGTGTAACCATTTGGAAAGATGTGGAAGGTGTGATGAATGGTGACCCAAAGAAAATTAAAAATGCAGTTAAATTGGATGCATTGAGTTATACGCATGCAATTGAAATGGCTTATTATGGTGCAACAGTTATCCATCCTAAAACCATACAACCGCTTCAGAGCAAGCATATTCCTTTGTATGTAAAGTCATTTATCAATCCTAAGGGAAAGGGAACTACCGTTTCAACCAAAGCAAAGGAAAAAAACATACCAACTTATATTTCCAAACAAGACCAAGTATTGGTGTCGATTAGCAGTAAAGATTTTTCGTTTATTGTTGAGGACAACCTGAGTGGTATTTTTTCGTTGTTGGCAAAACACCGAATCAATATTAACTTGATGCAAAACTCGGCCATTAGTTTTAGTATTTGTGTAAACAACAAGCCCGAACAGCTTGCAGAGCTCAAAAAAGAACTGTCTAAACATTTTGTTGTAAAAAGCAATGAAGGTGTTGAGTTGCTAACGGTAATGCATTATGACGAGAAGGGTCTGAAAAAAGTAATTGGTAGCCGAAACATATTGCTCGAACAACGCACCCGAACAGGTGTACAGTTTGTATTAGAATAACTCACTTGCTTTGGCTATATTGATTCCATTTGTTTATATTCATCAATATCTACGATATTGCCCAAATGCAGAGTGTTTTTCTCCTTACTGGCAGTAATATGGGTGATGCAATTGCACACGTGAAATATGCATTTACACAAATCCAAACCCGTATCGGCAGTATTAAGGCTGCTTCGTTTTTGTATCAAACTGCGCCTTGGGGCAATACCAATCAACAAAATTTTGTAAACCAAGTATTGCAGGTAGATACAAACTTGAGCGCTCAGGATGTGCTTCAAACGCTTTTGGATATTGAATTGCAAATGGGAAGAAGTCGAAACCTTAAATGGGAACCCCGCGTTATCGATATTGATTTGTTGTTTTACGGGTCTGACGTTATTCAATCTAAAGACCTCACCGTACCCCATCCGCTCTTACATCAACGTATGTTTACATTGATTCCTCTGGCGCAAATTGCCCCTAATTTTATTCACCCTACCTTAAATAGCTCTATTGCCCAACTCCTTGCCAGTTGTGAAGATACCAGCGAAGTAACAAAGATTGAAACGAAGTAAATCGGTGTTAGGTATTGGTTAATTGGGTATTCGGCAATTGGTCATTGGTCATTAGTCATTAGATCATTTGATAATGCAAATGTAGCAATCACTTTGAGTAGAGACTGGGTCTCGTATCGAGAAGTGCTGGAAGTGTCATTATGTATTAGGCATTGGTTATTAGGCATTGGTCATTGGTCATTGGTCATTGGTCATTGGTCATTGGATAAGAGGCATTAGCACTAAACACTTAAACCTAAAGCTCAGCGGTGGGCATTCGCTTGGGTATTGAATTTTGTGAGGGCAAATACTTACCATTTTCGACTGTGCTAAACCTAAAAGGTGGAAAAATTGTATGTATCATTAACAAACAGTAATGCACCTTTGGCATTTACAATGATACCTGCATACTCATTTATTGCAATTGAAGGAAATATTGGTGCCGGCAAAACATCGCTGGCCCAAAAGTTAGGCAATGAACTCAATGCACGGATTATTTTAGAAGAGTTTGAAGACAATTCGTTTCTGCCCAAGTTTTACGAAGACGCCCGCAGGTATGCATTTCCACTTGAAATGAGTTTTTTGGCAGCTCGCTTTAATCAACTCAAAAAACAACTGATGGAGCAAGATTTGTTTCAGCAGTTTATTGTGAGCGATTATGTTTTTGCCAAATGCATGCTTTTTTCAAAAGTAAACCTAGATGAAGATGAGTACGATTTGTATTTGAAACTGTTTGAAATCATCAACCTGCAGTTAAGGCAGCCTGATTTACTGGTGTATTTGCATAATCCTATCGAAAAATTGCAATGGAATATTGCCAATAGGGGTAGGGCATACGAGCAACAAATTGCTGATGCTTACTTACAACAACTGAGTGATGGTTATATTGAATACTTGCATGCAAACCAGCACTTGCGTATTTTGTTCGTTGATTGCAGCAACTTGGATTTTGTAAATAATACCGATCATTACCAAAATTTGCTCAGACTCATTTGTAAAACATATACTCCGGGTATTCATTATGTTAATTGGCTTTGGGAGGAGTAACCATGCAATTGTTTAGCGCTGCCTATTTGCCAACCTTGCCTTGGTTTTACCATTGGCTTACAGCAAATGATTGTTGTATTGATGTGCATGAGCATTTTGTGAAACAAAGTTTTCGCAACCGCACGCTTATTTTAAGTGCAAATGGTGTATTGCCTTTAGTGATTCCAGTAAAAAAAAGCGAGCACCATACGCCAATGGTGTTTATGCGGATGGAGAACGATTTTAAATGGCAGCACCAACATTGGCAAGCCATTCAATCTGCATACCAATCAGCTCCTTATTTTGAGCACTATGGGCCCCAATTACAAACCTTTTATGAAACACCATATACAAACCTTGTTGATTGGAACCTCGACCTACTGAAGCTTTGCTTGCGTTTAATGCGCGTTCACAAACCAATTGTAACAAGTAACCACTACATGGTTAGTGAAATCCCTTTCCAAGATTACCGTGTGCTCATTTCGCCTAAACGCGAACTTGCTCCTGTAACAAAACCCTACTTGCAAGTATTTACTGAAAAGTTTCCGTTTGCCCCTAATTTAAGCATACTTGATTTGTTGTTTAACCACGGACCTCGTTGGAATAACTACCTTCAAATTTCATAGTGTGTATGAATCAGCATTAGCTATGAAGTTCTTGCTGCCAAAACATAAATGGCATGAAATGATGTAATCCATTGGCAATGTAAATGGGGCCTGTTTCACCTTGTAAAATCACTCGTATTGGCTCGCCTTGTCTACGTTCATATTCGCTTATGCTCTGCAAACAGGCTCCGCAACTCATCACAGGTTGTTCAATTGTGAAGGTTTTGGCGTGTGCCGTTATGGCCATTGCGATAATAGGAACATTTGGGAATTGTGAACCAGCATAAAAAACTGCAACTCGCTCTGCGCATAATCCTGAGGGATAGGCAATATTTTCTTGATTGCTTCCAGTGATGGTTTTCCCATTGGCCAGCAACAAGGCGCATCCTACATTAAATTTCGAGTATGGGGCATATGAACCTTGCAGGGCTTGTTTGGCTTTTTCCAGTAGTTGAGCGTCATTTACTGAGAGTTCAGTAACTGAAGTGTATTGTTCCAATCTTGATTCTTTTCTGATTTCTATCATCGTTGTTCAAGTTTAGTAAAAATTTCACGGGGTTGTGTAGCTTAGCGGCACTTTTTATAACCACATGAAGCATATTTTGGTTTTAGGTGCAGGATTGTCTTCTGCCTATTTAATTAAATATTTACTCGAAAACGCAGCTACCGCACAATGGCAAATTACAGTTGCTGATATTGCATTGCAACAAGCACAAGCCCAAATTCAAAACCACCCAAGTGGCAGAGCAGTTGCACTTGAAGGTACAGATACAATGGTGCGTAATGAACTTATAGCCACACACGATTTGGTGATATCTTTGTTGCCTCCAACACTTCATGTAGATGTTGCAAAGGCTTGCCTTCGTTTTGGCAAACACTTAATTACTGCTTCCTATATTTCGGAAGCTATGCAACGCTTGGATGCTGATGCTAAGGCCGCTGGTTTGTTATTGTTAAACGAATGTGGACTTGATCCTGGAATTGATCATTTATCGGCAATGCAACTTATTCATGCCATTCAACAAAAAGGAGGAACCATTACCTCATTTAAGTCGCATTGTGGTGGACTTGTTGCTCCTGAGTTTGATGATAACCCTTGGCATTACAAATTTACCTGGAACCCGCGCAATGTTGTTCTTGCAGGACAAGCAACGGCTAAATTTAAACAGTACGGAACAGTTAAATACATCACACCTCAGCACTTATTTCAACAAACCCAACCTGTTGCCATAACTGGTTATGGTAACTTTGAAAGTTATGCAAACCGCGATTCGCTTCAATACATTGTTCCTTATGGAATTGAATCGGCTGGCACTGTGTTTAGAGGAACTCTACGCAAACAAGGATTTAGTGCAGCATGGAACTTGTTGGTGCGTTTGGGATTAACAGACGATGGCTACCAATTGGATGCAACAAATTTAACAATGCGCCAATGGCTTAATGCCTATGTTCCCGGTACAGATGAAACCAAACTCGAAGAACGGTTGTGCGCATTTTTAGCTATCGAACGCACCTCCGAATCATTTGAGCAATTGCAATGGTTAGGATTGTTTACAAACGCAAAACTTCCATTAACACAAGGAAGTCCAGCCCAATTGCTCCAATCCGTTTTACAACAAAAATGGAAACTCAAACCGGGGGAGTTAGACATGATTGTAATGAAGCATGAGCTCACCTATCAACTAGAAGGCAAAACCTTTAATACCGAAAGCGAATTGGTGGTGAAAGGCGAGAGTGAACGATTAACGGCCATGGCTAAAACAGTGGGCTTGCCACTTGGTATTGCAGCCAAATTGGTATTGCAACAACAAATTCAACTTAGCGGTGTGCACATGCCTATTCAACAAGCATTGTATGAACCCATGTTGGCTGAATTAAAGCAATACGGCATTGCATTTACCGAAAACACAACTACCGTTTAAGCCATAATAAAAACGGATACGTGAGGTTAAAGTAGTCATCTGTGTAACTTAAATCTTCGTTGTAAATAACAAGTGATGATTGAATGGTTTCAGTAACATTTTCTGCATGTTTCAAACCCATGCATACCCTGTTTGCAGGTTTTCCTGCCTTGGGTATTAAGTTAATTTGTTGAGCCAGTAAAAGAGAATGCGCTTTAGCGTATTGGGTAAATGAAGGTGCCGCTGTAGTTGGCAAAACAATCCATACAATACCATCAGGAGCAAGTAACCGTTTGCAGTTGTTGGCTAACTCTTCAAACGAGAGTTGTTCGGTATGCCTTGCTGCAGCGCGAGGAGCATTTGTAATTTGCGTATGCTGGTCCCATTCAAAATACGGAGGGTTGCTGATGATTAAATCATACAATACCGCACTTTTAAAGTCTTGAATGGAAATTGGGTGTAAGACAATTGGTAATCCTATTGTGTTGTGACTAAAATTGTAATATGCCTCATCAGCTGCTGCTGGTTCAAACTCAACTGCATCAATATGTGCTTGAGGAAACCGTTGTGCCATCATTAGTGCCAATAAACCTGTTCCGGTTCCAATATCTAAAATAGAAGAAGGATTTGTAGCTGTTGCCAAACAACCCAACAATACACTATCGGTTCCCACCTTCATTGCCGAATTTTGGTGGCGTATGGTAAATTGTTTAAACCTAAAAAGTGACATTACCGAATAATATCTTCCGGGTTTACAATGGCCATGGTACTGCTGGCTTTTGCTATAAGTATGCTATTGCCTTGGCTGCGTGTATATATTTCGCTTTCGCAAAACAATAACCGCGAACCCGCCTTAATTACTTTGCCTACAGCGTAAAGGGTATGGCCTTTGCCTGGGTTTAAATAACTTGTTTTCATTTCAACAGTTACTACACCTTGGCCTTTTTTAACTAGGGTAAATGCAGCAAATCCTGATACAATATCTGCTACAGTTGCTGTAACTCCTCCATGAACAAATTCCATTTGTTGCAAGTGGTGCTGCGCCAGTTCAAGTTCGCCTTCGATGTGGCCGGCTTCTATGGTATGAATGTTGAATCCGATAAAATTAGTGAAGTGGTTGCCACCAATTTTTTCCCGAACCATTTGTACAAAATCAACTTCTTGTGGTATCAATTTCATGTGGTAATCAAGCTTTAACTTACGAGATTAGCAAATTGCAAACGTTTTATTACTTTTGAGCGCAACGAAAATACACCAATATTCAATGTCGGCCCAATCCATTTCAGCTAAACATTATATTGATACCGAGCGATTGGATCAATTGTTGCCAACCTGCGATTTATGGATTCAAGTAGGAGCATCGCGTATTACTTTGCTTG
The DNA here is from genome assembly GCA_025454875.1 of Bacteroidia bacterium. GTDB lineage: Bacteria > Bacteroidota > Bacteroidia > UKL13-3 > UKL13-3 > UKL13-3. The sequence goes on along the minus strand of JALONP010000003.1, from coordinate 156,727 downwards.
CAGCCGATCGGTTTAACACACGCGTTGCCGGTTTGTCTGTTATTGACTTTGGCAATCAATCCGTTTTCGAATCTACTTGGCCGCAGCTTGCTTCTGCTTTGCAACAATCAACCTTGTATGGTTACGATTACCAAAATGTGCACCTTGCTTTCACGCATCCTGTTTGCACGTTGGTTCCACAAGCACTGCATTCCGAAACCCAAAATAAGCAGGTACTAACGCTGCTGCATCAATTGCCCGCCTCATGGTTGGTAATGAGCAGGGCAGTTTCGCATAAACCCTGGGTTACTGTTTTTGCAGCGCCCGAGTTATTGGTTCGGTCTATGCAGCAGCAATTTCCGCAATCAGCCCCTGAGCATTCAAGTACCGCTTTGTTGCATGCGCTGCAATTAGATAACGGTAAAAACACAAACCGTTTGTATGCTTATATCAATGCACAGTATTTGCATATTGTTCGGTTCGCGGGCAGCGATTTACAATTTTCAAACACCTATTTACCCGAAGCCGATACGGATATTGTGTATTTTTTACTCAGTGTTGCCGAACAGCAAAAAGTAAATGCCGATAAGTTGGAAGTATGTTTGGTAGGGGAGGTTAATGCCCGAAGCAGCATGGTGGCGTTATTGCGCAAGTATATTCCTCAAGTTTTATTTTTCGAGCGTAACTCCTCTTTTCAGTATCCAGCTTCGTTTAAAGAGTTTCCCGATTACCAGTATATTGATGCGCTGGCTGTATTATGGTTCGAATAATTAGCGGAACGCATAAAAGTATTTTGGTGCATCCGCCCAAGGGTTTACCTGTAAGGCCTACTACTGATAGGGCCAAAGAAAGTTTATTTAATATTCTGCAAAACCAATTTGATTTTTCGCAACTCATCGTGCTCGATTTGTTTAGCGGCACAGGCAATATAGCCTACGAATTTGCCTCGCGTGGGGCACAAGCAGTAACAGCAGTTGATGTTAATGCCAAATGTGCTGCATTTATCAGAGCTACCAAACAAAAACTTCAACTTGGCCAATTGCAGGTAGTGCAACAAGATGCATTTACGTATATCAAGCAATGCCAAACGCAGTTCGATATTGTGTTTTGCGATGCCCCGTATGCACATCCACAAATGATGACCTTGCCTAAACTCATTTTACAAGCGAATATGCTCAAACCAAATGGTTGGCTTATTTTGGAGCATCCTACATTGCTTAACTTCGAGTTGGAGCCAGGTTTTATGCAACAACGCGTGTATGGGCAATCGTGTTTTAGCATCTTTAATCCACTGTAGTTTTGTTGGGCGTTGCTATTCTTGCTTTCGCGAAGCTTCAGCGAAGCAAAGCGCTGCAAGTCCGCTTGCTCAAATGTTCGCAATGCAGGCTTTACGCTGCTATCGCTAACGCGGAATGAGTGTAAGAAATAATACCTTTTTAAGGTACAACTCTTCGTTTGCAATAATCCAACTACTGCATTTACTCTTCGGGCTGGTTTAAGTGTACTTGTAACCCAATGCCAAACAAAAATGTGTTGGTTACTAAGCGGTCATCATTTGACGTAGCAAAAAATGAATTCGAACCGTAGTTGTTTATGCTGTATTGTTGACCGTATGAAAGCAAAAATTCAACTCCTACATGGTTATTGATAAAATAGACAGGTGCAAGATTTACATTGATTAGATGAGAATCATAAATTACTTCTGAATTCCTGTTTAGCTGTGCGAACTGATTACTTGTTCTACCATAGGCATAGGCAATTTCTGCATACAAGTTAAATTTGTTAGCCCTTGGAAGCAGATAATATCTTGTGAAGAACCCACCCACAATCATTCTTTCTTTTTCTGTGAACCTTCTAGTTGATGAGAAACTCAGTAGATTTGTTGTAGTCTCTTCGTATCCAAATATTCCTCTAATACCAATAGCCCATTTGGGTAGTACAAAATAGCCAATATTAATCGGAGTGTTTATTTCATAGCCAGTTTCTTGGCTTTGAGATTGAAAGTACGATCCGCTCAAAGCTCCACCCAAAAGCCACTGGTGGCGGTTAAGTTGGGCGTTAACAGATGCAGTTAATGAAACGAGAATGCAAAGCCATAAAATGCGGCAAATGGTTTTGGGTTTGTTCATACAAGGTTGTTTAGGAGTTACAAATTTTGATTTGCAATATAAAGGTAATATGAATATCCGCAATAATACCAGTCACACTGAAATGATAAAGAGGGAGCCTTAAGTTCTTTAACTGTTCTATTTGTTACCTTTTGGTTCTGCAAAAGGTAACCGAAAAGCAGACCACCAATTCCAAATCAACCCTCATTCTCTGCTATGCCCAACGCCACTCAGGCCAATTCGGGTTGATTTCGCTCAATTGGTGGACTCCCACCGCACTTTGTCTCTCGAAAAACATAATCCTAACCCCTTCTTTTGCCTTAGATGGTTTTGTGTGACAAACAAAGCGTTTATTTTAGCGGTGGCCTTGGTAAGCAACCCAGGAACGAAGTGGCTTGGGTTGCGGGGGAAATAAATGATGTAGTTTGTAACAAAAGCATCTGTAGCATGAAGGTTGCGCTTACTTTTTCTTTCACAGAGAAAAAGTAAGGCGGGTTTGGGGCGGCCAGCCCCAAGATAAGATAAGAATCCTTTTTACTGGTAAGGTGGAGGATATACATAAAAGGCAAAGAACACATTTCAATTATTTTTTGCTAAAATCCATTTCGAATATATTGTTTGAGTTTTGGATTTAATACGCTTCCCTATATTTAATCCCATGCAAAAGATTAGCCTTCGCTGCCGCGCGAATCTTTCGCGTGGTTGTTGTATAAACTATATTCATAATTCAACCACTTAGTTTGGATTGGCTCATGGTTTCAATCCCATTTAACATAGGTGCTATGTTTTTTAGTAGGCACATAGTTACCAAATTTATATTTTTTATCAATATCATCTATTCTTTAAGTTTCGATAATAGAATTGAGTGCCACGCGAAGGATTCGCGCGGCAGCGGGGGGCAAGAGGTTCATTAATGTTTATTCAGAAGCAGCCTTTATTCTTTTTTGGTGCAGTGCTTCATTGTAAATTGCAATCCCTTTTCGCATATTGGGGTCTCTTGTGGTTGCAATGAGGGTGTACTGCACACCAACCATTCCAATACCAGCAACAAATATTCCTGTATTAAAATTTGACGGTGCCACAAGGGCGCTTCCAAGTTGGTATCCAACCAAGAATGCGCCTGGTAATCCGATAACGTTGCCAAGTAAGTTGTAGTTTCGGGCGCGTTTAAAGTGTTTTGCAGCCTCAGGTAACTCTTCGGCTTCAGCAGCAGCAATCAGTTGCTTAAACTTGAGCGGTTGGCCCGCACGGGTTAGAGCCTGTATTTCGAGTTTGTTGTGTATAATTAATGTGTCTTGTGCATGGCACATATGTAAACTTAATGTGAGAAGCAATGCAAGTGTAAGTTTTGGAAGTGATAGGGTATATTTAAAAGTCATTGTTATAGTGGTTTGTTCATTTGTTTAAATGGTAAAAGGAAAATAGTACATTTTTGTTTTAAACGGGGTAAGGTTGGGTTTGGTTTGGTTTGGTTTTAATAAGGTATTATGACTTAACTATTGATTGTTCTTTAGGTGCACAAGAGTAAAATGCTCGTGTTCTCTGGCTCTATTTTTAGAAATTCCGACATGTACCGATTTGAATACAGCACAATTTAAGCAAAAAATTTGTGGCTTGTATTACTATCCTACTCACGCATTACAAATGCGCGAGAACGGGGTTGTTATTTATATCAAGTTATTGTAAGTATCTAAAAGTCTGTTATAAAATGGATTTTGTGGAGGATTATCTCCTCCGATATATCTTAAATATTCATCTATACTTTCTAGTACACATGTTTCATAAAGATCATCGGATATATTAATACTGATGTTTGATCCAATTATTATCATTTCAACTTCATATGCATAATATAAACACCAATCAAAAGATTCATCGTAAATAATTGTTGGGATATTAGTCGGTGCCAAATAATTTATTTTAGTATTATTTAAACTACCATTTAAAACTTTTTTTAGCTTACTATATTCTAAAATAGATATTTCAACTTCGGATAAAATAGAATGATTATAATAATCTGGTTTAGCAATAAAAAACCCTTTTTTATTAGATTTTATAACAAGTTCATTGAATAACTCAAATACATATTTTTCTTGACTAAAATTATTTAATAACAAATCAGTAAACATGTAATGATGCTTAAACTGTTTTGCAAAAACGTATTCTGGCAAGATTTTACCACTAAGTAAAGCGCTAAATTTTTCTATATTGGTTATCTCCATCTGTATTTTCTTATAATATCCCCACTCGGTGCTTTGTAGTCAATATTACTAAATCCATTACTATTATATTTATAGTAACTGCTACCGTCCCTTAATATTATTCGGTTTCCATTGTGATCAACAAAATTATCTTTACTTAAGAATTGCCAAACATCATCCCTGCTCACTCCTTTTACCTCATAATTCGGTACGCTCTTTTTAGTAGTACTTAGGTCCTTTGCTAAGAAATCAATACTTGATTCTACTTCGCCAAGTTCATTTGATCTGTTCAATTGTCTTGGTATGAAGCCTTCTTCTTTAAGCCTTTCTATTTCAGCCTCAGAAAGACTTTCCCAATATGGAGTTGGGCTAGATGGTTTTACTCTTACTTTACCATTCCAAATATTTCTCCCCATTATCCCATTGCCAACTGCTGTGCTAAGGCCCCCTAATAAAAATCCTCCAGCTGCACCCATTCCCATTCCATTCCATGCATCATTCCAACTCCATTTTCCATTTTTATGTACGCCACTTAATCCACCTGTAAAAAAACCACCTGTTGCCCCACTTACCATTCCAGTAAGAGCGCCATACATAACGTGATTTGCGGATAGCCCCATCGCTTTTAAGCCCGCTCCTGCACCAGCCCCTGCGGCTCCACTAACAGCGCCAACAGCCGCACCAACTCCCATATAAGCCCAAGTCTTACCTGAAGAATAGTCCCATTTAAATGGATTGGCAGTTCCATTTGCCATCGTGCCGCCTTGCCACATTCCTACGTCTGCACCAATTGTATATGGCAATAAAGCCAAAGATGCACCTGCAGTGAGGGGTGCTGCAATTAATGCAATTGCGGTAAAAATGATATTCCCATCCGGATCCGTATACTTCGTTGGGTTATTCCAGCAATAACTGTAACGGTTAAAGCTTTGGGTGCTGGTAGCGTCTTGTACATAGTTATCTGGGCTTAATACCCTACCTAAAATAGGGTCGTACAAGCGGGCATTCATATTAATAAGACCTACCATTTCCAAGTGCTCATGAAAAGTGTAACCTCGCAAAGTATAAGCACTGTTACTGCCACCAAATGGGCTTGGTAAGTTATATTCCCAATTATTGTGGCGCCTTGGCCTGCCCCACGCATCGTAACTTCTGCGCTCTACTACCTGCCCCGCCTCATTTGTAATAGCCATTAAACTTAGTTGGTAGTCAGTATGCAGGTACAGTATTTCGTCAGTATTTTTGCGGTGCATGGCTACGGGTGTATTGCCATTGTAAATATAGGTTATTTCGTCACCATTCACAATCTCCATATTGGCAGAGTTAATATAGTAGGTTGTATTAACTGGAGATTGGTCTTCTATAATTTCCATAGAAATCCGTTGTTGGTGCACACCATAGGTAAAGTTAATACTATACGGCAATACCACTGGCACACTCGATACATATTGTTGGTTAATATGGGTTGCTTTGCCAAAAGCATTGTAGGTTATTTGATGGTTTGCACGCTCATTTTCGGGCGTAACATAAGGTGTAAGGCCAATAAATTTGTATTTATTGCTCACCACAGCATTGGGCTTGGCTCCATAGGTGAGCTCACCTGCATCGTATTTTGCTGTAATATTGCCATTAGCAGCATAGTTAATTTGGTAGCTGTACTGGCTTGTGGTATTGGTAATTAAAGGAGCGTTAATATTGGTATTGCGAGGTTTGCCCGTTTGGTCTATTCTATACAGCCTATCTATTTTGTCATAATAAAACACTTCAGCCCCTAAACTATTGGTAAGGTCTGTTTTTGATTTAAGGTTACCACTTTGCAGTTGAAATGAATAAGCCATATCCATTGCCACAATTTGTGGCGTAGTGGTTGATTGTGGTGTGGCGGTTCTTATTCTGGTAAGCTGTTGCAAGTCATCATAGGTGTATTGAAGCAAATGCCCATTCCCTAATTGGTTGGTTAACGGTTTGCCATCGGGTGTTTCGGCTAAATTTTGCCAGAGTAGATGACTTGTGTTTCGCCCTTGTTTGGTATACATGATTCTTTCAAGTTCACCCACCGTATTGTATCTGTATTCTAATTTAATATTTGGGTATTCAACTTGGCTAACCATTTGCTGCGCATTATAGAAGTAACGGGTTGTTTTAGTTGCAAATAAAGTGACCGCCTCTTCATTGGTTTCAATTAATTGGCCATTTGTATTGTACTTATATGTGATTAAATGGGTTTCGTTTCCGGCTATTTTTAATGATTCTGTTTTGAGCGCACCAAGTCTTAATGAGCTTGTGTCATTCTCATATTCATAAAGATATTCTTCATCATCACCGCCCCATTTGGTAATTAGGCGGCCTGCTATGTCATAGGCCATTTCATATGTTTTATCACGGGCATCAGTTTGTTTTATAAGTTGGCCTAAACCATTGTATTCATAGGTTGTTATTCCGGCATTTGGGTCTGTTAATTGCGCTTTTTGAAGTTTGGGCGTGTAAACTATAGTTGTTACCGATCCATTTGCATTTATTTGGGTCGGTTGGTTATGTGAGCCAAGGGTGTATGTAACGGTACCACCTTCATCTGTAATTTTCTCTACATTACCTGTTGCATAAAAATAGGTTGTTTTATGAACATTTACCCCCTCAATTTTAGTGGTTTCTTTTACTTCGTTGTTTTCATAGGCTATTGTTTTCATATCAATATTTCTATACTTGATTTTAATTTGCCTACCGTATAGGTCATAGTCATAGGTGGTGTAAATTCGGTTTGATGCCACATCGTAAATATTAGATTGAGCGTTTACAGTTAAGTCTGCTTCATTGTATATTATATTCGAATAAACAAATCTGTCAGGGCCTTTTTTAACACGTTCAGCTACTTGCATATTGGCATTATTGTAATATGTAATTACTTCTTGGCCCAAGTTGTTGGTACGAATTGTGGCAGTTGAATAAGAGTAGCTAGTCACAAATGATGGCAATACTTGCGGATTTTTAATAAGCTGTACTCTTTCAACAGCACCTAATGAGTTTGAGTCTCTTTGCTTGCGACCCCAATGATCATAAGTTAACCATGTTTGCAATCCCCCAGGTGCCCTTGAATAAATAATATGACCATATACAGGCTCATATAATACTCGGGTAATATGGCCTTGTTTATTTTGTTTGCTCACTGGGTAAATACCATTAGGGTCATATTGTATGGCTTCGATAGTTAACGGGTTGCCTGTGTTGTTACCCGCATAATCTATTTTGGTTGAGAGTCTGTTGCCATAGGCATCGTAATGAAAATGATTGGCGCTGTACAAGGTTGGGTCGTTCACAAACTCCTCTTGGCTTAATATTTTATTACGGCCATTAGAGGTATAATCAACTTGCTGCCTATACAGAGGCAATGAGGTAGACCCATTGATACGCAACATGGTTTTAAGTGTACGCGAGGGCACCGAAGGCAACCACGATCCTTTGAGTACATATTCACTGTAATTTGACTCTACATGTTCTACAACATTAAAGTTATTAACCCTGTAATGTGTGGTTCTGGTAAATGTAGCATTGCCATTGTTATCATACTCATAACAAATAAACCGTTTTACTTTTTTCAATAAATCCGTTTGTTCCTCCTTGTTCACGTACATGAAATGAATATTCCTTGTTTTGGGTAAGGTATTACGCGTATTGTCATCAAGTGTTGGAATAATTGAGTAGTACATTTTGCGTTCTGTTAACAATTCCAATCCACTTGGGAATCCAAAAGTTGATTGGGTTCTGTATGTTGATACAGTGGTTGGAATCAATTTATACCCAAACTCAGGGTCGGGAGTAAAGCTGGTTTCGGTAAATGTTCTGCGTTCAACAGGTAAGTGCGCTTGCGCGATGGACGTTTTTTCAAAACCCATGATGCCTCGCCCATGCCTGTGCATCAGCAATGATTGGTAATAATATTTTTGAATGGTATGAACGGGTGTGTTGGTAACCTTGTATTCTATTTGTTCAACAATATTAAATGCAGGTACAATGGCAAAGGCATTACTAAATACCCGCCCGTACGACCTTTTAAAATGAGTTGATTGTGTTAATGGTTTCGATTGTATTTCATAGGAACTATTTGTGTTTGGCTCAATTTTTACAAGTTCGAGGCCGTTGTCTTTGTAATATTCTATTGAAGTCCTTAAGATGAGAGAATTTATTGGATAATACTCTCTTGAGAAGATGTCTGTTCTGCCATCTCCGTTAAAATCACCTGTTAAGCTATGATGATAATTGAAGTCTAAGTATTTATCAATAATGGTAGGAGAGTGAATGGCATTAAATCCTATACCAATTGAATAGAACACTTTACGAGCATAATTAAATTCATTTGGGTTATTATTAGCTTCAAAACACACTCTTTCTAAAATATCTGTTCTTCCATCACCATTAAAATCACCCAAGGTGTATGTTGTGGAATTAGTTGTTATGTTTGTCGAATTGGGTTCTGCTCCACTAAAACCCCACCATGTGGTTACGGGGACTTCCTCCCATGAGTTTCCTTTGCTGTAGGCAATATACCGTTGGTTACCTATCCAGTAAAACAAGTCAGTTTTACCATCGCCATTAAAATCACCGGTTTTAATATCTTTATGCCAACGGGTTGGGAATCCACCGCTTGGTATAATATTGGTCCAACTCACATCCCCAACCACTTCAAATATATCTGATCCATGGATTCCATCATGGATATACATATAATCAGTTTTCCCATTTCCATTAAAGTCACCTATTATCTCTTGACTCATTTGGGCCGTGCCGTTTCCTGCGTATGGTATATTAATTGTTTGAATTGACTGACGGTTTTTCCCATATGTTACCATTAAACTAATTAATTCAAAGTGATCATGAGTTCCGCTAGGATTTTTATAAGATTGTTTATATGAAGTCATCAAATCAGGTAGTCCATCACCATCACAATCTGTTAAATATGGAGTTATGTGTAAATCGTCATAACGAGGATTCGATTGGCCAATATTGTAGTGTTCAAATGGGGCAAAAAAGTCTGTTCGCACATGAAACACCAATTTGTTGTTTTCAATTCGGGCCAACATTGCGTGGTAGCCTATATGCAAGTTCATTTTACTATGAGGCATATTGTAAAAGTCAATTGTTTGAAACAATAAATCATCCAACCCATCTTGGTCTAAATCACCTACCAATATTTTGCAAATATTTTGAATGGCTGCACCATTGTTATGTGCCCAATTCAAAATTTTACCTGAGTTAATCACAGGTCCCCCAATTCCATTGTTTAAGCCATTGGCACTTACAATAAAGTAGTCTTGGTGAGAAGCTAAACATTTACCTGATTCTGGCTCAAGCCAACCACGTTCTACAACAAATAAATCAGATTTACCATTGCCATCAAAGTCACCATTCAAAATGGTCATTGTTTTTGCTTCTTGTGAAGGGTAACTATTAAACGTAGCTTTTGTTAGTTGATTTGGTTGATTATTTTCCCATATGAATTTTATAGGGTCGTAAGACTCCTCAACCAAGTTTGTTTCTTTAACCTGTGTTAGGTATTCAATCCCATTGTTTAAACTGTATTGTAAGTCGTATAAGCGTAATCTAATTGCGCCCTGTATAACTTCAATTTTATCCAATTTTCTATTCGTTACCATGCTTTTCCCATCTATCCAAACACGGTTTGCATTTTGTGTATTGCTATATGTAAACGAAATTTTGTTTTGCGTTCCGCTTGCGGGTAACAAGCTACAAGTTCTGGTGTTTAACAAGGTGCAATCAAATCCAGTGTAGAGAATATCTTTAATATTCATTTGCCCACCATTTGTTTCGTAGTTGTATTCAATATAATTTCCATCAATATCGTAACTTCTGTATAAGGCATAACTATGTATTTCGAGGTTGTTCCCCCCGTTAACAAACAATTGGCTTGCTCCACCGTGTCCATAAAATAAGCGTCCGCCATCTTTTGTTTCTACGGTAAAGCGGTTGCCTTCAAAGGTAATTCTGGCAAACAGGTCACTCTCAGTTCTGTAAATGCATCCAGCAGTTCCTTCTGGTGAACCTCCAACACGTATCAACCGTTGACCATCTAAATAAAAGTTATCTTCAGCGTCAAGTTTCAAGCCTCTTTGTTGGCCATCAAGGTGAAAGTTCTTACCACCTCTGGTTATCATACTCACTCCTGCAATAGAAAATCCTCGGCCCGCAATCCCATCCTTGCTCATACTGTTATATGCCAATGTTATTTGTGGTTGGATACCTTTTCGGCCAGGGGGGCAAAAAATAGGAATTGTAGCAGTAGCATTGCCTAATTGCCCAACACTCACTTCAATTGCAGTTGAGCCGATGCTCGATGCGGTTTGAGCGTATAGTTGGTTGACTTTTATGCCAACCGATAAAAAAATGATAATATATAATATGCGTTTCATTGTAGGGATTATTGTTTAATGATATTGTATTTAAATTGGCTTTTACTTGAAAGGATATGCAAGGTGTATTTGCCTGATGCATAGGCTTGCATTGGTATATTTAATTCCCATAAAGTTGATTCGAACTTCACAACTGCGGTATGCTTTGAGTCGTACAGAACAAATGTTCTCGTAACAACCCCATCAATTGCCAAGGCTTTTAAATCAATTGTTAAATAGTCGCTTGTTGGGTTTGGATACACGTTAGGGTGGGGAATTTGAGCAATTTTGTTTTCATGCGTGAGTGGGTTTTCATTTAGCAGGGCATTTGTAGAATCTACTATTGTTGTTGAATCTTGTACTGAAGAAGTGTCGGATCCATTTTTTTCATAAGAAACACTAATGAGGGTTCGAGTTTTTCGATTGCCTGCAGCATCATATGTGTAGCTGTTGGTGTAATAACTTAGTGTGGTTTGTGCAGTGGTCAGCATTGAGCATAATACTAACAAGGCTAATAAGATTATATTTTTCATTTGTTAATTCATTACTTGGTACAATAAACGGAAACGGTTAATTGCTATTGGGAAACGATTGTCAGCAGAGTTGATGTAAACAGTAGCAATAGATTCGAAGTTGCCAGAATGCATTGGCCTAACTGCGATAGATATGTTTCTTGTAGCTTTGGGATTCACAGTATTTTGGTCCCATGTTACAGTTTCACAAAAGCAACCGGTGTTTACATATGCAAGTATTCCCGCATTATCTGATGGATTGAATACGCCTATGTTTACGGTATATGTTTTGCCTACCTCAAACTGCTGTACTTCTGATAATGTATTAAGATTTAAGGTTATCATCTCCCTCTCAATAGGTCTTGCAGGTACGTATATAATCTCTTGGTACTCGTTTGTAGAAAATCCGCCACTTTGCGAGAAATCAAGAATGAGGGTGTCGCTTTGCGCATAACTAATAAGGCTGTTAGACAACAATAAAATTAAGAATACTTTGCGTAGTTGCATTTTGATATAAATTAGAATACAACTTTATTTGAAATTAATAATATTCTTGTTGCATTTTTAGTTACCAAAATTGTATTTTGGTAACCATTAATATTAAAAAATTATGAAATCCCTATGTGAAAAAATAACAGATCTCCGAATTGAAAAAGGATGGACTGTGCGTGAAATGGCCAGTAAAATTCCCATGAGCCATGCCGCCTATATTAAAATCGAAAAGGGAATTACACAGCCTTCTTGGGATCGGATTCTACGCATTGCTACTATACATGGCATTTCACCCGCTGAACTTGTGCATTCAGAAGTTGTAACATTGCGTGAACTCAAAACGCAAACACATATCGATGATTTATTTGAGATATTAAACGGTATGAATTTAGAATTACGTGGACTAAGAGACGATTTAGCCAAGTTGAAGCATTCAATTAAAGCTTAGTTGCTTGGTTGAAGTAATTCCTATATTCTAACTCCTAACGTTATCCCAATTACTGAGGGTGCAAACAAGATGCTTGTTACGTTGCCGTAAATTGGTTACCCATTGGTTAATATCCTAAAAAATGTGTTGCTTCGTGTAACTATTTAAACAATTGTATGAAACGGATTGCGCTTTTCCCGGGAACGTTCGACCCAATTACCATCGGACATGTAAACATTGTTGAACGTGCCATGCAGTTGTTTGATGAAATTGTAATTGGAATTGGCCATAACAGCAGTAAAACGACCTTGTTCCCGCTTGCCCAGCGCGAACAATGGATTCGGGATATTTTTGCCAGTCAACCCAAAGTAAAAGTGCAATCGTACGAAGGTCTTACTGTAACATTTTGCGCCCAACTCAATGCACATTATATTTTGCGTGGCTTGCGCAACATGAGCGATTTTGATTACGAAAAAAACATTGCCCAAATGAACAAGTTGGTTACCCCAACTGTCGAAACTGTTTTTTTAATGTGTGATCCTGCATATACTCCCATTAGCTCTTCTGTTGTACGTGATTTGATTCGCAATGGCGGTGATGCTACACCTTTTTTGCCTAAAGAAGTCATTTTTTAAGTGTATATCCGTTAACTTGTCAATAAAATTTCAAGTTACTATTTGTTCCACTCTTGGGGCTAGCCGCCCCAAACCCGCCTTACTTTTTCTCTGTGGAAAGAAAAATAAGCGCAACCTTCGTGCTACCGATGCTTTTGTTACAAACTACATTATTTATTTTCCCCGCAACCCAAGCCACTTCGTTCGTGGGTTGCTTACCGAAAGCCACCGCTAAAATAAACGCTTTGTTTGTCACACAAAACCATCTAAGGCAAAGTGAGTGTTTAGAATTATGTTTTTCGAGAGACAAAGTGCCGTTCCGATAGCTATCGGAATCCACCAATTGAGCGAAATCAACCCGAATTGGCCTCAGTGGCGTTGGACATAGCATAGAATGAGGGTTGATTTGGAATTGGTGGTCTGCTTTTGGGTCCAATCAATGTTATTTAAAATAGCCTATTTTTAAATTTTACATTGATAATACGCGAATGAATAGTGATCCTATTTGAGGTCTTAGTTATTTCATTCGGTAGCACCTTTTGCAGAACCAGAAGGTAACAAAAAGTAAAATTAAGCAACCTAAATATTTGGCTCCTATACTTTAAGTGTTAAAGTTATATTTGTGGATACGCATATTTTTAAATACCTATACTATTATGAACAATACAGCTTTTGAAGAACAACTCAAACAGTGGTTTTCGCAATGGAAAATGTCACTTGAAAAAATGAATGTGCGATACAACTTAGGCAAAATGGACGCAGCCGAAGCATTTGAAGCACAAAAGAACCAACTGAAAAGCATGATTGAAACGCTGAAGCAAAATGTAGATAAAGCTACTGATATGGCCGAAGAGCATGCACAAAAACTGCGTTCAAGCATTGAAGAGCTAAACCTGCAAGTTCATTTAGGTAAGGCCGATACAGTGGAGGCGATATCAGCCCAACGAAAAAAAATAGACCTCGCTATGCAAGAGGTATATGCTGCTGCTAAACTTGCTTATACTGGCAACTACGCTTACATGATGGAACTTTTCGACCACAATGCCAAGGCCATTAAAACTGGTTTGGAAATAGCACAGCTTCAATTTACACTAGCCAAAATGGAGGTAAAAGAGGAAGCTGAAAAAGCACGCAAAGAGCTCGATGAGAAAATAGCTGAGTTGCAATCCTCGGCAACAAAAGTATCGGAACTTACCCGTGAAAATTTGGAGCGTATGGGCAAACAGTTTCAAGAGCAAATGCAAAAAATGAGCAGTTGGATGGAGCAATGGATTCAACCCAAATAGCATTGCTTAAACGTTGAGTGTAACAATACTCACGCCATCACCGCCCATTTCAATATGTTCATGGCGTATGCTAGCTACAAATGGATTTTGTTGCAGGTATTCTTTAACCAGTTTGCGTAAAATACCGTATCCCTTCCCATGCACAATGCGCACTTCTTTAAAGCCAAGCAAGTATGCTTCGTCAATGTATTGTTGCAGCATTTTGATAGCAGCTTCGCCTCTTGTGCCTATTAAATTCAACTCACTTTGAAAGTGCTGAAGTTTGGCATTGAGATTTACACCTTGGCTGCTTGCTTTTGTTGCGGTTGTTTTAGGTGCTTTTGATTTAGAAAGTTTGTTAAGTAATATCCAACTGCTGAGTTCACCAAACGCAACAAGTGCTTTCTGTTTTTGGATACTCAACACTTCACCAACGGTTTCTTGGCCAATCAATTGCACAAAGTCGCCAATGGCAATGTTACCATCTACTTCGGATGGTGCAGGCTTTGGTAATTGAGGCGCTTCGGTTTTGGTTTTTTCCTTAAGCAAATCGGTATCTAATTTAAGTTCGGTGCGAACTTTTCGAATGGTTTCAGTTGCTGCTTTTTTCTCGCGTATTTCACGAATGGTTTGTTCAATGCGGCTATTAGCTTCCGATATAATTGACAATGCTTCTTGCCTTGCATCGGTTAACATTTTTTTGCGTTGGTTTTCGAGACTTGCTTTTAACGTAGTATAGGACTCGAGTTGTTCTGCCGTCTTGGCTTCCTTTTCGGTAAATCTTTTTCTGAGTTCACTCACATGCGCCTTTTCTTTTTCCAACTCAATCAATAAGTCATCAACCCTTTTTTGTTTGTCGCCAACTTTGGCTTTGGCATAGTGAATAATGCTTTGTGCTAAGCCAGTTTGTTGAGCTATTTCAAATGCATACGAACTTCCTGGTTTTCCAATTTCGAGTGTATAAAGTGGCCGCATATTGCTGTTGTCAAATAACATGCATGCGTTTTCAATACCAGGAGTGTGGGCCGCATAATGTTTTAAATTGCTGTAATGTGTGGTTACCACACCATAGGCTTTTTGGGTGTTTAATTGGTGTAAAATGGCTTCGGCCAATGGGCCACCAAATTGTGGGTCGGTTCCCGTTCCAAACTCATCGATTAAAAAAAGTGTTTTGGCATTAGCAACTACTGTAAAATGTTTCATGTGCAGCAAATGCGAACTGTAGGTGCTTAAATCATTTTCAATCGATTGTTCATCTCCTATGTCTACGAGAATATCATTAAATAGGCCTACTTCTGAGTGACTTTTGCAAGGTACCAACATGCCACATTGCAGCATGTATTGCAGCAAGCCAAATGTTTTTAAACATACGGATTTGCCTCCTGCATTAGGTCCTGAGATTACCAAAATGCGTTTGTCGCGGGTAAGTTTGGCAGAAAGCGGCATTACGGCTTGGCCACTTTTTTGGTGGTTCAACTTTAACAGCGGATGGTATGCTTCCACCCAATTAGCTTGAGGATGGGCAGATAAAATCGGAAGATCAGCATCAAGCGCAATGGCTAATAAGGCTTTTGCCCTTATAAAATCAATTAATCCGAGGCGTTGGCTGTATTTTTCAAGATCAGGTAATGATGGTCTAATGGTGGTTGTTAACTCAATTAATATGCGCTCACGTTCACGTTTATAAGCCAATTGCAATTCCCTAATTAAGTTGTTTGTTTCAAATACTTCGGTTGGTTCAATGTATACGGTTTGTCCTGTTGAGGACTCATCATGCATCCAACCACTTATTTTGCGCTTGTGTTCTGCCAACATGGGCAGTACGAGTCGCCCATCTCTTACTGTAATTCCAGAATCGGCCAACCAGCCTTCGTTTGCAGCTTTATCGTACAAAGCAGTTAACCGTTTGCGTACCTCTTTTTCTTTATCTTGAATTTGTGCCGTAATTTTTGATAATGCCGGAGAAGCGTTTGGCTTCATATTGCCTTGTTCATCCAAAATGCGGTTAATAGCATGAACAAGTTGCGGATTTTGCTGCATGCCACTAAACAACAACGCCAATTGAGGGTAAGTAGCATTGCGTTGTTCAAAATAATAGCAAATGCTTGCAAAGGTTTGCAATACAAGCCTGAGTTGATGAAAAGCCTCCTCGGGTAAAAAAGAACCCTCAACTGCGGCCCTGTGTAAATAAGGCTGAATAGGGTAATAATGTTCAGCAGCAAAAGGAGTATCCTCTGTTAAAAGAGTTTTACATTCTTTAACTTGAAAGAGTAATTTTTGAAGCAAATCAAATCGGTTTACGAACCGCATATTGGCAACATACCCTTGTCCCATTTCAGATATGCACCTGGAAGCAATGAGTTGTTTAATTTGATCAAACTCGAGTTTGGTTTCGATATTTGCTGGATACGGCACGTTTACGGTTATTTACCTCTGTACATCATTTCTTTACTGCTCAGCTTGGTGATGACTTCAGCATACACCGAATCGAGCAATACAGGGTGCTTTTGGTAATATTCAAAACTGGTATAAAACAAGTTGCTATCTACTCCATGTTTAGCCAAAATAGCTGGATAATAACTAAGTGCAGTATATTCAATGCTGTCTATATTCCCAGTTCGGTGTTTACTTGCAATAATATCTGCAATATGCATTTCGGCTAAAATATCACTCATGGTATTTTGGGCAATCATTTTGGATGGCACTTTATCAGCTTTGGGAGCACAACTTCCAATGGCCAGTATTGTAAGTAGAACTGTATATTTGTTTTTTAGTTTTTGAATATTCATGATTGGGGCAAATATCCTAAAAATAAAGGAACAAATTCCTGCATCAGTACAATTGATTGCAGTAAGTAAAACAAAACCTGTAGAAGCAATTCAAGAAGCTTACGATGCTGGTCACCGTGCGTTTGGCGAAAACAAAGTACAAGAGCTGGTATCAAAGTACGAAGTATTGCCAAAAGATATTGAATGGCATTTAATCGGTCATTTACAAACCAATAAGGTCAAGTATATTGCTCCATTTGTGCACCTTATTCATTCGGTCGACTCATTAAAACTCCTCGAAACCATTGACAAAGAAGGTCGTAAAAACAATCGAATTGTATCTTGTTTATTGCAGTTTGATGTAACCAACGAAGAGACCAAGTTTGGATTTACCCCTCAAGAAGGTTTTGAACTATTGAATAGCGATGCATTTAAAGCATTTACATTTGTGCGCATTTGCGGCATTATGGGAATGGCAAGCAATACCGATAATGAAGCACAAATAGCTCGGGAGTTTGCCCAATTGCATGATTGCTTCAACATGGTAAAGGACATTTTAGATGAACAAGGCAAAGGTGCAGATTGTATGATTCGATCATATGGAATGAGTGGTGATTACCAGCTTGCTATCAAACAACAATCAAATATGGTGAGGGTAGGTAGTGCCATTTTTGGTAGCAGGTAAAAATGCCGCAGTGCCTAATTTTTGGTAAATCTTGATTCATATGATACGAAGTCAATTAAGTTTTACAGAACCACCCCTGTAAACATTCGAAAAAAAACCAGTTTTGCAACCACTTCTATGAAAAAGATAACCTTCATTGCAATATTACACGCATTTTGCTTTACTGTATTGGCCCAGCAATCCACATTGGTATTGATAAGGCCCGATAATCATTTTGCCTCTTCACAGCGAGCAAAAGTGTTTGTAAAGGATTCGGTTGTAAAGCCACTGTGTTTGTACAATAACAGTTATGCCATACAAAAGCTAAAGGGCGATACCATTCAATTGTATGAAGCGAGTTCAAGCAGAAAACCGCTTGTGGTTGCACCCACACCTGGTGCAACAGTGTATGGTTTGGTAACGGTATGGCCAGGCTTTTGGTCGGTACAAACCGAGTTAAATCTGATTGATAGTCAAAAGGCACAAGGCTATTTGTTGAACCCTAAAATCCTAGATTTACGAAAACCGCTTACACGGCCAATGATGCGTGTTGGTATTGAGTTGGGTGCTGGATTTGGGTTAAATGATTTTGCCATTATTCAAACCACCGAAGGTGACGAATCTAAGTTGGGATATGGTGGAGGTATCATGTACGGGCTAATGGTTGGAAACCAATTTACAAACCACTTTGATTTAGAACTCTCCTATCGGTATGCAGATAGAGGACTGACTCCTCACTTGGAAAATGCAAGTATTCATTTTACAAGGCATTTGGTCAATATTACACCATCATTCGTAATCCCAATACAAGGAGGTTACTACCAAAGAGTGCGTGTGGGAGGTGGCTTAACTATGGCGTTTGATGCCAAGCAAAAATGGAATACAAGCGAATTGCAAACAGGTTTTAAAGACACTTGGATTTATGACAATGCAGTAGGATACCATGCAACCTTGGTATATGAGTTAAACTTTGCTAAAAATTTTTCATCCTATATGGGCTTGCGTTACACAGATATCACCTATGCATTTAAACAAAGTGCAATTGCGGTTCCAGTAATTGATAAGTTAACCAACCCACGAGGAAACAGCATTGATCTGTTAATCGGGTTCAGCTATCATTTTTAGAAGATAATTGTGAACAATTGATTGTTGTGTTTAGTTAGTTTTATGAACTATTAATGTAAAATTTATATTAAGTGTTTGTATATGAGCACTACTATTGTATCTTCCTCAAAATAAGCAATGCAAACAAAAGGAAGTATTAAATTTATTGACAAGCACAAAACCGGGTTTTATGCGGAGTTAAAAAAAAGGGTTGATGTGTACTTTGATCAAACAAACCAAACTAAACATGCTACTCCAGAAATGTTGTTTAAAACGGCATTTATGTTAGGTGCTTACATTTTACCTTTTATATTGTTACTAGTTTTTCAACCGGGCTGGTTCATGTCACTTGTGTTGTGGAGTGTAATGGGAATAAGCATGGCAGGTATTGGCATGAGCGTAATGCATGATGCAAACCACGGTGCTTACTCTGATAAAAAATGGGTAAATACCTTGGTTGGAAGTTCGCTTAATTTGTTAGGAGGTAGTGTGTTAAATTGGAAATTGCAGCATAATATTTTACACCATACATATACCAATATTACACATATGGACGATGATATTTCGGACAGGCTGGTATTAAAGTTTTCGCCTCATACGCCAGTTAAGAAGCACCATCGGTTTCAATGGATGTACGCTTTTTTATTTTATGGATTGCTTACGTTTTACTGGGCAGTAGCTAAAGATTTTGTGCAGTTTGCACAATTCTCACGCAATGGTGTTAATCCGCACACACCAGCCGAAAACAGAAAAATCCTATTCAATATTGTTTTAATTAAGTTAGGTTATTTTTTAGGCATGTTGGCCTTGCCTATTTGGGTGGGTATAGCACCAATGCAAGTTGTGGTTGGTTTTTTAACCATGCATTTTTTTGCAGGACTTATTTTAACAACTATTTTCCAATTAGCGCATACCCTAGAGCATACAACGCATCCGATGCCAAACGCGAATGGAATTATTGAAAACGATTGGGCCATTCACCAATTGGAAACCACCGTTAACTTTTCGCCAAACAATAAATGGTTATCTTGGTATGTTGGCGGATTGAATTACCAAATAGAACATCATTTGTTTCAGAAAATTTCGCATGTTCATTATCCGGCAATTGCGCCTATTGTTAAACAAACAGCTGCTGAGTATGGAGTTCCATACCATGAGAACCATACCTTTTCGAAGGCATTGCAATCGCATATTGCCTATTTAAAACAGTTGGGGAAATTACCAAACTTGAACGAAGTTATGGGTTAATGGAGTTGGCTTAGGGATAGAGGCGGTATCCTTGCGCAAGCGCGAGATTAAGCCGAAAGCCCGCAGCGAGTGTGTGAAGCTTTAGCGAAACAAACCTCGCTGAAGCCCCATCTGTTTTTACTTTTTAAGTTTCAGTTGCATTTTCTTAACTCGGTCTTCCAGCTTCTCAGAAGTTAATTTTTCGCGTAAGCGTTCAACCATAATTGGAAACGCAAATGGAGAAGGCGCAGTAAGTTCAACTACGGTGATGCGGTGTGTATTGATGCGGTTAAGTGCCTTACGTAATCGCACTTCTTCCAGTTGGTCGTTCATTACCTCTTCGTATGCTTGTTTGAGGAGTAAATTGTTTGGGTCATTTTCGGTAAATACTTTAAAAAACATACTCGATGAAGCCTGAAGATGCCTTGTTTTAAGTTGTTTTCCTGGGAATCCTGTAAATACCAAACCCGATATGGTTGCAATGTCTCTGAATTTTCTGCGAGCCATTTCCGCAGCATTGATGCTGTGCAACATATCGTTAAACAAATTGTCTTCACCAAACAAATCATCGCCCAAGGCTTCTTCTATTGGAATGGGTTGGTCGCTCAAAAGTTCAAATCCGTAATCGTTAAATGACATGGAGAATGAAATAGGCAACAGCCTTGAAATTCGGTAAGCTACCAAACTCGCAAGTCCTTCATGTACAAAGCGCCCTTCGAAAGGATAGATAAAAACGTGGTGTCCATCTTTGGTATCCAATTTTTCGATAAGCAATTCTTCTTGAGCGGGTATGGTTGAAAGTTGTTGTTGGAGTGTAAGAAGGGGAACAATATGTGCATACTCTAAGTCGAGCGGCTGGCCTTGTGTGTAGGCTGTCATCCCTTTTCGAAGCATGTCAGAAAGTTTGCTCGATAATGGCATTCGTCCACCTTGCCAACTCGGAATAAGTCCATTTTTGAGCGTACTTCTTCTCACTAAAACAGTCATGTCTTTGATGCTTACGATTTCCAAATTTTTGCCAGCAAACCAAAACACATCACCTGGTTTAAGTTTGGAAACAAAATACTCTTCTACATTACCAAGATGCCCACCCGATATATATTTTACTGATAAAGAACTGTCGCTAGAAATGGTTCCGATTGACACGCGATGTTGCATGGCCAAGCGTTTGTTATGCACGCGCCATATTCCATCTGCATCAATTTCTACTTTTTTAAACTCATCATAAGCATACATGGTTTCGCCTCCGGTCGTAATAAAATTTAAAATCCATTGCCACTCATCCCAAGTCATGTATTGAAAACAAAATGTGTTTTTAATCTCGCGGTAAATGATTGCTGGGTCAAATCCATCGCCAATGGCAAGGGTAACCAAGTATTGCGCGAGCACATCAAACGCACGTACAATGGGTTGCCTGCTCTCAAGGTATTGCTCACTAATGGCGTTGCGTAATGCAGAGGCTTCCATTAATTCCAATGCATGTGTAGGAACAAAATAAATTTTGCTAATGGCGTCTGGCCTATGGCCGCTGCGGCCCGCTCGTTGCATAAACCTTGAAACTCCTTTGGGCCCGCCAATTTGAATGATCTGATCTACTGGACGAAAATCAACTCCTAAATCCAAACTTGAAGTACATACCACTGCTTTTAAACTTCCGCGATGCAATGCTTCTTCTACCCAAGCGCGTGTTTCGTTGCTAAGTGATCCATGGTGCATGGCAATCCAACCTGCAAATTCAGGTGCAGCATCAAGCAGTTTCTGATACCAAATTTCGGTTTGTGATCGGGTATTGGTAAATATCAGTGTGGTGTTGGCTGCATGCAATAATGGAATAATTTTGGGTAGCAGTTTAATTCCTAAATGTCCGCCCCAAGGATAGGTTTCTACTTCATCTGGCATTACTGAAACCACTTCTATTTGTTTGTGAATATCAGCTTTAATGAGCGTTTGCTTGCGAGTTGTATTCTCAATACCAAGCAATACTTGTTGTGCTTCTGATAAATTGCCAATGGTTGCGCTTATGCCCCAAATGCGTATGTTTGGCGACAAGCTGCGAATGCGCGATAATGCTGTTTCGATTAAGATGCCACGTTTGTTCCCCAATAACTCATGCCATTCGTCAACTACAATCGCTTTTAAATTTTGGAACAGTTCAGAACTGTTTCGCTGCGATAGCATGATATGCAAACTCTCGGGTGTGGTAATTAAAAATGGTGGTTGGTTTCGTTTTTGTTTACTGCGTTCTTTGGTTGATGTATCACCTGTGCGTACAGCAACTTCCCATTCTAAGCCCAAGCCATTGGCCGCCTCTTGTATGGCTTTTTGAATATCCTTGGTTAGTGCGCGTATGGGCGAGATCCAAATGGCTTGAATACCAATTTGTTTTTTTGATTTTGTAGATGACGCTGCTCGGGTGTTTTGGTTTTGCAAGCCTTCCAATAAAATTGGCAAAGCAAGAGCGTATGTTTTTCCTGAACCAGTTGGTGCATTGAGTAAGCCGTTTTCGCCTTTTAAGTACGCTTTCCATGTTTGTTGTTGAAACGGAAAAGGAGCCCAGTTTTTTTGCAAAAACCAACGATTGAGTAAATCAATATTAACTTTATTGCTCATTGTTGGATGCTTTTTCGAAGGTTCTCAAGTGTATCAGCTTCGGAGGCAGGTTTATCTTTTCGCCAACGCAAGATTCGTGGGAAACGTACCGCAATGCCTGATTTATGCCGTTTTGATTCTTGAATGGCTTCAAACGCAATTTCAAAAACCAATTCAGCTTTTACACTTCTTACAGGTCCAAACTTATCAATGGTGTTTTTTTTAATCCATTGATCTACTTCTTTAATCTCAGCATCTGTAAGTCCAGAATAGGCTTTGGCAAATGGAACAAGTGCACCTTCTTCATTCCATACTGCAAATGTATAATCGGTGTATAAATTGGCTCTTCTACCACTTCCGCTTTGGGCATAAATCAATACGGCATCAACTGTCATCGGGTCTACTTTCCATTTCCACCAGTTTCCTTTTTTGCGCCCAGTTTCATAAATCGAAGAAAGTCGTTTGAGCATTAATCCTTCGCTCCCTATGGTTGGCGCATTGCTTCTTTCTTGAACAAGCTGGTCCCAATAATCAAACGCAATTGCTTGCGAAAGATGTAACGGAATATCGGATGAACTTTCATGCGCTGCTTCAATCAATTTTTGTAACAACAAACGTCTTGTTTGCAATGGTTGCTCTCTGATGTCTTCACCATTGTATTCCAGTAAATCATAAGCCATTAATACAATAGGCGATTGGGCTAAATTTTTTGCTGTTACTTTTTTAAGCCCAATGCGTTTTTGCATAGCAGCAAAGGGCAATGGGCGATCGTCTTTGTATACGAGTAACTCACCGTCAATCACGGTTCCATTAGGTAAGTTGTTTGGCAAGTTGGCAAATTCAGGATACTGCGCAGTGATTAACTCCTCGCCTCGGCTCCAAATAAAGACTTCTTTGTTACGCAAAATAAGTTGGGCCCTGATTCCATCCCATTTGTACTCAGCTTGCCATTCATTGGTAGTGCCTAAGGTTTCGAGAGGTGTTTCTAATCCGTATGCTAAACAAAATGGATACGGTTTGCTAATGGCATCTAAGGGATTAGATGCTACAATGAGTGAATGGTAATTGGTATCAATTGGGCTCCAGTTTCCCATTAATCGGTGTGTGATTGTGTTTTCTGGTATGCCGCTATGTCTAGTAATTGCTTTTACAACCAGTTGTTGTGATACACCCATTCGGAAAGCGCCAGAGGTGAGTTTATTAAATACAAACCTTTCGTGTTTTGTAAAAGAGGTCCAAGCTTCAATTAAGAACGCTTTGCGTCTTTCTTCGTCTTGTTTTTTTACTGCAGTTAACGCCAACATCCATTCTGATAATGAGCGGTTGGATGGGTTCGGATAATCAGGTAATACATTGGCAATTGTTTCGGATAAATCTCCCACAATATGATGGCTCTCTTCAATAAGCCAATAAGGGATTTGTGCAAGTTCGGCTGCCCATAATTTAAGTTGGGTAGAGGTTGCAATTCGTTTGGGATGCTTACCTGTAAATAAAGCAATGGTCCAAACTTTATCTTCATCTGATGCAGAACTCAAATAAGAAGTTAATGCTTCAACCTTCTCTGTTGTTTTGGCAGTTTGGTCTATTTGGTGAAACAAGTCTACAAATGTTTTCATAAACTAGTTTTCAGTTGGCAAATCCATTACTGGCTGGTCTGTAAAAGGGGTTTGAATATCAATAGCATTTAACCCATTTTCTCGCAACCATTTTGAAAATGTAGCTGCATACCCATGGGTAACCCAAACATTTTCGCATTGTGTTGATTTGATGGCTGTGTTCAATCCTATCCAATCAGCATGGTCACTCAGTACAAATCCTCTATCTGCTGAGCTCCTTCGCCTAGTTCCCCTTATGGCCATCCAGCCGCTGGCACTTGCTGTTGCACATGGTGCAAATCGTTTTAGCCAGCCCTCTGTTTCTGCTGATGTAGGCGCAATGATTAAATCACCAGGTTGAGGTTTAGCATCAATGGTTAATACTTCCCAAGGTTTTAACTTAATACCCACCTGTACGTGCGCTTCATTTAATTCATGTACCGCATTGTGTACCCAAACTTTTCCAATATCATGGTTGATGCCTTTTAAGATACGTTGGGCTTTACCTAACGAATATGCGAAAATTATAGCAGTACGTTTTTGTGAGGCTTGTTGGTGCCACCAATGGTTTATTTCATTAAAAACCTTGGTTGGATTAGCCCAATTAAATACGGGTAAACCAAAAGTGCTTTCTGTAACAAATGTATTGCATTTTACAGGCTCAAATGGCATACTTACTCCGTCTTCTTGAAGTTTATAATCTCCGCTAATACACCAAATTTCTCCTTTGTAGGCCAACCTAATTTGAGCCGAACCCAATACATGGCCCGCAGGATGAAACGAAAACTGAACGCCATTGATATTTACCAACTCACCGTATTCGATTCCCATATAATACTGATTGCCTAAACGCTTTTGCAAAAGTGGAATGCTATGATGGTGGACCAAATACGATTTATGTCCATAACGTGCGTGGTCACTATGCGCATGTGTGATAAGTGCGCGTTCTACAGGTTTCCAAGGGTCTATATACACACCTGCCTGAGCGCAGAATAATCCATAATCTGTAATTTCAACTAAGGCCATCGCAATTTAGTTTACCAACAAAAAAGAGTATGTAAGTGCAATAGCCAAGTGAGTCTACTTTTTGCATTAAGTTCAGTTGGTGTAAAACAAATGAAGTTGATTATTTCCGCCACTTAATACTACAGCCAATGGCTTTGGTAGTAGCTTTGGTTACGGGTTTACTAGCCAACAATTGTTGTATTGCATTTGATACAAACTTCTCGGTTACAGCTTCTGGTTCTTCACTGTTATCATCAATTGCACCAGTGTACACAACAATAAATTGATTTCCTTTTTTTTGCAATAAATACACATGAGGTGTTCTTGTTGCACCATATGTTTTGGCTATTTCTTGCGACTCGTCATAGAGGTATGCAAAAGGATATTTTTTCTCGCGGGCGCGAATCACCATGTTTTCGTAAGAGTCTTCAGGAGAACGTGTTTTATCGTTTGGGTTAATGGCAATAACCGGATACCCTTTTGGTGCAAATTGTTTGTGGAGTTCAATAATGCGTTGTTCGTAGGCTTGCGAAAAAGGGCAGTGGTTGCAAGTAAACACCACAATAGCACCCTTTGCTTTTGGATAACTAGCTAACGAAATCATCTTACCATCCGTATTTTTAAGTTTAAAATCGATGGCCTGGTCATCAGGAACATAACCCGTTGGACTGTTTGCTGGCGCTGCAGCAATGTTTAACAATACACAAAGCGCTAGAATGGTTTGGATACTTTTTTGAATCATGTTTATTTGGTTAAAGGACTTACAATGGTATCAAGTTCGGTTAAAGTGAGTTCGCCTTCTTTAAAAAAGCGAAACTGTTTGCTTCCGTTTACAATAAGTGTTGCAGGGATAGCTCCTGAAAATCGGCTATCCACGCGGTCTATCCAACTGTTTGGGTCTGTTTCGTTCATCAATACGACTTCCGATTTTAAACCATTTGTTTTGATAAAAGGAACAACACGCGAGTCTAATTGTTTTTTAAAATCGCAGCTAACCAATACGACTTTTACTTTTTCGTCTTTGTACTTTTTCTGAATGGTTTCAAAAGCGGGAAGTTCTTCAACACAAGGTTTGCACCATGTTGCCCAAAAGTTAATAATGTAGGTAGTATCGCTAGCATTCTGGCTCATGGCATCAATCCATTCTTTGTTCACCAATCCTACTTTTTGAGCATGGGTTTGGTGATAAGCAAAGGCAACAATCAGCATCAGGAAGAATAATTTAGGATTCATTTTCATTGTTTGAATTACAGTTTTTCTCCAAAACAAAGGTCTCCAGCATCACCTAAGCCAGAAACAATATACCCATTTTCATCTAATGTTTCATCTATATCTGCAACCCAGATGGTGGCTTCGGGTAAATGTGTAAGTAGGTATTTTAGGCCAGCTTTACTGGCAATGAGGCTCACAATATGCAATGATTTTGGTTTGCCTCTTTGCAACAAGGTTTTGTAGGTATTTTCGATTGATTGGCCGGTTGCCAGCATAGGATCTATTAGCAGCACATTTCTGTTTTCAATAGAAGGACTTGCAAGGTATTCAACCACAATTTCAAAATGCGGGTTATGGTCTTCGTGTTTTCGGTAAGCTGAAATGAATGCACAATCAGCTTTATCAAAAAAGTCAAGGAGGCCGTGGTGCATTGGGATACCAGCTCTCAAAATAGTTGCGAGCACAGGCTGTTCGGTAAGTTGTGTTGAATTATGATGGCCAAGCGGGGTTTGTATGTTTACTTTTTTCCACTCAAGTTTTTTGCTGATTTCATAAGCCATTATTTGGCCAATACGCTCAATGTTTTTCCTAAACCGTAAGCGGTCAGTTTGAATGGCAATGTCTCTAAGCTCAGCTACATATTGTTGAATTAAAGATTGTTCGGAACTCAATACGTGTACGGCCATATTGCGAATGTATAACAATGGTTTGAATTATGATAAGATTGAAGCACATTTGCACCCTTATTTGGTAAGTAGCAATGAAGTTAACATTTTGGGGAGCAGCACAACAAGTAACGGGGAGTATGCATATGCTTACGCTTTCGAATGGTTATACCATTTTGTTGGATTGCGGTATGAATTATGAACAAAAACGCATGTTGCATGAAGAGGCATTTGACTTTCCTTTTCGTCCGCAAGATGTAGACTTGGTTGTTTTATCACATGCCCATATAGACCATTCTGGAAACTTACCTGCGTTGGTTCACCGTGGGTTTTCAGGTAAAATTTTGTGCACACCTGCAACAGCAGCACTCACCAAATACTTGTTGTTTGATAGCGCGCATATCCAGTTAATGGAATACAAACAAAAATTGGGGCGTACCCGAATTCAAAGAAGAGGGTTAATCCCCAAACCTATTTACCTTGATAGGCAGGTAGAGGCAATGCTCGACCATCTTGAAACAATTCCTTTTAACCAACCATACCGTGTGTCGGAGGCTGTTCAAATTACTTTAGTGGAAGCAGGACATTTGTTAGGGGCTGCAAGCATTGTGATTGATGTAACAGAGAATGGGAAAACTAAGCGCATTGGATTTACAGGTGATTTGGGAAGGAGCAATGCTGAACTTATCCGAGTACCTATTCCAATGCAGTCGTTGGATTATTTGATTACCGAAACAACCTACGGTGGCAGAGATCACCATACCACCAATGATGCGGAAACAGAATTGATGAAACACATTACCGAAACAGTGATAAACCAACGCGGAAGGCTTATTATCCCAGCTTTCAGTGTTGGGCGAACCCAATCTGTTGTGCATGTACTAAACCGATTATCCAAAAAAGGATTGCTACCTCCGGTTAAAGTATTTGTTGATTCTCCATTGGCCATTCGGACTTCGCATGTGTATGAAAACCATCCTGAACTTTTAAATGAATCGGCAAAAGCATTTCAGAACCAATACCAAAGTTTGTTTGAGTTTGAAGGATTGCATTGGATTCACCAATACGATGACCACGAACAAATTTTAGGATACACTGATCCTTGTATTATCGTTTCTGCTGCGGGTATGGTAGAAGGTGGCCGCATACAAGAGCATGTGCAAAACAATATTCAGAACCCAACAAGTCGTATTTTGATTGCAGGCTTTTGTGCGCCATCTACGTTGGGTCACCGCTTATTGCAAGGTCAGCGTAGTATTCAAATTAAGGGAAGGCAGTATCCGGTGTATGCAAGCATCCAATCTACTGATGTGTTTAGTTCACATCCTGGTAAACAAGAGTTGCTAGCGTATATTCATGCATGCGAGCCTCAGCATTTAAAACAATTGTTTTTGGTTCATGGCGATGAAACTAATTTGAAATCTATGCAGCAAACCCTTTTAGAAATGGGCATTCAGCAAGTGGAAATTCCTGCAGAAACAGACGCTTATACGATTTAGAATAAATTGTTTTTACGGAAGTAAATTACTCCCAATGATGCAAGTCCAACAGCAATTCCCATCACAATCCAAAAAGCATCGGGGTTTCGTTCAAATGGAAGTTCAACATTCATTCCATACAAACTGGCAACCAAAATGGGTAACGATAATATGATGGTAACCGAAGTTAAAAACCGGATGGTAATATTCAAGTTATTTGATATAATCGAGGAATGCGCACCCATCATATTGCTCAAAATATTGCTGTAAATATTCGCCATTTCAATGGCTTGTTTTGTTTCGGTTGTTACATCCTCCATTAAGTCTTCGTCCAACCCATTTTGAAGTGCCTGCGAAGTAGCCCTTTGGAGCCGGGACATCATTAACTCATTCGATTTTAAGGATGTTGTAAAATACACCAAGCTCTTTTCAAAATTTAACAACTCAATCAATTCTTTATTGCGTGTAGCTTTATGTAAGGTCCGCTGTATCTCATCGGCCTTGTTGTTGATGATTTTGAGATAGCGTAAAAACAACGTAGATGATTTTAAAAACAATTGCATCACCAGTCGTTCTCTTTTTTGGGTATACAAATTACGAACTTGGTTGGTGAGCATTGACGAAAGGACTTCGTTGGGTTTGCTGCAAATAGTTACAATCAAGTCGCGTTTTAATATGATACCTACTGGTAAAGTAATAAATGGAAGTTCCTCATCCCAGCCCATTGCTAAAGGAATACGAACCACAATCAGCAAGCAATTTTTGTGCTGCTCAATACGTGCGCTTTCATCCGTATCTAAAGGATCACTTAAAAAATCGATGGGCACCAATAATTTTTGCGACAAAAAATCTAGTTCGGCAGCACTAGGTGATACCACGTTAATCCAACAATCTTTTTCAACCGACTGAATTTCGGTAAGCTGGTTGCCAACAGATTTGTAATACTGTATCATGGTTATTTCTTTCCGCTCTTACGTGTTCGTTGTTCGCCAAAAGTTAATATGGCATCAATAAACTCGTACGGTTTGTATCCATTTAAAGCGCATTGGTGAAAAATAGCCGTTGCAGGCGTCATTCCAGGTAATGAGTTTACTTCAATGAAAATAACTTCTGGCTTGTCTAGTTTGTTAATTCGAACAAATGCATCAATCCTGCAGTATCCTTCTACTTTTAATACTTTTGCTCCAGCAACCAGGGTTCGTTGCACTTGTTTACTGATTGCTGATCTTATCTTGGGTAATTGATGGTAACGTGCTGGTGTGATGTTTTGTCCTTGTCCCGCTAAAAACTTTTCTTCAAGTGAGAGGATATCACCTTCTGCTAATGTTTCTGAAGGTTCAAATGACTCATATACCAAATCCCCTTTTTCGTTATAATGGGTAAGTAAGCCGCCTGTTACCTCTAAAAAATGTACGGCTTGTTGTTTGTCTACAAATTTTTCAACCAAAAAATATTGTTTTTTTGGAAACTCTTCTTTGGGTTTTAAGCCTAACTTAGAGGCCATTGACGGAGGAATAAGAGCTGATTTTCGAAATACACCTGTTGCATAATCTATCAGCGCTTGTCTGTTTTGTATTTTTTTAACAGCGCTGCTGCAGCCATCATCAGCTGGCTTAGCAATTAATGGATAGCCAACTTTTTCGATTGATTCAATGAGTTTATGTTGGTTTGCTGTCCAATCATCTTGCGCAATCCAAAATTGATCGGCAACTTCAAAGCCATGTTTTTTGAGTAGTTGGTTGGTGGTAAATTTATTAATGGTTATCTGCGAGCTTTCAACTCCCGATCCATTAAATGGAATGCCACGTTTAATTAATTCTTTTTGTACTGTTCCATCTTCACCTGGCCTCCCATGTAGGGCTATAAATACAGCGTCTGCGCGTTTAGCTAGCTCGTTGTAAGTGATTTTACGTGGCGCAAATAAGTTCGCTTCATTTCCAAATTGTTGCACAATTGATTGGCATTCGCTTATGATTTTATCAATAATAGCAGCACGCTTAAAATGTTTTGCTTTATCCCGAATATCATCTGCATTGTCTTTCAACATTACATTGATTGGAATCAGATACAATTCATGTTCCTCATCATTACCCGTAACAAAAACAGGAAAGGGTTCGTACTTGGTTGAAGAGGCTAGTTTTTCATAAATATTCCTTCCACTTTCAACAGATATATGCCTTTCTGTTGAATAGCCTCCCATCATAACAGCAACTTTCTTTTTCGATTTTTTTGCCTTTTTGTTTTTGAGTAATTCTTCATCAAGCCTAACCAATAAACTCGCAGTAGAATGGTGCACAGGTAAGGTATTAACGCGAGCTGATAATGATGCACGGATGATATACGTTAAGAATTGCGAAGGGTTTAAACCAATTTCTGCTGCTTGGTGAAAGAAAAAAGAAGAAGGCATCATACCCGATGTGGTATTGGGATCATTTAAATAAATGGTTCCATTTGCAGTGATAAAACCGTCAATTCGAGCGTATACATTAAAATGGAAATATGAAAACAACGCAACACATTCTTTGCGTATACGTTGAATATCTTTTTCTGGTAAATCAATAGGAGTTACTTTACGCGATAATCCTGGCAAATATTTTGAACGATAATCATATACCTCTTTGCCTTTTACAATTTCTGTTGGCGGCAATGCAATTGGTTTTCCATGTTCATCTTGCAAAACAATACACGAAAATTCCCTTCCATCAATAAATGATTCAATTAAACAGCTTGTTTCACTATTTAGCCCTTCAAGTAAAACCTGTTTTTGTTTAGCTAAGATTCGGTCTAAGGTGGCGATCAAATCATCAGGATGGTAAATCGTTTTTTCATTTAAAATCAGTGGCAATCCGATTCCTTCTTTAACATCGCATATTTTTTGTATCCATGCAATTTTCGCAGCCCCATTTACATTTTTCCATTCGGCTTGGGTTATTTCTTGTATAAAAAAACTTTTATCTATGGCTTTGGGTAAATCTGCTAGTGTTGTTTTGGTAATTACACTTACGCCAACTGAAGAGCCTTGATTTGCGGGCTTCACTACAAATGGTAATCCCACAGCTTTGGTTAATTTTTGTGCGAGGGTGGTATTGTGGCGTTGTGTTAACCATTCGCTTTTAGTGATTGAGGCCCATTTTGGACTGTTAAAGCCTGATTGTTGCAATAAACTTTTCTGGATTTGCTTGTGCATCCCAATTGCCGATGGCAAAATACCCGAACCGGTATAGGGAATTTGCTGCCATTCCAATATTCCTTGAATTGTACCATCTTCTCCATTTGTTCCATGCAATGCCAAAAATGCAATATCCATGTAGGTTTTTAGCGCATCTGCAGCGATTATTTTACCAATAGCTGCAGCCATTTTTCGGCCTCGATCCGCATACGCATCTTCAATACTTTCGGCATACACTTGAATCGGATATTTCGCTTTTTTTAGGTATTGAACTGGAGGGTAAAAATCCCTGATGCTTCCTTTGTAAATGTATTCCCAATCGAGCAGGATAAAATTATTGAAGCTATCAACAAAAATAGGTACCGCTTCAAACACGGTTTTGTCAAGGTTATCGTACACGGTTCGGCCTCCAGCAAAACTTACCTCACGTTCGCGTGAATTGCCCCCAAAGAAAATGCCTACTTTAATCATGGATTTGTATTATTGGTAAATGGATTCGAGATGCACAAATATAGCCGCTTTTGCTTGAGTATGTTTTGTGGAAATGTTTGCAATTATGCACGGGTTGTATGTTTTATAGACAAAGTGTTTATATTTGAACAAACGTAATGCTTAAATGAAAAACTTGTTATTGATGCTAGCTTGTTTAGCTGGTTCGTTCGCATATGCTCAAAATAACCAAACCATGCCCGAGGTTATTCTGAAAGACCTCTCAGGAAAAAACAAAAATGTAGCCGATTATTCAAAGACAGGAAAAATAACAATTATTTCTTTCTGGGCTACTTGGTGTACACCTTGCAAAAAGGAGCTCACCAATATCAATGATTTATTGGATGATTGGAAGGAAAAATACCAATTGGAGTTGGTGGCTATTGCTACTGATAACTCGCGCAATGTATTAAAAGTGAAACCATACGTAGATGGCCAAGGCTGGACATTTGATTGTTTGTTGGATGTAAATGAAGACCTGAAAAGATTGCTTAATGCACCTTCAATTCCGTACACGGTTTTGTTAGACCAAAATGGAAACATTGTATACACCCATACAGGCTACCTCGAAGGTGATGAGTTTGTACTGGAAGAAAAAATAAAGGCGTTAGTGGCTAAGAAATAATAGGCTACAAAACCGTTCTGGTTTCGGCAATCAATTCTTTTATCGAAAGATATGCATCAAGGTCTTCTAAATTTAATTGAGACCAAGGTTGCCAAACTGCCTCTGTTATATGTTCTTCTTGTTGCGGCTTTAACGCTTTTTGGCTATTGGTTTGCATCCGATACCAATGGGTTATTTTTAAAAAGCGGTGATTGTGTTGCTTGTAGCAATGATACGTTTTAGAGAGCGGATTTGTAATGGTTAATCCGGTTATTCCGCATTCTTCTTCTACCTCACGTATTGCAGCTTCTTCTGGTGTTTCACCTCTGTCTATTTTGCCTTTAGGCAAGTCCCATTTACCTAAGCGTTTGATAAGTAAAACTTCGTTCAATGGGTTAAATACAATGCCGCCTGCAGCTTCAATAGCTACAAAATGCGTATAAAAATCAGTGAATGCAAACTCTAAATCATCTGTAACCATTACAATGCCTTTCGAATTCAGCAGTTCACACTGTTTAATATATGAAGCCACTTTCGATGGATCGTGCATTACCCTTATAAACTGCGCATCAATTGATATCGACTCATTTTGAGTGGCAATTATGAATGGCTTCTCGTTGATGAAAATTTTATACATTTGCGTGATGCAACAATCCAATGAAACTGCCGCTAAGATAGCAGAATATTTATTGCAAATAAATGCAATTCGTTTAAGCCCCAACCAACCATTCACATGGACCTCTGGTTGGAAATCTCCAATATACAGCGATAACAGGTTATCTCTCTCGTTCCCAGAGGCACGTACATTTATTAAGCAAGAACTAGGCAACTTGGTACGTAACCATTTTGCAAATGCCGAAGCCATTATTGGTGTTGCTACTGCAGGTATTGCTCCTGGGGTTTTAGCTGCTGATGAGTTGAAACTACCATTTGGTTATATCCGTTCCGAAGCCAAAAAACATGGTATGGGAAAACAAGTGGAAGGAGATATTAAACCCGGCCAAAAGGTAGTGGTGGTTGAGGATCTTGTTTCTACAGGAAAAAGCAGTCTGCAAGCCGTTCAAAATTTAAAGGAGTATGGTTGCGAGGTCTTGGGTATAGTTGCTATATTTACCTATGGGTTTGATGTGGCAGCAAATGCATTTGCAAATGAAAATTGCCCTTATTTTGCCTTAAGCAACTACAATACCTTGATTGAGGTAGCATTAAAGCAAAAAATTGTGCAACCTGAGCAAGTCGCTGTCCTGAACGAATGGCGGCAATCTCCGCAAACATGGATGCAGCAGTCAACTATAATTAGCAACTCGAATAATGAGTAAATTGAAGGAAGCATTCAAGGTTGTTTTAGCACTTTATTTCGCCCTTGTTACATTTATTGGTTTTGTGTTAACATATCCATTTTTTTTAGTGTTTTTAAGCCGAAAAGAGTGGTATCATTTAGGTCACATTACACGTAAAATTTGGGGTAAATGGTTGTTTGTATTAGGTGGGTTAAGAGTGAAACAAATAGAAGAAGTGCCAATTGATTGGAACCAAGCATATGTAGTCACGGCAAACCATACATCTTACTTGGATATTCCAACATTAACCGTGAAGTTACCCATGTTTGTGAACTTTATGGCAAAAATAGAGTTGTCTCGTATTCCTCTTTTTGGAATCTTTTTTCGCACCATCGATATCGCTGTTGATCGCAAAAATATTCGCCACTCAGCTTGGGCATTTCACCAAGCCAAACAACAATTGATGGAAGAACGCAGAAGCATTGTAATTTTTCCAGAGGGTACGATTCCTGTGGGTGCGCCAAAATTGGCCAGGTTCAAAGAAGGGGCTTTTCGTTTGGCCATTGAAACCCAAACACCCATTCTACCTGTTACAATTATTGGCAATTGGATTGCATTACCCGATCAAGGTAAGATTAGGTTCCGCCCTTCACGTATTATTCAGTACGTTCATCAGCCAATACAAACCGTTGGTTTAACAATTGACGATGTGGATACCTTAAAGCAAGAAGTTTATCGTATTATTGAGCAAAAATTAGCATCATATGGATATTTCGAATGAGTTAATTGATAAGCTTGCCGATTTGGCAAAGCTCGAATTTGACGAAATAGAAAAAGAACAACTCAAAAAAGATTTGGCTCAAATAACAGCATTTTTCGAGCAACTAAACAAAGTGGATACCGATGGTGTTGAGCCGCTTATTTTTATGAGTGATGCAGTCAATGTGCTTCGTCCAGATGAAGTAGAACAAGTCATTTCACACGAAGAAGCTCTCGAAAATGCTCCGGCAAAAGATTCTGATTATTTCAGGGTTCCAAAATTCATTGATAAATAGTTAGCCGATTCAACATGTCGAATATTTCAACGATAGGAGAGAAGGCACCAAACGTAATTGAATTAAAAGGCATCACCCGGCATTTTAAAATTGGGGATACTGATGTGTATGCATTGCGCGGAGTAGACCTTGAGATAAAGCGTGGCGAATATGTAGCGTTTATGGGGCCTTCAGGTTCTGGAAAATCAACATTAATGAACATTTTGGGGTGCTTAGATACACCTACAAGTGGTGCTTATGTTCTCAATGGACAATTGGTGAGCAATCTTAGTGATAATCAATTGGCCGAAATTCGAAACAAAGAAATTGGTTTTGTTTTCCAAACATTTAATCTATTAGCACGCAATACTTCCCTTGA
This sequence comes from Bacteroidia bacterium, assembly GCA_025454875.1. Lineage (GTDB taxonomy): Bacteria > Bacteroidota > Bacteroidia > UKL13-3 > UKL13-3 > UKL13-3. Next base: position 121,466 of record JALONP010000003.1, on the reverse strand, counting down.
TAATGTTGCTTTGCCATTGGTATATGCTGGATACTCTAAAAAGGAACGAACAGAAAAGGCTACGCAATCTTTAACCAATGTTGGTTTAGCTGATCGTATGGACCATAAGCCAAATGAATTGTCTGGAGGTCAACGCCAACGTGTTGCCATTGCCAGGGCCTTGGTTAATAATCCATCTATTATTTTAGCTGACGAACCAACTGGAAACCTCGATACCAAAACGTCATATGAAATCATGCAGTTAATGGAAGATATCCATGCTAAAGGCAATACCGTTATTGTGGTTACCCATGAAGAAGACATCGCACGAAGAGCAAAGAGAATCATTCGGTTGCGTGATGGAGTAATTGAGCAGGATACGCTTAACACATAAGCTTTATTGGTTTTTAAAGAATGGTCATTACCAATCAATCAGTTGAGCAACTGATACATTTTGTCCATTATCTCCCAATGCATACCCTTTAGCTGATGGCTCACACACAATGTATTTGTGGTTGTTAAAGGTAAACTGACCTTCTTGTTTTTGCTTCCAAGTTTCTACTGCCACGTTAATATGTTCTGCATCCTTGTAGTACAATGCAACTGTTTTAAGTCCGAGCACTTGTTGAACAAGAACCGCAAATAAAATGGCCTTGTCTTCGCAGTCGGCATACCTGTTTACCAGCGTTTCTTCTGGGAATGAGAATTTTTCTTGGCCATAGGTTTCTTCGTCTTTTTTATATTCAAAGGATTGTTGTACAAATCCAAGAATAAACGAAAGGGCTGCAGTTGTTTGATAAGCTTGTGTTGCTTTTTTTATTTCAGAAACCAGTGTTTGTTGCGCATTGGCAGAAAGACCATAATTTAAATACATGGTTCCTATATTTATCGTAGGTAGGTCATGGTAATAAGCTACCAATGATTGGTTCACCGAAACAGGTAAAAAATAAACCATTCCATCAAATTCGTATGGGATTGTGCGTTTGCTAACCAATGCATTCAGTTTAGGTGGCGTAATTGTATTTACAACAAGTGGAACGACATTGCGAGAATGGTGCATCACAAAAAGGGCTTCCGCTTCTGGTTCTTTTTGCTGATTAAATGATAAATCGAAATATTTTTTATTGCCCCTTTCTATATAAAGGCAATTGTCAATCATAATATTGGTTCGGCCATACAAGGTAATGCGGGTTTGTGTATACCCTAAAAATACATCCAACCCTTTCTGGTCTAATACTGCGTACTTAAATAAGGTTTTGCAATTGTCGGCATTGTATTTTAAAAGTTGGTCAGTTAGTTTATTTAATAACAATAAATAACCTAAATCGTCTAACTCATATACATTGCTCCAGTATGTAAGTTGGGTGCTAATTGAGTCAATTTGATTGGAACCTAACCATGCGTTTAACTGCGACTCTAATTGTTCTTTTTGCTGGCAAACCGTGCTTTGTGTATACCATTCTCCATGAATGGTAAATACAACGGGATGCCCATAAAAATCGACCTTCACTTGTTTGGCAGACACAAAGTGATTTCCGATGAGGATCAAAAGGCTAAATATAAATATGTAGTTTTTATTGGTCAATTATAGTTATTGTTTATCAGTTAGTTATATAATTAGTAATAATTAAGTGATTCAAATTTAACTTTAAATTAACATTAATCCAAGTAAAAAAAGTGTCATCCATTCAAAAGGAGTTACAGCAACACTTAAAAAAAATTTTGCCCGCAGATAGGTTGCGAACAACAAGTTCAATTTTGAATGACCAAATCGCTTCGAAAAAAGCTCGACAACTTTTGCACACCACTTTTTTTGTGAATGATTTGTATGAAATTCGAAACACTTTAAAATACAGATATGAGCGACAACAAAGAAAAATTAAAAGCCCTTCAATTAACCATCGACAAGCTGGAGAAAACATATGGTAAAGGTACCATTATGAAGTTGGATGGAGGAACAGTTGAAGGCGTAGAAGCAGTTTCTACCGGATCATTGGGTTTGGATATTGCCTTGGGAATTGGTGGATTTCCTACAGGGCGTATTATCGAAATTTATGGTCCAGAATCATCAGGAAAAACAACGTTAGCCCAACATGCAATTGCTCAAGTACAAAAAAAAGGCGGTATGGCTGCATTTATTGATGCAGAGCACGCTTTTGATAAAACATATGCGCAAAAGTTGGGAATTGATGTCGACAATTTGCTGATTTCTCAACCCGATGACGGAGAGCAAGCTCTCGAGATTGCGGATGCACTTATCCGATCAGGTGCAATTGATATCATCGTTATCGACTCCGTGGCTGCCTTGGTTCCGAAAGCAGAAATTGAGGGCGATATGGGTGATAGTAAAATGGGATTGCAAGCCCGTCTTATGAGCCAGGCTTTACGTAAACTCACCGGTACCATTAACAAAACAGGTTGTATTTGTATTTTCATCAACCAATTGCGTGAAAAAATTGGGGTGATGTTCGGCAACCCAGAAACAACAACTGGTGGTAATGCATTGAAGTTTTATGCTTCTGTTCGTTTGGATATTCGCAGAATAGGCCAGTTAAAAGAAGGCAATGATATTATTGGCAACAGAACCAAAGTAAAAGTGGTTAAGAATAAAGTTGCACCTCCATTTAGAACAGTAGAATTCGACATTATTTATGGAGAAGGGGTATCAAAGGTTGGCGAAATCGTAGACTTGGGTAGTGATATGGAAATTGTTAAAAAGAGCGGGTCGTGGTTTAGCTACGGAGATACCAAACTCGGTCAAGGACGCGAAGCGGTGAAACAACTTCTGTTAGATAACCCCGAGTTGGCTGATGAGATTGAGGCTAAAGTAAAAGAAAAGGCCTTTGCCGGAGCTTATACAGGCAAAGTAGAAATGGGAGGGGAGTAACCAACTTTATCATTACCGAATGCGTTAGATTAAATCCCGCCTTGGCAACAAGCGCGGGATTTTTGTTGCGCTTGCGTTTTGCAAAAATTGAATAAACTTGTAAAGCCAATTTTACAGTTATGCAACAGTCAGCTACAACCAGTTTGTTTTTACCAATTGCGCTGGGCATTATTATGCTTGGCTTAGGTTTATCATTAACCCTTGCCGATTTTAAACGCATCAAGGAATATCCCAGAGCAATTGTGATTGCTTTGGTTTGCCAAATGATTGTATTGCCGGCATTGTGTTTGGGCATTGCCTTTTTGAGTGGTATCAGTGCAGAGTTGTGTGTGGGTCTTATGCTGCTAGCAGCTTCACCTGGTGGTCCAACGGCTAATTTATACAGCCACCTATCCAATGGTGATGTGGCATTGAATATCACACTCACGGCACTTAATAGTGTGCTTGCACTTTTTACGTTACCTTTCATTGTTAACTTTTCGATGGAAGTGTTTTTGGGAAGCGGACAATACATTCCTATGCCATTTAGCAAAGTGGTTGAAGTATTCGGAATTGTGCTTATCCCGGTTTCCATAGGCATGTTGCTCAAAAACTATGCACCACAATTTGCAGCTAAAATGGATAAGCCAGTAAGAATATTATCTGCACTTTTATTAGTTGTAATTATTGCTTCTGTAACCATTCGCGAAAAACAATTGTTGGTTGATTATTTTGGTCAGCTTGGATTACCCGTTTTGTTGTTTAATATCGGAAGCATGTTAACCGGATATTTTGTACCACAACTTTTTGGTGTACCTAAAAAGCAATCTATTTCGATTGGAATGGAAATAGGTATTCACAATGGAACATTAGCAATTTTTATTGCACTAACTGTATTGGGTAATTCGGCTATGAGTGTTCCTCCGGCTATTTATAGCTTACTCATGTTTTTTACAGCAGCCGCTTTTGGTTTTTGGGTGAAGAGAAAAGTGTAACCATTCCTGATTGCTATCGGGATAAGCCAATTTGTTTTGGGTTCTCTGTGCCCGTTGCGCAATCGTTGTGTTCGCTGTGGTAAAAACTTCCCGCTGATTCTGCAAATAAACGTAAAAGCGATAGCCACTGATTACGCTAATTCATTTAGGTTCTCTGTGCCCGTTGCGCAATCGCGGTGTTCGCTGTGGTAAAAACTTCCCGCTGATTCTGCAAATAAACGCAGAAGCGATAGCCGCTGATTACGCGAATTTATTTTAGTTTCTCTATGCCCGCTTCGCAATCATTGTGTTCGCTGTGGTAAAAATTTTCCGCTGATTTTGCAAATAAACGCAGAAACGATAGCCGCTGATTACGCGAATTTAGTTTAATCTCTCCCCTGTTCATTTATGGAGATAACCCTACTTACAACCCGGCCAAACTACTTTTAATAATTTCAATCTTCGCTTCGGCATCTGCTTTTTTCTGGCGCTCTTTTTCAACCAATTCTGGTTTGGCATTGGCTACAAATTTTTCATTGCGCAACTTCGCATCTACCGAAAGTAAAAACCCTTGCAAGTACTCTAATTCTTTAGCCAGTTTTCCTTTTTCTGCCTCAGCATCAATTGCAATGGTTAAATACACAAATAGCTCATCAGTAGCTACAGGAAGGGTAGTGGTCCCTTCAGGTTTTTCCAATACAAAGTCAATGCTACTCACATTTGCCAATTTTTGAATTAAGTATAAAGCAGCTTGGTACGCCTGTAAGTCATTTGTTTTGATAGCTGCTGCAAATGCTTCCTTCGGACTAATGCCTTTAGCATTGCGTAATTCCCTTATCTTGGTTATCGCTTCAAAAGCCTTGTGTAAATTGATATTTTGCGTTACTGCTGCTGTTGGATATGAAGCAATGCAAATGGATTCGCCTGCTTTTCGCTCGCGCATATTTTGCCATAACTCCTCTGTTACAAATGGCATAAATGGATGCAATACCTTCATCAATGATTCAAAGAAATTTAACGCGGTATCATACGTACTTTGGTTTATTGGTTTACCAAATTCCGGCTTAATCATTTCCAAATACCATGCACAAAAGTCGTCCCATACTAGTTTGTAAATCGCCATCAACGCTTCGCTCAACTTATAGTCAGTATACTTGGCTTCAATTTCGGCAATCGCTAAGTTCAATTGATTCATAAACCAATCACTGCTCAGTTTATTCGAAGCCAGTAATGCTGTATCAAAATCTGCATCTGGTTTTACTTCCCAACCCTTTACCAACCTAAACGCATTCCATATTTTATTGGCAAAATTACGACCTTGTTCTACTTGACTTTCGTCAAATAGAATATCGTTACCGGCAGGCGAGCTCAATAACATACCCATGCGTACACCATCTGCTCCGTATTGTGCAATTAAGTCCAATGGATCTGGTGAGTTTCCGAGCGATTTACTCATTTTTCTGCGTTGCTTGTCACGAACGATGCCAGTATAATATACGTTGCTAAATGGTTTTTTGCCCATCCATTCATACCCAGCCATAATCATACGTGCCACCCAAAAAAACATGATCTCGGGAGCAGTTACCAAATCGTTGGTTGGGTAAAAGTACTTGATATCTTTATTCCCTTTTTCTTTAAATCCATCAAACACACTAATAGGCCAAAGCCACGAGCTAAACCAAGTATCAAGAACGTCTTCATCTTGTTTTAAATTAGAAGCCTTAATTTGTTTCTCACTTTTAAATTTTGCGATTGCCTCATCTTCTGTTTTTGCAACCACATAATTTCCTACTTCGTCATACCATGCCGGAATACGTTGGCCCCACCACAACTGACGGCTAATACACCAATCCTTAATATTGTCCATCCAATGCTTGTAGGTGTTTTTCATATTTGCAGGATGAAATCTTATTTCATCGTTCATCACCGCATCAATCACCTGAGGATTTTTGGCTACAAACTTTTTCATATCTACCCACCACTGCAAGGTTAGGCGAGGTTCAATTACCGCACCCGTGCGTTCACTCGTGCCAACTTGGTTTTTATATTCTTCAATTTTTGCTATGTGCCCAGCTTCTTCCAAATCAATGGCAATTTGCTTACGCACTGCAAAGCGATCTTTACCTACATAGCGCGCATCAATGGCGTTTTCATTTAAAAATCCTTCTTCTGTTAAAATATCAATCACTTCAAGATTGTATTTTTTACCCAATTCATAATCATTTTTATCGTGCGCAGGAGTAACTTTTAAGCAGCCCGTTCCAAAATCCAGTGCTACATATTCGTCTGCTATTATTTCGATTTCACGGTTTATAAATGGCACCAATGCTTTTTTGCCAATCAGGTGTTTGTAGCGCTCATCGGTTGGGTTCACACAAATTGCGGTATCCGCCAAAATGGTCTCTGGCCTAGTGGTTGCAATGGTTACAAATTCCGAGCTTCCTACCAAGTAATATTTAATATAGTACAACTTGCTGTTTACATCTTTGTAAATTACTTCTTCATCACTTAGTGCTGTTTTACCTTGCGGATCCCAGTTTACCATGCGTAGTTCTCGGTAAATCAACCCTTTCTCGTAAAGGTCAATAAATACCTCAATTACCGCCTCACTTAAGCTTTCTTCCATGGTAAATCGGGTACGTTGCCAATCGCAACTAGCTCCAAGTTTTTCAAGTTGCTTTAAAATAATACCACCATATTTTTCTTTCCACTCCCAAGCATGTTTCAAAAAATCTTCACGACTCAAGTCTGATTTCTTTACACCTTTTTCGCGCAACATTTGAACCACCTTTGCCTCGGTTGCAATACTGGCATGGTCGGTTCCTGGAACCCAACATGCATTTTTGCCTTGCATGCGCGCCCTGCGTATCAATACATCCTGAATGGTATTGTTGAGCATATGGCCCATATGCAATACCCCGGTAACATTGGGTGGCGGAATCACAATGGTAAACGGCTCGCGCCCATCAGGCTCCGCATGAAAATAGTTTTGTTTCAACCAGTAAGCGTACCATTTTTCTTCAATGGCTTGCGGAGAATATGTTTTTGGTAATTCGTTGCTCATAAAATAGGTCTCGAAAATACAGACTCGTTTGGTTTATTGAAAATGATTTGTTTATCGCCCCGATTAGCACTGAAACTTTGGGGGAGTAATTGCCGCTAATTCCGCAAATTTATTTGAATAGAAATTCTAACTGGAATTGACTAAGCAATTCAGTGAATTAACGCATCCCGATAACTATCGGGAGCGGCAAAACATCAAGCTATGATATTCAATGGCATTTCATTAATTAAATCTGCGTATCCCGATAGCTATCGGGAGCGGCTATAAAAAACTATTGCTATAACTAAAACAAAAAACCCCATCGGCTGGTGAGCTGACAGGGCTGTTTTGCAATTTAACTATGAAAAAATTAACCTCTTCTTTCTTTCACTTTTGCTTTTTTGCCTTTAGCATCACGTAAGTAGAACAAACGTGCCCTACGCACTTTACCACGGCTTACCAATTCAATTTTATCAATATTACCGCTGAATAAAGGGAAAATACGCTCAACACCCACACCATTAGAAATTTTACGAACAGTAAAAGTAGAACTGATTCCTGCATTTCTGCGTTGCAATACTACACCTTGGTATTGTTGGATACGCTCTTTGTTACCCTCACGGATTTTGTAATATACATTTACAGTATCTCCTGCAACAAACGAAGGCGTTTCTTTAGCTGTAAATTCTGATTCTACTAATTTGATTGCTTCAACTGCGTTCATATCGTTTTCCTTAAAATGGGATGCGAAAATAGGACTCTATTCCGAAAATCAAAAGTTTTTATCAAAAATATCCCAATAATTTTTAGCCAAACTTGGGGCTTCCCCCGCTCCGCGGGGTCGGGCTTTTGGTGGTGCACGGCACCACTGCCAATCCCTAAGCCGTTAAGCTCATGCGACCTTCACAATCCATTTTACAATGAGTTCACCGAAGCCTGACTGAATTATTTTAACAAATCAGGTCTTCGTTGCTTGGTGCGTTCCAAACTTTGTTCATGTCGCCACTCTTCAATTTTGGCTTGATGCCCACTCAACAAAATCTCTGGAACTTTCCATCCATTGTATTCCGCAGGACGTGTATATACAGGCGGACTAATCAATCCATCCTGAAACGAATCGCTTAATGCTGATTGTTCGTCATTTAATACACCTGGAATCAATCGCACAATGGCATCCGTAATTACTGCCGCAGCCAATTCACCTCCGGTAAGCACAAAACTGCCAATCGAAATTTCTTTGGTAACCAAATGCTCGCGCACCCGTTCATCTACACCCTTGTAATGACCGCACAAAAACAGCAAGTTTTGTTTGGTGCTTAAATGGTTGGCCATTTGTTGATCAAATACAGCTCCATCAGGACTCAAATAAATTACTTCATCATAAGTGCGCTGGCCTTTAAGGTGCTGAATAGCTTTATCAATTGGTTCTGCCATCATTACCAAACCAGCTCCACCACCAAAAGCATAGTCATCAACCTGCTTATGCTTGTTGGTCGAAAAATCCCGGATATTGGTGCATTCAATTGTAACAAGCCCCTTTTGTTGCGCACGCTTCATCATCGAGTGCCCAAACGGACTCTCAAACAATTCAGGAAACAACGTTAGAATCGAAATATGCATGTTTTGCTATTATGGCTTTTGGGTTTTTGACTATATGTTTACTAATTTAACTAATACGAAATAATAAGTTGGTTGAAGTTCGTAATTCTAAATTCGGAATTTTAAATAAGTCCTTCAGGCAAGTTCAAATAAATCACCCTTTCTGCTTCATCAATTTCTTCAATAAAGGCTTCAACTGCGGGTATTAATACTTCATTGCCTTTATAAGTAGTTTTAATCAGCAATTGATTGGGAAATTCTTCTATGCTTTCTACTTCACCAATATTCCCGAGCGTTTCATCAACCAACTTAAATCCCGTGAAATCATCTTCGCTGTATACTTCTCCTTTTTGGCGCTTGCCTTTAGGTAGCAATAATGTGTATCCAACAAATGAAGAAGCTTGTTCAATTGTATCTATAGTATTCAGTTTAAGCAAGGCTCCATCATCAAATGTTGGTGAAAAGGAAACTATTTTAAAAGGAACGGGCTTCCCTTGAATTTCAAGGAAAGCCCATTCTTTAAATTGTTTGTTAGAACTCAGCGTAATGCGCAATTCACCTTTAGTGCCATGCGTTTTATCAATGGTTCCTACTGCAATGAAATCTTTTCTTGCGATGGATTTCATGCAATTCTAAAATTATTCTGCAGTTTCAGTTGTTTCAGCAGATGCTTCAGGAGCTGGAGCTTCTTCAGTTACAACCTCTTCAGTAGCTTCAACCACCGGGTTTGCAGCAGCTTCAGCAGCAGCACGTTTTTCTGCAATTTTTTGCAAGCGTGCTTCTTTTACTTTGCTTTCTTCAGCTAACTTAGCTGCATTGCGCTCAGCAAGCGTTGATTGATGTTTGTTACCGTGTGCGGCAACTTTAGCTTGTTTTTCTTCAATCCATTTGCTGAATTTAGCCATAGCTGCATCTTCAGTAATGGCACCTTTGCGCACACCAGTCATTAAATGGTGCTTGTACAATACTCCTTTGTAAGAAAGAATTGCACGGCAAGTGTCTGTAGGTTGTGCACCTTTCTCTAACCAAGAAAGTGCTTTGTCGGCATCGAGTTCGATAGTAGCTGGAACAGTTTGTGGTTTGTAGTAACCAATGTTCTCAATAAATTTACCATCTCTCGGAGCACGTGAATCCGCCACCACAATGTGATAATAAGGCGCTTGTTTGCGTCCATGACGCTGTAGTCTGATTTTTACTGGCATATATAATATGTTTTTAATCGTTGGGTCTCCACACCAACGGGCGGCAAATATGAACCCTTTTTTGGTAAAAACCAAAGGTTGATTTTAGATTAATCTGATTATCTTGACAGTTCAAATACCTAACAACCAATGAAACAATTCGCCAAAACATTGTTATACCTGATTTTATGCTCGCCTGTGTTGGCATTGGCACAACTTGCATTTAACTACAATAGCCATTTAAAAGCACCAACTGCAACAACTCATTTAACACAAGCAAGCCGAACCAAACCAGCGAGTTATACATCTTTGGGTTATGCTCATAATTTGCAATTTAATGATATCATTATTGGAGGCACTACTACAGTATACCGCAAGTTTGGTTTTTTTGTGAACTACAAAGTGGGAGTTCAAAATTTTTTAATGCCAACAACAGGTACACGTGGCACCGTTCGCTACCAAAACGCCATTGACAATAATTGGACAATCACCGGTCGTACCCAAAAGTCGCTGGCATTTATGGGAGGAGCGGGTTTAACAATTGCCATTACAAAAAAATGGCCCATTTATTTTGGTGCAGGAGTTTCTCGCACAAGAGAGTTTTTTGAATACATCGACCCATCAGCCCAAAGCGAACGTTGGAATGAAAATGAAACAAAAGGGAAAATTGAACTTAACTATACTGCTGGCACTTTTATTCCTTTATTCAATAGGGTTGTACTCAATATTGGGTACGATCACAACCCACAATGCGTGTTCTTGGGGTTATGCATCTCAAGCCAAACCAATTTTGAAGATGCTGATGATTGGTGGTGGGGAAATGATTAACCACAAAACACCCAATTATATTTACTATGATATTGTTATTAAATGGAGGTAGATCCTTGGTTAAAAATAGCTCGTTTCACCCATTCCATTACCAATTCAAATTGGTCCTCTTTCGATAGGTGCGAATTATCCAATTCAATAGCGTCTTCAGCTTTCTTCAAAGGACTGTCAGCTCTTGTCGAATCAATATGATCTCGTTTTTGCAAATTGGCAAGTACTTCTTCAAATGTGGTTTGTTGGCCTTTTTCCCTTAATTCGTCCAAGCGTCTTTGGGTCCTAATTTTAGGGTCAGCAGTCACAAATATTTTCAATTCCGCTTTTGGGAACACCACCGTTCCAATATCCCTGCCGTCCATTACGATTCCCTTTTGCAAGCCCAATTGTTGTTGTTGTTTAACCAAAAATCTTCTAACCTCGCTAATGGCACTCACATCGCTTACAATGCTTACCACCCTTGGATTCACCCTAATTTCTTCTTCCACATTTTCGCCATTTAAAAAAGTTTCTTGTAGATTGGTTTGAGGGTGTTTCCTAAAATCAATCTCAATACTAGGTAAGGCTGCTGCAACCTGCTCAGGATGGTATAAATCTACATGGTATCTTAAAAAGTACAAAGAAGTAGCCCTATACATGGCTCCAGTATCAATATAGCGGTAGTGCAAAGCATTCGCAATTTGTTTTGCGAGGGTGCTTTTGCCACATGACGAGAAGCCGTCAATAGCTATAATGATTCGTGGAGCATCTGTTGCAATCATAGATATGCCACAAATAAACTCAAAAAAAAGCAGACTAAGAGGATGCCTTTTTCTTTTTCTTAAAATCGTTTAGGTTAAATATAAAAGACAAGTGATTGCTGCCTCTGCCAACATAATAACCCGAGTTGCCATAGGCAAGCTGTATTTTTTTTACCTTTAATCCAAAACCCCATGTAAAACCAGTAAAGCCTCCCACATCATCAAGTTGCATTTCATATCGCCTTAAATAATTATACCCTAGAGCTAGGTAAAAGTACTTTCCGAAAAGTACCTCTGAGCTTACAGTGAGGTGTGAAAGCGCCCTTTCTGCAATTGAAAAATTTTCTGGAATAACCTCACCCGTTTCAAGGTCTCGTCTGGTGCCAGGTCGGTTATTGTTTTGGTACAGCAATTTGCCCGCACGTTCCAGATGGTTTGCAGCGATGGTAAATCTGAATGGATTATGTTTAAACCGTTTGGAAAAAGCAAACCTAATATTGGTAGGTAAATTTTCAGTAGAGCCCTCTGTATAACCCTTAAACTGTTGGCCTATATTGTTCACCGTTGCGGCCATCGTAAACAAGCGTTTTTCGTTATTGTATGTTACGCCACCATCAATTGCTAGGCCTAAGGCAGTATAGTCGGCTAAAGAAGAATAAATAAACTTTACTTGACCACCTACCGAAAAGTAATCACTCAATCTTTTACCGTAACCAAGATTCATGCAGTACTCTCCGGCATTAAACGATCCAATGATATCGCCATTTGGGGTGGTGCGTTTAAAATCTCCGTAATTGATATATTGAATACCTGCGGTAAATGTTCCAATACTATCGAAATGTTTAGTAAAACCAGCGAATCCCGAACCAATATTTTCAAATAAAAATACATGGTTGTAAGTAACTTGATTATGCATTTCTTTGCGCAACAATGATGGATTTTGAATGGCTAAGTTCATATCGTTATCTACAATCGAAATCGCTGTTCCTCCCAAAGCAGCAATTCGTGCATTGGGCTGCACTGAAATAAATGAAAAGGCGCTACTACCTCCAATTTGTGCTTGTACTGCTGCAGATACAACAATTAAAAATAACGTAAGAATGCTGCGATTCACTTTCCAAAAATATGCATTATAACGAATACTTGGCTTTTTAAAGTATCTACTAACAAAAAAGGAACCCAGTTAGGATTCCTTTTTAATTACATAAGATTAAAGCTTAATCTCTTCTTCCCATAAATATCCAGATATAATAAAGCAGTGTTGCTAATGACGAAATGGCTGCTACTACATAAGTTGAAGCTGCCCAGTTTAATGCATTTCTAGCCATGCTGTATTCTTCTTTATGGACAATTCCTTTCGTATCAAGCCAGGCCATAGCCCTTTTACTTGCATCAAACTCAACTGGCAGGGTAATAAATGAAAAAAGGGTAATTGCGGCAAACATCACAATTCCAATTAACAACAATTGAGGGAATGCATTTAACAAAAGTACACCTCCTAGCAATACCCATTGCACCCAGCGTGAAGCAATACTTACCGCAGGAACAATTGCTGAACGAAACTGCAACCAAGAATACGCTTTCGCATGCTGAACTGCATGTCCGCACTCATGAGCGGCAACCGCTGCTGCCAAAACACTTCTGCCATAATACACATCTTGACTTAGGTTAACGGTTTTTTCTTGTGGGTTGTAATGGTCTGTTAACTGACCTTCTACAGAAATAACTTTCACATCTGCAATGCCATTGTCCGTTAACATCTGTTGAGCAATTTCCGCTCCTGATAAATTGTTGTGGAGCCCTACTTCTGAGTAATGACTTGCTTTGCGCTTAAACTGCCAGCTTACCAATAAGCTGATTCCAAATAAAATAATACCTAAAAATAACATGGTTAATGGTGTAATTAATAGTTCGACAAAATCAATTATTATTCCAATTATGAAAAAATCTTGAATAACAAGAAAACAATGCCACAAAGGAACATGATGATGGAGATTTTATTAATGCCGTGCATCATTTTCAAGTTAAAAGATGACGGTTCGTCAGCAGGTCGTGGTTTCCAAAAAGTAACATACGACCAAATTTTGCTTAGTATTTTCATATAAGTAGTAACAAATGTATCGCTTTCTAGTTTATTTCTATTTTTTATTGTGGTTTGAAATAAAATTTCGACTAGTCTAAATTATATTTGCAATATGTACTCATATACTGAAGAAAATTATTTAAAAGCCATTTATAAGTTGTCTGAAGTGGATGCACGCAATATAACGACCAATTCAATTGCCGAATTGCTCGATACAAAAGCAGCGTCTGTCACCGACATGATTAAAAAACTTTCAGATAAAAAGCTTCTTAAATATGAAAAATACCGTGGGGTAACGCTAACTGAAAAGGGCAAGTTGGTTGCAATAGAAACGGTAAGGAAACACCGTCTCTGGGAAGTTTTTTTATACGATAAATTAAAGTTTGGATGGGAGGAGGTACATGATATAGCTGAACAACTGGAGCATATACATTCAGAACTGTTAATTGATAAATTAGATGATTTCCTTGGTAATCCAACACATGATCCTCACGGAGATCCTATTCCAGGGAAAAACGGACAATTTCAACAAACACATGTCATTTTATTGTCTGCCCTTACTCCAGGACAAAAGGCAATTATGAGTGGAGTTGCGCACCATTCAGTTGCATTTTTAAAGCACCTCGAAAAAATTGGATTGTTATTAGGAACCGAACTGCTCATCAAAGAAGTAAATGCATTTGATGGTTCTGTGTTGGTTTCAATTAACCGCAAACCTGCCGTATATGCGAGCAAAGAAATTGTTAAAAATGTCTGGGTAACACAAGTTAAAGCATGAGTCAGAAAAAGTCGTTAAGTGAAGTACATGAATCGGTAAATATTACCGGTAATCGTGGTTTTTGGAAAACATTGCTGGCTTTTCTTGGTCCAGCATACATGGTAAGTGTTGGGTATATGGATCCAGGGAATTGGGCCACCGATATTGCTGGTGGAAGTCAGTTTGGATACCAACTTATTTGGGTTTTGCTTATGAGCAATTTGATGGCATTGCTTTTGCAAAGTTTGGCAGCCCGCTTAGGAGTGGTTCGTGGCTTAGATTTAGCACAAGCTTCTCGACAACAATATGCACCTTGGGCAAATGTATCGCTTTATGTGTTAGCTGAAATTGCCATTGCTGCCTGCGATCTTGCAGAAATAATCGGTATGGCAATTGGACTTAAACTGTTGTTCAATTTGCCGTTAACTTATGGTGTAATCATCACGGTACTTGATACCTTTTTATTGTTGTTTTTACTCAATAAAGGTATTCGTAAAATGGAAGTATTTATTGTAAGTTTAATCGCCATCATCGGCATGTCGTTTATTGCTGAAATGGTTATAGTGACACCCAATTTGCCTCAATTGGCAAAAGGATTTATACCCGAAGCACTCACGAATGAGTCATTGTATATTGCAATTGGAATTATTGGAGCAACCGTAATGCCGCACAATCTATACTTGCACTCGTCACTTGTGCAAACACGCAAGTTTAATAAAGATGAACAAGGAATCAGACAAGCACTTAAGTTCAATTTAATTGACTCAACAATTGCACTCAACCTTGCATTTTTTGTTAATGCAGCTATTTTAATTTTAGCAGCTTCTGCTTTTCACCGCAATGGATTAAATGCAGTGAGTGATATTGCAGATGCACATTTGTTGCTTCAAAATTTATTCGGCAATTTGGCGCCAACATTGTTTGCGATTGCACTTATTTGTGCCGGACAAAGCTCTACCATTACCGGAACCTTAGCAGGGCAAATTGTAATGGAAGGATACTTAAACCTGCGAATAAGTCCTTGGATAAGGCGACTTCTTACGCGTTTACTTGCCATCTTACCTGCGCTTTTCACGATATTTTATTTTGGCGAAGAAAAACTGGGTTCATTGCTGGTATTAAGCCAAGTTGTATTAAGCATGCAATTGGGTTTTGCTGTTATTCCACTCATACATTTCACTTCAAACAAGCAACAAATGAAACAATTCGCCATATCTACTTGGGTTAGGATTGCCGCTTGGGTAGCCGCAGCGATTATTGTTGGCTTAAATATCAAATTGGTATACGAAGAACTTGCAACACTCTTCACATCGCTTGCACATCCAAATTACCTCATGCTAAAAATGGCGATCCTGCTTGTTGTTTTTTTTGTAATCATTCTTTTGGTATACATTGTTAGTTATCCATTTATCAAACAACAAGAATGGACCAGTACCAATATTCCGCATGGCGAAGCTGCAGAGCTACAGCAGGTTGTGCCAATGGTGTATAATCATATTGCGGTTACTGTTGATTTTTCGAAAAAGGATCAACATACCATTGAGCGTGCCTTGTCTCTCGGTGGTATGCAAGCTTCGTATTTACTTATCCATGTGGTGGAGTCGGCTGGTGCAATCAGGCTTGGTGAGCAAATTTTAGATAATGAAACCTTGCATGATGAAGTGAACTTAAAAAAGTATCAACAGAACCTCATGCAACTTGGTTACGCTGTGCAGGTACAATTGGGTTATGGTAAATCTGCCAATAGCATTGTAGAGATTATTAAAAACAGCCGCTGTGATTTATTGGTAATGGGAGCCCATGGGCATCATGGCATCAAAGATCTTGTTTTTGGAAGCACCGTTGATAAAGTGAGGCACCAAGTTCGCATTCCAGTTTTAATTGTTAAGTAATGGAAGATTTAAACCTACTTAAACATAAAGCCATAAAAGCAAAAGGTGAGCATAAAAAGTTATTTGATCAACTCAAAAAACGCCTGCCTAAAAACTTGGACCAACAATTTGCCGAATTGCATGATGAGGCTTTTGAACGGATTGACTGTTTAACTTGTGCCAATTGTTGCAAAACAACTGGACCTCTGTTTAAACAAAAGGATATTGAACGGTTGGCGAATCATCTAAAAATGCGCCCAGCCCAATTTGTTGAAACCTATTTGCATATTGATGAAGACAATGATTATGTATTAAACACATTGCCTTGCCCATTTTTGGGTGCCGATAATTATTGCTCTGTATACGAATACCGCCCAAATGCATGTAGAGAATATCCTCATACCAACTCACGCAAGATGCACACATTATTTAAAGAAACCCTGAACAATGTAGCCATTTGCCCTGCAGTTTTCGAAATTGTAGAAAAGCTTAAAAAAGTATATCCTGTTTAGCCCAAAAACAATTCACGTTGCTCTGGCGTAGGTATTTTACAGGTATCAAATTTGCCAAACCATTTGTAACGGTTGCGCGCCACAAAATCATAAATCGCATTGCGTATAAAAGTCGGTACAAGTAATAAAATAGATGGAATCATCCAGAATCCTCCTAATAACTTCAGTACTCTAAGTGCGGCTGTGGATCGAAAATAGGTTTTGTTTTGATGGTATAAAACCACAGAATCAAAGGCGAACGCGTGGCCTAATGTTTCTTTTGCAAAATCAGATTGTAAGGGTGCAAAACGAAAGGTTTTTTTGCGGTCATGTTTGAGGATAAATTGCACACTCTTATCACACAATCCGCATAGGCCGTCATAAAATAATATTGGGTGCGTATTCATCATTAAAAATAGCCCTTCACATTCGGCAATTATTGTTATTTTCGCGCTTCAAAATTACGCGAATATGTTCGAAAGTTTAAGCAATAAGCTCGAAAAAGCATTTAAAACCTTAAAGGGTCAAGGTAAAATAACGGAAATAAACGTTGCCGAAACGGTAAAGGAAATCCGAAAGGCTTTAATTGACGCTGATGTTAATTATAAAATCGCGAAAACATTTACCGATACAGTTAAAGAAAAAGCCTTAGGTCAAAATGTGCTTACAGCGGTTTCTCCTGGGCAATTGCTTACCAAAATTGTAAATGATGAACTCACGCTGTTGTTAGGTGGTCAGGCAGTTGAGTTGAATACCAAAGGTTCTCCTGCTATTATTTTAATGGCTGGTTTGCAAGGTTCGGGTAAAACCACACATTCGGCAAAATTGGCCAACTACATTAAAAAGAAGGGAAAAACAGTAATGATGGCAGCCTGCGATGTTTACCGGCCGGCAGCGATACAACAATTGCATGTTTTAGGCGAACAAATTGGTGTTCCGGTATACAGCGAAGAGGGAAATAACAATCCTGTTTCAATTGCTACAAATGCAGTAAAAGAAGCCCAACAGAAAGGAGCTTCTGTTTTAATTATCGATACCGCAGGTCGTTTGTCAGTTGATGCTGAAATGATGGAAGAGATCGGGAATATCAAAAAGGCGATTCAACCTCAGGAAATATTGTTTGTAGTTGATTCGATGACAGGTCAAGATGCAGTGAACACCGCTAAAGCCTTTAATGATGTGCTCGATTTTACAGGTGTGATTTTAACCAAACTGGATGGTGATACAAGAGGTGGTGCTGCATTATCGATTAAGACGGTAGTTGAAAAACCAATCAAGTTTGTAGGTATGGGTGAAAAAATGGAAGCATTGGATCCGTTTCACCCTGATCGGATGGCGCAACGTATTTTGGGAATGGGTGATATCGTGAGTTTGGTAGAGCGGGCACAGCAAGTTTTTGATGAAGAGGAGGCAGCAAGGGTTCAAAAGAAATTGTTAAAAGACCAATTCACCTTCGAAGATTTTTATACCCAAATTCAGCAGATAAAGAAAATGGGTAACCTCAAAGATTTGATGGGCATGATACCAGGCGTAGGTAAAGCTGTCAAAGATTTGGATATTAGTGATGATGCATTTAAAGGTATTGAAGCCATTATCAACTCAATGACTCCCAAGGAACGAAACAATCCGGATATCATCAGCGGTTCGCGAAGAAAACGCATTGCCGATGGAAGCGGAACCGATATTCAGCAAGTGAACCAATTGCTCAAACAATTTGAAGAAATGCGCAAAATGATGAAGTCGTTCGGTAAAATGCAAGGTGCAAGTATGCGTGGATTTCCAGGAATGCCCAAAATGCCCGGTATGCGTTAATTATCTAGCAGTAATTGGAATTAACCTAATCTGCTTGGCTGATTGTATCACCAAATATTGTTATCTTGCTTTTCTTTAGTATTCATTATCTTTTATACCAACCATTCAATGGAATTAATCAACAATCATTATTATGCTGGCAATGTAAAGTTGCTTGATATTGCCGAAGCATTTGGCACTCCCGTTTACGTTTATGATGCAAATACCATCATTGATAAATATACAAAATTGAAAAATGCATTTAGCCCTGTAAATGTAAAGTTGAAGTATGCCTGCAAAGCGCTCAATAATTCCAATATTTTACGTTTGCTTAAACAATCGGGTTCTGGCTTGGATACAGTTTCGATTAATGAAGTAAAGTTAGGCTTGCGGGCAGGATTCGCACCAGATGAAATTATTTTTACACCCAACTGTGTGAGTTTTGATGAAATAAAAGAGGGGGTTGAATTGGGTGTACATATCAATATTGACAATATCAGTATTCTAGAGCAGTTTGGTCATGAGTATGGACACAAGGTGCCTTGTTGCATTCGCTTAAATCCGCATATTATGGCAGGCGGAAATACCAAAATCTCAACAGGTCATATCGACTCAAAGTTTGGAATTTCTATATACCAATTGAGGCATGTATTGCGTGTGGTAAAATCAAATAATATCAACGTAAATGGCTTGCACATGCACACAGGTTCCGATATTTTAGATGCTGGTGTGTTCTTGCAAGGTGCAGAGATTTTATTTGATGCTGCGAAAGATTTTCCCAACCTACAATTTATTGATTTTGGAAGTGGGTTTAAAGTTGCCTACAAAGAAGGTGATGTAACTACTGATGTAGAAGAATTGGGTAGTGCAATTGCTCAGCGTTTTTTGGAATTTACCAAAGACTATGGACGCGAATTGGAACTTTGGTTCGAACCTGGAAAATATATTGTGAGTGAGTCAGGTTATTTTCTGGTAAAAACAAACGTAATTAAACAAACAACAGCTACAGTTTTTATTGGAGTTGATTCAGGATTAAATCACCTTATTCGCCCAATGTTATATGATTCATACCATACCATTTTAAATGTATCAAATCCTGAAGGGAAACAACGCATTTATACCGTGGTGGGAAATATTTGCGAAACGGATACGTTTGGTTGGGACCGCAAAATTGCCGAAACCAAAGAAGGGGATATATTGTGTTTTAAAAATGCGGGTGCTTATGGAATCACTATGGCATCAAACTACAATGCCCGTTTTAGGCCGGCCGAAGTATTGATTTACGAAGGGAAAGCGCATTTAATTCGCAAGCGGGAAACCATGGACGATTTGGTTAGAAATGAAGTAGATATTTGGAGTTCAAACGCAACACAATCAATTTGACATATGAGTAAAAGTATATTTACGCTGCTTACCTTTTTTGCAATTACTGCTATGGCACAGCCTAAACAAAAACTCACTCCTGAATTGTTATTTCAATTTGGGCGTGTAAATAATCCGCAACTTTCACCAGATGGGAAGCAGTTGTTGTATGAAGTAAAAACTTATGATTTGGCTACCAATAAGGGAACCAATAAAATTTATATAATGAATATGCCCGCAGGGCAACCAATAGCTTTAACTGATGCAGCACAAAATGCTTATGATGTTCAGTGGCATCCAGATGGGAAGAAAATTACCTATTTAAGCAGCGAAAGTGGTTCAGCCCAAATTTGGGAAATCAATGCAGATGGATCCAACAAGACCCAAGTTACCAACGTAAAGTCAGGTGTAAATGCATATAAATTCGCTCCAACAGGAACAAATATTGCCTACGCAAGTGATGTGAAGCTTGAGCAAAATCCCGCTGAAATTTATCCTGATTTACCATTTACCAAAGATGCCCGCATCATTGATGGGTTGTTTTACCGCCACTGGGATAACTGGAACGATTATGCTTACAGCCATATGTTTGTCGCTTCATACAATGGAGGTAAAGCTAGCGAAGGAACAGATATCATGTTAGGTGAAAAGTTTGATGCCCCATTGCAACCTTTTGGTGGATCAGAGCAATTTAACTGGAGTAACGATGGGAAAAAGTTAGCATACACTTGCCGCAAGCTTAACGGAACAGCCGAAGCCGTAAGTACCAATTCTAATATTTATATTTATGATGTAAGCACTAAAAACACGTTTAATCTTACAGAAAGCAATCCAGGTTATGATACCAATCCAGCGTTTAGCAAAGATGGGAAACGCATAGCTTGGTTAAGTATGGCAAGGCCTGGTAATGAGGCCGACAAAAATCGGCTGATGGTTTATTATGTTGATACACGCTCGATAACTGATGCAACTAAAGATTTTGATTATGGTGTCGAAAACTTTCAATGGAATAACAACCAACTTTATTTTGTTGCAGAGTACCAAGGAACCAAAAATATTTTTTATGCAAATGAGGCTGCAGGAAAAGCTGGTTTTTATTTTCCTGAGGTCAAACCACTCACCAAAGGTGATCACGATTACCAAACATTTTCTTTGTTTAATCCTGATAAAAAAACGTTTGTATTGGTAGGTGCCAAGCAATCAATGAGCATGCCAACTGAGTTGTTTTCAATTTCTAATAAAGGATTGGAAACACAATTGTCTTTTGTGAATAAATCGCTCATTGATAAGATTGAATGGGGGAGGGTTGAAAAACGAATGATTCCTACTACCGATGGCAAGCAAATGCTCACATGGGTTATTTACCCACCCAATTTTAACCCCAACAAACAATACCCAACATTACTGTATTGCCAAGGTGGTCCACAAAGCATGGTGAGTCAATTTTTTTCATACCGTTGGAATTTTCAGTTAATGGCTAATAATGGATACATTGTAGTTGCGCCAAATAGAAGGGGAACTCCAGGCTTTGGACAACAATGGACCGATCAGATTATTGGAGATTACGGAGGCCAAGCAATGAAAGATTACCTAAGTGCGATTGATGAAGTGTCGAAAGAAAACTTTGTTGCAAAAGATAAACGTGGGGCTGTTGGTGCGAGTTTTGGCGGTTATTCAGTTTATTGGTTGGCCGGTAATCACCAAGGTAGGTTTAAAACGTTTGTGGCACATTGTGGCATGTTTAATATGGAAAGTTGGTATGGAAGTACTGAAGAGATGTGGTTTGCTAATAACGATAACCAAGCTCCATATTGGCAAAGTCCGAAGCCACGTAATTTTGATGCATCACCTCATAAGTTTGTTCAAAATTGGAATACTCCCATTTTGGTTATCCACAATGAAAAGGATTTTAGAGTACCACTGACCCAAGGGATGGAAGCATTTACTGCTGCCCAAATGAAGGGTATTCAAAGCAAATTTTTGTATTTCCCTGATGAAAATCATTGGGTCACTAAACCGCAGAATAGTGTGTTGTGGCAGCGCGTGTATTTTGATTGGTTGGATACGTATTTGAAATAAAATATGAAAAGAACAATAGCTATTGCGCTTATCATCTTAAGTGTACCGTTTTTAAACTCCTGCACCAAAGAGCAACTAAATGAGGTTCTGCAAACAGCCACTCAATCACTAAGCAACGAAGAAGTGGTAGCAGGTTTGCGTGAGGCGTTAAATGTTGGAACCGATACTTCGGTTTCAATTCTAAACAAAGTTGATGGGTATTTTAAAGATGAAGCAGTGAAGATTTTATTACCAAGTGAGGCCGAAGTTGTATACAGCCGAATTACGCAAATACCCGGTGGAACAGAGTTGTTAAATAATACCATTTTAGCAATGAACAGAGCCGCAGAAGATGCTGCTTCTGAGGCCAAACCAATCTTTGTAAATGCAATCACGGGTATCACAATTGCCGATGGGTTTGCAATTTTAAATGGAGCCGATACAGCTGCAACACAGTACCTAAAATCAAATACGTTCAATGCATTGTATGATGCGTTTGAGCCTAAAATTAACAACTCACTTTCAAAGCCAATGGTTTTAGGTTTATCTGCCCAAACAACGTATGCTAATTTGATTGATGCCTATAATTTGGCGTCTCTTAATGGTGTATTGTGGCCACGGATTACAACGAACTCGCTAAGTGAACATGTCACCAATAAAGGATTAAAAGGGTTGTTTTTGAAGGTTGGAGAGCAAGAAAAAAAGATTCGACAAGATCCAGTAGCGCAAGTAACTGATTTACTTAAAAAGGTATTTGGCAAAAAATGAAAATGAGGCACCTCATTTGTTGTTGTTTTCTTTTCTATGCCAATACAATGGTTGGTCAACAACCTAAAACGGAGTCTTTGTCACAATTTCATATAGGAGCAGGCTGGGTACCCGTCTTTAATTTTAATCCAACAAACCTTGATTATACCATGAGCCAAATGGCTCGCCTTACGTTTGGGGTAAATTATTTAAATGGTTATATCAAAGCAAATATACAGTATGCAAATATGATCCCACAAGGCAATTACCCTAATTGCATGATGTTGGATAATAGTCTTTCATACCAATACCATTTAAAGTTTACTAAGTCTTTCACCGCTTTTATTGGTGGGCAACTTGGATTAAATACGATTAAGTATGAATACATCAATTTTACAGCAACTAACCAATCTATCGAAACAGAAACAACCGCAGGCGTTGAAGTAGGGATGCAATACTTACTGCATAAACAGTTTGGGTTAACGGCTTCTTATAAATGGATGCGTATATACGCCACCCCCCGTAATAACCTAAGTTTAGCAGATATAGGTATCGTTTATTTTTTTAAACCTTCTCAAAAGTTAAAAACATGGATAGAGTAATAAGCAGCGCTCTCCTTGTTTGGGTGTGCTTCATCAGTTCAACTATACACGCGCAACAAGACAGTTTGGTAAGCCAATTTTGGGGAAGAAATCCGAATGCAAATGTTGAAAGTACTACGAGCAACCAAGTACAAATAATTACCAAAGAACAAATTTTGTACAGTGGTTATAGTTTGGTAAGTGATGTATTGCAGCTAATTGATGGATGGACCATGAGTACTTACAATGGGGATAAATGGAATGTACAAAGCAATGCAACCGGTAACTACCAAT
This sequence comes from Bacteroidia bacterium, assembly GCA_025454875.1. Lineage (GTDB taxonomy): Bacteria > Bacteroidota > Bacteroidia > UKL13-3 > UKL13-3 > UKL13-3. Next base: position 98,227 of record JALONP010000003.1, on the reverse strand, counting down.
CGCAAAACTGGACGTTAATGTTAGATGGTGCGCGCATCGAATTATTGCAATTGGATGCACAGCATATCAATACATTGGGAATAGGCGTTCGCGATATTGAACGCATTGAGGTAGTAAATATTGCTGGGAATTATTTAGGCGAATGGAATGACAAGGGCATTATTCACATCATCACCAAACGCAATACTGAGGGATTTACTTATAGGTCGTTTATTAGCAATGGAAATGAAATTGGGGATCCACATTTGCAAGTTAACTCCAACTCAAGTTTAAATGTACATGGATACGGTACAAGCTTTAGTAATTTTATCGGCTATAAGCGCAAGCGTTTAAGCATTGAACTTAACCAATATTACAACGACTATTTTTACAGAGATACCAGTGTGTTGATGTGGCCACTGATTTTGGCCAACAACCCCAATGCAGATTTTGTGCTTAAGTTATTAAATGGAAGATTTCTGTTAGCCTACTCCGGTAATAAGGCTACACATCAACTCACATTTATCGCAAATCGAGGAAATGATGTTGTATTGCCAGCAGGGTTTCTGACGCCACAAGTTACCGATAATCAATTTTATATTGCTGCCTACAATTTTCGTTATGTTTTAGGAAAAGGAATTTTGCAATACAGAACCAGCTTTACACAACGCAAACTTCGTGATTATTCGATTTTATTTTTGAATCATAATCAAAATTACCTAACCCAGAATGTCAATTATACCCTCACTAAACTTCATTCCAATGGTAAACGAATTGCGCAGTTCGGATTGGCGCATGAATGGATTGAAACACAAAGCGCTACCACATTTACCAATATTAATAATCAACAAAACTTGATTAGGCCCTATTTTTCTTACACCTATCCGCTTACCAAAAAGAGCAACTTTTTCACCGATGTTTCGGTTTTGGCAACATCAAAGGTTGCAATACCTAAAGTGGTTGTTGGGTATTACAAGCAGCCAAGTATCATTGCTAATTGGAGTGTTGTAGGTTCTTATTCACAAAGGAGTTTGGTAGAAAGCAATGATTATTTTCAACTGCTTGCGTTAAACAATGCAAATGCATTATTGCAAACTTCTAATGTTTCTTCATTGGCTTCACTTGATTATTATTTTAATCTTAATGTCAATAAATATTTTAAAGTGAGTTTTAACTCAGGATTAAAATATTTGATCGATGAACTTTATATCCATCCTGCCTTATTAAGTTTAAGCAATAACGCTCTTTTTCAAGGTAGCAAAAGTATGGTAATTAGAGACCAAACGCGATGGCTTAACCGCATTAATGTGCATTACAATATGCTCAAATCTACACGTTTTGATGTAAACTATTTGCGCATCGGAGCTTTGAGTGGCGTTGAGGAGGAGAATAGCCTGCCTAAACACAGACTATCGCTAGTGGTTACACAAACATTGCCATCTCGCTTTTATGTGTGGGTAAGATATTATCACCAATCAGCTACCTATTGGATTAATCCTCAGTATACAACTTTACCCGCAAATACCGCTGTCGAAGATCAGTTTGTAAAGGTAAAAGGGATGCACACAATGGATGCGGGCATTACCAAAAAATTATTCAAAGAGTATTTGGTGGCAAATGTTTCTGTTCGAAATATCTTTAACACTACCGAGCGTTACCAAGCTATGGGAGCAACATTTTACATGCGATTATTTGTTTCGGTGAACTTAAATATTGATGGTGTTTTTGCCAAAAGTACATCTAAACCGTAACTTGCGAAGGTGAATATTGAGCTAACCGATTCTGTATTTAAATCAATCCGACAAGTAATTCAATCCAAAAATGTGGAAGCCTATTTGGTTGGAGGATATGTGCGTGATTTATTATTGGGTCGCCCTTCCAAAGATATTGATATTGTGGTGTTGGGTGATGGAATCGCCATTGCCAAAGCATTAGCGGAATTGATTCCTGGGAGTGATTTCGCTTTTTTTAAAAATTTTGGAACTGCAATGGTTAAAACACCTGAGTGGGAAATAGAGTTTGTCGGTGCTCGTAAAGAATCGTATTCACATCATTCTCGCAAACCCTTTGTGCAGTCGGGTACATTAACAGATGACCAAAACCGTAGGGATTTTACCATTAATGCATTAGCGGTTGGATTGCAACAACACAATGATGAGCTTTTAATTGATCCTTTTGGTGGGGTAAATGATTTAAACAATAAAGTGATTCGCACACCACTTAATCCGGATATTACATTTAGTGATGACCCGTTGCGTATGATGCGTGCCATCAGGTTTGCAACGCAATTGCAGTTCGATATTGAAGAAGAAACGTATAAAGCAATTGCTCGAAACAAAGAACGAATTGGGATAGTATCTGGAGAACGTATTGCCGAAGAGTTGCACAAAATCATGCTTGCTGCAAAACCATCTAAAGGGCTCAAGTTATTGCATGAAAGTGGATTGCTTCAACTCATTTTTCCAGAGTTAGCTGCATTGCATGGTGTTGAAACGAAGGAAGGAAAGGCACATAAGGACAATTTTTACCATACTTTAATGGTTGTTGACAATATCAGCACCGAAACAACAGACTTGTGGTTGCGATGGGCGGCCTTGCTACATGATATTGCCAAACCTTTAACCAAACGATTTGTAAAAGGAGAGGGCTGGACATTTCATGGGCATGAGGATAAGGGAAGCAAGATGGTTCCGAATTTGTTTCGTAAGCTAAAGTTGCCGCTTAATGAAAAAATGAAGTTTGTGCAAAAAATGGTGGCATTGCACCACCGACCTAAAGCCTTGGCAGAAGAAGGTGTAACGGATTCAGCGATTAGAAGATTGGTGGTTGATGCTGGAGATGATCTGGATGCGCTCTTTGTTTTGTGTAGAGCAGACATGACTTCGGCTAATCCAAATAAAATAGCGTTGTACCGAAACAATTTGAAGCAAGTTGAGCAACAAGTGGCCGAGGTAGCTGAACGTGATGCATTGCGCAATTTCCAACCTCCGGTAACGGGCGAAGATATTATGGCATTATATGGAATTGGTCCAGGTAAAGAAATAGGTATTTTAAAAACCGAAGTTCGAGAAGCCATACTTGAAGGCAAAATACCAAATGCAAGAATCGAAGCTTTAGAATTATTGCACCAAAAAGCGATGGCGTTAGGGCTAAAACGCAAGAATTAATATATTTGTTAATCATTATGAGTATGAAAAAAATAGTTCAAATTTCGTTATTCGTTTTCATCAGTTCTTTGATAACCTTGGCATCATGCAGTGATGAAAAAGACGAACAGTTTAAAGACGATTGTGGTGGAAAAGCTCCGGGAGGCTTAACGGGTTTGGTAATGGATCCTGAGCGTGATATTGATTTGGGATTAACGGTTGTGAACCAAATTGATTCCTTGGCATCTGAATATCCTGTTTTGGATTCAGCGCAATATCCAGAAGCATATGGGCATATCTACAGGATTCGAAACAACATTTTAAACAGTGGTAAGGTTTATTACAAAGATTTATTTCCTTGGCGTATTCGCATTATTAGAGATGATAATACCTTGAATGCTTTTTGTACACCTGGAGGTTTTATCTATGTATATACTGGAATTATCAAGTACTTGGATAATGAAATGCAACTTGCAGGAGTAATGGGTCATGAAATTGCTCATGCTGACAGGCGTCACAGTGCGAAGCAAATGGTTCAGCAAACTGGTTTACAAACATTGATTCAACTTTTAACAAGTGGATCAACCCAAGAGTTGGCAACACTAGGCAACAATTTACTCGCTTTAAAATTTAGCAGAAACGATGAAACAGAAGCTGATGACTATTCTGTAAGGTATTTGTTGGGAACAGAATATGATGCGCAAGGAGCAAAATACTTTTTTCAAAAGATAAGCGCTTCAGGTGGAAGAAGTATTCCTGAGTTTTTAAGCACACATCCTAACCCTGATAACCGTGTTGCCAATATTGAGGAGACATGGAAATGTTTGGGCAGTGGCGGAAATGTTGGAACATTTACCGAAAGATATGCAGCGTTTAAAGCTTCTTTGCCGTAAGTAAATCTGCAGCACTCTTTACCTTAAAATCAGCAATTGTAAATCGGGGGTCGTTAAAGGTGGCCGTTTCAGGAATGGCTATGCATTTCATGCGTGCAGCTTTTGCCGCAATAACTCCATTGATAGAGTCTTCGAGCACCAAACAGTCTTCTGGTTTTAAGCCTAGTTTGTGTGCAGTAGTAACAAAGATAGCTGGGTGCGGTTTGCCATAGTCTTCATACTGGGCCGACCATAATAAATCAATAACATTCCCTAAATTTAGTTTTTGCACAACAGCTTCTATTAAACTCATATTGGATGATGAGGCGATGGCAATTTTGTAGTTGTGTTTTCTTAGCAAATGAAAAAGTTCAATGATTCCTGGTAAAGCCTCAGCATGCTTTAAAATCAAAGATTGCACAAGGGTTAGTATCTCATCTTCTGTTTGCTTAAAATTGGGATCAGGCCAAGGTTGATATTGATACCAGTGCGCCACAACCTCACTTAACCTAAAACCCATTACTTGCCTCAGCAAATCATCAGTAAGGTGCAATCCGTGTTTACTAAAAATGGTTTTCTCAGCTATTTTCCAGTAAGGTTCAGAGTCAATAATCAAACCATCCATGTCAAATATGATGGCTTTAAAGGGGCTAAAATCAAAAGAGTCTCTACTTAAACGGGTCATCAACTTTAGCTCAAAATTTCAAGAATCTCATCTACGTTAATACTCTTAAAGAAACTCTCTTCGGTAGTAATAATATTTTCAGCAAGTTCTTTTTTGCGTTCTTGAAGCGCTAGTATTTTTTCTTCAACTGTATCTTTGGTGATAAATTTATAGGTGAACACCGTTTTGGTCTGGCCAATCCGATGCGAGCGATCCACAGCTTGCCTTTCTACAGCTGGATTCCACCAAGGATCGATGATAAATACATAATCAGCAGTAGTTAAGTTTAGCCCCAATCCTCCCGCTTTTAATGAAATCAAAAAGTAAGTGATAGAAGCATTGCTCTGAAACTCATTTACCACTTTTTGCCGTTGTTCATTGGTCATGCTTCCGTCTAAGTAACAATATGCGATATTTTTTTCGTCAAAATGTTTTCTGTAAATCTCGAGTTGTTTAACAAATTGAGAGAATAACAGAACCTTATGTCCCTCAGAATGCGCAGTTTCAGTGCGCGCAATAATCTCATCAAATTTTCCCGATTGTCCGACAAATTCGTTATTGCTTAATTTGGGATGATTGGCAATTTGCCTGAGTTTGGTGAGCCCTTGCAATAGGGCCATTTGCGATTTGGCTATTCCAAATTCTTTGATCGATTTTAAGATTTCATTTCTGAAATACGATTTTACTGTTTCATAGGCTTCAGCTTGCTCCTCGGTCATGCTGCAATACACTACCTGTTCAATTTTAGGTGGTAATTCTTCCGCAACTTGGTTCTTGGTTCTGCGCAAAACAAAAGGCTTAATGATGGCTTTAAGTTGTTGCATTTTGCCCACATCATGTTGTTTCTCAATTGGCACCACAAACTGTTCACTAAATGATTGCAAACTCCCAACCAAACCCGGATTGATAAATGCAAGTTGGCTCCATAACTCTTGTACACTGTTTTCAATTGGCGTCCCTGTTAACACAAGCCTGTTCGATGCTTTAAGTTGCTTAACCGCTTTTGATGATTGAGACTGTGGGTTTTTAATAGATTGGCTTTCATCTAAGATAATGTAGTTAAACTTCATCTCTTTAACAATGTCTATATCTACCCTAATAGTGCCATATGTGCTAATAATCAAATCGTATTTTTGAAATAGCTGCACATTTTTTTCACGATTAATACCCGTATATATATGCACGTTTAAGTTAGGGGTAAATTTTCGGGCTTCATTATACCAATTATACACCAATGAATTTGGTACAATAATCAATGAAGTTTTAATATGGGTTTTGAGGTTATCAGCCAATTGTTGCGTTGATGGATGCTGCGGTGATTGTGGTGCATCTGCTGCGTGCCCTGGTTCTGTTTCAGAGTCTTCAAATAAACTTAACTGCGGGAGTTCTGCTGATTGCAATGTTTCAATTGTTTCAGTTGGTTGTGCTTGGTTGGTAAATGTTTTAGTAGCAATGTAGAGCTCTTTTTCTTTTTGCAATAAAGCCAAGGTCTGAATGGTTTTGCCAAGCCCCATATCATCGGCAAGGCAACCACCAAAACCATTTTGCTTTAAAAAATAAAACCAATCAAAACCAGCTTTTTGGTAAGGCCTGAGTGAGCCTTTAAAATGTTGTGGCATTTCCATTGGCTGCACATCACCGTATTTTTTTATTTGTTGAAGTTTATCGCTTAATCTCAAGTATTTTCCACCGTCATGTTGCAGTTCATCAAGCAAGCCAACATGGTGCTTCTCAAGTTTAATTTCATCATCACTTAATGAAAAAGCCAAGATGCCTGCCAAATTTCCAAACCACTCATTTGGTATCACCGCAACCTGACCATTGGGTAATAAAAATTCGCGTTTGCCTTTAATGATATTTTCTTTAAGTGCTAAAAAAGGAAAAGTATATGGACCAAATTTGACTACAGCCTTCACATCAAACCAATCTCGTTGTTCTGATACTTCGAGTTTAATTTCGCGGTGTCCAATAAAATATTTATCAAGTTCGTCTGTTTGCTCAATTGCAATATTAAACGATTCTAATTGGGTATTGTGTTCATTTAGCCACTCAAGAAATTCGTATTTATTGGTAGTTTCAAGAGGGATGAGTTGGTCGGTTATGATTTTTTGGGTACTGTTTTTAAGTGAAAAATAAGGGCCGTTTAATTGTTTTAGCCCCAAATTTTCAATCACTTCTTTTTGTTTTTGTTCCCAAATTCTATTTCGCTTAATGCGTTTAATTACATAATCGTCATTTGTTTTTTGCACAACTGCCGATACGTGTTGGTCGCTTCCATATTCAAATTGACCTTTGCCATATACAAATGATAACTTCAAATTGATCTGCTCGTCTTGAAATGGCTGTACTTTAAGAACTGTATTACCTTCGTTTTTTTCTGTAACTATAGTTACACCTTCTGCATACACATCGTATCGTTCGACTAATTGCGAAACAAACTTGTTAAAATAAGTTTCTTCTGATGCTTTGGGAATTTGGATATACCTTTTGTTAAAAAAGGGTTGCAGTTTCTTTCCATCGATGTCTTTTTCAAAATCAAACAACTTATTTTCGAGCAATAACCAGGCAGGATTGTTCACAATAATTTGTGCCCCCTTGTACATAAACTCAATCCGTTCGCCTTTATGCTTAATAGTTGGAAAGTACCGAGTGCCATCTTCGTTGCGTCTAAAATGAAGCAATACGCTCGCTTTTTCCGTTGCTACTTCAATTTTAACTGAAGTAGGGTTATTATCATTCCCAGTTTTGTAAATGATTTTCCCCCTCAGCATGCTAAGGGCTTTATGCATGCGCTGTTCTACAAAAGGTCTGATTGTTTCGGTTAGGTATTCATCCGTACAGTACTTTTCAAAAAACTCAGCTGTTCTTATTTTTTTCTTACCATCTACATAAAACCTTCTAAATAAGTAATCATCATCAATTTCATCAAGCAAAGCGATTAACTCAACATCTGTTTCATTAATTCCTCGCGAAAAGTACTCTGCCGTTTTAGAAAATACCCTTTGGTGCGTAAGGGTATGGTTGCCCAAGCTGTTCACCTGAACAACATGAGGTTCCAACAGGCATCCTAACCTTGGATGGTTCACCAAGGTGTATACCAAATCAAATGGTTGAGTGTTTACAACAAGCAATTTCGAGTTCCCTTAAAAGGGATAAAGTTAAAGCATCTCTATCGACAATTGGAAACTTTTTGTTTCTTTTTTTATTAGCCAATAAGATATTTACCCTTAAACACAAATGTGGCTGGTCCTTGAAGCCAAATATTGCTAAATGAAACCGCTTCTGCATCAAAGTCATAGCTCACTTTTAGCTCTCCACCCATTGCTTTTACAGTAATGGCATAGTTACCTGAAGGGAGTTGTTTAACCAAGGCTAAACAAAGAGCGGCTGCGGTTACACCAGTGCCACACGATAAGGTTTCATCTTCTACTCCACGTTCGTATGTTCTTAAAGTAATCACCAAATCATCTTGTAATGTTCCAAAGTTAACATTAATCCCAGCAGCAGCGTAAGTGTCGTTGTAACGAATTCTCTTTGCTTCTTTAATCAAGTCAAGCTCATGAACCGATTCTTGTAAGAACTGTACATAGTGAGGAGAACCTGTATTTAATGAGAATGTTTGATTCCCGAGTTTTTGTACGGACGCAACATTCATCATTTTAAGTTTGATAAAAGTATATTCGGGTAATGGTTGAATGATAGCCTCATGCAAACCATCAATTGCGTCAAAACGCGCATGTTCACTTGCAATACCTAAGTAATGAGCAAACGCGGCAATACACCTCCCTCCATTCCCACACATGCTGCTTTCATTCCCATCGGCATTATAGTATTTCATGTAGAACGCGCTTTGCGGATGTTGCTGAAGTAAAATCAATCCATCAGCTCCTATGCCAAAACGCCTATCACATAATTGTGCAACGAGCTTCGTATTTTCAACGGGAAATAGAGACTCTCGATCATCAATCATGATAAAATCATTTCCAGTTCCTTGGTATTTATAAAACGCAATCTCCATGTTTATTTGTTAAGTAAATGGTAGTTTTTATCTGCAATTAAATTGGTTTCTCCCTTGTCGTACAATACGTTCAACGTAGTGTCAGCATATAGGGTCCATTTGTAAGGGGTGTCGAGTCCATATACCACAATTTTATTTTCGCTCACTAAATAGCCTTTATAACCAACTGGCGATTGCCAAAATTCGACAAGGTAAAATGGTTGTTTAGGTTTGGGTTTCGGTAAAAAAGGTTTTACCCAATTGGTATCGGTCAATTGTACCATTTGGGTATTGATACTATCTAAACGGGCCAGCCACGAAAAGATGGTTTGTTTATCATAGACGTACATTAAAGTATCACCTAAAAACACATCATTCAAAGGCCTGGCATCATCTTCCAACGCGGGCTCAATTGTTTCAAGGGAGTCTGTTTTGTTGACAACAACAGTGGTTGAGTCCGTTTTAGTTATAGAAGGATTCGGGGTTGGTTGTTTCCAATTGATAAATGGAATATAAGTGTAAAAAGGCTTTGATTCCGGTTGTGCAGCACCGTTGGTTGGTTGGCTTGATTTGTTAAGGTAATAGGCAAAAGTCAATGTAATCCCAGTGAGTGATATCAATAAGAAAATAAGCTTGTTTAGACGGTTATCTTTTCGAAGGGCTGCATGCTCAGCCATTAAATCCGAAAGTAATTTTTCGCGGTTTAATTTGTAGTATTCAAAAGCAAGCCTCAAAGAAGCATCCGCTGACAATTTTTCATTGAAGGCGTCACTTTCTTCAGGAGTCATCTCCTTACGCAAATATTTTTCAAAATAGTACTGATGCTTATCGTGCTGAATCATACATTATGCACCCTCGTTTGTTTGATGAAAGGTAAAATATTTTGGTTAATGGTTCGTTTGTGCAAAGTAATTAATCAAGTTGAAGAATGACAGCTTATATTTGGAATAAAATTTGAAATACGAGCGGCATTCAAAATAAACACAAATTTATGAAGAAGTATTTAGGATTATTAGGAGTAGCCATTGCAGGTGGTTTAATCGCAATAGGCATTAGCAATTTTTTTAACAAACAAAACCCTTCAGTTCTATATGCAGAACAGCATGCTGCTCGGTATGCGAGTTTAACCGAAGGTGCTACCAAGCCCGACTTTGTGGAGGTGGCCGATGTGGTAACTCCCACGGTGGTTCATATTATTACAACCATTGAGGCAAGCCAACAACAGCAAGGCGCTGATCCATTCGGTTTTTTTGGATTTCCAATGCCCAATATGCCACGAAGTGGTTCTGGTTCTGGTGTAATTATTTCAAATGATGGGTACATTGTAACCAATAACCACGTTATTGATGGGGCTACTAAAATTAAAGTAGTGTTAAATGATAAAAGAGAATTTGATGCTGAGTTGTTGGGAAAAGATCCCAATACTGATTTAGCCTTGCTCCGTATTGACGAAAAGAACTTGCCCTTTGCAATGATTGGTAATTCGGATGAGGTAAAAGTTGGTCAATGGGTTTTAGCAGTTGGAAATCCATTTAACCTCACCTCAACCGTAACAGCGGGTATCGTAAGTGCTAAGGGTCGCAATTTAAATTTGTTGCGCGACCCAAACAGGCCCGAAAGCCAATATTCAATTGAGTCGTTTATTCAAACGGATGCGGCTGTAAATCCAGGCAACAGCGGTGGAGCATTGGTTGCTTCTGATGGCAAACTGGTAGGCATTAACACTGCGATTGCTTCTCAAACCGGACAGTATGCTGGTTATGCATTTGCTGTTCCAAGTAATTTAATGAAGAAAGTAATTGACGATTTATTGAAATATGGAGAAGTGCAACGCGGGTTTTTGGGCGTAAGCATACAAGATATCAATGCACAACTTGCCGATAAGGAAGGATTAAGAGAGGTAAAAGGAGTGTTTGTGGCTAAAGTAAATCCAAACAGTGCCGCTGAAGATGCTGGCATAAAGGATAAGGATGTGATAGTGAAAATTGGAGAGGTATCAGTAAATTCTAGCTCTGAATTGCAAGAACAAGTAGGGAAAAGAAACCCAGGCGATGTGCTTAAAGTAACTGTTTTGAGGGATGGAAAAGAAAAGGAATTTAATGTAACACTTAAAAACAAGGAAGGTAAAACAGGAATTGTGCGTTCAGAGAAAATAGAAAATGACCGTGTGTTGAATAGCGAGTTTGAAACGGTTAGCAGAGAAGAACGCTTGCAATTGAAAATTTCGAATGGGGTAAAACTCAAAAAAGCAGATGAGAAGAGCATTCTTCGAAAACACGGTGTGCCTAATGGATTCATCATCGTTTCCATTGATAAGAAACCTGTATACACTCCAAGTGATGTAAAACGTGCATTAACAGATGCCAAGGGTGGAGTGCTTTTAGAAGGTATTAATCCAGATGGCAGCAAGGGTTATTATGGATTCGGAATTGATAAATAAGGTTTAAAATGCACTAAAAAAAGCCGATGAACTCATTTCATCGGCTTTCTTTTTTTGCGTGAAGTAAATATCCTTACCACACATACTGCTTCTTATTCATGAGCAGTGCTTCACCAGTTATGGTCTCTGCACCAGTAGCTACATCAATCACTTTCGTTTCGTACAGTACGCGGTTTTTTTCGGGGAAAATTTCTTTGACGGTAACTACGGCTCTGTAGAGCGTATCAACAAACATTGGTTTTAAGAAGTTATTGTTTTGTTTCATGTAAATATGCCCATCAGCAAAATACAATACACCAAATATCTTAGTGAAAACACTTGCACTAAAATGGCCATGAATAATACATTTGCCAAACATGCTTGCTTTGCCTGTTTCTGCATCAACATGCAATGGATTGGTATCACCGCTTACAGTTGCGTATTGGTTAACTTGTTCTTGAGTGTATGTTATATCGTGTGTAAATACATCTCCTACTTTTGGTCCCATAGATTTTATTAATTTAAATGCAAAATAGGTGATTGTTTCTCTTTTGCAAGTAGCTATTAAGTTAATTATAGCGAATGATAATTCGCTATAAAAGCCTCTATTTGTCATTGCTTAGTACATTTTTTTGATAATAAATGAATATTAGTTCAGCTTTGATAAAAATCATAATCAATTAATTCCTTAGGTACACAAGCCTCTTGCTGATTCTTAAGGATTTAGCAACACCGAAATGATGTTCCATTGATTAAAGTATACATGATCTGTTGCACCTTTGTACCTGTAATTCAAACAGCAAAACAATAATTTACAACAATATGGAAACTAAAAATCTTTTCGAAACTTTTACCAATGCTCAAAAGCAAGCAATGGAGAACATGTCAACAGCAACCGAAAAAATGCGTAGCATGTTCACAGAAAACATGAATTCTGATTTCTTTAAAAAATGGTACGATTCTCAAATGGCTTTTTTTAACAACACAGCTGAGCAAAAAATGAGCAATCCGATGGAGTTCTACAATACCTGGATGAATAACCAAGTCGATATGAACAAAGCTTGGATGAGCAACATGCCGATGTTTAACAACATGAACAACATGATGAACATGGATTCGATGAAGTCAGGTATGGATAATACCATGCACTTGTACCAAAATTGGATGAACAGCCTAAACAACACATTCTCTGAAATGGCAAAAAATTACAGCAATGCAGATGCTAAAACCATGATGAGTGGAATGTTTAACAACGCTGAAATGTACATGAACTTGTTTCAGTTGTGGATGCCAATGTTTAAGTCGATGAATGATAAATCGTTTAACTTGGATACATTCAAACAACTGTTCAATGCACCATTATTCAAAGATATGATGGACAAAATGTTCAATATGCAAGGCGATTTTACCAAACAAGCAATGGCTTTCCCTGGAATGCAACAAATGCAACAAAACATGTACAGTGCAATGGATGCAAATAAGAATATGTTTGATGGCTGGAAATCAAATGCAATGAACATGATGCCTAATGGACATCAATTATTTGGACAAGCAATGGAAATGTATCACAATGCATACAACCAAATGAACCATGCGTTCGCTCCAATGATGAAATTGGCTGGTAACACCAACCAAACACAGCAACTCAATGCCATGAAAGATTTGGCCAATGAATTTGCGAACTACCAAATGAAAAGCGCTGAAATGCAATACCTCATGTACCAAACAGGTTCAAAAGCAATGGATGAGTTGGCAGAAACGGTATATGCTCATTTGCGCAATGGTGCTGAAATGAAAGATTTTGCAAATTTGTATACCCATTGGTTAAATATTAGCGACAAGCACTTTGTTGCTTTGTTTTCTACTGATGAATATTCAAAAATGCAAGCTGAATTAAACACATTTGGCAACAAATTGAAAATGCATATCAACGAACAAATGGAAAAAGCTATGGCAAACATTCCGGTGATTACACGCAGCGAAATGGATGAAACTTACAAAACCATTTACGAAATGAAAAAACGCATTACCTTGTTGGAAAAACAATTAGATGCAGAGATTGCAACTGAAGAAACAGCAAAACCAACAGCAAAAAAAACAACTAAAGCTACCGCTTAATTGATAATGTAGTACATCAAGCCACAGATTTCACTGATTAAACATCTTTGAAGTTTGTGGCTTTTTTATTTGATATAAAGCATTTAATTCGAATAATATCTAAACATTAATAAACAACCATATGATGAATATAAATGCCGCAGGGCTTATGGAAGAAATGACCAAAACCAGTGAAAAATTGGTAAAAGGTTACGAACTGTTGCAACGTATAGATGAAGTAGAAGTTGCCACTACTCCCAAAGAGTTGGTTTGGCAAAATGACCTTGTAAAATTGTACCATTACAAGCGTGAAACTCCAGCTAAGGTAAAAATTCCGGTATTGGTTTCGTTCGCCATCATGAACCGTCATGATGTATTGGATTTGCAACCTGATCGTAGCTTAATGAAGAAATTATTGGATGAAGGATTGGATATTTATATTATGGATTGGGGATACCCAAAGAAACAACATCGTTATTTAACCATGGAAGACTATATCCTTGGTTTTATGAACGATGCAATTGATTTTGTGCGCAAATCAACTGGTAACAAAAAAATCCATAAAATGGGTATTTGCCAAGGAGGTACATTTAGCACCATTTATGCTTCATTATTTCCAGAAAAATTGCAGTCACTTACAGTGTATGTTGCCCCGTTTGACTTTAGTGGCAATGAGTGCATGCTTTACCGTTGGACCAAGGATTTGGATATTGATAGCATGATTGATAGTTGCGGTGGATTGGTGCCTGCTACAATGATTGATAGTGGATTTGGTATGTTAAAACCAAGCGCACCTTTTGCTAAATACGTTTCGGCAATAGATATTATGCAAGATCAAGCCAAGCTCGAGAACTTTTTACGGATGGAAAAATGGAAGGCTGATATGCCAGACCAAGCAGGGGAGATGTTCCGCAAATACATCAAAGATTTGTGGCAAGGAAATAAACTTATTAAAGGCGAGTTTGAATTGGGAGGCCGTAAGGTTGATTTGAAAAACATGACGGTTCCATTCTTAAACATTTTTGCTACAGAAGATAATATTATTCCGAACTCTTCAACCACACCTATTATGAAAGCAGTAGGAACCAAGGATAAGGAGGAATATGCATTTCCTGGAGGACATATAGGAGTGTTTGTTGGGGCTAAATCACAAAAGGAATTGGCGCCTAAAGTAGCTAGCTGGGTTGCTAGTAAATCATAATTTAATTTTATAACAATATACTTGTACAGACGTTCATCGCAAGATGAGCGTCTGTATTATTTATGACTAGAGCTACAATCCAATATCCATTCCCACTTCACCAAATCCAAGTTCATCCCGAAATTAGTATTGCATACATGGATGAAGGGGAAGGCGCTACTACCTTTTTATTCATTCATGGTTTGGCGAATTATGCTCCTGTGTGGCAATATCAAATCAGTGAATTAAAAAATAACAACCGCTGTATTGCAATTGATTTACCAGGTAATGGTTATTCGTCACGAGGTGATTATCCATATACGATGTTTTTTTATGCCGAGAGCGTCGCTCGTTTTATTGAAACATTGGATTTAAAAAATGTGGTATTGGTTGGTCATTCGATGGGTGGACAAGTGTCGATGGTATTGGCATTGCGTTATCCTCTCCTCATTCAAAAGCTCATCTTAATTGGCTCGGCTGGATTGGAATACTTTGCGACACATGAAGTAATGATGATGCAAGGCGCATTAAAAATGGGAACCTTATTTGCATCGGATGAATTTCATTTGAAACAAGCCATTGAGCAAAGTTTTTTTAGCTCACATAATGATAGTGCGAAAATTATAGAGCAATTACATGAGTTCATGAAACTGCACCCAACTAAACAATGGCGCGAAATGAGCATTAAAAGCATTAACGGAATGTTAAACGAGCAAGTGCAACAATTTTTACCCGAAATTCAAGTGCCTACACATATTATTTTTGGTAAGCAAGACGCTTTAATTCCAAACAGCTTGGTTCATTTTGGCGAAACACCAACATCGATAGCTCAAAAAGCGGCAGCTTTAATTCCCAACGCTACATTTACCATCATTAACAATGCTGGTCATTTTGTGCAGATTGAAAAGCCAATTGAGGTGAATGGTATTTTGGCTTCATTTGTTAATGATGCAAAGGTTATAGCCTAAATAGCCTAGCTATATAATAAGCCAATCCATTTCTTGGTATAATTCTTTACGAATGCTATCAATTCCAGTGTTCATCATTTGTTCAATTTCTACCAACGGAATATTTGGCAATGCCATTAACCGGTTTCGCATGGTGTTTTTTTGAATGTCGATATGGATTCTGGCTTGCTCGGTAGTCATTTCTGATTGTCTTTTCATGTCGTTTAACCATTGAATCATTAACAAGAGGCTACTAAACTCAACTTGTATGAGCGATTCAGCTTGTTGCCAATGGATAAAATGCTTATCGGCACAGGCAGACACCATTATTTCCAGTTTTTGATGCATAGGTAAACGGGAGTTCATGTTTCAAACCTAAATGGATTAAAGAATTGAAACCATACGTTGCTTGTCGTATTTTACATGGCCTAGTAAACTAATTAGAATAAGTGCTTGTGAATAAGTTCTGGATTAATCAAACTTCGTTTACCACAAAATACCAAACCCAAATGCTTCTAGAAATGGCAATTGTTTACCAACAATTCGGAGTTGGAATAGACCAAATGGAGAATAATTTTAACTAATATTTAACTAAACAGTTAGCAAGCATTATCTAACTTCAGATTAATTTAGATAACCTAAACCTGAATTATGGAAAAAATTGTAGCCTCAATTTGTTTTTTGTTAAACGTTGTTTTCTCTTTTGCACAACATATGCCTCTAGTCGGGGATGTATGGTATTATGAACAATCTGGGCCAACTGGAAATCCATATCAAGCGTCAGTTTTCAAGCTTGTAGCTGAGAAAGATACCCTCATAAATGGCAAGAATTCGCTTGTTGTAGCTCAATACCAATTGCATAAAGTAAAAGCTGCTACACCAATTAAAAAGTTCTATTTTTTAGATAGTTCAGGATTTGTAAGCACCTTGGACAATAATATCGAGATTCCATTTTTTGATTTTAATGCCCAGCAGGGCGATAGTGTTGTAGTCAACTATTTTGAAAACAACCTTCAAAAGCTGTTTACAACAAAGGTTTACATCGACTCTATATTGTTAGATGAGTTCGGTTTAAGGCAATTTTATTTTACTACTGAAACTAGCAATATGATTAGTGAGCGTGTATTCAAATATGATATTGTTTCAGCCTTTAATCAAACCGCAGCTTATTATCCGTCTACTCCAGAAAGTGTAGTTCCATTAAGGTGTTATAACGCCAATGGCATTCAGATAAAAATGAACCCTAACCAAGATTGCGATTTATTGCAACCTCACTTTTTTAACCTTACATCTCAATATTATTATTCAATGCACAAGCCTCATACAAGTGTTGAAGCCCCGTTTTATCGGCTTGTTTATCAAAAGGATACTAATGATTCTACCATTTATTGGTTGCGATATGAGAGTAAAAATGGGACACGAATACCGGAGGCTGATGTTCAAGTGAAAGAAGATAAGACCACTCAAAAAGTATTTGCTTGGAAAAGTGGTTGGCATTTGTTGTATGATTTAAAAGCTAAGAAAGGAGATACCATTTTTTCAACAGCGGCTATTGATCATCCACTTTGGATAAACAACAATGGAAGCAGTGAAGCTGTGGCAAACTGGTCATACATAATTGATTCGGTATATGAATCATTTAATCAAATAATACAAATACCTAAGCCAGTTGCAGGCAGCAAATGGACAATGCCAGGCAGAATTTATGAGGGAATGGGGAGTACTGTCTCATTTTTGGGTTTACCCATTCAAACAGATACAGTTGGAGATGAAGGCAGCTTGCGTTGTTATTTTAATGAAAACTGGATTAATTATCGAAACCCGAGCATGGATGTTCAATCGTGTAATTCTCTTTTTTCCTCTATAAACGAAGAAGGCGATAAAACAAGGCTATTATTTAGCATTTATCCAAACCCAGCATCTGATTATGTTATCATCAGTGGCTTAACCGGTGGTTTTGAGGCAACAATTTACAATACAGCAGGTGAAAAAGTAGCTAGTTCCAATTCTGCAAAACTTGATGTATCAAATTTACCTGATGGTATGTATATGCTGAAATTAACCAATGGGAGATTTGCAGCGGCAAAGGCAATATTGTTGAAGCACTAGCTAATCATTTAAAAACCTTAAGGTGAGTAAACGAGGCGTAGCTTTTAATATTTGCATAGTAGGCTAAAAGAGTAATTATTAGAATAAGTGCTTGTAAATAATACTTTAAGTTATATCTTTGCCGTCCTTTAAATCAAAATTAAGAATAAAGATATGTTTGCAATAGTGGAAATCGCTGGCCAACAGTTCAAAGTAGAAAAAGACCAAACGCTTTATGTACATAGGTTACAACAAGCAGAAGGCGCCAGCATTGAACTGAATGACGTATTGTTAGTTGACAATAACGGACAAGTAAAAGTAGGATTGCCTAAAGTTGATGGTGCTTCGGTTAAAGCCAAGGTACTTACGCACTTAAAAGGTGATAAAGTAATCGTTTTCAAAAAGAAACGTAGAAAAGGTTACCGCAAAATGAACGGTCACCGTCAATACTTTACCAAAATCCAAATTGAATCAATTAACGCATAATCAGTAAAAACCTTAAATAGAATAATACAATGGCACATAAAAAAGGGGCAGGTAGTTCTAAAAACGGTCGCGAGTCGCACAGTAAGCGCTTGGGCGTAAAAATATTCGGTGGTCAATCAGCTATCGCTGGCAACATCATTATTCGCCAACGTGGAACCAAACACCACCCAGGTGAAAATGTTGGAATGGGTAAAGACCATACCTTGTTTGCTCTAGTAGATGGTAAAGTTGTTTTCAAAAAGAAAGCAAATGACCGTTCGTATGTTTCGATCCAACCGGTAGAAGCAAAGGCATAATTACCATTAACAATACTTCAAAGCGCATGCCCCAACGGTATGCGCTTTTTTATTTACGGGCAATTGGGTCATAAATAATACTGTGGGGTCTTATATTGATTAGACTGCTTTGAAATCAGACTTTTTCGCTCCGTTATAAGACCTCAATGTGAAGCACGAAATACTTAGATATTGTTGAAATTGTCTTACGAAATAACTAAAACCGCCTTACGCAAGGCTGTTGCGTACAAATTTGGTATTAACAAGAGATTTAGAAATCAATTCTAAACCGCTCTTTGCGCAATGGGCTGAAAGGCAAAGGGTTTTCTGATGCTTTGAAGTTTTCATTCCTGGTTCTTATAATGTCTATAGCCATGTACAATGCATTCCGCAAAGAAGTTTCAGATGCTTGATTTTTTCCAGCAATCGCATAGGCCGTCCCATGGTCAGGCGAGGTGCGTACAAATGGCAAACCAGCGGTATAATTTACCCCATCATCAAATGCCAAATATTTAAATGGAATCAACCCTTGGTCATGGTACATTGCCAGTACAGCATCAAATTTTTCAAATTGTCGAGAGCCAAAAAAACCGTCAGCTGGATAGGGTCCATATACAATCATATTCTCCGATTGAGCCATTTTAACAGCCTCGGCAATAACATCTTTATCTTCATTGCCCAGTAATCCATTATCCCCAGCATGCGGGTTTAAACCAAGCACGGCAATTTTGGGTTTGGTGATGCTAAAATCTTTTTTGAGACTTTGATTCATGATGCGCAATTTCTTCAAAATGGCATCCTTGGTAATTTTCGAAGCAACGTCACTAATAGGAACATGGCCAGTTACCAATCCAACCTTTAACGACTCGCTTACAAGCATCATAATATAATCACTTGTATTGGCAGCGCTGGCTAAATACTCGGTGTGGCCTGTAAATGGCAGCGCATCACTGTTTACATTGTGTTTGTTTAAAGGACCTGTAACAATGCCATGAATTTTGCCTGATACAGCGTCTTGGGTAGCACGCTCAAGTGATTTTAAAGCATACTTTCCTGCGGTGACGGTTACCTCGCCTGGTTTAATTTCTACCTCGTCTTCCCAACAAACCAAAATGTTTGACTTTTTATGGTGTATTTGGTCAAGGTCTTTAATAATATAAAGGTTGAAATCAGTAAGGTTTAAGGCTTTTTTCCAATACGAGATGATTTTTGGAGATCCATACACAACTGGTGTGCAGTAATCTGCAATACGTGAATCGGCAAGTGTTTTAATAATAACCTCAATGCTGATACTGTTTACATCGCCAATGGTGATTCCAATGATAGGTAGTTTGCTCATGTTTGTTTAGTGTTTAGGTAGTTAAGTAATTAGGTTGGGTAAGTTCATTAGAATGGTATTTACCTGTCAACTTAATTATTTATCCAATTAATTACTTTTCACTATCTTTTTGTTTCTTCAAATAAAGGATATATCCGTTTAAGATTTTGGTACAATATAGTATCTGATTTTTATGTTTTTGATAAGTATCTTGGGTTACATATTTACAACCTAATTCATCTGTCAAGTCATTTTGACTTTCTATCAATAATCCTTTTGCTATTTAGCAAAAGTTAATGTGCTGTTGGTGATGGAATCGTTCATGCCTCTGTGCAATGTTGGCACAATGCGATTTAAAGGAACGTAATAATTGATTGGTTACCGTAAACTTCTTTGGAAGCTGGGAACTGTTTCACCTAGTCAAAAATCATGTGTCTTAGAACTGTAGATTGTTTCCAAACTTCTAAGTCTTCGAATGATCTGTACACAACCCTATTCCTTGCGTATCCAACCTACTTGCTCTGGTTTTTAATAAAGTCGAACAACAATCTCACCGCTACTCCAGAAGCGTTTTTGCCTCTATAACTATCCAAAGTAGATAAGTAGGCTGGTCCTGCAATATCAAAATGCATCCACGGATAATCGGTGTATTTCTCTAAAAATTTACCAGCTGTAATCGCACCTGCAATTGGTCCACCAATGTTTTTCATATCTGCCAGATCACTTTTAATCAATTTTGCATATTCATCCCAAAATGGAAATTCCACCAATCTTTCGTAAACAGAATTGCCACTTTCTTTTAATGCTGCTTTTTGTTTTTCATTAGCTGTTCCCATACACACAATGCCGTAGGGGCCGATGGCAGCGGCAGCAGCCCCAGTTAAAGTAGCAAAATCAAGAACCAATTCGGGCTTGTATTTTTGAGCGTATGAAAGGGCATCGGCAAGTAACATTCGCCCTTCTGCATCTGTATTCAGTACTTCAACCGTTTGTCCATCATACATTTTAATTACGTCTCCTGGAGTATACGCATTTTCTCCAGGTCGGTTATCGGTGGCAGGCACCAATGCTACTACATAATAAGGAAGTTGGGCTTTGGCTATGGCATACATTGCTGAGGCTACAGCTGCTCCTCCTGCCATATCACATTTCATTGTATCCATTGAGTTTGGAGTAGGCTTAAGGCTTAGTCCTCCCGTATCATAAACAACACCTTTACCCACCAAAACCAGGGGTTGTTTGTTTTTTGCCTTTTTAGGTTTCCATTCCAATATGGTAAATGTAGGAGGTGTTTGGCTTCCTTTGTTTACGGCCAAAAGCCCTCCCATTTTTAACGACTCTATTTGTTTTTTATTAAGTACCTCAACCTTCAACCCCGCTTTTTTGCCCATTGATTTCATTTCGTCTGCAAACGTTACTGCATCAAGGTATGATTGAGGTTCGTTCACAAGGTCTTTTGCTTTGTATACAGCATCTGTGGTGATGCCTAGCCATTCAATTTCTTTTTTGCTCAGCTTCTTGCTAACCAGTTCAATTGTTTTAAGAGAATTTTTTTCTTTCTTCTCCGATTTGTACTTTAAAAATTGGTAATTGCTTAAAGCGCAACCTTCTGTAATAGCAAGTAATTCATTCGTTAGCTCATCAACTGATTGCAATTGAATGCTATCGTATTTATGGGTATTTACAATGGAGCACAATTTATGGCCAGCATTGCGTAAGCCTTCCAATTTGTCGTGGTAGTTTTTTTTCGAGTCAAATTCTTCCATGAGTTGTACAATAACCAACCGTTTAAATTGGTTAACCACAATCATTTTTTCGTCTGCTTTTATTTTACGGTTAATGTATTCGATTTCTTCTGAATTGAGCCCAAAAGACGACCAATTCGTTTTTTTGTGAGCAAGCAGGCACACACTTACATTGTTATTAAGTTTGGGTATTAAGTTAAGTTGAATATGCATTTTAGCGTTTTGTTAATTGCTTGCGAAAGTATAAAAAATAGAGAGATGTATACAATGTATAATCTGAACACCTATTTTTGACAGCTTGCAACGCACATGAATAAAGGAACACAGGTTAGAGCCAAGAAACATTTAGGACAGCATTTTTTGACTGATCACTCAATTGCGGCTGCTATTGTAAAGGGGCTAACCGACTTTTGTGAAACAGAATATGTTTTGGAAATTGGCCCGGGAACAGGTGTGCTTACGCAATTTTTGTTTCCCAACAGTGGGTTTAAAACTATAGCAATTGATATTGATGAAGAGTCGGTAACTTATTTAAAGCAGGCATATCCAATGCATGCAGATCAGGTATTGTTTGGTGATTTTTTAGCTTCTGATTTGAGTCAACTTATTCCGAACACATTCTCTCTTATTGGGAATTTTCCTTACAATATTTCTTCTCAAATTGTATTCAAGTTGCTTGCATCCCGCAATCAAATACCATTGATGGTGGGCATGTTTCAAAAGGAAGTTGCTGAACGTTTGGCTGCATCACCACGTACAAAAGAGTATGGTATTTTAAGCGTGCTCACACAAGCATACTATGACGTTACTTATTTGTTTACTGTTGATGAACATGTGTTTAATCCACCTCCAAAAGTAAAGTCTGGCGTAATACGCTGTGTGCGCAAGCAGCTACCACCTGCAATTGATGAAAAGTGGTTTTTTAAAGTGGTTAAAACAGCGTTTAACCAAAGGCGCAAAAAATTAAGAAATGCTTTGCAACAATTTAAAGTGAAAGATGAATTATTGCAGGAGCACAATTTTATAAACAAACGGGCTGAAGAGCTTACCTATGTTGAATTTATAGAATTAACCAAATTAATTCAGCAATATGGAGAAAATAACGGTTGATCCGAATTTGATTAAACACTTAGTTCAATTGCTTGAAGAAGGCAAAGAGGAAGAAGTACGTGATCAACTGAATGAACTTTATGCGCAAGATATTGCCGATTTGCTTGATACCGTTAAGCCAGATATTGCAAGGCAAATGATGAAATTAATTGATAAAGAAAAATCAATTAAGGTTTTAGTGGAAATGGAAGATAAGGTTCGGGAACATTTTTTTGCCGCTTATTCCTCGAAAGAAATTGCTGATGAGTTTATCCAAAATATGGACTCAGATGATGCGGTTTATGTGCTCACCCATTTTCCGGTAAAAGAAAAAGAAGAGGTCATATCTAATTTAACCGATATTGAGTTTGCTTCAAGTTTACTTTCGCTTTTAAACTACGAAGAATATACGGCAGGTAGTTTAATGGCTGTTGAATTGGTTAAAGCCAACATTAATTGGAGTGTTTCACAGTGTATTGAAGAAATTAGGCGACAAGCTGAAAATGTAGAAAGTATTTACGTGGTGTATGTGGTTGATGATTACGAGCGATTATCAGGAATCATCACTTTAAAGAACCTTATTCTTGCCACCCCTTCGGCCAAACTTGCTGATGTGTATAACGAAACGGTTATCTCAGTATCAACATCAACCGACTCTGAAGAAATTGCCAACCTATTTGATAAATACGATTTAGTTGTGTTACCAGTTGTAAATGCCTTGGGCCAATTGGTTGGAAGAATAACAGTTGATGATGTGGTGGAGGTAATCAAAGATGAAGCAAACGAAGATTACCAATTAATGTCGGGTATTACAGAGGATGTTGATTATTCGGATAAGGTTTGGATTTTATCACGCGCACGCTTGCCTTGGTTGTTAATTGGTTTGCTAGGAGGTATTGCATCTTCAAGGTTTATTGAGTTATATGAAGAAGAACTCCGCATACACCCTGAAATGGCATTTTTCATGCCTTTGATTGCAGCCATGGGTGGCAACGCAGGTGTGCAATCGTCAGCTATTGTGGTGCAAGGTTTGGCAAACAATACGCTTGGCACAAAAAACATTTTACCTAAAATTTTTAAAGAACTCAGGGTTGCACTCATTAACGGGTTCATCTGTTCTGGGGTATTGTTTGCCTACAACCTGTTGTTTTCTACAGGATATGATTTGAGTATAACAGTAAGTGTTGCGTTATTGAGTGTCATTGTATTTGCAACCATTTTGGGTACATTTATTCCAATGGTGCTGCATAAAATGAAAATAGATCCAGCAATTGCTACTGGACCATTTATTACAACTACAAACGACTTGCTTGGGTTGGCTTTATACTTTACCATTGGCAGGCTTTTATATACAGTTATTTAGCTGCATGCAACCATTTTGCATAAAAACCAAACTATTCATGTAAACTCGCGGTCAATCATTATTGCATGAAAGAATCATGAATGTATTAATCATTGACGAAGTGCATCCATTATTGTTGGAAGGTTTGCAAGCCAAAGGAGTGCTTGTAGATTACAAACCCAATTGCTCAAGAGAAGAGTTAATCGAATCTATTGGAGTTTATGAAGGTTTGGTAGTGAGAACCAAAACAACAATTGATGAAAACGTTCTTTTACATGCTGAAAAGTTAAAATGGATTGGAAGGGCAGGTGCCGGTTTAGACAATATAGACCTTGGCTATTGTGAGCGAAACGATATTTACTGTTTTAATGCAGGAGAAGCCAATGCAGATGCAGTTGGAGAGCATACATTGGCCATGTTGCTGAGTATTGCGACCAAATTACAAAAGGCCGACAAAGAGGTTCGCCAAGGCATTTGGAATCGAAAGGAGAATACTGGTTGGGAGTTAAAAGGTAAAACAATAGGCATTATTGGTTATGGTAATACTGGCATGGCTGTGGCAAAAAAACTCTCTGGTTTTGAAACTACCGTATTGGCTTATGATAAATACAAAACCAACTATGCTGATGCCTATGCTCAAGAAAGCACGATGAACGACCTTCAAGCGCGATGTGATATTGTAAGCTTGCATGTTCCACTTACCTCTGAAACAAGCAGACTTGTGACACGTGAATGGATAAATGGGTTTCAAAAGCCAATTGTGTTGTTGAATCTTGCAAGGGGAGGTATTGTAGATTTAGCCGATTTATGTGCTTCGCTCAAATCGGGTAAAGTTGTTGGCGCAGGTTTAGATGTACTTGAAAATGAAAATTTACAATTGCTAACCCTTAATCAACAATCTATTTTTAACACTTTGATAGCATTGCCACAAGTAGTGTTATCACCGCATGTAGGCGGTTGGACCGAAGAGTCGTACCAAAAAATCAGTGAGGTTTTGCTCCAAAAAATCAATCAGTTAAGGTTGGGGTAATTGGAAGCTAAAATTAAATTTTGATTATGTAATCGTAATTAGTTTAATTTACCGAATTGATGTTACTACTATTATTATTGAAATACACAGTTGAATGAAAAAGATATACAGTTTGTTGCTTGCTTTATGCGCCTTTAGTTCTGTTGTACTAGCTCAATCCCAATTAGGTGAAATCCGAGGGAAAGTAATTGACTCTAAAACCAAGAAGCCACTAGATTTTGTGAGTGTGACGGTAGAGTTAAATGGGGTAGTTAAAGCACAAGTTTTAACAGATGAAGACGGTTCTTATATTGTGAAAACCCTTCAACCCGGAAACTATACGGTAAAAGCAACTTATATTGGTTACCGTAATTCTGTTATCACTGGTGTGAATGTAGCGAGTGATGAAATTGCATTTACCAATATTCCTATGGAATCAAACGATGGTGGTAAGCAGTTAGAAGATGTAGTTATCGTACGTAAAAAGCCCCTTATTGATCCTGATGGTGTGAATAAAAATACCAAAACGGCTAAAGAAATTATGGCATTGCCGCAACGTAATGCCAATATGATTGCGAATACAGTTGCTGGTGTTGATGCTAGGGCTGGCCAAACGCCAAATTTCAGGGGAGCACGTGCTGATGGTACTGCTTATTATATTGACGGGGTCCGTGTACAGGGCAACGCAAGTATCAGCATTCCTCAAAATGCAATCGACCAAATTCAAATTATTACTGGAGGTACTCCAGCACAGTATGGAGACTTTATAGGTGGAGCCATCTCTATTAATACCAAATCACCTTCTAAGGTTTGGAACAGAAGTTTCGAGTATATTACGGCCTCTCCATTTAATGGCTATTTGGATAACTCCAACTACAATGAATTGCAAATGGGTGTATCTGGTCCCATTTTGTTGAAAGACAAAGGTAAAGCGGATAAAGAGCGCGTATTGCTTGGATTTACATTGTATGGAAGTGGTGTTTACCAACGCGATAGCAGATTGCCAGCAACGCCAATTTACAAAGTAAACGATGCGAAATTGCGCGAGATGGAAGAGAATCCACTGGTACCTCAAGCAGGAGGTGGATTTTTACCAGCGGGAGAATATTTGTTAAATAGTGACTTGCAAGAAGTTGGATACCGCCAGAATACTGCAGATTACCGTGTTGCTGTCAATGGAAACTTCTCTTATCAACCAACAAGCAATATCAGTTTACGATTAGGTTACCAAGGTAACTATTTTAGAGGTCGCGGCTTTAGTTATTCTAACTCATTGACCAATTACGATAACAACCAAATGACCCAAGATTTAACGCTTCGTTCATACCTTCAATTTACCCAAACTTTTGGTAAAAAGACCGAAGAAACCAAAGACAAACCATCCGTAATTAGCAATGCGTTTTACAGTGTGCGTTTTTCTTACGAGCGCAGATTTATTGAGTCAATGAGTGCTGAACATATGCGTAACCAATTTAACTATGGTTATGTAGGAACGTTTGATCGTTACAATACCAATTTTTACCAATTTGTAGCCAAAGGTTTTGGCGAGGCTCCTGATACATTCCAAGTAGTCGATAACAATGGGCAACAACGTACATTGTATTTGACAAGTTACCGCAGACTTGCGGGTTTATTTGATACAGCCTTGGTATACAACCAATCTGAGATCAATCGCATTAAAGGAAATTACAACCGAACGATTTTTAATTATTATGAGCAAACAGGAAGAACGGTTAGCAGCATCAGTCAGTTGAGAGGTTTGGGTGGTGTGGCAAATGGCGATGAGCCGTTTGGAATTTATTCAAACTTATGGGCCAGCCCTGGAGCTTTGCAAGGTAACTACGGGAAATCATTAAATGAGGCATATACTTTATATGTGATGAGTGAGGCAAGTATTGCCCCTAAAAGCAATCCTAAAGCTAAGCATGATGTGCAATTCGGTTTTACTTATGAACAACAGTTTAGAAGGGGGTATAATTTACAATCAAATGGTTTATGGACGTTGATGCGCCAGTTGGTGAATAACCAATTTCAAGGTTATGATGCATCGAGGGCTACAGCTGTATTTGACGCAAACGGAGTATTTCAAGACACGATCAATTTAGCACGTTTGGTAGATGCAAGCCAACAAAGCAATTTTGATCGCAACTTGCGTACAAAATTAATTGAGATGGGCGCACGTGATGCACAAGGAAGGTTAATTGACCAAGAATCACAATTAAATACAGACGGATATGATCCAAGTATGTATTCAATGAACATGTTTACCGCGAATGAATTATTGAATGATGGTAATTCATATGTAAGTTATTTCGGATATGATTATTTAGGAGAGCGCGTTAAAGGAAGGCCATCAATTAACCAATTTTTAAACAGCACTGACCGCACGTTGGGTGCTTACCAACCAGTGTATACAGCAGCTTGGGTTCAAGACAAATTCGTATTTAAAGATTTAATTGTGCGTATTGGTTTGAGGATGGAGCGTTTTGATGCGAACCAGCTTGTGCTAAAAGATCCATATGCATTGGCTCCTGTGTACACAGCAGGTGATGTGCGTAGAGGTAATTTATTGGTAAGACCGGATTTGATACCATCTTCGATTGGAGATGATTATGTTGTTTATGTAGATAACAAACAGCACGTGCCAAACTTAGGAGTATCTGGATTTAGAAGTGGAAATACTTGGTTTGATGCGCAAGGTAATCCGGTGCAAGATCCAACTCAATTATATAAAACTTCGGTAGCTGAGGGAGCTAATATTGATCGCAATACACCTTACCTTGTTAATGAGGGACAAACAGTTCCTACTTCACAATCGTTTCGCGATTATACTCCTGACGTAAAATTGTTGCCGCGCGTTTGGTTCTCGTTCCCAATTTCTACTACCTCACAATTCTTCGGTACTTATGATGTATTGGCGCAGCGTCCAACTGAAGCAAATATTGCGCAAATTGACGACTATTTTTACTTGCGTAATCGTTTGTCGGGCATTATTAGCAACCCTGATTTGCAAATGACACAAGTAACCGATTACCAAATTGGTTTCCGCCAGCAAGTTGGAGAGGATGCCGCAATTAACATCATTGCTTCATACCGTGAGTTCCGTAACCTAATCCAACAATTCCGTTACAACCAAGCTTGGCCATTTGATTATACCACTTATGGCAACATCGACTTCTCAACAGTTAAATCAATTCAGTTGGAGTATGAACTGAGAGAATTGGGTAATATCAACCTTTCAGCCAATTACATGTTGCAATTTGCTGATGGAACAGGTTCAAACGCGAACCAAACATCTTCGTTGATTCAAGCAGGTGTTCCGAACCAACGTTCTATTTTCCCATTGGATTTTGATACCCGTCACACCTTAAAAGGAACTTTCGATTTCCATTACAAAGAAGGCAAAGAGTATAATGGGCCGATTGTGGGTGGTAAAAAGATATTTGAAAATGCAGGTATTAACTTAATTTTCAACGCTACTTCTGGTCGTCCTTACACCCAAACAACCAATCCTGTTCCAGAGGTGCAAGCAGGTGTTGCTGCTCGTGCTCAAGTAAAAGGAACAATCAATGGAGCCAATTTGCCTCCTCAGTTTTTTACAGACATGAACATTGATAAATACTTCACGATTCGCAGTGAAAGTTTATCGGGCAAAAGCACTGTTTACCGCATTCGCGTGTTCTTATGGGTGCAAAACGTATTTAACAATATCAATGTGTTAAATGTATACAGATACACCGGTTCTGCTTATGATGATGGATACATCACATCAACGTTGGCACAATCGCAATTGGTTACTGCAACCAATTCGCAATCTTTAATTGACTTATACAATATACGTATGGTTAACCCAGGCAACTTTGCCTTACCGCGTATTACCAGATTAGGATTGTCGCTTTATTTCTAACAGTAAAAAAACAGTACAATGAAATTAAGATTGAATAAACCCGCAAGTTGGCTAAAGTTGGCCTCTGCTTTCTCCCTTACAATTGGGGTAATCAGCATTGCATCAGCAAAAGAAAATATTGGTGTTTCTCCCAAACCAAAAGATCAGCACGAAAAGAGGGCCTTGTTAGGCAAATCAGCGGGCTGCGAAGCTGCCACAGCTCAGCGTGATATGGAGATTAACAATGTGCGCACAACCATCTTAAATGGTGGTGACTATTGGTGGAATTTGAGCAATGCCCGTTATGAAATTCCAAAAATTACCCCAGGTACAGGGCAAGTGTCTAAACACTCGCTGTTTTCTGGAGCCCTTTGGATTGGAGGTGTTACCAATGGTAATTTGCGTATTGCAGCACAAACATACAGACAGAGCGGAAACGATTTTTATCCTGGCCCACTTACATTGGTTACCGCTTCGGTAAGTCCAACAGTTTGTAAGGATTACGATAAAATTTGGAAAATAAGCCTAACGGAGATCAACCGATTTGCAGTTGACTCAGGTGAAATTGTGAATCCTGATAACGCTACAGATGATATTAGAACATGGCCAGCTGAAAATCCACGGGCTACAGAAGGATATGCTCGTTACTTAGCTCCCTTTTTTGACTTTAATGGTGATGCCACATACAATTATGAAGATGGTGACTATCCTTCATTTGATCAAAACAGGAACGATAATATTCCTGATCAAATGTTGTTTTGGATAACCAACGATAAAGGAAATATCCACTCTGAAAGTCAAGGTTTGCCTTTAGGTTTGGAGATTCACAATACTGCATTTGCGTATTCAACCAACGATGAAGTAAATAACATGACTTTTTACCGAAGTGTTATTTACAATCGAAGCAATGAAACCATCGACAGTACTGTTTTTGGTCAGTGGGTTGACCCTGATTTGGGTAACTATAACGATGATTATGTAGAATGTGACGTTCCAAGAAATTTAGGTATTTGTTACAATGGTGATGATAACGATGAAGGGATTTTAGGGTATGGATTAAACCCGCCAAGTGTTGGGGTAAACTTTTTTGAAGGTCCACGCAGACCCGACAGTTCTGAAATTGGCCTTACTAAGTTTGTTTATTACAATAATGATTTTTCTAATTTCGGTAATCCTCAGCGCCCTGAGCATTATTGGGGTTACCTGAATGGCAGGTGGAAAGATGGTATACCGATTACCTATGGTGGAAATGGTCGTAATGGAACAGATACCGCAAGTTATATGTTCCCTGGAGCAACCGATCCTGCTGGTAGGGCTTTATGGACTGAACGTACTGCTCAGAATCCTCCAGCGGACAGGCGCTTTTTGCAAACAGCAGGTTCCTTCAGTTTACTTCCTGGTGCGGTAAATAGGGTAACCATTGGTGTTGTTTGGGCCAGAGCATCTTCAGGAGGAGCAACAGGTTCATTTAACTTGTTAAAGCAGGCAAGTGATAAGGCGTTTATCTTGTTTAAAAATAACTTTAAATTGATCGCAGGTCCAGATGCGCCTGTATTGCAAATCACTGAGTTGGATAAGAACTTGATTGTAAAAATGGTTCAAACAGAAACTATTGAAAATTTCACCGATTCATTTGCTGGTCCATGTGCAACTCGCACGGTATACAAATTCCAAGGGTATCAAATATTCCAGTTAAAAGAAGCCAGTATTCCATCTGATATTTACGACCAAAGTCAAGCCCGCTTGGTAGCACAATTTGATATCGTTGACGGTGTGGCTCGTTTGGTAAATAGTATTTTTAGTCCTGAATTGGAAGAGAATGTTAAAAAAATAATGGTAACTGGCGAAGACAAAGGGATTCAGCACAGCTTCCAAATTACCAAAGATTTATTTGAGACAGGATCTGATCAAACCTTGGTCAATTTCAAAGATTACCACTATGCAATTTTGGCCTATGCCTCTGCAACCAACTGTGTTAATGACCCTACACAATATTTACCAGGACGCAAAACTATTGGACTTGGTGCATTATCAGTATACACAGTAACACCTCATGATCCACAAGCACGTAATGGCGGTACGCAAGTAAACTCTAAATATGGAGATGGATTAACTGTAACACAGTGGGAAGGAGTTGGTAATGGAGGTAATTCAGTGGAGTTGGATGCAGAAACAATGCAACGAATTATCAATGGTCCTGATTACTATGTGAAGAACAGAACATATGTACCGGGTTTTGGTCCAGTTAAAGTAAAAGTAATTGATCCTTTGCGGATACCTGAAGGTGACTTTACCCTAATTATGCGAGACAGTTCAGGTACGGGCAACAAAGCTGATTCTTTAAACTCCCGTACAACCAATTGGTTCTTAATTTACAATGGCGACACAGCACGCTCCGTGTTTAATATCTCACGTCCTTATGAGCAATTATTCCCTCAGTGGGGTATCTCAATTGATTTGTCGCAAAGTTTAATGCCAGGAGACGCAAACAATTTAACCGATCAAAGCAATGGTTTTATTAGTTCGTCAATTGAACGGGAAATACAAAGCAATACGTGGCTAGCGAATGTAACTGACGATGATCCTAATTATATCAACAGCCCGTTTTTCCAAAATTCCTTTAATTGGATTCGTTCTGGTAATGCAGGATCACCAGGCTTTACGAATGTGCAAACAGACGATTTTCATGATAATCGTGTAGCAGTAGATCCACGTAAAAATTTTGGTAAAATATTGGACGGCACTTGGTCTCCGTATGGTTTAGCTACACGTTGGAGAACTAAACTCTCTACAGTATTGCCAACATTTGGTCCTGCTTGGGATTTCGGAACATGGGCATCATTGGGTGCAGGCACCTACTCTGCAGAGAATCCTCTTTCGCAATTGTACAGTGTAAACGTTGTTTTTACTAAAGACAAATCATTGTGGACTCGCTGTATTGTGTTGGAAGCAGGCGAAAATCCAGCATTCAACCTTGGTGGTGCAGATAAAATGGATATACGCAAATCACCTTCAGTTGATAAAAATGGAAGAAGAGGAGATGGTGTTGTAACAAATGATCCAAATGATGCTGACTATATTTCAGCAACTGGTATGAGTTGGTTCCCCGGTTATGCTGTGAACATGGAAACAGGCGAACGTTTAAATGTGCTCTTCGCTGAAGATTCATCGTTGCCTACTGAAAACGGACAAGATATGATTTGGAATCCAACTTCAAATTTGTTAGACCCGAACACTGGCCGACCGGTATTTGGTGGTAAACATTACGTTTATGTTATGGGAACAAGGGAGTTTGTTTTAGGTTCAGGTCCTGGTGCTTTCCGATTCAAAGGTCCTAGGTATGATGCTTCAGCTGCTTACCGCGTAAAACTTGATCCAGATCCAGCCATTACTCCTGCGTATGCGGTAAGAAAACGCCAAGTATTTTCACAAGCAATGTGGACATCAATGACCCTTACGAGTGTTGGATTCACATTAAATAGCCCTGAGGCAGGCATTGTTCCAAGTGATGTAACGATTAAAATTCGTGTTAAACGTCCCTATGCAAACTTCTCTGTAGATGGAACTACCATGAATGATAGCATGCCATATTTCACGTTCTCTACTAAAGGTTTTGCACCTACAATTGGCAAAGAAGTTGCTAAACGTGCGCTTGACAGAGTGAATATTGTTCCAAATCCTTACTACGCGTATTCATCGTATGAGAGTCCGGGTAACCAATTGGATAACCAAGTACGTTTGGTTAATCTTCCAGCACGTTGTATTATTCGCATTTACAACTTAAATGGGGTATTGGTTCGTACAATCCGCAAGGATGATGAAACTTCTCCATATACAATTTGGGATTTGAAAAACGATGCGCAAGTGCCAATTAGCAGTGGAGCGTACCTCATTCACATAAATGCTACGGATTTGAATGAAGAGCGCATTATTAAGTGGTTTGGCGTGATGCGTCCGGTTGATTTTGATACATTCTAATGTTTAACCATGGCGGCTGCCTGAATAAGGCAGCTGCTATAGATGAAAATACATATCATGAAAAAATACATACTTTGTTTATTGGTAACGGCAGTTTCGGCCTCAACGCAGGTTTTTGCTGGAAACCCAGATAGGGCTGGAGGTGCTGGTGCAACTCAATTGCTGATTAATCCTTATGGTCGTTCAGCGGGTACCATGGGTGCTAATTCAATGCACCTGAAAGGACCTGAAGCAATGCATTTTAATGTTGCTGGTTTAGCATATACGGAGCGAACAGACTTTATGATTAATCAAGTGGTGTACTTACAAGGTACTGGAGTATTTATGAACAATGCTACCTTGGCTCAATCGTTAGGAAACGGAAACGTGATCGGATTGTCAGTAACACGCCTTGATTTGGGTAATATACCCTTAACCACAGAGGCTTTACCTGATGCCACTTTAGGCACATTTACACCCCAAATACTCAATTTGGGTGCTGCTTATGCAAAAAAGTTCTCGAATAGTATTACGGGAGGTATTACGGTTAGATTATTCTCAGAGGGTGTTACCAACGTAAGGTCATCTGGTGTTGCACTTGATATGGGTGTAATGTATCAAACTGCATTGAACCCAAAGAAAAAGATTAAAAAGGAAGATTTCCGTTTTGGAATCGCAGTCCGTAATATTGGTCCAGATGCTTCTTATTCTGGTTCTGGTTTGTCGTTTCGTTCCATTAATGTAGCAACTGGGGCTGATAGACGTGCATTGTTTGCGTCTCAATCATACAACTTGCCTACACTTGTTCATATTGGTGCTGCTTATGATATGCGACTAGATAAAACTGAAGATACATACTTTCATAGATTAACAGCTTTGGGTAATTTTAACTACAACGCTTTTTCAAATAACATTACCTCAGTTGGTCTTGAATATGCTTACAAAGAAACAGCAATGATTCGCGCTGGATATGGTATTGAAGCAGAAAATACAACAGATGACAACTCGCGTACGCAATACAACGGGTATGCTGCTGGTTTAACCTTGCAAATGCCAATATCTAAGTCGGGTACCATGTTGGGTTTAGATTATTCATACGCACCAACCCGCGTGTTTAACGGAATACATAATATCTCTTTAAGATTTACCCTCGGAAACAAAAAAAGTTAATATATTTGTCTCACTTATTTTAGGAAACGTTCTGCCAAAAGCGGGACGTTTTCTTTTATTTATAATTGATAACAAACATTGTAAAACGTAAATAGCAAAGTACATGGCAGAGATTAATTACGTATCGAAAGAAGGATTTGAAAAAATGCAAGCTGAATTGCACGAATTAAAATATGTGCAGCGTCCGTTTATTTCCAAGCAAATTGCAGATGCACGTGATAAAGGTGATTTGAGTGAAAATGCTGAATACCATGCAGCAAAAGAAGATCAAGGATTACTTGAAACACGCATTGCACTTCTTGAAGATTTAATTACCAAAACCCGCATTATTGATGAATCAAAATTAGACACCAGCAAGGTGATGATGTTGAGTAAGGTAAAAGTCAAGAATCTAAAGTCAAAACAAGAAATGGTGTATACCATGGTTTCAGAAAAAGAGGCTGATTTTAAAACGGGTAAAATATCTTTTAAATCGCCAATTGGCGTGGGGTTAATGGGTAAAAAAGTTGGAGACATTGCAGAAGTGCAAGCACCAGCTGGAGTTATCCAATTCGAAATTTTGAATATTAGTTTATAATGAGCACGATTTTCTCAAAAATTGTAGCTGGTGAAATACCTTGTTACAAAGTTGCTGAAACCCAAGATTACTTAGCATTTTTAGATGTTCGTCCACTTACAGCAGGACATACCTTGGTTATTCCTAAAGTAGCAACTGATTATGTTTTTGATATTCAAGATGAGGCCTATGCAGGGTTGTTTTTGTTTGCCAAGATAGTAGCCAAGGCGATTAAGCAGGCCGTTCCTTGCACCAAGGTAGGTGTTGCCGTTATTGGTTTGGAAGTACCACACGCACATATTCATTTGGTTCCAATGAATGCAGTAGGCGATCTAAATTTTGAAAAGGCCAGAGTCGAGTTCACACCTGAAGAATATACCGCAATTGCTGCTAAAATAGCTACATCAATATAATTCGATTATTTCCGAAATTTATATCGAATTCCCCAACGGGGTAGAAAATCGAAAGTTTCATTGAATACAAAAGTGCTTACATCAATGTGCAGCCCAAATTGCTTATTTTCGAATGGGTAAATGTTGAATCCAACAGGAACGGAAAGGGCTAATATTGCTTGATTTATACCTGTTCTTTCATTAAAGCCTGCTGCTATCAAGCCTGCTCCTGCATAAAATTCATAATCAGCTTTATTTACAATATCGATGTTAACGAGTAACTCGAATACATTAGTTGATGAGAAAGATCCAATTGTTGATCCAATACGTATCTCAGGTCTAACAAAGTTGTTATATTCATACATCAAACCTGCAGTCAGAAAGCCAGGTGATTGATAAAAAGTAGTTCCAAGCTGCGCTTTACTTTCTAGGTTTAGGATAAGAGCTAATAATATTGGGATTGCAATTTTTTTCATCAAAGAAGTATGTTCTAATGTAGAAATATTTTTAGTTGAAGAGATGCGAATGTCGAGAATTTTCCTCACAAAAAACGCAGCCCGATTTTGAGCTGCGTTTAGGAGGTTTGCACAAGGGGTGTTTTCTTATTTTTATAATCAATGCTCAATAGCTATTTTTCCCAATTTCACTACTTGTTCTTCATGAACCAACAATATTTGGTAAATTCCAGCTGGGATATTTGCAGTTGAAATTTGGCCATTGTCAATATTCGCCTCAATGCTTTGGCCTGTTGCATTGATGAACTTGATGGATTTTATCTTAGATACACCTTCTATGTATAGGTACTCATTTGTTGGGTTTGGGTAAATGTTGATACTAGTTGAAATGGACTTGCTTTGTTCATTTAAAGAGGTGGGTGGTGAGGGAAGGAATCTTGAATACACATCAGTATTGGGTGTTCCATTCTGATATGCTCTTAATTCAACAATTTGCAAAGTTGCTCCATTGTACAACATGCTATACTCATCTTTAGGTTTCCACCCATTATTAAATTCATGTTCAACAATACTTGCCAACTTTCCTTCATTATCATAAGTGTAAAGGTCCATTTGATAAGGCCCTGTAATAATTTCTGTTCCTGTAAAAATGGTTCCGAACATGGAGTGTTTCACAATTTTGCCATTTTCATACTCGAAGGTATCCGCAGATTGTATCATCCAGGTGTCAGCACTGTTATCAAAAGCTTCGGTAACGGAAGTTAGAATGCCGTCTGGCCCATATACATAAGTAATTTTATTTACAGAGTCGCTTCCATTTAAGCCGAACTCGCCAATTACCCTGCCTTGTGAATCGTATATATAGTATATAACTAACGAAAAGTTGTTTTGATAATACCGAATAGAGTCTGATACGCGCCTTTCATTTTGATCATATCGAATTTGTACAAAAAAAGAGGCGTTCCAATTATTGCTATTGGGAGGAACAGCATTCGAGACCCGGACACTTACAGGCTGATCTTGGTTGTATGTATATTCATACTTTGTGTACTCATTCTGGTTAAAAGTTGGGAGAGTTAATTTTCTTCGGTTATATGTTATTTGAACTTTACCATTTGTATTAAAAATGATGCTGTCCTCATCTATAAGTACCTGTTGCCAACTTTGATTTTTCCAATCATGCACACTTTCAAAAGTGGCGCGCTTGAGTTGGTTATTATATGTGCGTATAAACTTTCGTGTGTTTACCCAATTACCACTTGAGTCTTTGTTTTGCTGGAGTAAATACCCATTTGTATTTCGAATAGACTCAAAGCCAATAATAGGAGGTTCATAAACAGTTGGAATATGGTCTTGCTGAGCATTAGCCCAACAACTTACAACCAATAACATAAGAAGGAATGACTGTTTTAGGTTCATACTGCAGGTTTAGTATGAATAGTGTGGTAAAATAACAAGAGGGTTGCATGTAGGTTTACAAATAAAAAAAGCAGCCCAATTGGACTGCTCTTAATACCTATTTTGTTTGATTATGCTTGGCTTAATGCAGCAGCACCACCAACAATTTCTGAAATTTCAGTTGTGATAGCAGCTTGGCGCACACGGTTGTATTCTACTTTTAATGATTTTAGCAATTCGCCTGCATTATCGGTTGCTTTGTCCATTGCCACCATGCGAGCACCATGCTCAGATGCTAATGAGTCAAGCATTGACCTAAACACTTGCGTTTTTAAAATACGCGGAATTAACGCTTCCAAGATTTCAACTTTTGATGGTTCGAACAAATAATCATTTTTCTTACCTGTAACAGCTTTCATCGCATTTGCATCAATTGGCAAGAATTGTTCGTTGGTTAATACTTGGGTTGCTGCATTCTTAAATTGGTTGTATACCAACTCAACCACATCAAATTGTCCTTTGGCAAATTCATCTAGAATGTACTGACCAATAGCAAATGCTTTTGTGCTATCCAAACCTTGAAGAGCTTCCTTGTATTGTGGTAAAAGTTGTACAGGTTGTTTTGCAAAAAAATCAGCCCCTTTTTTCCCAATCGGTAAAACGGTTATTTGTTTACCAGCATATTTTTCTTTTACTAAAAGGTTAGCGCGTTTTACTACGTTCGCGTTAAATGAACCGCATAAACCGCGGTCAGAAGTAATTACAACAAGCAATACATTTTTAACCTCTTTCGGTTCAAAATATAGCTTTAACGAATCTACATCAATAGAATCAGAAAGGTTAGCCAAAATACCATTTAGCTTCTGCGCATAAGGCCTCATTTGGGTAATCCCATTCTGTGCCCTGCGCAGTTTGGTGGCTGAAACCAACTTCATAGCTTTGGTAATTTGTTGGGTACTTGTTACCGAACCAATTCGTATCCGTACTTCTTTTAAGTTTGCCATATATTAAACATGCAAATGCGGTAATGTGCAGGTATGCAGGTTAAAGCGTTTAACCATCGCACCTTCACATCTTCACATTAATTATATTTTGCGATTAATTCTTTAGCTACTGATTCCAAAACGCTGGTTTGCTCATCACTAAAGGTTCCTTTTTTTAATGCAGCTAAAACATCTTTGTGTTTGGTTTCGAGGTAACGAAGGTATTCTCCTTCAAACTCACGCACTTTGTTCACAGGAACTTTATTTAACAAACCTTTTGTTCCTAAGTAAATAATTGCAACTTGTTTTTCAACCGAAACTGGAGAGAATTGTCCTTGTTTCAAAATCTCCACGTTACGTGCACCTTTGTCCAAAACAGATTTAGTAGCTGCGTCAAGGTCAGATCCGAATTTAGAGAAAGCCTCTAATTCGCGGTACTGTGCTTGGTCAAGTTTTAATGTACCAGCAACTTTTTTCATTGATTTAATTTGCGCATTACCACCCACGCGGGATACCGAAATACCTACGTTAATAGCAGGGCGTACACCAGAGTTGAACAAGTTTGATTCAAGGAATATTTGTCCGTCTGTAATCGAAATTACGTTGGTTGGAATATAAGCTGAAACGTCACCTGCTTGTGTTTCAATGATTGGCAACGCGGTTAATGAACCTCCACCTTTAACCAAGTGCTTAATTGAAGGCGGGATATCATTCATTGCTTGTGCAATCGAATCAGTTGCGTTAATCTTAGCTGCACGCTCCAATAAGCGGCTATGCAAATAAAATACGTCACCAGGGTAAGCTTCACGTCCTGGAGGTCTACGAAGCAACAACGATACTTCACGATAAGCAACTGCTTGTTTTGACAAATCATCGTAAATAATCAAAGCAGGGCGG
Organism: Bacteroidia bacterium; assembly: GCA_025454875.1. Taxonomy (GTDB): domain Bacteria; phylum Bacteroidota; class Bacteroidia; order UKL13-3; family UKL13-3; genus UKL13-3. Next base: position 59,880 of record JALONP010000003.1, on the reverse strand, counting down.
CCAGTATCGCGAAAATATTCGCCAATTGCAGCTCCTGCCATCGGTGCGAAAAATTGCATTGGTGCTGGATCTGAAGAGGTAGCAGAAACAACGGTGGTATAAGCTAAAGCGCCATTCGACTCAAGTGTATTTACAACCTGAGCAACTGTAGATGCTTTTTGGCCAACAGCAACGTAAATACAATATACTGGTTGTCCAGCATCGTAAAATTCTTTTTGATTTAAAATGGTATCGATGCAAACCGCGGTTTTACCAGTTTGACGATCGCCAATCACCAACTCGCGTTGACCGCGACCGATTGGAATCATCGCATCTATTGCTTTAATCCCAGTTTGGAGTGGTTCTTTCACCGGCTCACGGTAAATAACACCAGGAGCTTTACGTTCGAGTGGCATTTCGAAGGTTTCGCCAGCAATAGGTCCTTTGCCATCTATCGGTTGACCCAGTGTATTTACAACGCGGCCTACCATTCCTTCTCCAACTCTAATTGAAGCGATACGACCAGTACGTTTTACAGTGTTTCCTTCTTCTACAGAAGTGGCATCACCTAACATTACCGCACCTACATTGTCTTCTTCAAGGTTGAGCACAATAGCTTGTGTGCCGTTGGCAAACTCAATCAGCTCTCCTGATTGTACTTTTGAGAGTCCGTAAATACGCGCAATACCGTCACCCACTTGGAGTACGGTACCTACTTCTTCAAGCTCAACATCCGATTTAAAATTACTGAGTTGTTCTCTTATGATTGCTGATACTTCATCAGGTCTGATTTCTGCCATAATTCGGTTTATTTAGAAATATAAGTGTTTAATAATTGCTGTTTTACTTTGTTTAATTTACCGGCAATGCTCGCATCGTAAAGGTTATCGCCCATTTGAATCACAACCCCTCCAATTAATTCTGGGTCAACTGTAGCTTGGATAGAAACCTTTTTGCCACTTTGTTTTTGAATAAAGTTGCTGATTTCTGTTGCAGTTGCGGCATCAATTGGGTGTGCTGTTTTAACAGTAGCAGTTGTAATACCGTTGAGTAAATTGTATTGTTCAAGATAGGCACTGGCCATTTGAAGCAAATAATTTGACCTGTTTTTACGAACTACAATATCCATAAATGCCATACTGGTTTTGTGAAATTTGCTTTCAAAAACTTTATGCAATACGGCTTTTTTGTCATCCATATTTACAACAGGACTTTTCAACATATTACGCAATTCTAGACTGTTGTTTGCAGTTTGCAGCAATAAATCCATGTCATTTTTAATGACCTCAACAGCTTGCTGTTCGCTTGCTAGGTCAATCAGTGATTTGGCATACCTGCTGGCTATTCTGTGTTCCGACATTTTAGTTTAAGCTAATTGATTTTAGGTTCTCGTTAACGAAAGCTTCTTGTTGTGCGCGGTCGGTCATTTTTGTTCTTAATATTTTCTCAGCCATATCAACCGAAAGTTCGGCAACTTGCGTTTTCAATTGGTTCATTGCTGCTACTTTTTCTTGTTCGATGGCCGCTTTAGCATTGGCTAAAAGTTTGGCACCTTCTTCTGCTGCTGATTTTTTTGCTTGAGCAATGATTCCTTCCTTCATTTCGTTTGCTTCTTTTAACATCGCATCACGTTCAGCGCGGGCCTGGTTTAATAATTTTTCGTTATCGGCAGTAAGCTTTTCCATTTGCTTACGTGCATTTTCAGCTGCCTTTAAAGCCTCATCAATTGAGTTTTCGCGCTCACTTAAAGCTGCCGTAATTGGTTTCCAAGCGAACTTGGTAAGCAAAAACAATAATGTCAAGAACGAAATGGTTGACCAAAATACCAACCCAATACTTGGTGTAACTAAATCCATTTTATATACTGTGTTATAGTGTTTATTTTATTTATTTTTTGTTTTAACCTATTGTTGTTCAAGAAGCCATGCCTAAGTTTTTATAACAAGGGTTAATTTATGGTAGACACTTCTTAACCAATTGAAACTACCGCCTCTAATGATGGGCGATAGTTTCAATAAAGTTCAATCTTAGCCGTTGCCTAACAAAGCAACTACTACCGCAAAAAGCGATACCGCCTCAACGAAGGCAGCAGCGATAAGCATAGCAGTTTGAATTTTGTTTGCAGCCTCAGGCTGACGAGCCATACCTTCCATAGCGGATCCACCGATACGTCCGATACCTAATCCTGCTCCGATAGCAGCTAAACCGGCTCCAATTGCAGCAATACTTCCTGTCATGTTGATTTATATTATTTGGTTAAACAAAAAAAAGTTTCAAAAATTAATGGTGTGCATCTGCACTAGGTTTTTCGAGCGCCATACCAATGTACAATGCTGAAAGAATAGTGAAGATGAACGCTTGAATGAAGGCAACCAACATTTCAATTACGCTAATGAAAACCACAAACGGAACTGAAACACCTGCTACCGACATCGATTTAAATATGAATATTAAACATACTAAACTCAATACCAAGATATGTCCTGCCGTAATATTGGCGAACAAACGAATCATTAATGCAAAGGGTTTGGTAAACAAACCGATGATTTCTACAGGAATCATTAGTGGGTACAACCATAATGGTACATGTGGAGTGAATACATGTCCCCAGTATGTTTTGGTGCCACTAAATGAAGTAATGATAAATGTGAACAATGCCAACACCAAGGTTACAGCTATATTGCCTGTAACATTAGCTCCACCTGGAAAAAACGGGACTAGGCCTAATACGTTGTTCATCCAAATGAAGAAGAAAACAGTAAGTAAATAAGGCATGTATTTCTTATAGTTTTCACCCAAATTAGGTCGGGCTATTTCATCGCGCACAAATAAGATTATCGGTTCTAACCACGATTGAAGCCCTTTAGGAGCGCCAATGCCGCGTTTTTTGTAACCTGCCGCAACACTGAAGAAAATCAAGAACAAAAACAACATTGACACCATCATGGAAGCCACGTTTTTGGTGATGGATAAATCAGTAATATTCGAAGTGGCTGTTTCATCTAATTGTCCATCAGCGGTTACTACAGTTAGTTTCTCCTTTTCTGGGTGGCTTTTATCCAATGCATACGTGTAATATTTGCCTTGATAAGCATCATGCCCGTGGTTAAACTTGCCTGATGAAAATACCTCTAAACCTTTATCAGTGTAGACGATTACGGGTAAATGAAGTGAGGTATGTCCCCATAAATGCCAATCGTGTCCATCGGCAATATGCTCCATAATTACCTCTTTGGTGTTAAAAGCTTCTTCATCGTGGTGGCCGGTATTCTCAGTATGAGTTATTCCCTCAGCCATTGCTGAATCTGTTTGGTTATGTTCTGAATGGCTTACATTTTCAGTAGCAGTATGGTCGTGGTTATGTTGCCCAATTGCAGTAAAGTTTCCAATCAATAAAACCAGGATAAAAAGACCTGAAATAAGTGTGTTTCTTGTTGAGAATCTAGCTGTTATTAGGCTCATTGGTGTTCGCTTTTTCCGTTGAAATGGGTCGCAATTTAGCCGTTAACCAATAAATTTCAAATATTGTGTATAAAATGTAACTACCAAAAAAGGCTAAAATAAAGCCAGTTTCGTAAGAAGTTCGGGTAAGTTTATAATAAACAATAAAACACAAACTAAGAATAAATCTAAGCCCAATGCTTATGTATGCTGCAATTACAAAGGTATAACCGTCTTTGCTTTTGCGCCCAATGCTTGCAATTGGGTAAATAACTGCAGTTAGAATACAAAAGAATATGATAGTTGTCACGGTATCTTTAACTGGTAGTAAATGTGGTATTTGTAAAACACCGCCCACTTGCAACAAGGTAATTCCAATTAGGTAAACATAAAATGTGATTCCAGTTTTATTCATCATGTTGTACCTTAACCAATTTGTAAATGCTGTAGAAGATGACAACTAACCCGATTGTTACACCTATTAATGTAAAAACTGGGAATGTTAAACTTAGGTATGTATCCAACCAGTTTCCTCCAAGCGAAAACAAAACGAACCCTGCAATCCATTGAAACGCGAGGGCACTGTATTTTGCGTAATTACGAAACGAAGTTTTTGACACTGGAAGTTTCGGCTGTTTTGGCACTTGGACTTTCCCCAATTATGGTTGAGCTTTTGGTAACGTTTTGTGCTTCACGCATTGAACATTTTCCATTAAAAGTGGCTCCTGCTTCAATAATTAATTTATTGGAAACAATATCACCGTTAATCTTTGCGGTGGCTTTAATGGTGAGTAATTCAGTAACGAGGATGTTCCCATTTACTTCACCTGATAATTCTAAGTTCACAGCTTTGATATCTCCATCAATTTTTGCTGAAGCACCTAATACCAACCTCGCTTTTGATGCAATATAGCCTTTAACCGTGCCATCTATCCGCATATCACCTTCTGATTGCAAATCACCTGTTATTGTAGTTCCAGCGTTAATGATATTGAGGTTATTGGGATTAAATGTTGTTTCGTTTTTTGAATTGTTGAAAATGGCCATTTGTTTGGTCTCTTAAGTGTGTAAACAAATATGCACTAATATGATTGAGCGCATGCAAAAAACAAAAGTATGGAAAAATCAATACGCAAACAACCTGAACAAAACTTACTCAGTGATGGAACTATCGGCAACAATTTGAAGCAGGTTCTTATAATAGGCATCCTTTTGCTTAAGCGCCTTATCTAAGGAGTCTGTTTTAAAAACCAAATTTGATAACTCTTTTTTGTGGTCAGGGTCGCTATAGCCTGGAATAAACTCGCGTGCAGGTGTGAATACAATGAGTACGATGATGATTGAAGCAAAAAATACCAGAAACGAGCTAAACCCAATAAATACATTCATTGGGGTAAGGCTGAATGATACCTTTTCTTCAAAGGTTGCATCGTTGATGATAACCAACCTGAATTTGTTCTTGAGTTTATGAATGAGTTTGGTTTTAGGCTTATTCATTTGGCGGCAATATACTTTATTTAGTTTTGAAGTTAGCCCTAATAAAATATTTTTGCGTTTTACAAGTTATACAATTCAAATAACATTAAGCTTTGCGCCAACGCCTCTATTCAATTAGGTACCTTGCTTTGCTCTTAGGCATTGTAACTGCTTGTAACCCTAACAAGGACAAGTGGCTCAACCGAAATTACCACACATTAACAGGCCGCTTTAATGTTTATTTTAATGGCGAAATCAAATATATTGAAGCTTTAGAGACTCTAGAAAAGGGGCATCAAGACGATTATACAAAGGTGTTGAGCGTGTTTCCATATGGAGATGAAGGTGCTGCGAAAGCTATTGGTGGTCAGATGGATGAAGTACTTAAAAAAGTGTCATTGTCTATTCAAAACCACAATATAGGTAGGTATACAGATGACAGTTACTTATTAATGGGGAAAGCGCATTTTATGAAGCGTGATTATTATGCTTCGATGGAGGCGTTTCAATACATCAACTCCAAATACAAAGACAAGGGATTAAAGCCAATTGCCACTTGTTGGATTGCAAAATGTTATGACGGACTAAAAAAGACTGACGAGGCTGAAGCAATAATGGGTTTGTTGCTTAGTGATTTGGCAACCCCTGCACAGAAACCAAGTATTTACCAAAAAATTGTTCCGCCACTCAGCAAAAAAGATAAGCACGAGATTTATGCAACAGCCGCTGATATTGCCATCAAACAAGGTAAGTACCAAACAGCAACACAAAAATTAATAGTAGCACTCGATTTAGCCCCCCGCAAAGCTCAGCGGATTAGGTATACCTATATCTTGGGGCAGTTGAGTTTACTAACGGATAGTGTTGCCAATGCCAAAAAGTATTTTACCAAAATACTGTACATGAATGCACCTTATGACTTTGAGTTTAATGCCAATTTAAACCTAGCAAAAGCATTCGATACCAACGATCAAAAATCAGTTAAGCGTGTTCGAAAATCGCTTAAACGTATGCTTAAAGATGATAAAAATGATGGGCATTATGATCAAATTTGGTACGAATTGGGCAACTTGGATTTAAGAGATAAACAAATACCTGCAGCAATTTACGATTACAAGATGGCTGCAGGGGTGCAGGGCAAGAACCAAAACCAACGCGCATTGGCATACTTGGCCTTGGGGTCTATATACCTGGAACAGCCAAACTATAAACTTGCACAAGCTTATTACGATAGTACTGCCGCAACCCTCACAAATACGTACAAAGACTATAAGAAAATTATTGACAAGCGAAACATGCTTACTGATTTGATTGCAAATTTGGTAATTATTGATAGAGAAGATAGTTTGCAAGCAATAGCTCGGTTAAGTGATGCGGAGATTCAACAAAAAATTGATCAATGGATCGCAGCTGCCAAACTCGATTCGGCAATGAAAGCCAAAAAAGCTAAAGATAAAAAAGTAGCCGAGGAATTTGCCAAAAACAATCCTTTACCTAAAGGTCCTGCAACTACATTTGGTTCTATAGGCGAAACAGGGCAATGGTATTTTTACAACCAAACACTCCTCGCTCAAGGGATGGCTGATTTTTTTACTGCAAAAAAATGGGGTCAACGCGCAAATGAAGATTATTGGCGAATAGCTGCAATGGAAAAACCTAAAAGTGAAACCAAAGACGACCCTGAATCGGTAAAAAGAGAAGGGAATGTTACTGCAGGAGCGCCTATTCCCGGTGACTCACTCATGGGTGAACGAACAAGTCCGAATATTGGCAATGACCGTAAATCTTGGATTAAAGACGTACCCTTTACTGCACAAGCACTTGCAAAATCAAATACACTTAAAATGGATGCATATTACAATATTGGAGTATTGTATCAAGATAAATTAAGTGACCGGAAGGAGGCAATTAAAAATTTCAATGCATTGCTCATTGCTTTTCCAACAACAGATTACGAACCTGAGGTTTTGTATAGATTGTATAAATTGTATTCAGAAGAAAATCAAACATCAAAAGCCGAAGAGGTAAAGACCAAACTCTTATCGGCTTACCCTGAAAGTCCCTTTGCCGCATTGGTTCAAAACAAGAGCTACCAATCTGCCGAAAATACCGCTAAACAAGAAGTAAAGCAATTGTATCAGCGAATGTATGATGCATACCAAGCAGGAGATATGACACAAGTAAAGGGGGTTAAAAAGGAGGTAGATGCCAACTACCCTGGCAATGCAATGCAAGCTAAGTTTGATTTGTTAAATGCAATGGCCATAGGCAAAACCGATGGTGAATCGGCTTTTGAAGCGTCACTCAATATCATTGTTTCTGCTTATCCTAAAACCAACGAAGCAGAACGAGCCCAACAGATTATTGATGTTTTAAAACGCAAACGAGAAGGTGCTGTTCCCGATTCGCTGAGAGCGAAACAGCCTGATTTTGTTATTGAAAATGGAGGGCCTTACTACGCAGTGATTGCAATTAAAAATGATAAACTTGATGTGAATGAACTCTTAACTCGAATAACTGCTTACAACGAAGAGTACAATCAGTTTGATAACTTAAAAGTAAATCCAATTTTGTCAAACGATGGTTATTCTCTTTTTATGATTCGTGATTTTCAAGAGTACAAGGCGGCCTTGGGCTACCAACAACAATTGGTATTATTGGATGCGGTTAAAAAGCGATTTAAATATGAAGGACCTGCTCTTACTTTTGTTGTTTCAATTAGCAATTTTAAAAAAATGTTAAAGGAGCAAAAGATTGATGCCTATAATGGCTTATTTTCGGAGTATCAAAAAAGTAATATACCAAAGTGAATTGGCGCGAATTGTTTTTTAACCACCCATACCTTAAGTTGTTTAAATGGCTTTGGATAGGGTTGCTTTCGGGGATTGCTGCATTTGTATTATTGGTAGCGATGGTTTCATGGGGATGGTTTGGTGAGTTGCCTCCACTCGAAGAACTTGAAAACCCCAAAACGTATTTGGCTTCTGAAATTTACAGTGAAGATGGCGTTTTGCTCGGTAAATATTACTTACAAAACAGAAGCAACTCAAACTTTGATGATTTAAGTCCGAACCTAGTAAATGCGTTAATTGCTACCGAGGATATTCGTTTTTACAGCCACTCTGGAATTGATTTTAGGCGTTTTTCTACTGCGGTATTGTTTCTGGGTACAAGAGGAGGGGCGAGCACTGTTACGCAACAGTTAGCCAAAAACTTGTTTCCTCGAAAACGTTTCGACAATATTTTTACCAAGGCCACCACCAAACTAAAGGAATGGATTACGGCTGTTCGAATTGAAGAACGTTACACCAAAGAAGAGATAATCACCATGTATTTTAATACAGTGGAGTTTGGTGGAAATTCTTTTGGTATTAGTTCAGCTTCCAAAACTTTTTTTGGTAAAAAGCCAATTGAACTTAACGAACTAGAAGCCGCAATGTTGGTTGGAATGCTTAAGGCACCAACAAGATACAGCCCTGTGCGGAATCCAGAAAATGCCATGCGCAGGCGCAATACTGTTTTGAATCAAATGCGCAAAAACGATTTTATTACCAATGAAGCATTTGACACACTAAGAGTAAAGCCAATCGAACTGAACTACCAAGAGGATAGTCATAATGATGGTTTAGCGCCTTATTTTAGAGAGCATCTTAGACAAGAGTTATTAGACTGGTGTGAGGAAAATGGTTACAACCTTTACAAAGATGGACTTCGGATTTATACTACTATTAACAGTAAAATGCAGGCCCATGCAGAAACTGCCGTATACAACCATCTTAAAGAGATGCAGCGTAAGTTTTACAATCACTGGAAGGGTCGGGAACCTTGGGGCAGTTATACCGAATTGATCACTGCAGGAATGAAACGGAGTGAGCGTTACCAAATGATGAAGGCTGCTGGGGCTTCAGATGCTGAAATAAAAATTGCCTTTAATACCAAGGTGAAAATGAAAGTATTTAACTATGCGAAAGGCCAGATTGATACTGTTATGACGCCTTTAGACTCTGTTAAATATTACAAGTATTTTATGCAATGTGGGTTAATGAGTATGGACCCTCGAAGTGGTCATGTGAAAGCATGGGTAGGTGGGATTAATCATCAATTTTTCAAATACGATCACGTAAATATTAAAGCCAAAAGGCAAGTTGGGTCTACTTTTAAACCTATTGTATACACCATGGCTATCGACAATGGTTGGAGCCCATGTTACATTGCGCCTAATGTACCTGTAACATTTGAAGGCTACCCAGATTACAATCCTAAAAATGCAGATTCAAAAAAATACAACGAGCCCGAAATGACACTCTACAGAGGATTGCAATTTTCGGTTAACAATATTGTATTGTATGTGATGAAACAGTTGGGTCCGAATGGTCCAAATGCAGTAATCGAATTGGCTAAAAAATTAGGAATACAAAGCAATATGGAGCCGTATCCTTCAATTGCATTGGGTACGCCTGATATATCTGTATATGAAATGGTAGGGGCGTATGCCGCCTATGCAAATAAGGGCGTTTGGACAGAGCCCGTTTACATCACAACAATCATGGATAAAAATGGGAATGTGATTCGGGAAGTTGTTCCCCGAACAGTAGAGGCAATGAGCGAGCAAACAGCTTATATTATGCAGAAAATGTTGGAGCGAGTAACAGCACATGGTACGGCCGCCAAAATAAAATACATGTACCAAATACCCGGTGCAGTTGGAGGTAAAACGGGCACAACCCAAAATTACAGTGATGGTTGGTTCATGGGCATTACGCCAAGTTTGGTAACAGGCGTATGGACAGGTTTTGAAGACCGTGCCATTCACTTTAGAAGCATGGATCTTGGATCAGGATCGGCAATGGCAATGCCTATTTGGGGAAACTACATGAAGCAAGTTACTGCTGATACGACACTTTTTAAGGTACAACCACTGTTTGAACCACCCCAGCAACCATTATCGGTTGAAATCAATTGCGATAGTTACCAAGATAAGGAACCCGACAAGCTAGATCTTTTTGAAGAGTGATTATGCACGATGTAGTAATTTTTTGACATCGTATTTCATTGTGTTGCATTACTTTTGTTCATATAAGCAATATGCTACATCCAATGAAACAACTTCTTTTAACATTCTTTTTTATTACTTTTTACGGTTTTGCCTACGCACAAACCTGCACCAATTGCCAAACAACCTATAACAACCATGTAGGTAATATTATGGTTCGGAACAATGAAACGGTTTGCATCACAGGGACTTTTAGTGGGTCTATTGATTTAACGGGTGGTAAATTATCCATTTGCGCAACAACAGCTGTTATCAGTTCAATTAATTACAAGCAGCCTTCTGAAGTTACCATTGGAACGACAGGAAAAGTGACTATTCAAAATATCAATAGCAATAAGGCTGTAAACATTGTAAACTATTGTCGCGACTTTACGATTGTCACCGGCACATTTGACCAGCCATTCAAGCTTGTTAATTTTGGTATTGCACGCTTAAATGGAGGTTCTTTTAATGGCACCATGGAAATTGTAAATAATGACAGTCTGTTTATCAATACCAACTTAACATTGAATAGAACGTGTACTTTTACCAATAATCGATACTTTGAACTTAATGGAAATTTTAACCCAAACAGTGCCAATGTGGTTTTTAACAATAGCTGCCAGTTAAAGATTAATGGAGATATGACCCTGAACGGACAAACTCTTGACGTAAAAGGGGGCTATTTTAGGGTAAACAATTTAAATATGAACGCAGGTTCAATTGTGCTAAATGATGCAACCGTTTGTTACGTGAACCAATTGAATGTGGGAGGTTTTGTTGAAGGCAGAGGAAGCAGATCAACCTTGGTTTGTGAGCGTAATCCAAATTTAAACAAACCCAATTCGTTCAGGGGCAATCTGTCAATTTGTGTTAAAACAGGTAATTTTAATCCTAATCCGGGAACAATCCAAAGCCCTGCTGCTATTGATTGTGACAATGCTATTGGTGGATCCGATTGCAATCCAGAGCCATTTGGATATCCATTGTTTAGGCTTGTGCCTGATGTTGCCACAGCTTGGAAAAATAGCAGCAATTGGGAAATGCTCACAAGCGCTGGCTGGAAACCAGCTGCAACTGGAAAATATCCAACAGCTGGTAGCGCAGTGATTATTGGCAATGGTAAAAAGATGACCATTGAAAGCAATATTCGGGTGAGTAAACTCATACTAGGAGAAACAGCATCAGCGCAATTAATTGTTCCACTAGGTCAATCATACGCAATACAAATTGATGATTCACTATTATGTGCAACAGGAAGTGAGTTTACCCTCAATGGTAATGGTTCCATTATGGTGAAAGGAAAGTTATTGTCTACAGTTCAAATAAGCGGAGGTAACCGCGCTACAGTAGCAATTGAAGCAGAAGTATTAAACGGAAGCCAATTAAAAATGTCGCAACTCACTCCGGGTCAAACCAATTTACTGGAAAAATTAACGTACAATCTATCAAACAATAGTGTACTCTCATTGGCAGATACACTCATTGTGTTGCAAAGTGTTCAGCCTAAATTGGGCATTTTGCAAACAAACAATAAACTCATTCTTGAGTCAAATAGATTTCAAACTGCATCCATTTTAGGAGGCTCGGGTAATTATATTCAAGGTTCAGTTATTGTAAAACATTATATCCCTTCGATTGCACGTAGGTATCGTTTTGTAACCTCACCAGTAAGCAATGCAACCTTGCTTGATTGGCAACAAGAGGTTTTTATAACTGGTAACAATGCAGCTGGAAACGCAATAGGCAATACAATTGGTCAACTTAATTCGGCTGGCTTTGATGCCACCTCAAACAACAACCCAAGTATGTTTTCTTACAACGAAACCATTCCAGGTAATTTAAACGATGGTTGGGGCGCAGTTACCAATGAAAGTAATTCATTACAAACAGTAAGCTTGCCACCAGGAAAAGGGTACAGATTGTTCATCAGGGGTGATCGCAGTGACCTTGGAAGGTTAGATGGTAGCAATACCACGCAAAATGAAGTAACCTTGTCGGTAACTGGAATACCTAATACAGGTGATATCACGGTGCCAATTGCTTATACCGAATCTGGTAATTTAAGCAATGATGGTTGGAACTTGATAGGCAACCCATATCCCAGCGCATTTGATTGGAAAGCTTTTTATGATGCACGGCAAGTTCCAGCAGGCATAGAGCCAATTATTTGGACATATGATCCAAATGTGAATTCATACATCAGCTACAATGCATTAACAGGTGCCGGAACTTTACAAGATGGTTTGGTTCCTTCGGGTGTTTCATTTTGGGTCAAAGCAAAAGCTACGAGTGGTCCAATTATTTTTAAGGAGCAATACAAAACCACAAATCCAGTAACCAGGGTGGCGCGCAGCAGTGATGTGCGCACGGATGAAATTACGGTCAACTTAATCAAAGACTCAATTAATGCAGATGATATCATTGTTAAGTTTAAGTTTGGAGCATTAAGAGGTCGCGACTCGTTTGATATTCTTAAATTTTGGGGAGGTGATTTTGGTTTAGCCGTTTTTAATGACGAAGATGGTTCTTACCAAGAATTGTCGGCACGTCCGGTTCTATTTGGCGGTAATGACCAGATTCAACTGTATCAATTTGGCCCCTCAGGTAATTATAAATTGCAAATTGGTGTAGGAAGCTCCTTTTACTACAGTAATTCACAACTATTCTTGTTGGATAAGTACTTAGATGTATACACTGAAGTAAGAGGGGCCACAACATATGAATATACAGTAGATGAAAATGTTCCAGGTTCTGCAGATACAAAGCGATTTGTGTTGTTTTTTATACCAACCAAAGCACCTGACGCAAATGTGAATTATCTCTTTGCTGAGAAGTTGGATTCAGCAAAAGTGCAGCTTACTTGGGGAAGTTTGATAGAACCATTACCCGTAAATTATACGGTTGAGAGAGGCTTTGGCCCCGATGAGTTTGCTATTTTGGCAAATGTAACAGGCTCAGGCAGTATTGAATCTACTGCCGATTATGCATTTGTTGATTCAACGTTTGGTTCGGCAAAAACCTTATATTACCGCATAGGATACAATGATAGTGTGAATTTTGCTATGCGATATACACCTGTGATTTTATTTGATCTTACCACAGGTTTGCAACAAGTTGCCTCACCACAAACCAAACCTAAGGTGTATCCAAATCCGGCCTCAAGTTATTTGTTCATTGAATTGGAAACAGCATCAACACAACCATACAATTATTCAATTGTTGACGTAACAGGTAAAATTGTGAGGCATCAATTGCTACAACCATCCAATAAGCAACGCATCCAAGTTGATGATTTGCCACAAGGAGTTTATTGGGTCAATATTCAAGGAGGCGCAAGCCCAAGTATTCCTGTTAAGTTTATTAAGTTTTAAAAATAATAAACTAGCTATCAAATACTTGTAGGTTATTATTGATAATATAGTTTATATTATAAACTACTTTATTATGTTTGAATATTATTTTACAACGATGAAAAAAATACAATTTACATGTTTACTATTTATCGGGTTGGTAAATGGTACAATGGCACAACAAGTGCTAAACCAAAATTTTGAGCAATGGGATACCATTGGTGATTACACTCAACCATCTTCTTGGTTTACCCTTAATCAACTTACTGTTTTAGGATTTGAAGCAGGCACTACATTGGATACCCAATCGTACAGTGGAAACTTTGCTGTTCGCCTAGAAACTAAAACAAATGGAGCATTTGCCGTTCCCGGTTTATTAAGTACAGGTCCAGTATTAAATCCAAATCTTCAGCCTGATTTTTCTGGTATTTGGATACCCTTTAACTACAAACCTGACTCAGTAGTATGTTATGTAAAAGCAGCTCCTCAAGCCAATGATAGTAGCGTGATTGCAGTGCAATTTACACGTTGGAACCAAGCCTTAAGTAGAACAGATACGGTTGGCGGTGGTGCATTTTATGCAAGCCAAACAATTGATTCATTTACCCGAATTAGCTTCCCCGTTGAGTATGATTTGCCCTTTCAACCCGATACCATGATGATGATTGCAACCTCAAGCGCAAGTCGCACCAATCCGATTACGGGTTCTTGGTTGGTGATAGATGAAGTTATATTTGTATACAACCAACCAACATCACTGCACGTATTGAATAGCTCCGTTACCAAACTGCAAGTGTACCCTAACCCATGCAGTTCTAATTTGCATGTAAACTTGGGTCAAACCGCTCCGCAAAATGTCAAAATCATAAACACTTTGGGCCAGTTGGTGTCTGAGCATTTTATTAATGCGGAGTCGATTATTAATGTTGGGCTTATGCAAGCGGGCGCTTATTTATTGGTTTGTGAAGATGGTTCGGTTGCTCGTTTTGTTGTTCAACCTTAAATGAAAATGAATATGGAAATGAATGAAACACAAGCATTGCAACTTATTGAGCAAATGATTGGTTCTGCAAAACGTGAAGCAAAAGACAACGGTTTTTATTATTTGTTATGGGGTTGGATGGTATTTGCCGGAGCCTTAATTGACTATTTTTTATTGATAGGACTCATCCCTTCATTGCAAGAAAAGCACGCATTGGTTTGGGCCATCCTTATGCCCATTGCTGGCGTAATTTCAATGATAGGAGGAATGATGGAATCGAAAAAAATATCCAAGGTGCGCACTTATGTTGATGAATTGATGCGTTATGTAGTATGGGCATTTTCGATTTCATTATTTGTGGTTTGCATTGTAATGCCTGCAACTTCAAACTGGCCATCATTTTACCCAGTGTTAATGTTGTTGTATGCTATTTGGTTATTTATATCTGGTGGTGCACTTCGATTTACACCATTGGTTTATGGTGGTATTTTTAATTGGGCATGTGCTTTTGCAGCTTTTTTTGCGGATTACGATGTTCAATTGTTGATTTTAGCGGCTGCGGTTTTTGCAGGATACATTATTCCAGGATATTTGCTGCAGCGAAATTTTGCTAAACATGTTTAAAGAGCTCAATCCAATTTTGCATTCACAATTACGCCTTGCTATAATGTCTATCTTAATAAGTGTAGAAGAAGCAGAGTTTAATTATTTAAAAGAAAAGACAGGCGCCACTGCGGGGAACTTGAGTGTACAAGTTGATAAGCTCAAAAAGGCAGGATACATTACGGTTACCAAAACCTACAAAAACAATTACCCATTAACCATTTGTGCTAAAACACGCAAAGGAATTGATGCGTTCGAAGAGTACGTTATGGCACTTAAATCTTACCTGCAAAAGCCTAACTAGGTTTTAATCTTGTTGCTGCAACTTGTACTCAAAGGTTAAGCCGATATTGTATGCACGTTCTTTTGCGGTATTGGCGGTTGGTCCCTCAAACAAAGAGTCGACTGCTGCATTAAACAAATGCAACCATTGGGTAAAGTGCTCGCTGCCAATACCGAGTCCTATATGTTTATCAAACGGACTGCCGCTATAATTTTGGGTGTAAAGCAACAAGGTTCCCCAAAATCTATACATTTTTTCAAGGTGATTAGGCCATTGTTCTTTTGATATACGCAAAGCAAATTTAGGAGCTAATAAGGGGTCTTGTTGAATGCGTTCATAAAAGGTGTTTACGAGCAGTTCAATATCATTTGTAGTTTCAATATCTTTCATCTAGATGGGTATTTACCTTCAAATGTGATTTACTTTAAGGTTCAATTCAATGATATTGCTTAGCTATTGGGTAGTTCTTTTGCAATCGCTTCTACATCTTGTTTCAGCATGCAGTTAAAATGTTTTTTGGGACAAGCATTGTGTCCAATTTTACTGCAAGGCCTGCATGGAATACCTGGTACTTGGTGCATGATTGAAACAGTTTGAGAATTGTTTCCAAAATAAGGGTACATTCCAAACTCTGGAATGGTATTTCCCCAAATAGATGAAATGGGTTTTTGAAATGCGGCCGCAATATGCATCAATCCCGTATCGTGTGTAATAACTTGTTGGGCATTTCTCACAATTGCAGCTGATTGGTTTAATGAAAGTTGGCCACAAAAAGATTGTACGTGACCAGGAGTATTGTTAACAATTTCATTTGCGGCATCAATATCTTCTTTACCACCCAGTAGCACAAATTGTGTTTGAGGTGCCTGATTTACCAAGTCAATCCACTTTGATGTGGGCATGCGTTTGGTGTAATGTTGAGCGCCAATTGCAACAGCAACGTAATGCAAAGGAAGGGCAGGTAGTGTTTGCTCTATCCCTTTCGGTAAATAATACTCAAGACCCTGCTCATCATTTACCACACCTAACGTTTGAAGTGTATTTAAGTAACGATCCACAATATGGGTTTGAGGCAAAACATTGATGTTGAACCGAACCATTAACCATTTGGCAATATTGGCTTTGTTAAAGCGATGCGCAGGTGCACCAATAATTGCCGATATGAGTGTGCTACGAAAGTTGTGATGCAAATCAATAATGCAATCAAAGTTTTCCCTTTTAAGCGTAAGAGCTTGTTTAAGCCATTGTGCGTCTAAGGCATGCAGTTTATCAATGAATGGATTGTGTTCTAGTACTGAGGTAAATTGTGGTTTGGTCAAATAATGAATTTCAACCTCGGGAAGCTGTTGTTTTAAGCAGCGCAAAACCGGAGTGGTGAGCACAATATCACCAATTGAACTAAACCTTAATACAAGAATTTTCACAGCCTTTTTCGTGTGCTATTTAAGGTATTTTATGCAATCTTCAGCACAATAAATTTAGATTAGCCTAAAAATATATTTAGCGTATTAAAAATATTCTTTATGTTTGCACGCGATATGCGATTAGCTGGATTTTGTTTTACATTATTGGTTTGTTGTTCAATGCGCATAACCGCTCAACAAGCAAGCATTAATGGTTTGGTTAAAAGTGACGATCAGCCACTCGCGTTTGCTAGCGTTGGTATTAAAGGTACTTCAATAGGAACTACCACAAATGAAAAAGGAGCATTCAATATTCAAATGCCGTTGGGTAAATATGAAGTGGTGGTATCAATGATTGGTTATATGCCTCAAACCCGCACTGTTCATTTAACTAGCGAGTCGTTAAATTTAACGTTTGTATTATTACCTGAACCAAAACAGCTTGCCGAAGTAACGGTGAGTGGAACATTGCGTGAAGTAAGCAAACAGCAATCTCCCGTTCCGGTTGAGGTATATTCGTCACAGTTCTTTTTAAAGAATCCTACACCCAATTTATTTGAATCATTGCAGTTGGTTAATGGTGTTCAACCAACCATCAATTGCAATGTATGCAATACGGGAGATATCAGGATAAATGGATTAGATGGCCCTTATACAATGGTAATGATTGATGGGATGCCGATAATGAGTGCATTATCTACTGTATATGGTTTAAGTGGTATTCCTAACTCAATGATAGAACGAGTGGAAA
Organism: Bacteroidia bacterium; assembly: GCA_025454875.1. Classification (GTDB taxonomy): domain Bacteria; phylum Bacteroidota; class Bacteroidia; order UKL13-3; family UKL13-3; genus UKL13-3. The sequence goes on along the minus strand of JALONP010000003.1, from coordinate 42,577 downwards.
TTGTAAAGGGGCCATCATCAACCCTGTACGGGTCTGAGGCTGTTGCTGGATTAATTAACATAATTACCAAAAACAGTTTTACTGCGCCCCGTTTTTCTGCTGATGTGTTCGCAACAAGTTATGGCGAACTGAATGCGGATATTGCAGGCAGATTTAAAACACAAAAAGGATCATCTATTTTGAGTGTAAATATGTTTACATTCCAAAATCGCTGGGATCGCAATTCAGATGGATTTATGGATTTGGCTTTGCAAAACCGACTTTCGGTTTTTAATAAATGGAGTTTTAATAGGCCAAGTAAAAAAGAAGCATCCATTGCATTGAGGTATATTTATGAAAACCGTTATGGTGGGCAAATGAATTTTGAACAGCGCACAAGAGGCAATGATCAAGTGTATGGCGAAAGCATTTTTACGCAAAGGGGAGAGGTAATTGGTAAATATGCGCTTGCAACAAAACCTGATTTGAAAATCATGTACTCCTATAATTTTCATTTGCAAAATTCGTATTACGGCACTTCTTCATACAATGCTAGGCAACAAGTTGGCTTTGCACAACTTGTTTGGAACAAAAAGGTTGGACTTCGCCATCAAGTATTATCAGGATTGGCAACCCGTTGGAATTATTATGACGATAACACACCAGCCACCCAAAGTTTTGTAAGTACACAAAATGCACCTGTTCACTCTATCTTACCTGGTGTTTTTGTTCAAGATGAAATTGCATTGCATTCGAAACACACATTATTGTTGGGTATGCGCTACGATTATTATAAGCGACATGGTTCTATATTTTCACCTCGTGTTAATTATCAATACAAGCCTAACCCTGAGCAAACAATCCGATTAAGTGCTGGTAATGGTTTTCGGGTTGTTAATTTATTCACCGAAGACCATCAAGCATTATCCGGAGCGCGCCAAGTTATCATCCAAGAGCAGTTAAGACCCGAGTCATCATGGAATATCAATTTTAACTATACCCACTTGGTTCACCTATCTAAAGGATTTGTAACATTAGACGGAAGTTTGTTTTATACCTATTTCTCCAACCGTATTATTGCCGATTACGATACAGACCCCAATGCCATTTTATACAATAACTTAGATGGTTACGCTGTTTCAAGAGGGGGAAGTTTAAATGCAGATGTTCAGTTATATGCTCCCCTGAAAATCAATGCAGGATTCACTTTGATGGACGTGTTTAAAATAGAAAAAGACTCGTTTGGAAACAACGAACGTGCACAGCAAATACACGCTCCTCGTTTTGCTGCTACCTATCAAGTGAGTTATACGATAAGCCGCTGGCAAATAGTGATTGATTACACGGCACAAGTATTTGGCCCCATGCGTTTGCCTATTTTACCAAATGACTTCAGGCCTGAATATTCACCGTGGTATAGTTTACACAATATTCAATTTACCAAAAAGTGGGCATCAGGCATACAATGGTATGGTGGGGTAAAAAATATGTTTAATTTTTTACCGCAAAACCCAATTATGCGTCCATTTGACCCATTTGACAGAACAGTGCAAGACACACAAACGAATCCATTTGGATACACATTTGATCCGAGTTACAACTATGCGCCTATGCAAGGAGTGCGCTTATTTTGCGGATTTAGGTATTTGATCAAATAACTTTACGCGATAAAAAATAATCGCTCAATTGCTTTGCCGTAAGTGCATTTAAACAGTTGCTCGCATCAAGTCCTCCTTTACGTGCCACGCAAACGCCATAATACATATCTTGTATTCCCGATTGTTCATGTGCATCTGGATTAATTGCTAAACGAACACCTTTGCTCAGTGCATAATCAATCCATCTCCAGTCTAAATCTAACCGATATGGGTTAGCATTAATTTCGATTGCAACGCCATTTGCCGCACATGCATCTATCATTGTTGGCATATCAACCGGATACCCTTGTCGCATCAGCAGTAACCTTCCCGTTGGATGTCCAAGAATGGTGGTATACGGATTTTCAATTGCTTTAATCAAACGGTTCATTGCCTTTTCAGCAGTCATTTGTAAATTACTGTGAATTGAGGCTACAACAAAATCAAATGAAGCCAAAACATCATTTGAATAATCTAAGTTCCCATCACCCAAAATATCACATTCAATTCCTTTAAATACTTTGAAAGGAGCCAGATCAAGGTTAATTAAATCGATTTCTGCATGTTGTTTTATAATCGTTTCTTCAACCATTCCGTTAGCGTATTGAGCAGCTTTGCTATGGTCACAAATGCCAAAATACTCGTATCCTAAATCTCTACAATAAGTTGCCATCTCAAGCAGCGAATTGCTTCCATCAGAGTAAGTGCTATGGTTATGCAGGCAGCCTTTCAAATCGCTTATTTCAATGAGTTTAGGTAATCGATTTTGTTTTGCCAATGCAACTTCATTTAAGCCCTCTCGCATTTCGGGTTCTATGTAGGGCAGCGAAAGTTCGTTGTAAATTGCAACTTCAGATTCACCTCTTTGTGATGCGTATCCAATTTGACTTAAGTGATTTGGTGCGGCAGTCGTTTCAAAAAGTGTTTTTGCAAAATCGGTTTCAGTTGTAAGCAGAATTTTTATCGGTAAATGTTGGTCCCAAACAAAATTGACCTCAGTCTCCAAGTACTTCAATTCTGAAACGCCATTTCGTTCGTTGAGTTGATTAACCAATTTCGTTGCATCACCTTCTATGGCTACACAAATAGCAATATTGTCAATTACTTCGCATTTTCTGCGCACATCACCGGTTAAACTTGCTTTTTTTACGCCTTCAATTGTAAGTAAAAGTGAAACCCAATCAAGGGCTGTTTTTTCAATTTTAGCATAATGAAACTTATTTGAGTTGGCAAAAATGAACTCAATGCTCTCCTTGATTGCGAGTTGGGTTTTAGCGCCAAAGCCTTTGGCATCAACAAGCCTGTTTTCATGACATGCGTACCATAACTCTCCTAAACTTTCTATTCCAAGTGTATTCCAGATATAAGCAATCTTTTTTGGGCCGATGCCTTTTACTTTAAACAACTCGCGAACACCTTCAGGCGTTTGGTTTACTAGCGTTTCAAGTTCATCGAAAGTTTGGGTAGCAATAATCTCTTGAATCTTTGCAGCAACACTTTTGCCAATTCCGGCCAAGGTTTCAATTTCACTTGCCGATTTATCAGCTAAATCAATCTGCAATTTATCCAATTTGAAAGCAGCAGTTTGGTATGATTTAATTTTAAACGGATTGCCTTCATGCAGTTCACTTAAATTAGCATACCACTTAAGAATATCTGCTATATCAGAATTGTTCATAGCATCTTTTGTTAAAACTCAATTTCCTTTAATTCTATTGCTTTATCAAATTCAACCCAGATGAGTGAAAGCGCATCTGAAGTGTATAAAATCATAACCCTTTTTTCTTGTTTGGTTTGCGGGTCATCAAATACCCTTAATGCAGCTACCTTGTATTTTTTACCTGCATATGAGCAAGGTAATCGCTTAGCGTCAAAATCACCTGGGGCGAAAAAAGATTCAAAGATACCATCACCAGTTGCAGTATCAATTACCAAGGGTTGAGGTATCAATGTTTTTCTGTAAAGATCCATGCTCTCAACGTAAGTTGCGTTGTTTGTGCAAGCTTTTATTTTAACAAACATACCAACTGCAATATCCTTTTGTACTGGCTTGGTTTGCGTTTGGCAGTAAGCTTTAGTGTTGACAAAAAAGCACAATACAAAGAGGAAAGAAATGGATTTCATCAGTTTACCAACGCTCCCTTTTTATATCTTTCTAATCGTATTAAGTCACCTTTTGGATTGTAATATTTCCATACACTGTCTTTTTTTTCGTCAGCATAATAACCAGTGCAAGTGAGATTGCCATTTTCATCATAGCGTGTGTACGGTCCATTTTTTAAATACATAAACGTATCGATATAACTGCCGTATTGCTTAGGATCAGGCATTATTTTTACTACTTGCTTGTGGTGAAATACTTCCTTTACTTTTTTTTGTGTGGCTTCATCATAATAATAGTACGTTTTACCTGCATTGTCATCAATAACTTGCGCTTTAATGGTAGGAGCAGAGCTTACAAGAAGCAATGCAAGAATCAAATGGAATTGTTTCATGTGGTAAATTTAGTCTTATCGAAGTAACACAATTTTAGGAAACCAGCAATTTAATTTATTCTAAATCGTATTGTTTGATTTTTCGGTATAAGGTCCTCTCGGATATGCCAAGTTCTGCAGCCGCTTTTTTGCGCTTGCCATTGTATTTGTCCAATGCTTTTTTAATGAGTTCAATTTCTTTGTCTTCAAGCGAAAGTGATTCTATTACGGGTTGCGCATCGGGTATTTCAATAATGTTACTGTTGTTATTGCTTGGTGGTTGTTGCGTATATACTTGCGTTTGTGTGGCATATATAGGCGCTGGTTGAGGTGTTGGATTGTAAGCGTGGGCAAATGGTTGTGCGTACGATTCTGGATTAATGTTTTCAGGTGCAGTACCGTTTTGGAGCATCCCAAATACAATTCCTTTTAAATCATTCATGTCTTTACGCAAGTCAAACAACACCTTATAAAAAATATCGCGTTCACTTAATCCGGTTTTATCTTGTCCGCCATCAAATAGCATGGGCACTGTTGATCGTTCAGCAGGCAATACACGCATCAATTCGTTGGCTGTTATGTTTTTGTCGTCATCCAATACTGAGAGTTGTTCGGCAATATTTTTTAACTGGCGAATATTGCCAGGAAACCTATTGTTAATTAACAACTGCTGTGCTTCGGCATCTAAAACAATTGGTTTGGAGCGGTATTTTTCAGCAAAGTCAGCAGCAAATTTTCTGAATAATAAATGAATGTCTTCTTTACGTTCGCGCAATGGTGGAACCTTAATTGGAACTGTACTTAAGCGGTAGTAAAGGTCTTCACGAAACTTGCCATTATCACTTAATGCCAATAAATCTTTGTTGGTTGCGGCAACCACGCGTACATCGGTTTTTTGGGTTTTAGATGAGCCAACTTTAATAAACTCTCCGCTTTCCAATACACGCAATAAACGAGCTTGTGTTTCGAGTGGTAGTTCTCCCACTTCATCCAAAAAAATGGTTCCACCATTTACTGTTTCAAAATAACCCTTACGTGTATCGCTTGCCCCGGTAAATGAACCTTTTTCATGACCAAACAATTCCGAATCAATTGTGCCTTCAGGAATGGCACCGCAGTTAACGGCTATAAAAGGACCATGTTTTCGATTGCTCAGCGCGTGAATAATTTTACTAAAGGCCTCTTTACCAACACCACTTTCACCATTGATTAAAACGGTAATATCTGTCGGTGCAACTTTTACTGCAGTTTCCAACGCAATATTCAGCAAAGGGGAGTTTCCTATAATTTCAAATCGTTGTTTTATATCTTGTATGTTCATTGCATGAATTTAAAAGCATCTTTGGGTCTGATAAATCAATCACTTTACCAACTAATAACTAGTCCACCACTTTTCCAAACAAACTCGTCATGGTGCAGCGTTCAACTTTTACGTTTACATAATCGCCTTTGCCATAACCTGCGCCTGCTGGAAATACCACTAATTGGTTTTGATCGTTTCGGCCTTTTAAATCAGACTCGGAACGTTTCGAAAAACCTTCAATTAAAACCCTGTATGTTTTGCCTATGTATTGTTGTTTTTTATCCAAGCCAATTTTGTTTTGCAACGCAATCAACTCAGCCAATCTTCTTCCTTTAACATCTTCAGGTATATCATCTGCATATTTGCGGGCAGCCATTGTTCCCGGACGCTCGCTGTATGCATACATGTAAGCAAATTCAAATTGTGCGTACTCAAACATGCTCAATGTGTCTTTAAATTCTTCTTCGGTTTCACTGCAAAAACCCACAATCGCATCGGTGCTAATTCCAACATCAGGTAAAATTTCGCGTATGCGGTCTAATCGTTTAATAAACCATTCTCTATCGTAAGTGCGGTTCATTAATTTAAGCACTCGGCTGTTTCCGCTTTGCAATGGATAGTGAATATAGTTGCAGATATTGTCATACTTTTTCATGGTAAAAAGCACTTCATCGGTAATATCTTTTGGATGTGATGATGAAAAACGAACACGTAAATCAGGCGCAATCAGTGCTACTTTTTCTAAGAGCTGTGCAAAGTTTACTGTTGAAATATTTCCGTCTTGCTCATTATTAGTTGATTCAGCTGACCATTTGTATGAATCAACGTTTTGTCCGAGCAGCGTTACCTCTTTGTATCCTTGATTGTATAGTTCGGTTGCTTCACGCACAATGCTTTCAGGTTCACGGCTGCGCTCACGGCCGCGTGTAAAAGGTACCACGCAAAATGAACACATATTATCGCAACCACGCATAATACTCACAAAGGCATTTACACCATTGCTGCTTAAACGCACCGGTGTAATTTCAGCATAAGTCTCTTCGCGGCTTAATAAAACGTTTACTGCTTTTTGTCCTTCTTCAACTTGCTGAATCAATTTTGGAATATCACGGTACGCATCAGGACCCACAACGATATCCACAAGTTGTTCTTGCTCCAATAATTTTGTTTTTAAACGCTCGGCCATGCATCCCATTACGCCCACAATCATTCCCGGATTTTTGCGCTTGTTGCCCTTCATTTCTTTCAGGCGCCCCCAAATTTTTGCCTCAGCATTATCACGAATGGCGCACGTGTTTAAAAACACCACGTCCGCTTTTAGTGGATCATCGGTGGTTTTAAACCCTTCTGCCTGCATAATGCTGGCCATTACTTCGCTATCGGCTAAATTCATTGCGCAGCCATAGGTTTCAATGTATAAATTTCGCGTGGCAGTTGCCGGAGTTTCTGTTGCTACTACACCTCTCATGTGTTTGATTCAAAAATTGGTGCGCGAAGATAATAAAATTTGTGACAGAGTGGCAGTTTTGGCCGATATTATGTTTGGTTTTACCGATTGGGTAATTTATTTATATCAATTAAAAATCATTGATAAACAATAAAAATAACTTGAATAATAATAAATATTTTATAACGTTGTACTGTTAAATTTAAAATATATGAAAACAAGAAGACCTTTAATCAGTGGGTTGTATTGGCTCTTTGTGATCGGATTTATCATTCAAATCACTGCTGTGGGTTGGTATTTTTATGGGGTGTTGGTTCCAAACTCAAAAGACGTTTTATACGTGCATTCGGATGTTCGTATATTTCCAGATTCGAGTTACACTTATTCAATTCCAGTCGTTAATAAAGATTTGAATATTGAAGCTAAAATTGGTCAAAAGCAATTTGGACGTTCGATTGTATTCTACAGAAATTATAAGGATGTAAACTCAAAAGCATGGGTTGTACTCTTTTTGAATATGAGTCAATATTTAATTTGGCTTTTGTTCACTTGGCAATTATTGAAAGTATTTAAATCATTAAAGCAAAGCCAAATTTTCGAAAAAGGAAATATATGGAGATTGCGTGTGGTTGCTTTTGTTGTTGGTATAGCCCCAATTTTAGAATTGATAAGGAATATTATCTACCCAAGTTTATTCTCAGAGAATGCAGTTTTACCAAATCATCGAATTGCGTATTATTATGATGCTTCAATGTTTGCTGGAATATTTTATATGGTTATCATTTTATTAGTGGTTGAAATATTCAAATTCGGCATTTCACTTAAAGTAGAACAAGATTTGACGATTTAAACAAAGCGTGTAATTTTAGTTTCAAACAAAGAATTTCATAAACTATTAACAATAAATTTTTAAGAAATGAAAACAATACAAAGAGATTTTATTCCATTTTTATACTGGATTTTCAAGATTTGGTTTTGGGTACAATTGGTAATAACACTTGGGTTAGTTAGCGTCAATTATGTTGATTGGTTTGGGTCATTACATGATGAACCTTTACGTTTTACCATTCGAGGAAACTTTGCTTTAATTCCTAATCCAAACAAACCGGATACAACTTTTCAATTAATACGTGATGAAGGAGGTGCAGAAGTGATTTCATTAATTCATCGAAACGGGTGGGCGCGCATTGATTATGCAGATTTATCGCAAATGCTCGAATCTGAAAATGTATTGATTGTGAGTTTGGAAGTTATCGCTTGGTTTGGTTGGCTTATGTGTGTTTATTCTATTTACCGAATTTTAAGGCAGTGTAAATATGGAGATGTTTTTCACCGAAATACTGTTCGGTTTATTCGATGGGGCGCTGGTTCTTATTTTGCTGCCGATTTCTTATCATACATAAAAAGCCAAATTTTTACCAATGTGCTCCAATACCATATAAAGTATGATGACTTTTATATTAGCGATGTGAAAAAAGATACAATCGCACTTGTTGTTTGCTCATTGTTATTAGCGCTAATTGCCGAAGTTATTAATTACGGAATTACACTAAAAGAAGAACAAGATTTAACGATATAAACCATGGCTATAATTGTAAATTTAGATGTAATGATGGCCAAACGAAAAATGAGCCTCAACGAACTTTCGGCAAAAGTTGATTTAACACTTTCCAATTTGTCTATTTTAAAAACAGGCAAAGCCAAGGCTATTCGATTTTCAACACTAGATGCCATTTGCAAAGCATTGCAATGCCAGCCAGGAGACATTTTAGAGTATACTGAATAATAAACTAGGCCATTTAAAAGTTATATATTTTAAATAATACGCCCCTATGAAATACCTGTTCACATTCCTTTTCAGTTTTTATGTTTGCCATTTATCAGCGCAATCCAAATTTGGATTAGGCGTTTTTACCTCATTTGATGCAACGGGCATGATTGGCGAGGGCTTTTATGCTATGATTGGGCAAGATGGATATAATCGAATTGCATTTGGATACCAATATGGGTTGCGTATGAGGTATCAATTTAATTCAACCATCTCTTTGCATGCAGGAATATCGCATGTTACACACCAATTGCGCACATCAAGAGTTTATTTGAATTTTCGCGATAAAGGAGATCCACTTATACCGAGTTCATATATTAGAATGCCCGCGTTAAGGATGATACAAATACCACTAATGGCTTCATTTTACAAAGGCAACAAACTAAAGCTTGGTGGTAGTTTGGGTTTTGCCTACAACTATACTTACCAGTATGATGATCGTGCAATTTTGTATTTTGGTAATCACGAAGAGCAATATTTAGTTGAGCGTAAGCTTACAGAAAAGAATCAATTTGTATCGGGACAACTTGGAGTGGGACTTGAATATTGGGCTACAAAATTTGCTTTTAGAGTAGAACCCAATTTTAGTTGTCAATTATTTTATTTCAATAACACATACGCAAACAAAAATTATAATTTATACGCAGTAGGGTTAAATCTTTCAAGTTTTTACTTCTTCTAAAATTTACAGCAACACTTTTAAAAATCAAACAACTCAAAACCATAAAGTCATTTTCATATACTTGCACCATGAAAATACTCTTAACAGGAAGCAACGGATTATTGGGTCAAAAGCTTACCGACTACTACAAAACACAACCACAAATTCAGTTGATAGCAACTGCGCGTGGGGCAGATCGTTATGCCGAAAAATCTGGTTACGTTTATGAAAGTTTAGATATTACCCAATCGTCAGAAGTAAATAATGTTTTAACAAAACATAAACCTGATGTGGTTATTAATACAGCGGCAATGACCAACGTAGACGCTTGTGAAAGTGACCATGCAGGTTGTGATGCATTAAACGTAAATGCAGTAAAATATTTAGTGACCGAATGCAATAATATTGGGGCGCATTTTGTGCATGTTTCAACTGATTTTATTTTTGATGGAACACATGGCCCTATTACTGAAGAAGAGATTCCGAATCCGTTAAGTTATTACGGACGTTCAAAGTATTTAGCAGAGCAAATTGTACAAGCCGAGTGTAAAAGTTGGAGTATTTTACGTACAGTTTTGGTTTATGGTGTAGTAAGTGATATGAGTCGAAGCAATATTGTATTGTGGGCAAAAAATAATTTAGAGCAGGGTAAAACATTAAATGTAGTAGGTGATCAATTTCGCACGCCAACCTTAGCCGAAGATTTAGCTCAGGGTTGCGCCTTGGCCGCAGCACAAAAAGCACAAGGAATTTTTAATATCAGTGGGCGTGATTTTATGAGTGTATTCGATTTAGTATACCGTGTTGCCCATTTTTGGAAATTAGATAAGGCGTTGTTAAATCTTTCAACTAGCGAAGGAATTAAACAACCTGCTAAGCGACCCCCGATTACAGGTTTTATTATTGATAAAGCAATGAATCAATTGGGTTATAAACCACATTCTTTCGAAGAAGGACTTGCTATATTGGATAAACAATTGAAGACGATTACATAATTGGCTATAGAGACAATTTTAACTTATTGAAAAAATTACATCATAGATTTCTCCAAAAAGAACCATTTTTGTAATTCGATTTAGGTATTGTCTTATTATCAAATCATCTCATAATTAAATTAAATATGGATTGGGGAGCAAATTTTTGGGTATGGATGGCCACTGAGGCTTTTTTTGCTGCTTTTGTAGCCATATTGTTGTATTATTATTTTGTTTATATACCCCGTAAGCAAAAAGAAAATGATCAAAAGAAAAATTGAAACCCTTTCCAAATCCTATTTTTATTTTTCGCAAACAGAGCGTAAGGGAATACTCTGGCTATTAGGTATATTGTTTTGTTTGTTGTTTTTTCCTCTGGCTTATGAATACCTGTTCCCACCTCAGCCACTCGATATAAACCAAACATCCATCGAGTCAATTTCATACCACGAGCCAGCTTATGATGCCAAAGGCAGAAACACTTTATTTACCTTTGATCCCAATACAGTTTCACTAAATCAACTCTTACAGCTCGGACTCAGCACCAAGCAAGCTAATGCAATTGTGCACTACAGAGAGAAAGGGGGTAAGTTTAAAGTACGTGCTGATTTTGCTAAAATATATGGACTAACCAACAAGCAAAAAGAACAACTTTTGCCTTTTGTGGATCTCCCCGAAAAGGATGTTACCTTACCATCCGATTCAACCAAGAAACGAATTCAATACCCTATTGATTTAAACCATGCAGACTCAGCAACCTTGGTTGCACTCTACAGGATTGGTCCAGCTATGGCAAGCCGAATTATAACCTACCGAACCAAGTTGGGTGGGTTTGTGAGTTTGAATCAACTGACCGAAATTTATGGTTTTGATGAAGATATTTTATATGATTTAGAAGGAAAGATTAAGGTGAATGCAGCTGATGCAACTCGCTATGATGTTAATACTGTAACATCCGATCAGCTTAAAACGCACCCTTACTTTAAATACAAACTCAGCAATGCCATTGTGCAATACCGAAACCAACATGGCTCCTACAAAGAATTGGCTGATTTGAAAAAGATTGCCATTGTGAACGACTCTATTTTTTTAAATATTACCCGCTATTTATTTGTTAAATGACAAAACCAGCGTTCGTCATTTTCGTTTAATACGCTATAATTGCCGTACTATTTTTTAACCAATTAACGCAATATGCACGCAGCTACATTAAGCTTTGAGCCAACCGAAAACCAAAAGATGGTTGCTCAAATGGCAAAAGATTTTGCCGAAAAAAATATTCGTCCTTATGTAATGGAGTGGGATGAATCACAAACATTCCCAAAAGCCACCATGCAAGAAATGGGTAAACTTGGTTTACTTGGAGTATTGGTTCCAGAAGAATATGGAGGAGCAGGGTTGGGTTATTTTGAATACATTACTGCCATTATCGAAATTACCAAGGTTTGCAGTTCAGTTGGATTGTCGATGGCCGCGCATAATTCTCTTTGTACTGGACATATCCTACAGTTTGGCAATGAAGAACAGAAGAAAAAATGGCTGCCTAAGTTGGCAACTGGCGAATGGATTGGTGCTTGGGGATTAACCGAAGCCAATACGGGAAGTGATGCAATGCGCATGAAATGTGTGGCCAAAGAAGATGGCGATTCGTATATTATCAATGGTTCAAAAAACTGGATTACCCATGGCATTACGGGTGATGTGGCCGTAGTATTGGCGCGTACCGGAGAATTACTCGATTCAAATGGAATCACTGCTTTTGTGGTTGAACGTGGCACCCCAGGTTTTAAAGGAGGCAAAAAAGAAAATAAATTGGGGATGCGCGCAAGTGAAACGGCTGAGATGATTTTTGAAGATTGCCGTGTTCCCAAAGCCAATATTTTAGGAAAAGTAGGGGAGGGCTTTAAACAAGCAATGAAAGTATTGGATGGCGGACGTATATCAATTGCAGCACTTTCGCTGGGTATTGCTAAAGGCAGTTTCGAAGCTGCTTTGAAGTATTCGAAGGAGCGTGAGCAATTTGGACAGCCTATATCTAATTTTCAGGCAATTTCATTCAAACTAGCTGATATGGCTACTCGTATTGAAGCGGCAGAACTTCTTACCTTGCAAGCCGCTGATTTAAAAATGAAGGGAAAGCCAATGACCAAAGAAAGTGCGATGGCTAAATATTATGCTTCTGAAGTTTGTGTTTGGGCAGCAACAGAGGCTATCCAAATTTTTGGTGGTTATGGTTACACGAAAGATTTTCCAGTTGAGAAATTCTACCGCGACTCTAAATTATGTACCATTGGCGAAGGCACCAGTGAAATACAAAAACTGGTAATTGCGCGCAATGTGCTTAAAGACTAGCAAAACGAAGGCAAGCTCATTTCGATAAAAAATTTGTGTAACAACTTATTTGGATTACTTTTGCCGTCCCTTTAACAATAAAATCTAAAGGAGACTAAAGGAAAGGAGGTGAATTAATATGATCTATGTAAACGTAAAAGAAAACGAATCATTAGACAGAGCACTTAAGAAGTTTAAAAAGAAGTTTGAAAAAACTGGGGTTGTGAAGGAACTTCGCGAGCGTCAGTCGTTCACTAAACCTTGTATTAAAAAGCGCCAACAAAATATTCGCGCTTCTTACAAACTTAAACTACAACGAGAAGAAGCTGGGATGTAATCTGCTTTCTTGATAATAAATTGAAACCTGCCTGTTTAGGCAGGTTTTTTTGTGCGTTAAGATTTTCAAATTGAGGGATTCTTATATCTGCATCCTCTCGTAACGGCCAAAAGATTTCCAAAGATGCATCGAAAGCCATATAAAGAAAGCTCTTGTGCCCAATCAAGTAGTATGATCAGCCACCGATGAGTTAACAATTGCATGTAACCAAATATTAACTGGTGTAGCAACTCTCAAAATCTGAAATTATGTTGGCTAAATCCTAAGCATACAAAGTGCAGAAGTGCAAACAATAAATCCCAGGCACTATCAATATTGAAACATTGCCACAAGTCGTCTATTTTTTAATTATTTATATAAATGATAAGACGCAAACCCTCAAATTTATTAAGTAAAGTTTTTGGGTGCAATTTTAGATTGGATTACTGGGCCATAACCCCTAAAAATGTGCTTTATTTTATCAAATAAGTTTTTATATTTGGTAACCACTATTGGCAGAAGGTATGTTGGCAACGCATATTTCCAATTTTATTAACTACCTAACTTTCGAAAAACGAAGTTCAAAGCATACTGTAGCGGCCTATTTAAACGATTTAACCCAATTTCAAGAATTTATATTGGAGCAATACGAAGTAAACGCTGTTGAACAAATAGGTCATCAGATGATTCGGAGTTGGTTGGTTGAATTAATGGGTGATGCTGTTTCTGCCCGTTCAGTTGCTCGTAAACTCTCAGCACTTAAAACGTTTTTCGCTTTTTTGCGTAAAGAAGGTGTTGTGCAGCGTAATCCATTAGCTAAAGTACAACCTCCTAAAATGGAAAAAAGATTACCTGTTTTTGTTGAGGAAAAACCAATGCAAGCATTGATGGATGATGATAGCAAGGGCAATAAGGAAGGAGTTTACTTTAACTCAGATTATACAGGGCAACGCGACCGTTTAATATTGATGTTATTTTATGGAACAGGGATGCGCTTGTCTGAGTTAATAGGATTGCAGCATTCAAGTATTGATTGGGGAAAGCAGGTGTTAAAGGTATTGGGTAAACGAAATAAGGAGCGCATTATTCCAATTCACAAAGAATTGTTGGGAGCAATAACGGAATTTGTTGCTTTGAAAGAGTCGCTTCAAATGCCTCAGACACATTTGTTGGTGACCGAAGCGGGTATGCCGCTTTACCCAAAGTTGGTGTACTTGGTGGTAAAAAAATATTTAACGATGGTTACTTCAATTGAAAAAAGAAGTCCGCATGTCCTGCGGCATACATTTGCAACACATTTACTCAATAATGGTGCTGATTTAAATGCAATAAAGGAGTTGTTGGGACATGCAAACTTAGCGGCAACCCAAGTGTATACGCACAATAGCATTGAAAGGTTGAAGAAGATTCATCAAAATAAGCACCCACGTGCTTAACCTGTCGTTTATAATTGAAAATAGAATCGGTTAAGTTTTGATGACAGGCAGAGCTTACGGATTCACAAAATGCAAAAAAAATATGAAAGTAGACATCCAATCCATTCATTTTGATGCCGACATTAAGTTGTTGGCTTTTATCAAACATAAAATTGAAAAGGTTAATACATTCCACCCGGGTATCAAAAGTGCTGATGTGTACTTAAGGCTAGAAAAGGATTCTGAAAAAGAGAACAAAGCGGTGGAGGTGAAATTAAATTTAAACGGAACTGATTTGTTTGCCAAAGAACATGCTTCTACCTTTGAGGCAGCCACAGATATAGTATTGGATAAGGTGATTGCACAAGTAAAAAAGCATAAAGATAGACTTGTTGCCAAATCGAGTTAGTACAATCAGCAGAGCAGGGCGCACTTCAACCTTTTGTGCTCTGCTCTAATTTTTTTCGCTGAAAATCAATTCTCCTTAAAATAAATTTTGCCAATTCAATTCTTGCCCACATATTGCGGCCCTGTTACGCTTCCACTTTAAATAAAAAGTTTTTCGAAACTTTTTTTGCTTCCAACTTGAAATACTCGTGTAAAGCACTACATTTGCAGTCCTTTTTTACAAGAGGCATGTAAAGATTGCATGAGTTTTAAGTTCTTTTTTTACAAAAAATAATACCAAGAAAACTTGTAAAAAGTTGATTTGAAAAGGCTTAGCACTAGCTATAGCTTCAGTCAATTTTAAGTTTAACAAGCCACTTTAGCTCAGCTGGTAGAGCAACTGATTTGTAATCAGTAGGTCGCTGGTTCGATTCCGGCAAGTGGCTCTTTGTGTATGTATTTTGGAAGTCGTTAGCGTAGACAATACAACAACGAAACATCTTGGGGAGATTCCAGAGCGGCCAAATGGGACGGACTGTAAATCCGTTGCGAGAGCTTCGAAGGTTCGAATCCTTCTCTCCCCACTTGTTTATCCCATCCAAAAGGCATTTCACATTTATGCGGGAGTAGCTCAGTTGGTAGAGCGACAGCCTTCCAAGCTGTAGGTCGCGGGTTCGAGCCTCGTCTCCCGCTCGAAAGAGCAAGAGTTGGTCAGATTAGCTAGACTTGTCAAACAAGTTGCGGGTTCGTCCCGATAGCTATCGGGATCGTCTCCCGCTCGAAAGAGCAAGAGTATACTTACCGAGTGTACTGCTTCATGCTGTTGTAGCTCAGCGGTAGAGCACTTCCTTGGTAAGGAAGAGGTCGGCAGTTCAATCCTGCTCAACAGCTCTAGTTATGGGAAAGAATGGTAGGGTTGGAAGGCATTAAAAGAGATTGTGAATGGGAAAGTCTGCCTTGGGGTGGACTAAACTTGTTAGAGAAGAAAGATAGGTTGCTCAAATAAAGCGGAGCAATAAGAAAGTGAAACCAATATCAATAAAAATAAATTTAACTTTTAAAAACTATGGCTAAAGAAAAATTTGACCGCAGTAAACCACACGTAAACATTGGAACAATCGGTCACGTAGATCATGGTAAAACTACCTTGACTGCTGCTATTACTAAAGTATTATCAGACGCAGGTTTGTCTGAAGCACGTTCGTTTGATTCAATCGACTCTGCTCCAGAAGAAAAAGAGCGTGGTATTACCATCAATACTGCTCACGTAGAATACGCAACAGCTAACCGCCACTACGCGCACGTTGACTGTCCAGGTCACGCTGACTATGTGAAAAACATGGTTACTGGTGCTGCTCAAATGGACGGTGCTATCTTGGTGGTAGCTTCAACAGACGGACCAATGCCACAAACTCGTGAGCATATCCTTTTGGCTCGCCAAGTAGGTTGTGTTCATGAACAAAGTGGACATGGTTGATGATCAAGAATTGTTAGAAATCGTTGAGATGGAAATCCGCGATTTGTTGAACAAATATGAATTCCCTGGTGATGAAATTCCAATTATCCGCGGTTCTGCTTTGGGTGGTCTGAATGGAGATGCTAAATGGGTAGAAAAAATTATGGAATTGATGAATGCAGTAGATACTTACATTCCAGTTCCTCCTCGCGCAACTGAACTTCCATTCTTGATGCCAGTAGAAGATGTGTTCTCGATCACTGGTCGTGGAACTGTAGCAACAGGTCGTATCGAGCGTGGTATCATCAACACCAACGATCCAGTAGAAATTATTGGTTTAGGTGCTGAAAAATTAACTTCAGTTATTACCGGTGTTGAGATGTTCCGTAAGATTTTGGACCGTGGTGAAGCAGGTGACAACGTAGGTTTATTGTTACGTGGTGTTGACAAAGAAGCTATCCGTAGAGGTATGGTTATTTGCAAGCCAGGTTCAGTTACTCCTCACACTAAATTTAAAGCTGAGGTTTACGTATTGTCAAAAGACGAAGGTGGACGTCACACTCCATTCTTTAACAAATACCGCCCACAATTCTACTTCCGTACAACTGACGTTACTGGAGAGATGCAATTGGGTGAAGGCGTAGAAATGATTATGCCTGGTGATAACGTAACTGTAACTGTTCAATTGATTGCGCCTATCGCGATGGAGAAAAACTTGCGTTTTGCGATTCGTGAAGGTGGCCGTACAATTGGTGCAGGTCAGGTAACTGAAATCTTAGAATAATTAAATCACTTTAGATACTGAATGTTGGCAGGTAACCTAGCCAACATTTGGTGTCTAAATACACGGACATAGTTCAATGGTAGAATAGAGGTCTCCAAAACCTTTGATCAGGGTTCGAATCCTTGTGTCCGTGCAACGTAATGAATAACACATGAACAAAATCAGAGAGTATATAAAATTGTCGACTGATGAGTTGGTAAATAAGGTTTCATGGCCAACATGGGAATCTTTGCAAGAGAGTACCATTATCGTAATGGTAGCATCGTTATTAATTGCATTGGTGATCTACGTAATTGATATCATCAGTAGCGGTTCGCTTGGCTTTTTTTACCAAATTTTTCAAGCTTAATACTCAACGATACAATACATGGTTACAATGAGTCAGGAACAATATAAATGGTACGTAGTAAGAGCAATCACCGGACAAGAAAAGAAGGTGAAGGCTCAAATTGAAACAGAATTGGAGCGTTTGGGCCTATTGGTTCATGTACCCCAAATTTTGATTCCTACAGAAAAGGTGTTCGCCATTAAGAACGGGAAAAAAACCTCGAAAGAAAAGAGCTATTTCCCTGGTTACATCATGATTCAAGCAGAGTTAATTGGTGAGGTCCCACATACGATCGAAACCATTAATGGTGTTGTTGGATTTCTAGGAGGTAAAACACCTACACCGCTTCGTCAATCAGAAGTGAACCGTATTTTGGGAACCTTTGATGAGATTGCTGAGCAGGGTGAAACATTAGTGGAGCCTTTCTTAGTTGGTGAAACAGTAAAAGTGAATGATGGTCCGTTCAGCGGATTTTCGGGAACGATTGAAGAGGTGATGGACGACCGTAAGAAATTGAAAGTAATGGTGAAAATATTCGGAAGGGTAACACCGCTCGAATTGAACTTTGTACAAGTAGAGAAAGAAAGTTAATTGTCAATAATCAATAATCACGAGTAGGGAAACCTGCTTAAATAGTAAAGCATATGGCTAAAGAGTTATCAGGGTTTATCAAATTACAAATTAAAGGTGGAGCAGCTAACCCGGCCCCTCCAATTGGACCTGCTTTGGGTTCGAAGGGAGTAAACATTATGGAGTTTTGCAAGCAATTCAATGCAAGAACTCAAGATAAGGCAGGAAAAGTTTTACCGGTTGTAATTTCAGTTTACAGCGACAAGTCGTTCGACTTTGTGATTAAAACGCCTCCAGTGGCTTCACAATTATTGGAAGCATCGAAAGCAGCAAAAGGGTCTGCAGAATCGAACCGCAAAAAGGCAGGTTCAGTTACTTGGGATCAAGTTCGTAAGATTGCAGAAGAAAAAATGCAAGACATGAACTGCTGGAAAGTAGAATCAGCCATGAAAATGGTTGCAGGTTCAGCAAGAAGTATGGGTATCACAGTTACGGGTGATGCACCTTTTGAAGTAAAAATATAATTAGAATTAACATGGCTAAGATTAGTAAAAAAAGAAAAGCAGCGTTAGCTAAGATTGATTCCAACAAACAATATACTTTGAACGATGCCACCAAACTTATGAAAGAAATTTCATATACAAAGTTTGATTCATCTGTTGATATTGATATTCGTTTGGGGGTAGATCCTAAAAAAGCAAACCAAATGGTGAGGGGTGTTGTATCGTTGCCACATGGTACTGGTAAAGAAGTACGTGTATTGGCTTTGGTAACTCCTGATAAAGAAGCTGAAGCAAAAGCAGCAGGTGCTGACCACGTTGGATTGGATGAATACATCCAAAAAATCGAAGGTGGTTGGGTTGATATCGATATTATTGTTACGCAACCTAACGTAATGGCTAAATTGGGTAAATTGGGTAAAGTGTTGGGTCCGCGTAATTTGATGCCTAATCCTAAATCAGGTACCGTTACTACCGATATCGGAAAAACCGTTAAGGAAGTAAAAGCAGGTAAAATCGATTTTAAAGTGGACAAAGAAGGCGCAATCCATACCTCAATTGGTAAGGCTTCATTTGCCCCTGAAAAACTTGCTGAAAACGCAGTTGAGTTAATTCAAACCATTGCCAAACTAAAACCATCATCTGCAAAAGGAACTTACTTCAAGGGGATTAGCCTTTCAAGTACGATGAGTCCTGGCGTGGCAGTAGATACTAAATCAGTTCCGGGTATTTAATCACATACAGTTATGAACAAAGAACAAAAAGGAGAAATTATTGAGATGTTGACTCAAAAGTTTAATGAGTACAACTTCATTTATGTAACTGATGTGGCCGGTTTGAACGCTGAAAAAACCAGTGCACTCAGACGTGAGCTGTTCAAGAACGGTATAGAGATGGAAGTGGCTAAAAACACTTTAATCGAAAAGGCACTTGAGCGCTCGAGCAAAGATTACAGCAAATTGGTTGATACCTTAAAAGGAAATACTGCTTTGATGTTTGCTACCGATAGCAAATCGCCTGCAAAAGTGATTAAGGACTTCAGAAAAAAGGACACAGTTCCTGCTTTAAAAGGTGCTTATATCGATTCTGATGTGTTTATTGGTGATGATCAATTAGAGGCTTTGATTAAGTTGAAATCAAAACAAGAATTGATTGGTGAAGTAATCGGATTGTTGCAATCACAAACAATAACAATTAAATTTTAAAACAATGGCAGATTTAAAAGCATTCGCTGAACAGTTGGTAAACTTATCAGTGAAAGAAGTTAACGAATTAGCAACCATCCTTAAAGACGAATACGGTATTGAGCCAGCTGCTGCTGCAGTTGCTGTTGCCGCTCCGGCTGCTGCTGCAGGCGCAGGTGAAGCTGCTGCTGAAAAATCAACGTTTGATGTAATCCTGAAAAATGCAGGTGCAGCTAAATTAAACGTTGTAAAAGTAGTAAAAGACCTTACCGGTTTAGGCTTGAAAGAAGCTAAAGAATTAGTAGATGGTGCTCCAAAACCTGTTAAAGAAGGTGTAGACAAAGCTACTGCTGAAGACCTAAAAGCTAAGCTTACTGAAGCTGGAGCAGAGGTTGAACTTAAGTAATCCGAAAGGACACTTAAAACCCTATTTGACCCCGGCTTCGGCCGTGGGTCAATTTTCTATTTATACGAATTGATAATCGATTCATAACCATAAACCAATATTCCCTTGGCTAACAAAAAAATGCACTCAGAAGACAGAATCAATTTCGCTTCTGTAAAACAAGTAATTGATTATCCTGATTTTTTAGATGTACAAGTTGAGTCCTTCAAGGAGTTTTTTCAACTTGACACTACATCAGAAAGCCGCTTGAATGAAGGGCTTTACAAAGTATTTCAGGAGAATTTTCCGATTTCGGATACAAGGAACATTTTTACTTTAGAATTTTTAGATTATTTCGTTGACCCTCCTCGCTACACCATTGATGAGTGTATTGAACGTGGTTTAACGTACAACGTTCCATTAAAAGCAAAACTTAAACTTTCATGTAACGATCCTGAGCACGAAGATTTTCAAACCATTGTGCAAGATGTGTATTTGGGAACTATCCCATACATGACTCCGAGTGGAACCTTCGTAATTAATGGAGCTGAACGTGTAATTGTATCACAGTTGCACCGTTCGCCTGGCGTATTTTTTGGTCAAAGCTACCATACCAATGGAACCAAATTATACTCAGCTAGGGTTATTCCATTTAAAGGTTCATGGATTGAATTTGCTACCGATGTAAACAATGTAATGTATGCTTACATCGATCGTAAAAAGAAGTTTCCAGTAACAACTTTGCTTCGTGCCATCGGCTTCGAAACAGATAAAGACATTTTGAATTTATTTGATTTGGCTGAAGAAGTTAAGGTGAGCAAAAGCGGACTTAAGAAAGTAGTTGGCCGCAAACTTGCAGCAAGGGTTTTGAAAACCTGGGTTGAGGATTTTGTGGATGAAGATACTGGAGAGGTAGTGTCAATTGAACGTAACGAGGTAATCATTGAACGCGATACCATCTTAGAAGATGATCATATTGATTTGATTACAGATGCAGATGTAAAAACAATCATCTTGCATAAAAATGAATCGAGTCACAATGATTTCGCTATCATTTTAAATACCCTACAAAAAGATACATCCAACAGTGGTAAAGAAGCGCATGAGCATATTTACCGCCAGTTGCGTAATGCAGATCCACCAGATGAAGAAACTGCTCGTGGTGTGATAGATAAATTGTTCTTCTCTGACAAACGTTATGATTTGGGAGAAGTAGGTCGTTACCGTATTAACCGTAAGTTAAACCGTACAACTTCATCAGAGGTTCGTGTGTTAACCAAAGATGATATTGTAGCGATTATTAAATACTTAATTGAGTTGAGTAATTCACGTGCAGACGTGGATGATATTGACCACTTAAGTAACAGACGTGTTCGTACAGTTGGAGAGCAATTGTATGCACAGTTTGGTGTTGGTTTGGCTCGTATGGCCCGTACCATTCGTGAGCGTATGAATATTCGCGATAACGAGGTATTTACACCAACCGATTTGATCAACGCTAAAACATTGTCATCGGTAATCAACTCGTTTTTTGGTACCAACCAACTATCGCAGTTCATGGATCAAACCAATCCATTGGCAGAGATTACGCACAAGCGTAGGATGAGTGCCCTTGGTCCTGGTGGTTTGAGCCGCGACCGTGCAGGATTTGAGGTTCGTGACGTGCATTATACACACTATGGTCGTTTATGTACCATCGAAACTCCTGAAGGTCCAAACATCGGTTTGATTTCATCATTGTGTGTTCATGCTAAAATCAATGGCATGGGTTTCATCGAAACCCCATACTTAAAAGTTGATGAAGGCAAAGTACGTATTGATAAACCTGTTGTATACTTAAGTGCTGAAGACGAAGAGGGCAAAACAATTGCACAATCTGATTCGAAGTACGATGAGAAAACAGGAATGTTTGCCAGCAATAAGGTAAAAGCGCGTTTTGAAGGTGACTTCCCAATGGTGGAAGGCGAGAAGATTGAGTACATGGATATTGCACCAAATCAAATCGTTTCGATTGCTGCGTCATTAATTCCGTTCCTTGAACATAACGATGCGAACCGTGCTTTGATGGGATCGAACATGCAGCGCCAAGCGGTGCCTTTGTTGAGACCAGAAGCTCCAGTTGTTGGAACAGGATTGGAAGGAAAAGTTGCACGTGATTCACGCACACTTATTGTGGCTGAAGGCAAGGGAGTGGTAGATTATGTAGATGCGAATGAGATTGTGGTGCGCTACGAACAAACAGAACAAGATAAGTTGGTAAGTTTTGGTACAGATACTAAAACATACAAATTGATCAAATTCCGCAGAACCAACCAAAATACTTGTGTGAACTTAAAGCCAATTGTGCGCAAGGGCGACAAGGTTGAAAAAGGCCAGGTATTATGCGAAGGATATGCTACACAAGGCGGTGAACTTGCTTTAGGACGTAACTTAAAAGTTGCATTTATGCCTTGGCAAGGATACAATTTTGAGGATGCGATTGTAATTTCTGAGAAGGTAGTAAAAGAAGATATCTTCACCTCAATTCACGTTACAGAGTATGAGTTGGAAGTTCGCGACACCAAGCGTGGTGAAGAGGAATTAACCAATGATATTCCAAACGTAAGTGAAGATGCTACCAAAAACTTAGATGAGAATGGATTGATTCGCATTGGTTGCGAAATTGGTGAGGGAGATATCCTAATTGGTAAAATTACACCTAAAGGAGAAACAGAACCTTCACCTGAAGAAAAATTGTTACGTGCTATCTTTGGTGACAAAGCAGGTGATGTGAAAGATGCTTCGTTAAAAGCGTCTCCATCTTCATCAGGTGTTGTTATTGATAAGAAGTTATTCGCACGCAGCAAAAAAGAAAAAGCTGCTAAAACAGATGACAAGGCCAAGATTGCCAAATTGCAAGAGGAGAATGAGAAAAACCTCAAAGCAATTAAAGGTCAGTTGGTAGAGAAATTGTTTGCGGTGTTAACTGGCAAAACGTCTCAAGGTGTGTTTAATGTGTACAACGAAGAGTTAATTGGTAAAGGAACTAAATTTACCATGAAAAACTTGAATGAGATTGACTACACGCATATCAATGCCAATAACTGGACTACAGATGCTGATAAAAATGAAGTTGTTCGTCAAATTTTATCAAACTACAAAAACCGCGTAAACCAAGAAGTTGCTGATTTTAGACGCAAGGAGTTTGCTATCACTGTTGGTGATGAGCTACCAACGGGTATCTTAAAATTAGCCAAGGTTTATATTGCAAATAAACGCAAGTTGAAAGTAGGGGATAAGATGGCTGGTCGCCATGGAAATAAAGGTATCGTTGCACGAATTGTGCGTGAAGAAGATTTGCCTTTCCAAGAAGACGGAACACCGGTTGATATCGTGTTAAATCCATTGGGTGTACCATCGCGTATGAACTTGGGTCAGATATACGAAACCGTTATGGGTTGGGCCGCTAAAGAGCTAGGTGTTAAGTTTGCAACGCCAATTTTTGATGGTGCTACCGAAGAGCAAATGCTTGAGTATTGCCGCAAGGCGGGTATTCCTGAGTATGGTAAAACTTACCTATATGATGGTTTATCAGGCGAGCGTTTCCACCAGCCAACAACTGTAGGTGTAATTTATATGCTTAAGTTAGGCCACATGGTTGACGATAAGATGCACGCTCGTTCAATCGGACCATACTCGTTAATTACGCAACAACCTTTGGGTGGTAAAGCCCAATTTGGAGGTCAGCGTTTTGGTGAGATGGAGGTTTGGGCGCTTGAAGCATTTGGAGCAGCCAATATCTTGCAAGAAATTCTAACCATTAAGTCGGATGATATTATTGGACGTGCAAAAACGTACGAAGCCATTGTGAAAGGTGATAACCTACCACAACCTGGTATTCCTGAATCATTCAATGTATTGGTGCATGAGTTACGCGGCTTAGGTCTTGATTTAACACTTGAGTAACAAATTGAAGAAGCCCGCGCGAGGCCTACGGCCTCGCGCGGGCCATATTCCTACTATACTCAACACACATTTAACGAAATAACGACAACCATATGTCATTAAAAAAAGATCAAAAAATAAAAAGCAATTTCACCAAAATCAGAATCGGGTTATCCTCACCTGAATCTATTTTAACCAAATCATTTGGTGAAGTAACCAAACCCGAAACAATTAACTACCGCTCGTTTAAACCTGAAATGGGTGGTTTGTTTTGTGAGCGGATTTTTGGACCTATAAAAGATTATGAATGCCATTGCGGTAAATACAAGCGTATTCGCTACAAGGGCATTGTGTGCGATAGATGCGGTGTAGAAGTTACGGAGAAAAAAGTTAGACGTGAGCGTATTGGGCATATCAACTTAGTTGTGCCGGTTGCTCATATCTGGTATTTCCGTTCGTTGCCTAACAAAATTGGTTACTTACTGGGTATCCCTACCAAAAAACTCGACATGGTTATTTACTATGAGCGTTATGTGGTATGCCAACCAGGTTTAAAAGCTGCTGATGGTGTAGGACAATACGACTTGTTAACCGAAGAAGAGTATTTGGATATTTTGGATTCATTGCCAAAAGATAACCAATACCTTGATGATGCAGATCCAAATAAATTCATCGCTAAAATGGGTGGTGAAGCATTGTGGTTCTTGTTATCGCGCATTGATTTAGATACGTTGAGTTTTGACTTGCGTATTAAAGCCAATACCGAAACTTCACAACAACGCAAAACGGAAGCCCTCAAACGCCTTAAAGTAATTGAAGGATTCCGCGCATCTCAAAAACATGGCGAAAACCGCCCAGAGTGGATGGTTGTAAAGATTCTTCCGGTTATTCCTCCAGAATTGCGTCCACTTGTTCCATTGGAAGGTGGCCGTTTTGCAACTTCTGATTTAAATGATTTATACCGCAGGGTAATTATCCGCAACAACCGTTTAAAACGTTTGATGGAAATTAAAGCTCCTGAAGTAATTTTACGTAACGAAAAGCGCATGTTGCAAGAAGCTGTTGACAGCTTATTTGATAATACAAGACGTGTAAGTGCTGTAAAAACAGAAGGTAACCGTCCATTAAAATCATTAAGCGATATGCTTAAAGGTAAACAAGGACGTTTCCGCCAAAACTTATTAGGTAAGCGTGTTGACTACTCAGGTCGTTCGGTAATTGTGGTTGGTCCACAATTAAAACTGCATGAGTGTGGTATTCCTAAAAATATGGCTGCTGAGTTATTCAAGCCATTCATCATTCGTAAATTATTAGAGCGTGGTATTGTTAAAACCGTGAAGTCGGCAAAGAAATTGGTCGACCGCAAAGAATCGGTTATTTGGGATATCCTCGAAAATATTTTAAAAGGACATCCGGTATTGCTAAACCGTGCTCCTACACTTCACCGTTTGGGTATTCAAGCTTTCCAACCTAAATTGGTTGAAGGGAAAGCAATTCAATTGCATCCATTGGTGTGTACAGGATTTAACGCGGATTTTGACGGTGACCAAATGGCGGTGCACGTTCCACTTGGAAATGCAGCAATTTTGGAAGCTCAAATGTTGATGTTGGCTTCGCACAATATCTTAAATCCTGCTAACGGTGCGCCTATTGCAGTTCCTTCTCAAGACATGGTTTTGGGATTGTACTACATTACTAAAGGCCGCAAAAACACCAAAGAGCATGAAGTAAAAGGTGAAGGTTTAACATTCTACTCTGCAGAAGAAGCAATCATTGCATTTAACGAGAAGAAAGTAGACTTACACGCTTTTGTAAAAGTAAAAGCAAACGTTAAAGAAAACGGACAGTTGGTAAGCAAGGTGATTGAAACCACCTTGGGACGTATTTTGTTCAACCAAGTTGTTCCTGCTGAGTTTGGTTATATCAATGAGTCATTAACCAAAAAGAACTTACGCGATATTATTGGTGCCATTATTAAAGATTGTGGTATGGATAAATGTGCGAAGTTTTTGGATGATATCAAAGACTTGGGTTACCACTTCGCTTTCAAAGGCGGATTGTCGTTTAACTTATCTTATGTAAATATCCCAGCCGAAAAAGAAAAGTTCGTAAAAGAAGCGATGGCTGAAGTTGACGAAATTTGGAGCAACTACAACAATGGTTTCATTACCAACAACGAGCGTTACAACCAGGTAATCGATATCTGGACCCGTATCAACTCACGTTTGGCTGATACCGTATTAAAACAATTAAAAGAAGACCAACAAGGATTTAACCCTGTGTACATGATGCTTGATTCAGGAGCACGTGGTAGCAAGGAGCAAATTCGCCAGTTGGGTGGTATGAGGGGATTGATGGCTAAACCGCAAAAAAATGCAAGTGGTGGAACAGGTGAGATTATCGAGAATCCAATTTTATCAAACTTTAAAGAAGGGCTTTCGGTTATTGAATACTTTATTTCTACCCACGGTGCGCGTAAAGGTTTGGCCGATACTGCGTTAAAAACTGCGGATGCGGGTTACCTAACTCGTAGGTTGCATGATGTGGCGCAAGACGTGGTGGTAAATGAAGAGGATTGCGGAACATTGCGTGGTATTCCTACCTCAGCGCTTAAAGACAATGAAGAGGTTGTTGAAACCTTATTTGAGCGTATTTTGGGTCGTACCAGTTTGCATGATGTTATTGATCCATTAACTGGAGAGGTATATTGCAAATCGGGTGATGAGATTACTGAAGAAATTGCAACTAAGATTGACGCTTCGCCAATCGAAACAGTTGAAATCCGCTCGGCACTTACTTGCGAAACCAAAGTGGGTATCTGTACCAAATGTTACGGACGTAACTTGGCAACAGGCCGCATGGCACAACGTGGTGACGCGGTGGGTGTAATTGCAGCCCAATCAATTGGTGAGCCTGGTACTCAGTTAACACTTCGTACATTCCACGTGGGAGGTACCGCTTCAAATATTGCGAACGAAAGCGAAATGACAGCTAAGTTTGGTGGTAAATTGGAGTTTGAAGAAATTAAAACGGTATTGCTCGAAACTGAAGAAGATGGGAAAGTAGATACTGTAATTGGACGCCAAGGTGAAATCAGGATTATTGACGAAAAAACTGGCAATACCATTATCACCATGAATATTCCTTACGGTGCACACTTGTTTGTGAAAAATGGCGATAAAGTAGAAAAGGGACAACGTGTTTGTACATGGGATCCATACAATGCCGTAATTTTATCAGAGTTTGCAGGTCAAGTGAAGTTTGAAAACATCATTGAGAACATCACGTTTAAAGAAGAAAGTGATGAGCAAACTGGTCACAAAGAGAAGGTAATTATTGAGTCGAAAGATAAAACCAAAATTCCTTCAATTGTGATTACCGATAAGAAAGGCAACGCCATCAAGGAATACAATATTCCGGTAGGTGCCCATATTATTGTTGAAGAAGGAACCCAAATGAAAGCGGGAGAGATTTTGGTTAAAATTCCACGTATCATCGGTAAAACCCGAGATATCACTGGAGGTTTGCCACGTGTTACCGAGTTGTTCGAGGCACGTAATCCTTCAAACCCAGCTGTTGTAACTGAAATTGATGGTGTTGTTTCGTTTGGTGGAATTAAACGTGGTAACCGCGAAATTTTGATTACCTCACGTGATGGTGAACAAAAGAAATACATGGTTCCATTGTCTAAACACATCCTTGTTCAAGAAAACGATTTTGTGAAAGCAGGTTCATCACTTTCTGATGGTTCAATTTCTCCACAAGATATCTTGCGTATTGAAGGTCCGTTGGCAGTTCAGCGTTATATTACAAATGGTATCCAAGAAGTATACCGTTTGCAAGGTGTAAAAATCAATGATAAGCATATCGAAATCATTGTACGCCAAATGATGCAAAAACTAACAGTTGAAGATCCAGGTGATACGTTGTTCTTGGAAGGTGAAAATGCCGACAAGTGGAACTTTAAATTAACCAACGACTGGATTTACGATAAAAAAGTGGTTGTTGATGCGGGTGACTCTGCTAACCTTAAAGCAGGACAAATTGTAAACGTACGCAAATTGCGTGACGAGAACTCAATGCTTAAACGTAAGGCTATGAAATTGGTAGAGGTTCGTGATGCCCAACCGGCAACAGCTTCACAAGTAATCATGGGTATTACCAAAGCATCGTTGGGTACTGCCAGCTTTATGAGTGCAGCTTCGTTCCAAGAAACTACCAAAGTGTTAAACGAAGCAGCTATATCAGGTAAAGTAGATCAAATGTTGGGATTGAAAGAAAACGTGATCGTAGGTCATTTGATTCCTGCAGGTACCGGTATTCGCGACTATGAAAAACTCATCGTAGGTTCGAAAGAAGAGTACGACATGCTCATGGCCTCAAAAGGCGAAACAGCAAACAGTAACTAAACGCTTTTAATAAGCTACACATACAATCCCACTTCTTTGCAAAAGGAGTGGGATTTTTTATGCGCATCCGCCTTGTTTAAACAAAATTGATTTGCGCAGATGAAGAGTTATGCTATAATGATTTTCTAAAACGGTTGCTTGCATAATTCTTATACACTCGATGAATATTTTTCTACTTTCGTTACATGCGCATCTGGCACCTGCTTGTAATTCATATACTAACTTCACTTGTTTTTAATCAGCGTTTTTACTTGCATGCGCAAACAACCAACCACTGTGTTGAATTTGATGGTGAATACGCGTATCTCAAATTGCGTTCAGATAATGCTATTAAGCCCACTAACCAACTTACCTTAGAGTTATTTGCTTGGGAGGATGATTGGACAGCAGAAGAGTACACCCCAACATTGGCTGGCAATACGCAGCATGCGGGTTACGCTATTGCTATCTTTTTAGGCAAGTTGTACGGCTGTGTATTGTTTGATTCAACGTTGCAACCACATAACTTATACTACAACTTAAGTTTGTTAACTCCCGGTTGGCATCATTTTGCATTAACCTATGATGGAATTTCGTCAAGGTTATTGGTGGATGGGGAAGTGGTTGCCATGCTCTCAAATGATAAACCTACTCCAATTGCTCAACCTGATAGCAGTATCTTATTTATGGTTGGGGCTGAAACTCGATACAATGGTGAGCCATACATGCATCCAGCCTTCTTTTTTAAAGGGCGTATTGATGATATGCGCATTTGGAATATTGCTAAAACACCCGAACAAATTCGAAACGGTTTTTTAGTTAATCAAGAGCCTGAAACACCAAACCTTATGGCCTCCTTTACTTTTGATACATTGGTGAAACAGACGCTATTTGATGTTGGAAAGTTTGGCGTGCATGCACAACTCATGTCGGGCACAAGGTTGGTTCCTTCTAATTCACCTCGAACCAATTGGTTATTCGCTTCATTTACCCAACTTAAAGGTGTGAGATTGTACCAGACTATATTGTTGCTTTTAATAGTTTTAGGTTTATTGATTTTGGTATATTACTTAAGCACCTTAGGTTTAAAAGGCAGGCTTTGGCTGGTTGGTTTTTTGGTGTTATCCGTTTTGAATGCAATGGCAGGGCATTGGGCATTATATGAACTTATTGTTCCTGATACATTTGTGCCTTTTTGGAATCTTAAGGTATTATATGCTGTTTACTTGCTTTCAATAAGCTGCTTGTTGCAGTTTTTAATGCTAACCTTTCAACATACACACCTGTTCACGCTAAAACGAAAAGAGGTAGTCCAGTTTATTCCTTTCATTCCGGCAGCGTTGGCAATTAATGCATTGGCAGTTCCTGTGGTTTTTAGTAAGTTCGTTATTGTACTCATATCACTGCTGGTATTAGGGGCAATTCTTTTTTATGCCCATGTTCAATCTGCCTACTCGGTATATTTGTACGCTGGCGCAATTGCTATCTTCATTGGCTCCATATTGTTTATACTCCCTTTAATTGGGGTAATTGGGAATATTGTGAAAACCCCCAATGACTTTTTTACCCTTCGCTTGATTGAACTCATAGCGTTTGGCCTATTGGCTATAAAGGTTCGGTTGCCAGCTGTTTCCGAATCGGTTATTCCAGTTTCTATCAGCGATTCAATGATTGATGCTCCTCAAATACAATCCCTTTTATCAAAACGGGAGTGGGAGGTTTATCAATTGCTTGTAATTGGGAATACAGATAAAGAGATTGCCGATCAATTGTTTATTTCATTAAATACAGTGAAAACACATATCAAAAAAATTTACCAAAAATTAGATGTGAGAAACCGCATGGAAGCAGCAGCATTGTCAAAAAAATAGACCAAAGATGCAAATAGTTCATTTTCAGTTATCACTCGAACGAGTGATTTTTAATTTTAGCCATTTTTTACCTCAAACGAGTGAAGGAAGATGATAGCATTAACACATAGATTTGCCTTGATGAGTTTTTCAGGTAAAAAACAACAGCCACCTGTCCCACCACTTTCAGTACGCCAACGTGATGTGATTAAATTGGTGGCAACGGGCAAATCAGATCAAGAAATTGCTGATATACTTAACGTTTCTATATACACGGTTAAAACTCATTTAAAAATCGTGTACAAGAAGTGGGACGTACGCAACCGACTCGAAGCAACAAACATTTTTAAACAAAACCAATAACAATAATGATGAAACAAATCTACACCCACTTGGCGGCTTGCCTCCTCGCAACCGCCTCACTCACACATGCTGTAGCACAGGCTCCTGTGCTCATTTCAGACATTAACCGCGCCAATAGGGGAACAGACCCTTCTGAAGGAGCCTCATTAGCCAATGGTAAATTTATTTGTAATCCTGATGTAGAAGAATTTGGTAGAGAGCCTTGGGTTACTGATGGCACTGAGGCAGGAACCCAAATGCTCGTTGATATCAGAAAAGGTCGTGGAAGCTCAAATGTCCAAAATTTCACCTCTGCTAACAACCTGGTATACTTTACGGCTGATGGAGATACCACAGGAACTGAATTATGGAAAACAGATGGTACTCCTCAGGGTACTGTTTTGGTTAAAGATATTCTTCCAGGCCCTTTTTCCTCAAGGCCTCGTCAATTGGTTTTCTCAAACGGGATTTTATATTTCCTTGCTGTGGATCAAACAC
The DNA here is from genome assembly GCA_025454875.1 of Bacteroidia bacterium. GTDB lineage: Bacteria > Bacteroidota > Bacteroidia > UKL13-3 > UKL13-3 > UKL13-3. Next base: position 11,616 of record JALONP010000003.1, on the reverse strand, counting down.
AAGAATTTCAAATTTGGAGAAGTGATGGGACTGAAGCAGGTACCTTTAAGTTGTTGCCATCCAATACTGTCTTTGAAATTGGTGACCTAACAGTTGCAGGAAATGATGTTTATTTTACGACTTCACCTGCTCGATTCAACACTTTTCCAAGAACTTTATGGAAGAGCAATGGCACAGAGGTGGGAACGGTACAAGTCACCTCGTTTTCAAGTTCAAGCCCTTACCGGTTTAAGGGCTTCGGAAATAAAATTCTCTTTCTGCGTACCACACCCAATGAAGGCGAAGAGGGTTGGGTAAGCGATGGAACTGCCGCAGGCACAATATTGCTTAAAGATATTTACCCAGGAACAGAAAGCGGTTCACCTAATTTTGTAAGAGGGCTAGCCATAGGCAATACCTTTTATTTTAGTGCTTCTGACTCCTTACACAGCCGTGAACTTTGGAAAACCGATGGTACAGAGGCAGGAACTGTTTTGGTTAAGGATATTTATGAAGGTGCAGAGGAAGGAAGCGATGTAAACAATATGGTGAGGTTAGGCAACCTCCTCTTGTTTTCAGCTGTAGATAGTGCAAATGGATATGAACTTTGGAAAACCGATGGAACTGAGGCAGGAACTGTTGTGGTTAAAGATATTATTTCAGGTCCTGAAGGCAGCGAACCAGGGGATATGTTTACAGTAGGTAATACTGTTTATTTTGTGGCCTACACCGATGAGTTTGGCAATGAGTTATGGAAAACAGATGGCACAGCAGCAGGCACTATGTTAGCTGTAGATTTAGTGCCCGGAGAAGAAGGTTCAGAGCCACTACCCTTTGCTTCACTCAATGGTAAATTATTGTTTGCGGCAGTAGATAATGTTGCATCAAGACCCGAACTGTTTTTGACAGACGGAACTACTGCCGGAACAACGCTTGTTAAAAGTATTGGAGGTACCCTCTCAAGCAGGGTCTATTCAATGACAGAAGTAAATGGTGATGTGTATTTTATTGCTACAGCAGACGATAATGATTACTTTTTATTTAAAACCAATGGAAATGTAGGTAATGTTGTTTTAGTTGATTCTGTTACCAAAAGCATCAATGGAGATTTGTATAAGCTGGGTAACAAATTGGTATTTTCACTACCCAATGATACCATCGGACAAGAACTGTTCACATATGATCCGGCAACCAATACGTTTGCTTTAATTCAAGACCTTAACCCAGGCATTGAGAGTACCTTTTTAGATGGGCCAATGGTATTGTTTAACAATGAACTTTATTTTGCTGCAACGCTTCCTAATACAGGTTCTGAACTTTGGAAAACAGATGGGCAATCCATTAGCCTTGTTGGGGATTTGTTTCCTGGCATTGAGGGGTCATTCCCTGGCAATCTTAAGGTAATTGGTAATCATCTTTATTTTACAGCCCAAGACTCGGCTCATGGAACAGAATTATGGCGTACTGATGGATCATCGATAAGCTTGTTCGCTGATATCAAACCGGGAGTGGATCCCTCATATCCTGAGTCGTTTGTTGGCGTTGGCAACACCATTTACGTAACTGCTGCTGGTGATGATGGAACTGAGTTGTTTAAAATTGCAGGTGGAGTTACCACATTGGTTGACCTAGATGTGAACAGCATTAATGCAGCATATCCTTACAACCTGATTGTTGTTGGCGATAAGTTGTTTTTTAATGGTAAAACAGATGCTAGAGGTACCGAATTGTACGTGATACGCAATGACTCGTTGGTATTGCTTCATGAAATGATGGAAGGAACAACTGGATGGGGATTTGGAAACGGTGTTGCGTTTGATAACCAACTTTATTATACAACTACAACATTAACCAATGGAGTTTATGATTATGCTGAGTTATGGCGTACCGATGGGTATGTATTTAAAAAAGTAGTTGATATCCTACCCGGATATGATGGATCTAACCCAAATAGTTTTGTGGTTATGGGTTGCAACCTTTTGTTTAAAGCCACAACCCCACAAACAGGTACTGAGTTGTGGAAGGTTAGCAAAGGAGTAGATACAGCAGTTTTAGTAGCCGATATTGTTAGTGGTCCAAACAACTCAGACCTATCGCAATTTACCGCAATTAATGGCACCTTGTATTTTAGAGCAAGTACACCAGCTACAGAAGAGGAGTTGTGGGTATACCAGCCAACACTGGCAACAACTGTTACCCAAGCTACCATATGTTTTGGCGACACGTTTGTATTTAATGGTATTGCCCGCACCGAGTCAGGTGTGTACAATAGGTTTTTTACAACAGCCCAAGGGTGTGATAGTATCCAATCACTCAACCTTACTGTAAAGCCTGAGTTGATTAATAACTTAACTTACGATTTATGTTTTGGAACCAGTGTGAGGGTTGGCAGCCAAGTGATTGATACGGCTGGTGTGTTTCAATTTAAATTGGTTACCCGCGAAGGTTGCGATAGCACTGTTATTGTAAATGTTGGTATTAAGCCACAAATTAATTTGGTTACCAGCACGGCAACAACCATTAGCGCTTCAACCGATAGCGCCACTTACCAATGGATTAATTGTGCCGATAATACACCTGCAAGTGGCAATGCTACCCAACAAACATATGAGCCTGCTGTAAGCGGAAGCTATGCCGTTATTGTAACCAAAAACGGATGTATTGATACATCAGATTGTGTAACAATTAGCTTGGTAGGTATTGAAGAGCTTGCACCACGTATTGTGGCCAATGCGTATCCAAACCCTAACCGTGGTAGCTTTACGCTAACAACCAATAATGAGGCAACGTTTAATGTATTAAACCAGTTGGGTCAGTTGGTACAAACGGTAACACTTGATGCTGGTAACAACTACCGCACCGAAATAAGCAATTTGCAAAGTGGTGTGTACATGCTTGTAAATGCCACCAATGGCTATACCCAATCACTTAAAATAGTGGTTACCCAATAAAGCATAACAACTTACTGTAAAAACCCGAAACAGCAATGTTTCGGGTTTTTTTATGGGCTTGTTTTTGGGGTGGATTTTTTTAATTTTGGGACAGTTAATTTATTTATCCCTATGTATACTGCTTTAAGCACACAAGCTCAATTATATCCTTCAAAACAAAGTTGTTTAATGTTCAGCATTGCAGAAATGGTTCTTTAAAAAACCGTTGGATTCCTGCGGTAAATGTTTTGAAGGATAAATACGAATATCCCGAATGGCATTTTATTGAAGTGGCAAACGACATTCGAAACATCAAGAATCAATTAATCGAAAAAATTCAAAGTATATGAAATCAGAAGAAATAAAGAATCTGTTTGCCCAATTTGAAGCGGCAGCGGCCGAAATAGAAGGCATTGAATGTTGGAGTGCCAGAGAACTACAATCGCTTTTGGGCTACAACAAATGGGAAAATTTTGAAAAGGTAATTCAAAAGGCGAAAAGTGCTTGTACAAATGCAGGAGAAGATATTTCGAATCACTTTCCTGACGTCAGGAAGGTGATAGAAGCGGGAAAAGGCGCAAAACACGAAATAGACGACATTTTACTTACCCGCTATGCTTGTTATTTGGTGGCTCAAAATGGAGACAGCCGAAAGGAAGAAATCTCTTTTGCTCAAAATTACTTTGCCGTACAAACCCGCAGAGCAGAATTGGTAGAGCAAAGGCTATTAGAAAATGAAAGAGTAATTGCCAGAGAAAAACTAAGCCAAACAGAAAAACAACTTTCAGGTGTTTTATATGAAAGGGGCGTTGACAGCCAAGGTTTCGCTATCATTCGTTCAAAAGGCGACCAAGCACTTTTTAGATTGAATACCCAAATGTTAAAGAAAAAAATGGGTATTCCTGATAACAGACCAGTGGCTGATTTCTTGCCTACAATCAGCATTAAAGCAAAAGACTTGGCTGCTGAAATGACTGGTTTAAATGTACAAAGCAAAGATTTAACAGGGCAAAGTAAAATTGAAAAGGAACATATAGACAACAATACAGCAGTGAGAGATATGCTGAACAAAAGGGGTATCATTCCCGAAAACCTCCCAATAGCAGAAGATGTAAAGAAACTGCAACGAAAATTGGAAGGTGACGAGAGGAAAATTTTGAAAGATGCCAAACAAAAGAAAAAAAGAAATAAGCTATAGCAAAAAAGGTCTCCTCCATTAAACATAAAACCGATAAACTTGTCCATATTCTTAGCAACGAATAAGCGGTATACGAAGATGCCAATGTCAAAGTGCAAGACGATAAAAAGGTATTAGAACTTCCTAAAAGTCCTGAGGTGCACCACGGGCAATACCCTGATTGTTTTGGCTAAACAAATATGGCAATTGACGACCGTGATGAATTGTTGCGTGTGGACATAAGTAGCCTATACCACCACGAATATATTGCGCCCGAAACTGCAATGTTTCGGGCTTTTTTTATGGGCTTGTTTTTGGGGTGGATTTTTTTAATTTTGGTGTACGATTAATCCGATAAAACCCCGAGCATGTTGTACCCTATATCATTATTTTTCTTATTGCAACTAAGTCTAACTAGTTTTGGAAGTTACAGAATGTTTAAGGGCTTGAAATTGATTGACAAAAAAAGCCCCACCAAAGCAGGGCCAAGAAATCTTCGGCTTATAGCCTTATTGTGATTTGCAATACAACATTAAATAAAAAACCATTAAAAACAATACTATGAATAAAATTTTCGGACTTGACCTAGGAACAAATTCTATTGGATGGGCTTTAAGAAATCCCGACTTAGTCGGAAATCAAATTGAAAAATATGGTGTGCTAACATTTAATAAAGGTGTTGGTCTAGGTAAAACAGGCGAGTATTCGTATGCCGCAGAACGAACAAAAAAACGATCGGCAAGACGTCTTTATCAATCTCGCAAATATAGATTGTGGGCTACTTTAGAGCATTTAATAACAGAAGGATATTGTCCGCTGAATATTGAGGACTTAAACAAATGGAGGCATTTTGATAAAAACGAGGCTAGAAAAAACAATAATGGAGGGCGTATTTATCCTACTTGGAATCTTGCTTTTGATGCTTGGATAAAGTTGGATTTCAACATGGATGGATTGCCTGATTATTCCAGCCCATATCAACTTAGAAAAGAGTTAGCTGGATTAAAACTTGATTTTACAAAGGAAGAAAACCGCTTCAAATTGGGAAGAGCGCTTTATCATATTGCACAACGCAGAGGCTTTAAAAGTAGTAGAAAAGGGGCAGATGACATTAAAGAAAAAGATACAGATGAAAATGAAGTAATGGATTTGCAGTACTCAGAAAAGAAAAAAAATAAACTTATTGCAGAGTTGTTTGAAAGCCACGTAGAAGCAAAAACAATTGGATGGTTATTTGCTTTACTTGAAGATGAAAAAGTAAGGATTCGAGAAAATATTTCACAACATGCCATCAGAGAAAACTACAAAGATGAGATTAAATACATTTTTCAATTTCAGGGGTTTAATTTTGAAAATTTACTATATATAAAACTAGTTGAAACGGGTAGGAATAAAAATGATGGTAGCATATTTTACAAACGACCGTTACGTTCACAAAAGGGACTTATTGGTAAATGTACTTTAGAGCCCAATAAGTATCGCGCACCTATAAGTCATCCTTCATTTGAAAAGTTTCGTGCATGGGCATTTCTAAACAATATTAAATACAAAGAAAATAACGAATGGAATCAGTTGCCGCTTGAGTTAAAACAAGATATTTATAACGAGTTGTTTTTTAGGAAGTCAAAAGCATATTTCCCGTTTTCGGATATAGTAACTTTCTTGGGCAAAAAAGATAAAAGTAAAAATTGGCAGTTAAACTATTCACCTAAAACAACAGTAACAGCTTGTCCCGTATCTGCAAGATTGAAGGATATATTTGGTAACGACTTTTTGCATATCAAAATAAAGAAAGAACAGAAATCTAAATCAGGGAAAGACTATTACGACATTGAAGATGTTTGGCATATTTTATTTAGCTATGAAGACCAAGAGTATGTTTCTGAATTTGCTGAAAGTAAACTAAAGCTTGATTCAGAAAAATTAAAGCAGTTTGTAATAGCTTGGAACGCATGTCCGGTTGGCTACGGAATGCTTAGCATAAATGCGATAAATAAAATCAATGTATTTTTAGAAAAAGGATTGATTTATACAGAGGCTGTTTTGTTGGCCAATATTCCGAATGTTTTAGGAAAGGAATTGTGGCAAAAGAATGAGCTATTGTTATTGGATAATATTGGAAGTGTTATTGATCAAAACCGCCAACAGAAGTCAATACTTAACATTGTAAATACACTAATTTCTAGGCATAAAAATTTAGAGGCTAGTGAAAAGTTCGGTTTTAAGGATAAAAATTACAAACTAGATGATAGTGATTTTAATGATATTCGAAATGTTGTTTTAGAGTATTTTGGCTCAAATAAATGGGCCATTCTTTTAGACTCAGAAAAGGATAGAATATTTAATAGTATTAAAGATTGTTACCAAGCATATTTCGCTAATCAAGGAATTGTTAGAAATCAAGGTAGTTTGGAGCGATTGGTAACTATTCAGTCAAATGGCGAAAATTATTACAGAACAGAAACGGGTTACTATCAATTACCTAAGTTGATTGATACACTAAAAGATTTCTTAAAGAATAATTTTGAACATTTAGACGATGAAAGTTTTTCAAAAATTTATCATCCATCTGAAATCAATATTTATCCTACAGCAAAAGCAGATAAGGATGGGATTGTGAAATTAGGGAGCCCCAAAACTGGCTCGTTTAAAAATCCAATGGCGATGCGCACTTTACACGAACTTCGCAAGCTGTTGAACTATATGATTGAAACCAATCAAATTGACAACGAAACTAGGATTGTTGTTGAGGTAGCCCGAGAGCTAAATGATGCCAATAGACGTTGGGCAATAGAAGCCTGGCAGCGTCAACGAGAATCTGAAAATCAAGAATTTGCAGAGGCAATTAAACGATTGTTACAAGAGGATAATACCATCAAAGCAAGTGCTGTAAGCAATAATGACATTGATAAACTAAGGTTGTTTTACGAACAATATGAAGATCAATTGCTACCTCCTGTAATTGAATTTGAAGATGATGAAAATGTTGCCAAGAAAAAGAAAAAAGCTAATGCTAAAGATGATGTAATACGCTGGAACGGTTATGGTAAAAAGCTTATTGAAAAGTACAAATTATGGAAGGAGCAGGGTTATCAGTGTTTATACACAGGGAAACTAATTAGGCTAACAGACTTGTTTGACGATAATGTGATTGATTTTGAACATACTCTACCTAGAAGTAAATCTTTTGATAACTCTCTTGCTAACATTACAGTTTGCTATCATGATTATAATAGGACCGTCAAAAAAAATAAAATACCAACGGAGTTGCAGAACTATGATAAGGACTATGACTTTGGAGGAGCAATAGGTAAATGTACCGCAATAAAGCCTAGATTGGAGGCTTGGGAAGAGAGGGTGAAACGAATTAGGCAGCAAGTCGATTTCTGGAAGACAAAAGCCAAAAAGGCGTCTAATAAATCATGGAAAGACGATGCAATTCGTCAACGACATTTGTGGCAAATGGAATTAGATTATTGGCAAAATAAATTAAACCGATTTACAATTACTGAAATAACAAGTGGCTTTAAAAATAGTCAGAAAGTAGACACTCAATTGATTTCTAAATATGCTTTCCACTATCTAAAAACTTATTTTGACAAAGTTGATGTTCAAAAAGGAAGTATTACTTCTGCTTTTAGAAAGATTTATCAATTGCAAGTTGCCGATGAGAAGAAAGATCGTAGTAAACATTCGCATCATGCAAAAGATGCAGCAGTATTAACAATTATTCCAGTAGCAGTTAAGCGCGATGCAATTCTTGAGAAATATTATGAATCCAAAGAGAATAGAACAAAGTTTACGGAAACTGAACCATACAAAGGATTTAAACGAGAGTACATCTTGAACATTGATGATAATATTTTAATAAACAACATAACCAATAATCAAGAACTTACTCCTTCAAAAAGAAAAATAAGAAAGAGAGGTAAGGAGGTTTTCATTGAGAAGACTGATGGAACAAAAGTGAACAAATTGGCAACAGGTGATTCAATTCGCGGTCAACTACACCAAGATACTTTTTACGGTGCAATAAAACCTTCAAAGAGAGGAGAAAATGGAAACTTGTTAAAAGATGAAAACGGTAAGTTTATTCAAGAAGATCAGGTTAAATATGTATTGAGAGTACCTTTTACAGCCGACTTTAATAGCATAGAAAAGATAGTTGATGAAGGGTTGAAAAAACAAATAAAAGAGCATGCAAAGAGAGCAGGTGGTTTTAAAAAGGCCTATGAAGAAGGAATTTATTTGTTAGACAAGGAAGGTAACCCGCATGGAAACAAAATTCGACACATCCGAATATTTAAAGATGGAGAAGTAAAGGAACCATTGGCAATAAAAAAACAAACTAATCTTTCTAATAAAGATTATAAGCAAAGCTATTGGGCAGCTAATGCAACAAATTGCTACTTTGCTATTTACAAGAAAGATGATAAAAAGTATTTCGATATGAGGAATTTGTTTGAAACTGCAAATTTCAGTTCACTAAATCCAATAAAAAAGCCGAAAGAACTTTTTGAAGAAAAGATTACGATTATAAAAGGTAAAAACACCATTGAATTACCGCTAACATATGTTTTAGAATCAGGTTTAAAAGTGATTTTCAAAAAATCCGCAAAAGAAGATTTAAGAATGCTTGAAATTAACGAGTTGAATAAAAGATTATACGTTTTTACCAATTATGAAAAAGATGGAAGACTAAATTTCAAACATCATTTGGAAGCAAGAAACAAAATTGAAGAGATATATAGTGAGTCAGAGATTGATTTTCAAAACTCCAAACCAACACTCCGTTTCGGATATTCCAAATACGATTTTTTTGTTGAAGGCCATGATTTTAAAGTTAATATGGATGGAACAATCGATTGGATAAATCCTGAAATGTGAGTGGGGCTTATACTTTTCTATTTAAGTAACGATCTTTGAATACACTTGAACTTCAGCAGGCTTTATGCGTTTTACGGTTGTGATTTGCTTTCAGAATTTAAGTAACGATCTTTGAATACACTGCAATCACAAACTTTAGAGTTGTTCGAATGTTGTGATTTGCTTTATTGATAGGTTGTTTTGTTTACAATTGCATCAATGAATTCCGCTTCGCTACATTTCAGAATTTAAGTAACGATCTTTGAATACACTAAATAATAAAAAAAGAGGGCATGGTTATAGTTGTGATTTGCTTTATTGATAGGTTGTTTTGTTTACAATTGCATCAATGAATTCCGCTTCGCTACATTTCAGATTTTAAGTAACGATCTTTGAATACACTTTTTGGTAAGGCTTCCCCGTAATGCCCAAAGTTGTGATTTGCTTTCAGATTTTAAGTAACGATCTTTGAATACACTTTAATGGAGTGGATTAACGGAATGGATCCTGTTGTGATTTGCTTTATTGATGGGTTGTTTATTGTTTTTTAATGGCATCAATGAATTTCGCTTCGCTCCATTTCAGATTTTAAGTAACGATCTTTGAATACACTTAATGGCCGTTACCTATTTGGCAATTCCATGTTGTGATTTGCTTTCAGATTTTAAGTAACGATCTTTGAATACACTGATACTAATCATAGTTTTGTATTACAAAAAGTTGTGATTTGCTTTCAGATTTTAAGTAACGATCTTTGAATACACTCCGAATTAGTTCTTCTTCCAAACCAATCTAGTTGTGATTTGCTTTCAGATTTTAAGTAACGATCTTTGAATACACTATACTTTGCTGTTCTACAACAACAACTGTGTTGTGATTTGCTTTCAGATTTTAAGTAACGATCTTTGAATACACTCACTTTTAGAGGTTTTATTATTGGTTACAAGTTGTGATTTGCTTTCAGATTTTAAGTAACGATCTTTGAATACACTTGCGGTGTAAAAACAGTTAGGTCAGCATGGTTGTGATTTGCTTTCAGATTTTAAGTAACGATCTTTGAATACACTTAATAACATGCCAAAGATTAGCCATCCATTGTTGTGATTTGCTTTCAGATTTTAAGTAACGATCTTTGAATACACTAGTTTTTCACACCGCCACCACCGCTTATAGTTGTGATTTGCTTTCAGATTTTAAGTAACGATCTTTGAATACACTAAGGTTAGTGGACGGTTTGGTAAACGCATTGTTGTGATTTGCTTTCAGATTTTAAGTAACGATCTTTGAATACACTTTTCGGCATTGATCCAAGTGACAACAATAAGTTGTGATTTGCTTTCAGATTTTAAGTAACGATCTTTGAATACACTATTAATCTTCGAAACTTACAATGAGTACTGTTGTGATTTGCTTTCAGATTTTAAGTAACGATCTTTGAATACACTACTGCGTTTAAATAGTCTTCACGGTCTGCTGTTGTGATTTGCTTTCAGATTTTAAGTAACGATCTTTGAATACACTAGGTAATACAAAATGTGGTGTTACTGTAGTGTTGTGATTTGCTTTCAGATTTTAAGTAACGATCTTTGAATACACTACTCCATTTGCGTACATTTTCATTCTCCTGGTTGTGATTTGCTTTCAGATTTTAAGTAACGATCTTTGAATACACTTCAGCAGCAACGATTGATACACCTTTAGCCGTTGTGATTTGCTTTCAGATTTTAAGTAACGATCTTTGAATACACTATCTGCCGGGCAGTTTTTTATATCTGAGTAGTTGTGATTTGCTTTCAGATTTTAAGTAACGATCTTTGAATACACTAATAAACAACATCAGAATAAACAGCATAGTGTTGTGATTTGCTTTCAGATTTTAAGTAACGATCTTTGAATACACTTAACTAATGACGAATACAATGACTGACTTAGTTGTGATTTGCTTTCAGATTTTAAGTAACGATCTTTGAATACACTCATTTCATCAACTGTATCAATCAGTTCGTAGTTGTGATTTGCTTTCAGATTTTAAGTAACGATCTTTGAATACACTGTTAATCACTTTTTTTATCGTTTCTCGACTGTTGTGATTTGCTTTCAGATTTTAAGTAACGATCTTTGAATACACTAATACCGTCTGTATTATGAACGATAATAAGTTGTGATTTGCTTTCAGATTTTAAGTAACGATCTTTGAATACACTCCGTTGGAAAAGCGGTGTAGTTCGTTATTAGTTGTGATTTGCTTTCAGATTTTAAGTAACGATCTTTGAATACACTAAATGTATGTAGACATAGAAACTGGGGAAGGTTGTGATTTGCTTTCAGATTTTAAGTAACGATCTTTGAATACACTTAACGGCCAAAAGTTTCAAAAATTCCCTATGTTGTGATTTGCTTTCAGATTTTAAGTAACGATCTTTGAATACACTTAAACGAATATCAATTCGCACGGATGCAGAGTTGTGATTTGCTTTCAGATTTTAAGTAACGATCTTTGAATACACTCCCGATACAGATTACGAAGCACTTATGAGTGTTGTGATTTGCTTTCAGATTTTAAGTAACGATCTTTGAATACACTCAGTTGGGATGAGTTTGAGGAGCTGTTTGGGTTGTGATTTGCTTTCAGATTTTAAGTAACGATCTTTGAATACACTTTAC